>JADZFR010000046.1 GCA_020849795.1 Planctomycetota bacterium | reverse complement strand
TTTACGCTCGCGCCGCTGCGCGAGCTACTTCGCTTTCAAAACAGTCCGCAGGACTGTTTTGAGGTTGCTGGTTCGAGTCCAGCCAGCGGAGCCAACTTCGACAGCGCCCTGTGAAAGCAGGGCGCTTGCTTTTTTCACCCGCGGCGCAGGACACTTACCAGGCAGCGCAAGCTGCCGAAGTAACGGTAGCACGACGTGCAATCGACCGGCTTGACCTCATAGCCGGCCTGCCTCCAGACATCGGCGGCGGCCCGGTTCAGCACATTGGCCCCGTCGAACTGCGGCATGTACACGACGCGCTGGCCGTCGCGGTCATCCAGAATGCTGTTCAGGGCGGTCAGGTAGGTTCGGCCATCGCCGCCCGGCGCAAGCGGCATCCGGATCACTTCATAGCCTGCCGCCCGGCACTGCTCTGCCACGGCGTCGAACTTGGCCGCGGTCGCTTCGCTGAAGTCCGGCCCGCCTTCCAACGGCAGCGCATTCGCCTGCTCAGGGGTCAGCAGCGTGGCCGCCAGTCGCGGGTCCCCGACCACGACGCGACGCTTGCCCAACGTCATCATGTACATGCAGGCGTGGTGGTCAGGGGCACCCTTCAGCTGCACGACCTTCAACCCCAGCAGTTCCTCAAGGCGCTGCTGCAATTCCTCTTCGGTTTCGACCGTACGTTGCAGATTTCGCCGCCGCACGTTCGGCGTCACAAAGGCCGTTTCGTCGTCCGCAACAAAGTCGCCGCCGTCGAAGTACAGTTCGCTGCGCACCGCGATCACTTCGGGCGCCAGCGCAGCCGCAAGGCTTTCGCCAACACGTTCGTCGCCCTTTCGTGCCGGCCAGCCATCGGCCCCGAGCTCACCCTGGGGCGACAGCAGCGTCATGGCGCGCGAGTTACCCGCTGGTCGAAGCGCCAACCAGCGGTCCCGAGCCCACGAGGTAATCTCGTGCTCGACAACAACCGCGTGCAGCGTGCAGGCCGTGCTGCCGACGCGCCGCGCAAGGTCGTCAAACGCGGCACGGTCACGGACCACCACGTGGACCGTGACCGCAGCAGGCAACTGGCGCAAAAAGTCGCGAAACGGGACGGCAACGACTTCAGCCGAGTCGGGCGTGTACTGGATCACCAGTTCACGGATCGCCCCGTCGCAATCGCTTTGGGTAGAGCCGACCGTTGACTTCGGCCGGCCCTCGCCACCAAGCAGCGGCATCAACAGCACTGCCGCGATCAATCCCAGGACGATGCCGACCGGCCACTTCCAGTTTGCTGCCTTGCCCGGCGCGTCCATGTTGGTTCTCCGTGCATCAACTTCAGTTCCGGGTACGAAGAGCCTTTTCTACCACCTCGTCGATCCCGACTTCGTCGTTTCCGCCCAGGTAGATCGAAATCGCCTGACGGTCAGACACCTTCGTGTCAGTCTCGATCGTCAGAGTCTTGCTCTCGCCGGCAGCCAGCGTAACCGTGCGGCTGTCTTTCCACAGTACCCGTGCCATGGCCGGCATGCGCGACCGGCTTTCCAGGTCACGGCCGGACATCGACACGTTGATGCTCTTGTCGATCGACTTGTCCGTGTTGTTCTTGACCTCAATCGTCAGGATCGGCTTTTCGCCGGCTGCATAAGACTCTTTATCCGTCTTGATGGTGATGGTGCAGCCGTCTTCTTTCAGCGAAGGAACGGCAATTTCCGGCGTGACCTTTCGCAGCGTCTCGGACGTCTTGGCCTCTTCACCGTCCGTGGCGTCAGCGAACTGCGGTGCGAGTACGGCCAAGCTGGCGACCATCGTCAGCGCGGCGATTGCCAGCATGCCCAGCGTGTTTTTTCCCAGATTTGTCATGGTGGTGCTCCTTCGTTTCGGGTGGCCCCAACGGCCACCACCAATGATACGCGCTGGGAATCGCCGGGGTGGTCGTCCCCCGTAACCGCTGTGTAAAACCATGACCCGGGGCGGTTGCATTGCGATTGTCCAGCAACCCTGAAACGCAGAAATCTCTGTGCCAGTTCAATAATTGCGCAGAATCGACAGTTCAAAAGACGCCCGGCATCGTCGTGTTGCCCGCCGAGTGCACACTGCGGCCCGGTTGTCCGGACGCGCGGGCAGGTAGTCTTATCGCTGGGCAGCCTTGGCAATCAGGTCGCGACACTCGGCGGCTGCATCTTCATCCTGGACCGACTCGTGAATGCGCAGGGCCTCACGCAGAAACCGCCGGCCCTCTTCGCGTTCGCCGTGTTTCATGAGGAACGACCCGAGCTGCATGGCGTGGTGGCCTGCATGCCGCAGGTCACCGACCTCATTGCTGAGGGCGATTGCGCGGCGGAAGTGGGCTTCCGCCTCTGCAACTCGGCCCGTGCGCTCAAAGATCGCGCCCATGTAACTTTCGCAGATGCCTTCGCTGCGGCGGTTGCGCACCTCGCGATGAATCTCGATGGCGCGGCTGAACTTGGCCTCGGCTTCGTCCAACTGGTCGCGCCGCAGGTCAATAATCGCCCAGTCACCCAGCACGATGCCCTCGTGGCGACGGTTGCCCACCTCACGATGCAGCGCCAGCGCTTCGGTGTACGCCTGTGACGCAGCGCTGGTGTCGTTGCGGGCCAGATACAAGTTCCCCAGGTTGCCAAGGATCACGGCTTCATCCAGGCGACTGCCGATCTCGCGGGCCATCCTGGCCGCCTGCGCGAGCAGTTGCTCAGCGACCGCGAGGTTTCCGCAGGCCTGTTCGTTCCATCCCAGGTTTCCCAGCGCCACCGTTTCGGCGCGTTTTTCACCTGCCTGCCGCAGCAACGCGATCGACCGTTTCAACAGGTCGCGCGCTTCATCGGTGCGACCTGTCTCTGTCATCATGCCGCCCAGGTTGACCAGGATTCGTGCCGCGCGTGCCGTCTCGCCGGCGGCTGCAGCGTGCTCGTTGCACTGCCGATACAGCCTTTCCGCCTCGGCGGTCTCGCCCACCGCGTCATGCAGCCGGGCATCACAGTTCACAGCGAGAATCGCCATAGCGGCATCATCGCCTGCACAGGCGCGCATCTCGTCCACGACGGTTCGCGCCTGGTCCATCTCACCGGCATCGATCATGCTGCCGGCCAGGTGATTCAACGCCTGCAGGGCGCACTTGATATCGCCGGCATCGGTCGCACGAAGCACGGTCTGGCGCAGCAGGTTCCTCGCCTCTGCGCGGCGGCCGAGCAGCAGCGCATTTGCACCGGCCTGCAGCATGGCGTCGGCGCTGGTGGCGGCGTCCGCGTCAGGATGCAGCGCAACGCGCAACGCAAACTTCGCGCTTTCCTCAATGCGGAAAGCCCCGGCTGCAAACCTCAGGGCGACGCGCAACCAGTGCAGCTCGCGGGTGCGTCGGTCTTGAGCGTCGGCCGAGTTTGCCGCGGCAGCCAGGGTCGCGTGCTCGGCCAACTCGGGCGAGATCGCCTCGAGCATCTGCGCCGGAAACGTCGCTTCAAGAATGTCCAGCACGGCGCAGTGCAGCTCGGCGCGCTCGCTGGGCAGGTGCAGCACATAGGCCGCATCACGCACCATGGCGTGCCGGAAGAAGTAGACGAGTTCAGCAAAGGCGCGCACGAGTCGATTATGCAAGGCGCGTGCCCTTTGAACATCCGCACGCTGTCCACACATTGCGGGCCGGCATGCGGCTGCGATAATTGAGACTATGGAGTACACAGCGGAAAAGGAATTTGCGTTCGATTGGATGCTTGAGGTCTCGGAAGTTCTGCGCCCCTACATCGCGGATGCCCGGCGCCGCACCGATTCAACGCGCCAGAAGGCGGCCGGCGACGTGGTCACGGCAGCCGACCATGCCATCAGTGAACTTCTGATCCGCCGCATTTCGGCGCTGTTTCCGCGCGACGCCATCTGCAGCGAAGAGGGCTCTGCCTACGACGACCCGGCGCGCCGCCGCCGCTGGATCATTGACCCGATCGACGGCACACGCAGCTTCATTGCAGGTGTGCCGGGCTACAGCGTGATGCTGGCACTTGCCGTCGAGGGCACGCCGGTGTTTGCGGTAGTCTACGACCCGGTCGAAGATGAAACGTGGTGGGCCGCCGAGGGCCAGGGAGTCTGGCGCGGCGAGCAGCGCGTGCTGCGCCACAGCCGGCCACCCCGCCTGATCTGGAGCCCGTTTGCACCCCGTGAAGCCGGCGAGGCGGTGGCACGCGGACTGGGCGTTGACGGCATCGTGATGTCCGAAAGCTTCGGGTTGCGGGCAGCCATCATGGCCAAAGACGGCGGCGGGGTATGCGCGTCGCGCCCCGGCGGCCCGCATATCTGGGACACCGCCGCGGGCTGGGTGATCGTGCGCGAGATCGGCGGCAGGGTCACCGGGTATGACGGTTCGCCGCTTGAGTACCCGCACGCGCCAACGCTGCACGCAAGCGGATTTGTCGCGACACTGGGCGTTGACCACAACAAGGCCTGCGAGTTGATGCGCGAGTACCTGCCGGGCCTGGAACCAGGGCAGGCCTGAGCGCGGCAGCTTTACCCATTCTTCATGTGCCCTGACTATGCTCGGCGATGCAGCGCGCTATGGTCGATGCCGTGGACTTGTCGAACCTGACCAACTCCAGCCTCTACATCAACAGGGAACTGTCGCTGCTGGATTTCAACCGCCGCGTGCTGGCCCAGGCCGGCGACGCGAGCGTGCCACTGCTTGAGCGCATGCGCTTTCTCTCGATCTCGTGCAACAACATGGACGAGTTTTTTGAGATCCGCGTCAGCGGCATCAAGCAGCAGACCGAGGCCGGTGTCTCGACGGCCGGCCCCGACGGCATGACGCCGCGAGATTTGCTGGCAGCGATCAGCACTACGGCACGGTCGCTCGTCGCCGAGCAATACCGGCTGTTCAATGACGTGTTGTTGCCCGAACTGGCCGCCCACCGTATTCGCATCCTGCGCCGCACGGACTGGACACCCGGGCAGGCAGCCTGGGTACGCAACTACTTCCTGCGCGAAGTCTACCCGCTGTTGACACCGATCGGGCTGGACCCGGCACATCCGTTTCCGAACGTACTGAACAAGATTCTCAACTTCTTTGTCGTGCTGGAAGGCAAAGACGCGTTCGACCGCAACAGCGGCACCGCTGTGGTGCAGGCGCCGCGCCTTGTGCCAAGGCTGATCCGTATGCCATCGGATGTGTCGGAAGGCCCGCACGACTTCGTGCTGCTGTCGGCCGTGATGCACGCCAACATCGGTGACCTGTTCGCAGGCATGGAAGTCAAAGGCTGCTACCAGTTTCGCGTCACGCGCAACAGTGACTTGTGGGTCGATGAAGAAGAAGTCGAAGACCTGCTTGATGCTGTACGCTTTGAGTTACCGCGACGACACTACGGCGCGGCGGTACGCCTGGAAGTCGCCGAAAACTGTCCGCCCGATGTCGCCCGCTTCTTGCTGGACCACTTTCACCTGCGCGACGAAGACCTGTACCAGGTCAACGGCCCGGTCAACCTGAACCGGCTGATGGCCCTGTACGACCTCGCGGACCGGCCTGAGCTCAAGTACCCCGTGCACAAGCCGGGCATAGCACGCGAGCTGCAACCCGGCGGCGAGCTGTTTGAAGTGCTGCGCAACCGCGACGTGCTGCTGCATCACCCGTACCAGTCGTTCGGGCCGGTGCTTGAATTCGTGCGCGCCGCTGCCAAGGACCCGGCTGTGGTGGCGATCAAGAGCACGCTGTACCGGACAGGCGCGCACAGCGAAATCGTAGACGCGCTGCACGACGCCGCGCGCGCCGGCAAAGAAGTCACCGCCGTCGTGGAACTTCGGGCGCGATTCGACGAAGCCGCCAACATCGACCTCGCCACGCGCCTGCAGACCGCGGGCGCCCACGTGGTGTACGGCGTTGTGGGCTACAAAACACACGCCAAGATGCTGCTGGTGGTGCGCCGCGAAGAGGGCGGTTTGCGCCGCTACGCGCACCTGGGCACCGGCAACTACCACACAGGCACGGCGCGGGCGTACACCGACCTGGGGCTTCTGACCAGCAACGAAGAGATCTGCGACGACGTGAACCAGCTGTTTCGTGAACTGACGAGCCTTGGCAATGCTCCGAAACTTTTGCGGCTGTTCTGCTCGCCGTTTACGCTGAATGACGAGCTGCTGGCGCGAATCAATGAACAGGCCGAACTTGCGCGCCAGGGCAAGCCGGCCCTGATTCGCGCCAAGATGAATGCGCTGTCTGATCCCGGCATCATCAAGGCGCTGTACCTGGCATCGATAGCGGGTGTTCGAGTTGAGCTGCTGGTGCGCGGTGTGTGTTGCCTGCGCCCCGGCATCGCCGGCGTGTCTGACAACATTGTCGTGCGCTCAATCATCGGGCGCTTTCTTGAGCATTCGCGAGTGTTCAGCTTTGGCGCCGACGGTGATGTCACCTACGCCGCCAGCGCGGACTGGATGCAGCGCAACCTGTTCCGGCGTGTGGAAACGTGCTTTCCGCTGCTCGACGGGGCGCTGCGTGCGCGAGTTGTCGAGGAGTGCCTTGACATCCCCCTTAGTGACAACGTACAGGCATGGCAGCTTCAGCCGGATGGAACGTGGGTGCGCTGCACGCCGGGCAATGACCCGCCCCGGGTCAGCCAGGAGATCCTCGCGGCACGGCTGGGTGGTTAAGAGGCTGCGTGCGACTGGCATCGATCGACATTGGTTCAAACTCGGTTCACATGATCATTGCGGACGTTACCGGCCCGCAGTCGTTCTTTGTCGTGGATCGTGAACGTGAGCGGGTCAAGCTGGGAGCCGGCGCATTCAAGACCGGCAAGCTGCGCGCCGGGCCGATGCAGGCCGCGCTGGATGCACTCAAGCGATTCGCGTTGCTGTGCAAGCGACTGGGCGTGCAGCGCATTCACGCCGTGGCCACCAGCGCGGTGCGTGAAGCCCGCAACGGACGCAAGTTCCTTGCCGAGGTCAAGCGCCGCACCGGCATCGCTGCGCAGCCCATCGGCGGCAAAGACGAAGCCGGCTTGATCTACCGCGGCATCCGGCACGCCACAGACCTGCGGGGCCGGCGCGCGCTGATGCTGGACCTTGGCGGCGGCAGCCTTGAGATCATGTACGGCAATGACCAGCGACTGGTGATCGCCGAGAGCCTGCCGCTGGGCGTGCAGCGTCTTCGCGACAATTTTGGCAGCCAGGACCCGCTGCCCCGCCGCGCGCGCGACCGCCTGATCAAGCACATCCGCCAGACCGCCAAGCCTGTACTTGACCGCATTCGCAAACGCGGGTTTGACACGGTGATCTGCACGTCCGGCACGCAGATGACACTGGGGTTGGCGTGCCTGCGCCTTCGCGGCCGCGACCCGTGGGGCTCGCTGAACGGCTATGTGATCCAGACCAGTGAACTGCGCGACCTGCACAGCCAACTGATCGACACCGATGCGCTGGGGCGCTCGCGCCTGCCGGGCATTGATGAGCGCCGCTCGGACATTGTGCACTACGGGTCGGCTGTGCTGGCAACGGCACTTGAGATCGTGGGCGCAAGCGAGTTCCAGCTTTGCGGTGCCAGCCTGCGCGAGGGCCTGTTGTTGCAGCGCATGGAAAAGACGGGCGCGCGGCGCGACACGCAACCGGTGCGCGTCGCGGCGGCCACCGAACTTGTTGCCCGCGCCGGCGGTGAGCCGCAGCGGGCCCGACGCGTCGCCGACCTTTCGCTGAGACTGTTCGACTGCACGCGTCGTGCGCACAAACTGGCCAAGCGCGATCGCGGGTTGCTCGAGATCGCGGCGCTGGTCGCAGACCTTGGCCGCCATCTGTACCACGAAGACCGCGAGCACCTTACGTACCAGATTGTGCGCGGCGGCGGCATGCGCGGTTTGACTGACACCGAGCTTGAGATTGTCGGACTGACCGCGCGCTATTCGCGCGGTGGCGCGCCCAAGGCCCGGCACCGCCACTTTGCCGAGCTGGACACCCGATCGCAGCATATTGTCAGGGTGCTGGCAGGCATCCTGCGCATTGCCGACAGCCTGGACCGCGGTCGTGCCGGCGTGGTCAAAGACATTCGCTGCCGCCTCACGCGCGATACGCTGCGAATCTCGCCCGTCGCCCGCGGCGATGCCAGCCTGGAAGTGTGGTCGGCAACCAAGGCCGCCAAGCTGTTCGCCCAGGCGGTTGACCTCGAGATCGTCATCCATGACGTAAAGCCGCGCTGACCCGCGCCGCGCTACTCCAGCGTTTCCAGCACGCCGTCGATGCCGCCGCTTTCCACCACGTCGCGAACAGCGGCGAAGTCTTCGTGCAACACGCGGTCCTGCTTGAGCGGCTTGACCACTTTGCGCAGCGCATCAGCAATAGCCTCGACGTTGCGGCCCGCCTTGAGCGGCTTGTGGTAGTCGAGCGCCAGTCGTGCAGCCAGCAATTCAATGCTGACGATGTGCTGCAGGTTTTCGAAAACCGTCGCGGCTTTGAGCGCGGCGGTGACGCCCATGCTGACGTGGTCTTCTTTGTTGGCGCTGGTCGGAATGCTGTCCACGCTGGCGGGATGACTGAAGACCTTGTTTTCGCTGGCCAGCGCGGCCGCCACGACCTGCGCGATCATGAGGCCGCTGTTGAGGCCGCTGCCCTGCACCAGAAATGGCGGCAGGTTGGACAGGTCAGGGTTCACCATTTGTTCCGTGCGGCGTTCACTGATGCTGCCCAGTTCCGACATCAGGATGGCCAGAAAGTCGAGCGCCTGGGAAAGCGGCTGGCCGTGAAAGTTGCCGGCACTGATCACGTCGCCGTCTTCCGGAAACAGCAACGGGTTGTCGGTGACGGCGTTGAGTTCGCGTTCAAAGATCTGCCTCACGAATGCAAACCCGTCCCGCGCCGCGCCGTGCACCTGCGGCACACAGCGCAACGAGTAGGCATCCTGCACGCGCGGGTCGTTCTCGCGGTGGCTTTCGCGGATCGCGCTGCCTTGCAGCATCTTCAGCATGTTGCGCGCCACCAGCGCGTGGCCGGGGTGCGGCCGAATTGCCGCCACGCGCGGGTCAAACGGGCTGTCGCTGCCGCGCATCGCCTCAAGCGTCAACGCCGCCGCCGCGTCACACACCTTGATCCAGCGCTGCATGCCGCAGATCGTCGCCAGGCCAATGGCCTGGATGATCTGGGTGCCGTTGATAAGGGCGAGGCCTTCTTTGGCCTTGAGGGTGACGGGCTTGAGGCCGGCCGACTTGAGGGCCGCTGCGGCTTTGCCAAGCTTGCCCTTATGGTACGCCCTGCCCTCGCCTATCAGGGTTAGCGCGATGTGGGCCAGCGGTGCCAGGTCGCCGGAAGCGCCCACGCTGCCCTTGCGCGGCACCCATGGAACCACCGGCGAGTTCAGCAGCGCGACAAATGCATCCACCACGTCTTGCCGCACGCCGGAGTTGCCGCTGACCAGGCTGTTCACGCGCAGCAGCATCGCAAGCCGCACGACGGGCAGGGGCAAGGGCTCGCCGACACCGCAGGCGTGGCTGCGGATCAGATTGAGCTGCAACTGGTCGAGCTGCTCGTCAGGAATGCGGACGCTGGCCAGCTTGCCAAAGCCGGTGTTCACGCCGTAGACAGGCTGGTTGCGCGCGAGCAGTTTCTCGACGAAAGCGCGGCCGCCCGAAACAGACTTGCGGGCGGGCGTTGACACGTCCACAGCATGGTAGCCGCCGTGCAGAAAGCGGTCCACGTGGGCCAGGGTCAGCGACCGCCCGTCGAGAACGAGTGACTCAGATTTGGGTTTTGACCTGGTGGCCATGGCAGTTCGCTATTTCTTTGGCGGCTGGATCGGCCTGGTGTCGTGGCCGATGGTTCGGCCCCTCTTGGCGGGGCTTCGTTTGTGGAACTCCACGATGTATCGAACGGCGTCGTCCACGTCTGACGTTTGATGAAACAGCTCCAGGTCGACCTCGTTGATGTGCTTCCACTGGTCGCACATCGTCGACTTCATCCAGTCGTACAGGCCCTGCCAGTAGTCCATCCCGAACAGCACGCACGGGATGCGCCGGATTTTCAATGTCTGCACCAGCGTCAACACCTCGAACATCTCGTCCATCGTGCCAAAGCCGCCGGGCATGAACACGAAGGCCTCGCTGTACTTCACAAACATCACCTTGCGAATGAAGAAGTACCGAAAGTCCACCAGTGTCTTGGCGTACGGGTTCGCTTCCTGCTCCATCGGCAGGTCAATCGCCAGGCCTACGCTGTCGCCGCCGGCTTCGATGGCGCCGCGATTGCCGGCTTCCATCACGCCCGGCCCGCCGCCGGTAATGACGCCGTAGCCGGCTTCCACAAGTTTGCGGCCCAGTTCGACGCCTGTCTTGTACAGCGGGTCGTCCGGGTGCGTGCGAGCGCTGCCAAAGATCGAGACGCACTTGCCTACTTTGCTGAGCGTGTCAAAGCCCTCGACAAACTCGGCCATGACGCGAAACACCTGCCAGGTGTCGCGCATGCCCTCGATTACTTCGCCTTTGCGCATGTCAAACTCCGGGTGCAGCCGCCGTCGGATTGTGGTTTGCCGTCACGCCGGCGACAGGGAAAAGGCAGTATTTCCGGCATCTCAAGGCCACAATCGGCAATGATTTAGACACTTCCGAGCGTTAAGGCATGGGGCGGCAGAGTGTATGCCCCCGGGGAAGGGTGTCCAGAATCACCGCCAAATTGACCAATCCAGGCAGTTTTCCAGAATTGCCTGACATACGGGAACGAACATGTATAAGAGCGCAAGTGACAACCTGAACGTAGTTTACGCGCCCGCCGCGAGGCCGGACGCCAGCACCGAAGAACCCATGACCAAGCACGCACCAAGATCCAGCGACGAATTCGAATACATCCGGTGGCTGCGCAGCGAGCTTCCGCCCTCTGGGCCTAACCTAGAAGTGGGCCCCGGCGACGATTGCGCCATTCTGCGCGTCACGAATGACAAGCTGGCGCTCAAGATCGACAGCGTCATCGAGGGCAAGCACTTCGTGCTGTACGACAAGGGAGTGCGCCGCCCGCCCGTGCTGGGCCCCGCGTCCACGCCCGAAGAAATCGGCCGCAAAGCCATCACGCGTTGCCTTTCTGACCTGGCCGCGATGGGCGCCACGCCGGTTTCGTGCATGGTTGCGGTGACTCTGCATACGGGCGCACCGGTCAAACTGCGCGAAGAGCTGTTTCTGGGCATCAGCAAGACATGCGCGACCTACGGCTTGTCCTTGGCCGGCGGCGACACGCAAAGCTGGGACGGCCCGTTGAGCATCACGGTCAGCATGATCGGCTCGATGAACGGTGTGCGCCCAGCCCTGCGCGCGGGTGCCGCGCCCGGCGACGTGATCGCGATTACCGGCAGCCTTGGCGGCAGCATTTTGGGCAAGCACTTGCGCTTTGAGCCGCGCATCGCCGAAGGCCGATTCCTGGCCGAACGCGGCGTGAGCGCCATGATCGACATTTCTGACGGTCTCAGTGGCGACATCACCCGCATCTGCGAAGAAAGCGGCCTGCGCTTCAAGGTCGGCGCCGACATTGCCGCAGAGGCTGTGCCCGTCAGCAAATCGGCCCGGCGCCTGGCCAAGCTCGAGAACCAGGGCGCTGAGCGCGCGATGCATCACGCCCTACACGACGGCGAAGACTTCGAGTTGCTGTTCATCGTCAAGCCGAACCGCTGGAAGGCCATCATCAAAGAGTGGCCGTTCGACGTGCCCATCCGTGCACTGGGCATGATGCGGGCCCTGAAGAAGGACGAACCGCTGGTACGCATCCTTCGGAAGGGCGAACCCGAAGCGCTCGAGGTCTTGAGCTGGGTCCACCAGCTCTAGGCCGGCATGCGAGTTTGGCGCTACGCCGGAAACTCACTAGCGTGTGCAATCGGTTGAAAACCCCGTTGCGTGCGGCTTTGCGGGCGATTGTCCGGCGATTTGCCTGACAAGCAGCTTGCTGCCGTGATAGAATGGCAGTGACGAGACTCACCTCGTCGGGCTGGAGTACCGTATGACCAAGCTATTGCTGCAAAGCCCGAACCCGCAGGCCACGATCCAGATCGGGCGAATCCTCGGCACGTGTCTGCCGCGCGGAAGTTTCGTCGCGCTGGACGGAATTCTCGGTGCCGGCAAGACTCAACTGGTTAAGGGCATCGCGTGCGGCCTGGACGAAGGCGGCTGGGCAGGCCTGCGCAGCCCGACATTCACGCTGATGCTCAGTTATCACGGCGGGCGATGTGTGCTGCACCATGTGGACTTCTACCGCCTGAATGAAGCGCCGGAGCTGCCGGGAGAAATCCTGGAAGCCATGAACAGCGAGCGGGACATCACGGTCGTGGAATGGGCCAGCATCTGGCGCGAGGTTTGGCCCGATCGCTACATTCATGTTTCAATTGAGGTTGAAGACGACGACAAGCGGCGCGTCACGATCGAAGACCCGTTTTCGATTTGCCCGGAAATCCCCAAAGCGCTGGAAGAGTTCACCGTTCAGCCCGCCGAGACTTAGGCGTGCCACCAGACTCTTGGCCCAGGTACGCTGGTGGGCCAAAGCCACTTCGAAGGAAGCCCGTGAAATATGCATTGCTTAGCGGCTTGCTGATTGCCGGCTGTGCGACCTCGACCCCAATGGATGGGGATGCGGCTTCGCCTACAGTGTCGCAGAACGACCAGTCCCGCACGAATCCGGGGACCGGCGAGGCGGAAGCCCAGAACGACCCGACGGGTTCACAGACCGCGAGTAGGAGTGAGCCCGCCACGGACCCGGTCGAAGATGACCAGTGGTGGAAGAGCCTGACGCACGAGCAACGGATGGCGGAATTGGATAAAGAGGCAGAGTCGGGCAACGAACGTGCGCGCCAATTGAAGGCATCTGTGAAATCCGGCCGAATCGAGCCGGACCTCCTGGCGCGGATCCGGTGGCCCATACCCGAGCTGCCCCCGTTAGACCTGAGTACGGCGCAGGTTCAGCGCACTGGCCTCATGCCCTTCGGCCGCAGCATGTTCGGTCCCTGGGAAACTGGCGAGGGCTTTGACTCACCCTGATCGTCACGCCTGACTCGCAATGCCGGGCGCCACGCTACTTCAACGTGCGCACGCCGTTGGCGTTCTTGGTGATGCCCTTAAGGTCAAGCCACTCGAGCAACGGGATCAGGTACTTGCGCGATGTCGGCAGGATCTCTTTGAAGTCTTTCGCCGCGGCCTGCTTGCCGTCTTTCAGGAACTTCACGGTTTCCGCGGTCGCGAACTCAAGCGCCTTGGCCCCGAACAGTACGCCGCTGGGCAGCACTTCGGCCCGGCCGCTGCCGACAAGATAGTCTACGGCATTCTGTGTTGCCTGCTGGTTCGTGCCTGCTGCCTGCGCCAGCTCTTTCAGCGTCGGCGGGTTGAGCATCGCCTGCTCCAGCTGCGCCGAGACGCGTTCGACAACTTTGCGATCCTCTTCGCTCAGCTTGCCGCCCTCACCGGGCAGGCCAAGCAGGTCACCGCGCTGCTCAACGCTGCCGGCCTCCACGGCTGCCAGCAGAATCGGCGTAAACGTGCGCGCATCTACGCCCAACTGCTGCTGCACGCTGGCGCCTTTGAGGCCCACTTGCGCCGGGTGCTGGGCGTGAAAGGTCCGCAGAATCTCGACCAGCCGTTGCCGCGCCCTGTTCCATGCGTCCTTGTGAATCAGCGCGCGCCCCGGCCCGAACTCGGTGGCGACGCCCTTCTCCAGTACCTCGTCGACCAGCGGGCCGAGGGCACTTGCAGACAGTTCTGTGCGTGCCACAAGCCCATCGCGGGTCAGGCCCATTGGCCCCGCTTCAAGGATGGCTGCCTGAACGCGCTGCACAGGGTCATCGGCTGCCGCCGCCCAGAGCTGGAGCGATGCAAGCAGGTCGGGTTCGTTGCGCCGCAGGATCTCGGATTCGCGCCTGATCACGCGGCCGCCACCCAGCGTGATCGGCGGCGACGGCAACCGGATGATGAAGTGATCGCCGATACCGGCCACTACGGGGTCTTCCAGCAGCACTTCGCAGATGCAACCTTCGCCGGGGTTCAGCAACGCGCGATCAACGAAGTGGATGTGCCCGACCAGCTCGCTGGTGCCCACGTGAAACTTGACCTCGGCACGGTGCTTCAAAGGCCGCGGCGAACTGGCCAGCAGGGAAAGGCTCAGTGAAAAGAACCGCGAATGCTCAAACACTCCGGGCGCGCACAGCGTGTGGCCGCGCTGCACCAGCGTGTGGTCGATGCCCGCCAGGTTGAACGCGCTGGAGTGGCCGGCGCGGGCCTCTTCAATCGCGCTGTGGTAGGCCTGGATCGCGCGGACTTTCGCCTTCTGTTCGCCGGGCAGCACGACCAGGTTGTCGCCGATCTTCGCGCGGCCGGTCACCGGAATGCCGGTCAGCACCGCGCCGTGGCCCTTGGCTGAAAACACTCGCTGGATGGGCATGCGAAAGACGCCGGCGACGTCGCGCGTAGGCGTGGTCTCGATCAGCTCGCCCAGTTTCTCCCACAGCAGGTCCAGTCCTTGCCCGGTCAGCGCACTGACTGGCACGACCGGGGCGCCCTCGAGAAACGTCCCGCGCAGCAGGTCACGCACGTCTTCGGTCGCCAGCTCGATGGTGTCGGCATCCACCTTGTCCACCTTATTCAGCACGACCATGCCGCGCTTCACGCCCAGCAGCGTCAAGATCTCAAGGTGTTCGCGCGTCTGCGGCATCACGCCGTCGTCGGCAGCCACGACCAGCATCACGATGTCTATGCCCGTGGCGCCCGCGACCATGTTCTTCACGAACCGCTCGTGACCGGGCACGTCAATCACGCCGACACGAAAGCGGTCCTGGTACACAAAGTTCGCGAACCCTAGGTCAATCGTGATGCCCTTGTCTTTTTCTTCCTGCCAGCGGTCGGGGTCGATGCCTGTCAGCGTCTTGACCAGCGTGGACTTGCCGTGGTCGATGTGACCGGCTGTGCCGATCACTACGTTACGGATCTCGGTGGCCTGTGCGGTCATGCCCGAATGATCGAACATCGGCGGCGATTGGGCAAGTGGGGTCGGCGCGTTTCAGGTGCGCCCGTCCTGTCGCCCCAAAATCGCCGAATTGAGCAGCGCATCTCCCCCACCCGCAATCCGCAATGCGGCTTGCGCATTCCGCCCCGGCTGGGCATGCGACACCCTTTCCGCCGGCGCACCTCTCCTTTACACTTCTGCACGTGAATCGACTGGTCTATGAACATGAGGGCAAGCAGGTCGAAATCCGGCTTGGCAGCAAGCCGGTTTCGCTTGGTCGTTCTGACGAAGCCGACCACAAGCTCCCGACCAAGCTGGCAAGCCGCATCCACGCGCAAGTGTTCCAGCGCGATCACGGATGGTGGGTCGAAGACCTTGGCAGCAGCAACGGTACGATCCTCAATGGCGCCAGGATCGAAGCACCCACGGCACTGAAGCCGGGCGATGTCATCACTGTCGGCGACGTGAAAGTCAGATATGAGGGCGACGGCGCCACGCCCCAGGGCGCGCCCGACAAGCTGCTCGCCCGCCTGTTGTATCAGCCCGAGAAGGGCAAGCCGCCCGTGGAACTGATCGTGCGCGACCGCGTCACGATCGGGCGCAAACCCGACAACACCCTGCAAATCGACACCAAGGCGGTTTCGGGCTACCACTGCGAAGTGATCAACCGACAGGGCGCGTACTTGCTGCGCGACCTCGGCAGCAGCAACGGAACCTACATCGGCAAACAACAGGTGACCGAACACACCCTGCGCAACGGCGAGATCCTGCTGCTGGGCAAAACGGTTCCCGTCTATTTCGTTGATCCGGCGGGTGCTCCTGTGCCGTCCGCGCAGCCCGCACCCGCGGCACCAGCCGCCGCACCTGCGGCTGCCAAGGCCGCGCCGGTTGCGGCTGCTTCGTCTGCCGCAGGCGCCTCGGACCGCGGGCAGTTTGCGCCAGTGCGGGCAGAGCCTGCGGCCAAGCCGCCCCGCAACCCGCTTCCCCATGTCGCGGTGGGGCTGGCGCTGGGCGCGCTGTTTGTGCTCGCCGGCTGGCTGATGGGTGAAGTGATCACCGGGTTTCGCACGCCGCGCGATACTGGCGCCGACCAGCCAAAGCCGGCTGCTGCGCTGGCCGACTCGGCTTTCAGCTTTGAGGGCGACATTGACGACAACGGCAACCCCGACGGCTGGAGCGCAAGCTTTGAGGCCACCGGCGGCGGAAAAGCCGAGCTGCTCAGTGATGCCGACCGGCCCTACGATGGCGCACGCAGCCTGCGCGTGAAAGCCGCCGGCCTGAGCGGGGCGGCGACACTGGTGCTGCAGACTAGCAAGGCAAGGCCGATCGACCTTGGCGGCGAGTGCAAGGTCAGCTTGTTCGCGCGCGCCGAGGGCGGCCAGAAGATTGCAGTCGCGCTGTCTGTGCTGGGGGAAACCGGCAAGTCGCACACCGTCGCGGTCGGCAGCTTCAGCGGCCTGCGCGCCGGAGAGTGGGTCCAGCTGGAACTCAGCGGCAAGGTGCTGACCCCGCTGCCCGCCAATGGCAGCTACCGGTTGCTGCTGTGCGGGAACTACAGCCAGTTGTGGATTGACCGGCTCGAGATTTCCAAAACCGCCGACGGCCCGGCCGACAAGCCGTTCCGCAAGCTGACAAGCAGCGACGTCGGCATCACGCTTGACGCGGATGCGCCGGCGCGCGCCCTGGTTGAGAACGGCAAGCATGGGGTGAAGTTGGTCCCGCGCATGCTGGCCTTCGGCAACGAGGGGGTGTCCGAACACGACCTGTGGGCGGTGCAGACCCAGGACAGCAGCAGCGTTACCTACAGTGCGCTGCTGCCCGGCTTTGGCGACACCGCTACCTGCAAACTGGAAGTGTCGGAGCAGCCGTCGCCACTGCTTGCCGGCAACGGCCTGAAGCTGCAATGGGACCTCAAGCAGGGCAACGTCGAAAGCCTGGCCGTGGAGATTGAACTTCCGCTGCCCGCCGCATCGGCCATCATGATTGCAGACCGGCGCGACATGCCGCTGGAAGTAGACCGAACCGCCATTCACACCTACGCCTACTCAACCATCCGCGAGCTCATGGTCAGCGACACCGACCTTTCGGTCAGCTTTCCGGACGGCGCCGTGGTTTGGCTTGACCTGTCAAGACCGGGGCGGCTGGTCGCGGTCGTGCGCGCCGCTCTGGGCGAGACACGCCGCACGATGAGTGCCGTCGTGTACACCCGGCCGCTGATGTACGCGCGCTTTTATGAACGTGTGTATGACGAGGCCTTTCGCATGTGGGGCGCGCAGCGCGGCTCAGCGGCAAAGGTGCGGCTGCACTGGCTGCTGGACCCGGTGCGGCCGCAGCGCGGGCTGGCCGCGATCAGCAAGGCGCGCGCGCTGCTGGAGAAACTGGACGATGCGCTGCTGAAACTGCGCGAAACCGTAGACAGCGCGTATGAGTCCGCGGACCGAACTCGCACCACACAAGCCGTTGAAGTGGGCCGCAAGACTGTGCAGCGCTACATCGAGACCTGGCCCGGCGAAGCCGACGTGGCCGAGATGCAGAAGCGGCTGGAAAAGCTCAAGATCTGGCAGGTCGAGATTGACGCACGCAAGCGCACCCCGCAAGAAATGCAGCAGGCGGAGGCCTCGGCCCGACGGCTGTGGCAGGACGCGCAGAGCAGCAACAAGGATGGCCACGTGCTGCTTTGCCTGGTGCTGCTTGAGAACATTCTGCGCGACTTTGCCGATACCTCAGTGCACCGCGACGCCAGCGTGCTGTACGAGCAAGTCAACGCCCGCATGAAAGACCCCAAAGAGCGCGACAAGCTGATCGACGTCGAGTTGCTTGGGATCGACGAAGACATCAAGTTCAAGGATTACAGCCGTGCCCGCGACCGCTGCCTGAAGCTGTTCAAGCGTTTTCCCGACACGCCCCGCAACCGGGACATCATGAAGCGCCTGAGGCAGGTCGAAGACGCGTTCCAGGAATAGACGCCCGGACTCACTGCGTGTTGTCTGCCCGCAGAATCATGAGCGCCGCTGGGCGGCCAAGGTCGTCTTCGCGGGGAACGGCGCCCGTGATCTTCCAGACCAGCCACTCCAATCCGCGCCAGAACCTGATGCCGTCGAGCAGCGGGTTCAGCCAGCCGATCGCGATGCAATACCGCTGCAAGTGTGGCGCACAATGATGGCGCGCATGGTGCTTGAAGCTGATCAGAATACCGACGCGCTGCAGCACGCGCGCCGCCAGCGGGGGGTGGCGCATGTGTGCCCAGCGGTGAAACAGATTGGCTGCCACCGAGGCCACCAGCGTCGTGTACAGCGAAACCAGCACAGTCGTGCCGACTTCATCATCCTGCGCGGGATCATAGAGCCGCAGCAGGCCTATCACCGGGATTGCAACGATGGCCTGTTCTCCCAGAAGCTGGACCATCCCGTGCCGGGTGATGGCTTGCGGGTCGACGTGGTGCTCCCGAAAGTTGCGCACCAGCGCCCGGCCCACGATGGGAAGTTTCGTCCGGCCCCACGTGTCGCCCGCCCAGTGGATCAAACCGCACAAGAAGTCAGTCAGCACCCAGCCCGAAAGAAGGCCGACCACCAGCGGAAGCACACCGATCGGGCGAGAAAACGTGTGCACTCCGGCCCAGGCCGCAACGCCAGAAAACACAAGCAAGCCGGCAATGTTCAATCGGTGCTGTGCAGCCGTGTACCCCGCCGCCAACTCGGCTGCGTCGTGCCGGATGATCTGCGCATGC
This sequence comes from Planctomycetota bacterium, assembly GCA_020849795.1. Classification (GTDB taxonomy): domain Bacteria; phylum Planctomycetota; class UBA8742; order UBA2392; family UBA2392; genus JADJRK01. Next base: position 109,888 of record JADZFR010000046.1, on the reverse strand, counting down.
AGCGACAGCCGGCGCATCGACTCTTCGACGGCGCGCGGGGCGACTGGCGCAGCGACTGTCAAACTCGCGTCTTCCATGGCCGGACGACAGGGTGAGCAACCGCAAGATACCCCACGAAGTGCGGCCCGGTCAAACTGCACCCAGGATTGGCAAGGCACAGCCGGCGGGCACAGAGCAACGCCCTTCGGTGGCGGGCAGATGCGCCGTCCGGTGCTTGACGCTAAGAACCGCACTGTTACGCTTCGCGCCGCACACCAATGGACCGTTAGCTCAGTTGGCTAGAGCGCTACCTTGACACGGTAGAGGTCACTGGTTCGAGTCCAGTACGGTCCACCACCTTGAGAGCCGCCCGTAGAGCTGAATGCAGCCCTGCGGGCGGTTGTCGTTTCTCTGGTGCAGAAGGCAGGGGCCACTAAGAAGGCCACCAAGGTTGGCGCGTGGTTGCCCAATTCAACGCTGGCGCGTCTTGCGGATCACTACGGCGACTCGTCCCGGTCCGATGATGTACCACCGACACAATCGGCTACCATCCTTCATCGGGGTGCTCCGGGCCTTCGTGGTGACCTTGGGTGTGGCGTAGAAAAAACTCACCAACGGACTGAGTGCGCTTTCCGGTATTGCTGGCCCAGATGCATTGCTCACTCGACGCATTTCGCCTTTTTCCGCTACGACCCAGCTCGATCCGTCGCCAGGCTGGCGTCGGTCCAGAGCCCGCAAGGCCATTACCGGCCAGTCGTTGAACTTACCTTTGCTAGAGCCAAGCACCTTGTCGAGCAACCGCAGCTCGCTCCGTAGTTTGTTCCGGCGCGGAGGCTCGGAAGGCGCGTCCCGACCTGGACGGGCGGGCACGTAGAGCTTTGGCTCCCAGAGGAACAGCACGTCAGATAGTGTTCCCGCACTGCCTTTGTTGAGCCACTTTCCGCGTCCGAATCTCGGATGCCCAGATTCAAACGAATTCGCAAACACGGTGCGCAGCCCTTTCCCGTGATAGCGGATCAACCCGATGCCGTCGTAGCGGTCGTTCACTAGGTCCGGCCCGGTTCTATCCGAAAGCATCGCCAGCACCGCTGTCCGAATCATTTTGGCCGCTTCAGACGCCAGCTTGCCTGCCATGAGGGAAGCTGCATCGGCATTCCGTCGTCTTCGTTTCTGTATCCAGCGATACAGATGGGCATCAGAAAACGGCCGATTGAAGCCCCAGTTGGTAGAGGGAGGTGGCATCGTCATTTTCCATGATCCTCAGCGTTCGGGTGACTTCGCCAACAGCCCTGAATAACAGGGGAATGCAAAGACCAACGTTGTCCCATCAAGCCTGCGGAGTATGCTGATGGTCACTACGCCAGGTCGTTCAAGCCAGTTTGCCCCACGACTTCAAACTCGTTGTTCGCAAGGGAGATCGCATGAAAGTACTAGGTGTGTTCATCTTGTTCCTCGTGAGCATTGCCGGAGCGGGGTACGGGGGCTGGTGGTTTGCCCTGGACCATCAGCAACGGAAGGGGACTCTCACCCTACCTGCCGACCAGCTCTTGCCTCCAAGTCAAGCAGTCGAGGAGCGTATTCGCCTGCTCGACGAGGCCGGAACCAACCTGAAGCTGACAGATGAGGAGAAAAGGGAGCTCAGACAGTTGATGCTAGACAAGGAAGCTCTCGCCGTCATCGCAAACTCCTTCGGGGAGATGATGGAAAAGTACGACGTGAAGAACATGCAAGATCTGGACCGGGTAAGTGGGCGCGAGGAATCAACTGTGCAAGATGAAATGAAGGGTTTGATTCAAGCGGTTCTTATCAACTATAGCGAACGTGTCATTGGGATAGCGATGGACCTAATTGGCTCACAGTTAGGGATTATTTGCATGCGCCGGGTTCGATTTGAAGTGGCGTCCTAGCATCTCATCCGCAGCCGGTTGAAGTTCTGCCAGCGCAGCGACACATTGAAGTAAAGAGCGAAGGCCCGTGATCGGGTCTTCGTTCAGTGGTCAGCCGCCAGGCGGCTTGACCGGGGGGAGCGCTGGCTGGTGCTGGATCATTGCCCTCAGCGTGTCGAGTAGCTGCTGTCGGTGGGTCGCGTCGAGGCTTGGAAGTTGCTTCAGGGTCGACTCGAACGCCTGTAGCTGTCGCTGCTGCATCGCTGCTGATGCCCCAAACGCCGCCATGAACGCCTGAACTTGAAGCTCCAGCTCGTGCATGCCGATCAGCGATTGCAGCGCTTCAAGCTGGTTGTCCGAGACGTGCTCGATCATGCGGTGAAAGCTGAACTGCCTTACGGTTTCCGGGTCACCTATGACGGCCCATGACTGCTGTCGGTGTCTGCGATTGCGTCTGGCCATCACGCCCCCTTGCCACGCTCGCCGTTGCAGCGGTCGCGGAACTCACAGCCCAGGCACTGCCAGTCACGCCTGCGAGGGAACACGCCGAGGGCAGTTGCCGCCTCGACTTCGCGAATGGCCTCGATCAGTTCGGCTTCGTCGGCCGCGTCCCGAACCACGGGGTAGCGGATGAACCGTGGTGACTTCGTTCGGGTCACCAACCAGAACTCGAAGTCAACGGCACAGCCATAGAGCTGCCGGGCAGCGACGATGTAGGTTGTCGGCTGGCTGTCGAAGTCCAGCCTGTCCTGGGCGAACGCGGTTGCACTGGTCTTGAGGTCTACGACCAAGACCCTGTTGCCTTGGCGCAGCACCAGGTCCAGGACGCCTTCAACGACCCTGCCGGGCTCGATGTCGATTTCGAAGCTGCGCTCGATGTCGAGCACCTCGATGTCGCGGGGTGACTCAGCAAGGAAAACGGCCAGCATCTCGTTGCCCTTGCCGATCAGTTCGTCCAAGCTGGCCTTGCCGTAGTCCACCGGACAGCCGACTTCCTCGTTGTACTTGGCGGAGTCGGTCAGGGCCCGGTCAAAGGCTGCGTAGATCTCCGCCGACAACACCTGCTCGCCCCGTTGGATACCGCGGAAGTGCAGCTCGGCGGCCTCGTGGAAGGCAATGCCCAGCAGCATGCTGCCGCTGACGCGTTCTTCGGTGGCCATGTCGATGTAGCGGTAGCGGTGCAGCCGTGGGCACCGCAACCACGAACTGAACCTGCTGAAACTTGTCCTTGTGGCTGTCTTCGTTTGCATGATGGGACCTTTCTGAAGGGGAGGGCCTGCGCCGCCCCCAGACATTGACGGCCAGCGCGTTCAGGCCTGTACCCCGTTGAGTTCGTCGATCAATTGCCCCGCCTGTTGTTTGGACAGGTCGTCCAGGCTGAGGCCACGCTCGTTGCGTAGCCAGTTGCGGTACTGCTCGGCGCTGAAGTTGCGCTTGCGTCGGGCCAGGCTGAGCAAGAAGCCGACTTGCTTTCGGGACGCACCGGCACCATTGCCAGCGATGCGGTTGACGGGCTCGGGGCGCGAGCCGTTTCGGCCGTTGCCGTGTCCGTTGCCGTTGTCGTGGCTTCTGCCGTTGTTGCCGGTCTCGCCATTGCGGCCGGGGCGGGCCGGTGAGCTGTTGCGGCCGATTTCTTCTGCCACAGCAGCCTTGAGGTCGCCCCACAGACTGTGCAACGCGGCCTTGAGGGCATCGGGCTTGTTGACGAGCGAGTCCGCCAGTTCGATCTCGGCTGTGGCGTGAAACGACTGCGAGCTGTACTCCTGCTCGGCTGGCACCTTGAGGCCGTAACTTGCGACGATCTTGATCATGACGCTCCTTTCAACGTAGCGGGGCCGAGGTAAACACCCCGGCCCCTGGTTCAGAAGTAGTGAATTGGCAAAGGTACCCGCCGCCATTGCCACGGCAGGCGGACCTCGCGGGCTCAACCGGCAGGGCCGGGAGGCTTGCGTGTGCTGTGCTGACTACCCGCCAATGATCGCGGCCAATTCACCCTCCACCGGGGTGGACTTGCGACGCCGACGGCGGGGCTTGCTTGTGGCTGCCTGCTGAAGCGCAGCCACGGGCAGCGTCGGCAGGTCGTCATAGACCGCCTGGGCCGCCTCCATTTCCGTCTCGGTTGGTACGGCCGCTTCTTCTTCGTCGCCATCCTCGGGCTCAGCCGGGGCGGCAACGCCTGGACCATCCCCGCGCAACTTGGCGAGCTGGTCCGGTACATGCTCTTCGGGCTTATCGACCTGGATCGGCATGCACAACATGGCCGTGCCGTCCTTGCACGAGAAGCCGATGGCCTGCTGGTCGTCGATGACGCGCAGGGTCACCACTTCGTCGTTGGTCACGCCCCTGAGTGCCTTCAGGGAACGCAGCAGCTGGTCGATGTTGACGGTGATTGACTTTGCCTCGGCGTAGTCCGGAATCACGCCGCCGATTTCGGGGAATACGCCTTCAACGCGCCGGGCCGTCATACCCTGAGTGTTCGACAAGTCGGTAACGCCCAAGACGATGCTGTCATGGCGAACGTCAGCCTGGATGAACTGGGTGATCGGCGGGGCGTGCTTTTTGGGCTTGCCCAGCATTGCCGCGGCCTTGGCGGCATCGTCGAGTGACAACAGAAACGGTTCTGCGTGGGGCGGCGGAGACTTGGGGTCAATACCGTCAATCTTGGGTGCTTCCGCAGGGTTGGCGTCGGGGTAGGGCGTGAACAGCAGCGAGTGCCCATCGGTGGATAACGTGCCACCGGGCACCAGCGCGATCGTGTTCAGTGCGTAGCGGCCGCGGTTCGCAGCCGCAACGTGGTGCTTCAGTGTTGCCGGATGAAGCAGCATGGATTCTCCTTCAAACAGAAAGGGCGGCCCAGAAGGACCGCCCTGAAAGCGTTCCACCCGGACCATCCGGGCGGCCGCAACAATTGCGCCCGTCATTGTCGACTCGCCAGAATTTTGTGAAATGGCACCAGCAAGCTCGTTCTTTGAGATCCGGGAGAGTGTGGAGGCTGAGGGTGCGAAGATCCGAAGGCGGCGACGCCTTCGGGGAGTGGGTCTGGGTCCCCCGTTGGCTCGATGAGCTTTGAAATGCAGTACCAATCATCGAGGAAGCAAACGCAGGTTGTCAGCAAACCAACGGAGGTGTCTATGAGTACAAACACGAAGAAGTCGGTATTGATGTCTATCAGGTTCAACCTGAACGTGGCCGCCCTGGCGGCGATACTCATCGGGCTTCTGTGGGGCCCCAGCACCCTTGTCCTCCAACCCGAACCAAGGCCGAGCTAGTTGTCGAGCCACCTGCCCGTTGCGGACAGGTCGGTGAGACGACCGCCGAGAGTCTGGAGCTTGTGGCGGCTTTCCAACGCCAGCGCGGCATCGTTGCCCGCCCTCGTCAAGCTGTTGATCACCGCGAACAGCGTCTCCCCGGGCTCGCACTGGTAAGCACGGCGGATTGCTGCGCCTTCATCTTCAGGCAGCTCGTACCGCGTGATCACTCGCTCTAGGGCCTTTTCAGGCTCCTTGATTTGAATGCCCCGTGTCCCGGCGAAGGCCGTCACGGCCTGTGCCGACAGTTCAATCGCGTGGTCGAAGGCCTCGCGCACCTGGTCGGCGATTTCGGCCTTGCCGACGTGCCTGCGCTGGTATGCCCACCGCCCGGCGCCCAGGATCAAGCCGTTCAAGCAGATCGTGCGGTACACCAGCGCGCTGATGTTCACCCGCGCAAGGCCGACTTCGCTGTTGCGTAAGTGCAATCCGCGGTGCAGCGGGTCCCGCCGGGGCTTGGGCACGCGAGTTTCGGGCTCGCCTACGACTTGTACATCCAGGTAGCCCTCGGTCAGTTCGTAGCGGACGGCAGTGTTCGTGCCCAGCCGCGACTCCAGCCAGCCCAGAATGTCGAGGTGGTTGATCGCCCGGTATGCGCCTGACAGCACCGCACGTACCTCGCCGCCCTCGATGCGCAGCATCACGTCGCGGTCGGCTTCGCGCAGCCAGCGATTGACGTTTCGCGACCGCAGTTCGGGTTCACACCGGCGCAAGTAGGGTGCCGGGATCCCCAACCTGCTGGCAAGCTGCCCGAATGCGTGTTCACGAAGCTCGTAGCGCTCGTTGCCGCCGACCATGAGCGCGCCATCAACTGGCGCCATCGCCAGTTCTCGGGTCGAGACGTGCACGTCGCGCTGTTTCTTCGCCAGCGCGTCAAGCTCGCAGCGCAACGCCCCTAAGCGCGGTGCGGGTTCCGCGTTCAATTGCCCGTATCGTAACTCAGTCGCCACGTCCTCGGGCGGGGACACGCCGATTTCTTCGGTGCGCAGCACCATGATCGATCCTCCTGTGGTAAGGGTTGCGGGCCTCGTGGCCCAAATGAACACACGCCGCCCCAAAGGCGGCGTGTAGACCCCGTAGCGTGTCAGCTACAGTTCTTTTCCATTTGCTTATGCCACATTTCCGCCTGATTTTGGGGCGGTGGTGACAAGATGCGCCTCACCGTGGGGCTTTGAGCAAGCGTCGCACGCTTGGCGGTATGGCCTCAAGACCTCCACGCTGGGACTGGACAAGCCTATTCTCCACGCCCGCTGACGGTCTAGGCGTTCACCTTCAAGCGGCACTGCAAGCATTCGCACCGCGTTGGCAACATAGCCAGCGGCCACGGCGTTCCACGCCGCGACGTTCGGGAACCTAGCACCTTTGATGTACGCTTCACCGCGCCGAGATCCCTCATTCTCGTCGATCAAGCGCATGCAGCACGCGCAGGGGCCCTCGCCGGGCACATGGATGCTGACGTCGCAGAACATGTTGTCGCGCCCCACTGGGTGCATTCCACAGTGAATGTACGGGATCAAATTGTCCTCGCAGACAAGCAGCGGCGTGTAACGGGAGGGGTGGTCATCCGTCACGAGCAGCACAACATCACAAGACTTCAGCACGTTTACCGTTTCGGTGCGGACACGGTCCACGCGGTCCAGCGCATCAATGATGTTTAGCCGGTGTGTTTCTACGGCGAGGTCGGAGTAGCGGCGGGTCAGATATGTAGCTAGGACGTCCAGCTTGAATTTGCCAACGTCGTCGGGAAAGGCGCTCGGAAGGCGCGGCAGATTTCCTTCCTCGATCTTGTCGTACTCGATCAGACACAGGCTGCCGACGCCAGAGTCCGCCAAGGCGCAGGCGGCACGCCAGCCTAGGCCTCCACAGCCGATGATACCGACGTGCAGCGACCACAGTGTGTTGACGATTCCTTCGCCGAAGTCGAGCTTTGCCCGGGTGAATCTCTCCGACCGTAACCGCTCCGTTGCCTCCGGCGCATGCACGCGAAACGGCGCACGAAGTTCCATCAGCGAACACGGCTCAAGGCGACCATCCGGATGCGCGCGCCGAGCGAAAAACCGGTAGTCGCCGTGGGGCTGTTCGGCCATTAGCACTGAGAAGCACGCCTGATCAGCGCCGATCAACTCGCCGAGCTGTTTGTCCGCCAGGTCATCCGAGCCCGAGAAGTGGTTGATCGGGCTGTTCCCGAACATCGGGTGATAATGAAACTTCACGAAAACGCCGCCATGTTCGCGCGTCGCGGCGACCAGCCCCGCGAGTGCGTCGGGCTTGAGGGCAACTCCGTAGGACTCTCGCTTGCCATACTGGTTGGGCCGAATCGGGATGATCCTGTCGACGCGAACGACGCCTGACCCATCAGGTCTTGAAAGTCGTCCAAGGGCATAAATCTGGTTCTCAACAGTTCCCGCCGCTCCCTCGCGGCTGCGCAGTGCCTCGACGATCTCTACCGCTTGCGGGCGGGTAAGGTGAATTCGGTTCATCTCTTCTCCTGGAAGTTGTGCCGGGCTGGGTGCGAACCCAGCCCGGCATCACGATTAGTTGACACTGCGGAAGCGCGAACCGGTTTCGCGGTACACCGCGATCAGAAACGCCGCCGCCATTGCCTTGCCGCAGGCCGGGTGAAAGCTCAACTCATGGAATACGACGCCGGTGGTCGCACGAGCCTGCTTCCGCTGGCCTTTGAAGCCCTCGACGTCCACGTTCGCACGGACGAACACCCAGTCCACGCCGACCCTGGGATAGTCGGCCGGGATGGCCGCGCCCAACGTGACGGATGGAATTGGGTCCCTTGCGGGGAACGTGAAGGTCAGCAGTTCGCGGCCGTCTTCAAGCTTCACAATTTCCACGGTTGCGCGCAGCGCCTCACCCGTGAACGCGTCTTCCTGAAGCGCGATCTGGCGGTCCTCAAGAAGACCGTCAGGTTTGACGTTGCACACGCTGACGGAAAACTGAGTACCGCCGCGAATCGGGCGACCCGGATCGTGCTCGAATGCCGTCAGCGCGCCGGTGCAGGGGTCCAGTTCAAACACGCAATACTTCGGGCGTTCCTTGCCGACGAGCCCAAGTATGTAGTCAGGATTGGCATGCTTAGGGACGGCGAAGGGCTTGGCGTCAACGAAGACGAGGGCGAAGCCCAGCCGCAGCAGCTTTTGACCCGACGCTGCGTATATGCGCTGGAGGACGCCTTCAAGGCCGCCTCCGTCAGTCGCGACGATTTCCTCGATTGCCTGCTCAAAGTCCTTGAGCAGCTTTTTGATGTCAGTACCTGTTTTCATTTTCTCTACCTCGTGTTGTGCCCTGGCAATGCGGTGCCTGCTCGCCAGTGGCGGTTGAAAATCGAATGGTCAACTTGGTGACAGGGGCCTACTGGTTCATTGCCGTCTCCTCCTCAGTGGAGACGCATGTCGCCAGTCCGGGTTGACCGGGAGGTAGATCGCATTAGCCTGTGCGTGCGAACGGATGGCTGGTGCGGTTGGCCTCGTGCTGACTTGCGCCTCATCCAAGGGGGCTGCGGCGCTGCTGCGGCCCCCGTTCTTGTCCTCCTCCAGCGCCAACGGGAAAGTTGACCCCACAAATGCGAAGACGGCCGAGGCGCTGGTCGCGACCCGGCCGTCCACAGTGTGAGTGTGATGTCTCAACTTCACCATGGAACACCAGTGTACGGGTTCCAGGCAACAAATCCAGTGGTGTTGAAGCGAAAGTTGAAAAAACTTTACTCGGCCTTCTTGGCTGCCCGCATCAAGCTTTGCAGCCGCCCCCTCACCGCAGCCCAGCGACGCTCGGCCGCGGGGTAAGAGATTCCGAACACCTTGAAAATCTTGTCGACGATCTGGGTTTCATTCCTGTCGATGACGTCGTCGCTATCAAGGTCGAGCTTCAATTCCTCTTCAATGATTCTACTGATGCCTAGCGCTGGTGCAAGCAAGGCACCGGCAAACGCATTTGCTTGCCATTCCACCGCCTTGTACGGCGGCACGTCTTCGTCGGTGTCCACAACTTCGTCAATTGCGAGGCGTCGCAGTTCAGACTGGTGCAACCAAAAGTGGCCTGCTTCGTGGGCGACGGCGAATCGACTTCGCCCTTCCCCCTTGCGTAGGCGCCGATCAGTCATGGGTGATATCAGCAAGTGAAATGCCCGCTCTTCCGGCACAAAGCGCGTGAAGGCATCTACATATTCTGGCAGTTCTTCTCGTCGCCAGGCGATCTTGTATGGCTGGTCGCCATCGTCGCTGGGGGCGGCATGGACCTCCAGCATGTCGAGGAACTCAGTCAGCCGGAAGGGCTCCAAGTGGTCGTGTTCCTCGCCAAGGTATTCGTACACCAGTATCCGGAGCCGTTCGGCTTCTTGTTCAATGTCAGTGTACGACTTCGGCGCGTCGGCTCTGAAACCGGGTGGGTGCCTGAACAATCCGTCAGCAGCGCGCTTCACGGCGTGTTTGGGCATGCCCTTCAAACGTGCAAGCGCGAGTGAGTTCACGTCCAGCATGTCCATGTCATCGCGATTGCCGTGCTCGCCGAGGTTGGCCGCTTCGAGCAGGTCGTCGGCTGGGACGCCAAGCCGCTCCGCAATGCTGAAGATCTTTTCCTTGTCGAACGGTCCGCGCCGTCCCTTCTCGACCAGGCTGAGGTAGGACGCAGTGAAGCCGAGGCTCTCTGCCAGGTCCTGAAGGTTTACGCCTGCCCCCTTGCGTGTGCGGCGAAGGACTTCACCGAAACGCTTCGTCATACGTTCCCCATCTCCGGGTTGTGCCACAGGTGAGTGGACGGGAAGTATATACAGTCCACCTCATGCTTTAGTCAAATTATTGTTGACAACGAGTTGAGCTATTTCAACAATTTTCCTCCCCATTCGAACGAACGTGCGCAGCGAGTCATTCCAGCCGCGAGCCGGACGAACAGCGTCAGCTACACAAAGTGTTACTCAATAACAACTTGCGTCAAGCATGGCCGATGAGTTGCCAACAGCCTTGCCCTGCTCGGCGCTGGCTGCAACACTTGGGCCCACCAGGCGAAATCCTTGTCAGTTGAAAGTTGATGAACACGCATAACCGGCTCTGGCGGGCCGCTTGGCATGGAGCTTCCGAGATGCCCGAAGACAAAGACAAGTCGTTGGAAACGTGGCTGTGGGATGCTGCATGCAGCATTCGGGGGGCGCAGGAGGCGGCGAAGTTCAAGGACTTCATTTTGCCGCTGGTGTTCACGAAGCGGCTGTGCGACGTGTTCGACGACGAGATCGACCGCATCGCGAAGGAAGTCGGATCACGCGCCAAGGCCTTCAAGCTGGTTGAGAAAGACAAGAAGCTGGTCCGCTTCTACCTGCCGCTGGTCCCGGCGAAGCCCGACGACCGCGTGTGGTCGGTGATCCGTACCGGCAAGGACAACAAGCGCGACGCGGGCGACGACTACCAGTCCAAGCTGGGCCAGGAAGTCACCACGTACCTGCGTGCCATCGCCAAGTCCAACCCGGACTTGGAAGGCATCATCGACCGCATCGACTTCAACGCCACCACGCACGGCCAGCGCGACCTGGAAGACGACCGCCTGTCCAACCTGATCGAGAAGATTTCCGAGAAGCGCCTAGGCCTAGCGGACGTCGAACCCGACATCATCGGACGCAGCTACGAGTACCTGATCCGCAAGTTCGCCGAAGGCTCGGGCCAGTCAGCGGGCGAATTTTACACGCCGAAGGAAGTCGGCCTGATCATGGCCAAGATCATGGACCCCGAGCCGGGCATGACCGTCTACGACCCCTGCTGCGGCTCGGCGGGCCTGCTGATCAAGTGCCAGCTCGTGCTCAATCAAAAGATGGAGCTGCGCAGCAAGAAGAAGTACGCGCCGTTGCAGCTTTATGGCCAGGAGTACGTCGGCACGACCTGGGCCATGGCCAACATGAACATGATCATCCACGACATGGAAGGTGAGATCGAGATCGGCGACAGCTTCCGCAACCCGAAATTTCGTGAACGTGGCGGCCTGCAAACCTTCGACCGCCTGGTGGCCAACCCCATGTGGAACCAGGACTGGTTCACTGAGCAGGACTACGAGAACGACGAGCTTGACCGCTTCCCGAAAGAAGCGGGCTTCCCCGGCAAATCGTCGGCCGATTGGGGCTGGACGCAGGTCATGCTGGCCTCGTTGAACGACAAAGGCCGTGCAGCGGTTGTGCTCGATACGGGCGCGGCATCACGCGGCTCCGGCAACGCCAACCGCAACAAGGAAAAGGAAATCCGCAAGTGGTTCGTGGAGCAGGATCTGATCGAAGGTGTGATCTACCTGCCCGAGAATCTGTTCTACAACACCAACGCACCGGGCATCCTCCTGTTCCTGAACAAGGCCAAGCAGAAGGACCGGCGCGGCAAGCTGTTCATGGTCAATGCCAGCAAGGTGTTCGAGAAGGGCGACCCCAAGAACTACGTGTCCGAAGATGGCATTGAGCGCATCGCGTCGGCGTTCATCGACTGGCGGGAAGAGGACAAGTTCTCGCGGGTTGTTGAAGTGGCCGACATTGCCCGCGCCGACTTCAACATCTCGCCGTCACGGCACATCCACGTGACGGACGGGCAGGACCATCGGCCGATTGGCGACATCATGGCTGAGTTGGAGGAACTTCAGGCAGAAGCAGGCCAAGCAAACTGTGCACTCAAGCGCGTACTGACCGAGTTGGGAGTCTAGGCGATGTGTGCATGGGACAGCCTAGAGTTCTCGGATTGCGTCGTGCCGTTTCGGGTCAATCGAGACGATCAGATCCCGACTTCTGAGATCAAGCCCTTTGGTACTTTCCCGGTCGTAGATCAGGGACAGGCGTTCCTTGCTGGGTTTACAGACGAGTCATCGAAGGTGGTCCGCGACGGCCTACCTGTCATCGTCTTCGGTGATCACACTCGGTGCTTCAAGTTTGTTGATTTCCCGTTCGCCCTAGGTGCTGACGGAACAAAGGTCGTCAAGGCAGACCCGGCCCGATTCGACGCCAAGTTCTTCTACTTCGCTTGCTTGAACCTGAAATTGCCGTCGCGTGGGTACAACCGGCACTTCAAGCTGCTAAAGGAGTCAACCATCAACTTCCCGGTCGAACTGCTCGAACAGCGGCGGATTGCGGGGGTGCTGGGGTTGGTGCAGCATGCGATTGCGCAGCAGGAGCGGCTGGCTGAACTGACGGCGGAACTCAAGCAGGCCCTCATGCACAAGCTCTTCACCGAGGGCACTCGCGGCGAACGCCAGAAAGCCACCGAAATCGGCCCTGTCCCCGAAAGCTGGGAGGCTGAGCCGCTCGGGGCCTGTTGCGACGTGCAGACTGGGTTGGCGAAGGGCCGCCGCCTGAACCCGGAGGAGGCGTTAGATGTTCCGTATTTGCGCGTGGCAAACGTGCAGGATGGCTACCTCGACCTTTCCGAAATCAAAACAGTGCAGGTCCGCGAGCGAGACCTTCAACGATTTGGCCTTAGGCGGGGCGACGTCCTGATGACGGAGGGCGGCGACCTCGACAAGCTGGGGAGGGGGTTCATCTGGGACGGTCAAATCGAACCCTGTCTTCATCAGAACCATGTGTTCGCTGTACGGCCGCATAAAGACAAGTTGACTAGCGAATACCTCGCGTACTTGGTCCAGAGCCCCTACGCTAAGGCGTACTTTCTTTCCGTGGCCCACAAGACCACCAACCTCGCCTGCATCAACACCTCGAAGTTGAAGCGCCTCCCTGTTCTGCTGCCAGGGCATGACGAGCAGCACCAGATCGTGGAATCCTTGTCTACCGTAGACGCCAAGGTCAGGAACCATCGCAAGCAAGCCGAAACGCTCTCTCAGCTCTTCAGCACGCTGCTGCACAAGCTGCTGACGGCCGAGATCCGGGTGGACAGCCTGGACGTTGCTGTCCTTGGCATTGAAGCCGACGAAATTGAGATCGAAGAGGCGCTGACCTGATGCCACAGCCGGGGGAACACAAGACGGTCCAGGCTCGCATCCTGAAGTACGCACAGGAAATCGGCTGGACGTTCGTGCCCCGTGCCGAGGCCGAGAAACGCCGCAACTTCGACCCCGCAGGCAAGACACCCGCCGAACAGGCCCAGAAGGCATCGCTGTTCTTCGACGACCTGCTGTTCGCCAAGGTCCGCGAGTTCAACCCACGCTATGCCGAGGCCGAGGGCGCGCTGGTCAGCCAGTTGCGCAACCTCAAGCCGGATGTGTTCGGCAACCGCGACTTTCTGGCCTACCTGCGCAACAGCGCCAAGTTCTTCGACAAGCAGGACAAACGCGAGTTGGACCTGATCCTCGTCGATTACGCCAACCCGGACGCCAACGTCTTCGAGGTGACCGAAGAATTCTACAGCCACAATGGCAAGTGCGGCACACGCGAGGACGTGGTGTTCCTGATCAACGGCATCCCGGTGCTGGTGATCGAATGCAAGAACGCCACCAAGGACGAAGCCATCGCCCTCGGCGTTGACCAGATTCGCCGGTACCACAATGAGACACCCGAAGTGATGGTCCCGCAGATGCTGTTCACGGCCACCGAAGCCATCGGCTTTGCCTACGGTGTCACCTGGAACACAGTGCGCCGCAACCTGTTCAACTGGAAGCACGAGCAGAAAGGCCAGCTTGAAGCCAAGGTCAAATCGTTTTGCGACCGCCAGCACGTGCTCGAACTGCTGCGCGAGTACATTCTGTTCGCCGAGAAGGAAGATGAGCTACAGAAGTACATCCTGCGCCAGCACCAGACGGCGGCCACACAGCGCATCGTGGATCGATGCCTCGACCCCAAGAAGCGGCGCGGCCTGATTTGGCACACCCAGGGCAGCGGCAAGACGTTTACGATGATCAAGGCGGCCGACCGGCTGTTCAGGGCACCGCAGAGCGACAAGCCGACGATCCTCATCCTGATCGACCGCAACGAACTTGAAGACCAGATGCTGAAAAATCTGGGGTCGCTCGGGCTGCACAACATTGAGCACGCCAACCGAATGAAGAAGCTGGTGCAACTTCTGAAGGACGACTACCGCGGCATCATTGTCTCGACGATTCACAAGTTTCGCGACATGCCCGCCGACGTGAACGTGCGGCCCAACGTCTACGTGCTGATCGACGAGGCGCACCGCACCACGGGCGGCGATCTGGGCAACTTCCTGATGGCGGGCCTTCCCAACGCCACGTACATCGGCTTCACGGGCACGCCCGTAGACAAGACGGCCTATGGCAAAGGCACGTTCAAGACTTTCGGCGGCGATGACGCCCCGCAGGGCTACCTGCACAAGTACCCAATTTCGGAAAGCATCGAGGATGGCACGACGCTGTCGTTGTTCTACCAGCTTGCGCCGAACGAAATGCTGGTGCCTGAGCACATTCTGGAGCAGGAGTTTCTGTCGCTGGCTGAGGCCGAGGGCATCGCCGACATCGAGGAACTGAACAAGATCCTTGAGCGTGCGGTCAACTTGAAGAACTTCCTCAAGGGCGACGACCGGGTGGACAAGGTGGCGCAGGCTGTAGCGGAACACTTCAAGGCCAACGTGGACCCGCTGGGTTACAAGGCGTTTCTGGTTGGCGTGGATCGACCGGCGTGCGCCAAGTACAAGGTGGCGCTGGACAAGTACCTGCCGCCAGAATGGTCGGCCGTCGTTTACACAGGCACCAACAGCGACAGCGAAGAGCTGAAGGCCTACCACCTCGACGCGAAGAAGGAACGTGGCATTCGACGCGACTTTGCGCGGTTTGGCGAGCTACCAAAGATTCTGATCGTGACCGAGAAGCTTTTGACCGGGTACGACGCCCCCATCCTGTACGCGATGTACCTCGACAAGCCGATGAAGGACCACACGCTGTTGCAGGCCATCGCCCGCGTGAACCGGCCTTACGAAAACGAAGCCGAGGAAATGGTGAAGCCTCACGGCTTCGTGCTCGATTTCGTCGGCATCTTCAAGAAGCTCAAGAAGGCGCTGGCGTTCGACAGCGACGAAGTGGACGCCATCGTCAAAGACCTGGCGCTGCTGAAGACGCTGTTTCGCGAGAAGATGGAGCAGCACGCGCCGCGCTACCTGGGGCTGCTCAAGCACAACTTCAATGACAAGGACGTTGACGGCCTGATCGAGCATTTCCGGGACAAGGAAAGGCGCAAAGAGTTCTTCCGGGAGTTCAAGGAAATCGAGATGCTCTACGAGATCATCTCGCCGGACGCCTTCCTGCGGCCATTTCTGGACGACTATGCCACGTTGTCGTCGATCTACCTCGTGGTGCGCAACGCCTACGCCAAGAAGGTGTACGTCGATAAGGCCTTCCAGAAGAAGACCAACGAGCTGGTGCAAAAGCACATCGGCTCGTCGCCGGTGCAGGCAGGCCCCAGCCTGGTGGAGATCAACGCCGCAACGATTGAGCTGATCAAGGAAAACGACGACGGGGACAATGCCAAGGTGGTCAACCTGGTAAAGTCCATCGAAAAATTCGCAGAGGAAAACAGCGACGACCCGTTCCTGGTTGCAATGTCCGACCGTGCGCGGCGCGTCCGAGAAGGCTACGAAGACCGTCAGACGACGACTTCCGAGGCGCTGACTGAGCTTCTGAACGCCATCGCGGAAGACGAGAAGCGCAAGCAGGAACAATCTGAAAAGAAGCTCGACGGGGTAACGTTTTTCGTGCTGAAGCGGCTGGAAGCTGAAGCCGTGCCGGAAGCCGAGGCAGTTAGCAAGCAGGTGGGGGCTGCCTTCCTCAAGCACGCGAACTGGCGAAGCAGCGAGGCGGACTTGCGGGAGCTGCGGCAGGCCGTGACCTTTGCAGTGTACGCCGCAGTGGATGACCTCGACCAGGTGACGGCGTTCGTCGAGAAACTGTTCAACTCTTTGGATCAGGTACAGGAATGACGGCCGTCGCGTCTGACAGGTTGAGTTTCAAGGCGCGGGTCGACGCATGGGCCGCGAAGATTGACGTTGAATTCGAGGCCATCACCGTGCGTGAAATGCGTCGAAAGTGGGCGTCGTGTTCGACAGCGGGGAGGTTGACGTTCGACTCAACTTGCCTGGAATTACGCCCACGCCTACAGGACTATGTCATCGTGCACGAGCTACTTCACCTGCGTGTCCCCAACCACGGCAAGCTATGGAAGAGTCTTCTGAGCGCCTATCTCGGCAATTACGCAGCGTTAGAGGCCGAACTGCGCCGCGTTGCGGCCAAGCAGCTATCCACTTGAGGAAGTAGATGGCCGAACCAACCGCAAGGGAACGCACTGCTTACCATGAAGCCGGTCACGCCGTGATGTCCTGGATTTGCGGATGGCCGGTGATGGCCGTGTCCATCGAGAACGAAGACGGAGAACTGGGGCATACTGTTCGCCAAGTGCCGGACGGATTCGCCGTTTCGAGCTATGCCAGCCGGGGAGTATGGACGGATTCCGAGCATTTTTGGCGCTTGATGCAAACTGCAATGATCACCTTGGCGGGCATTCAGGCCGAAGTGCTTCAGTTCGGTGGTGAATCCGAGGAGTACGCGGACTGGGCCGAATCCGACATGGCGGAAGCGCGGGCAGCGATCCGGCAAATGTGCTCACAGGAAGACGAGATCGAAGAGACCGCCTGCCTGAACTACCTAGCCATCAGGACACGAAACCAACTTGGCAACCGGATCAATAGTTGGCCCTATGTGGATGCGCTGGCAAAACGCCTTCTCAAAGAGCCAGTACTGGACGTCGACCACGTCGAGCAAGTTTTCGAAGCGGTGGTGGAAGCCCAGATTGAGCTTCCACCACCGGGCCTGGCGATCCCATTCTACGACGGGTCTTCCGCGTCGTCCTCTGAGTCGTGAGCTTCATCGCTGGAATCCAGGGCGCGGCGTTTCACATCACCCCACTGCTCCCCCGCCTGGATCCGGTAAATCTGGCGAATTCCCACGCCATACAGTTCGGAAAACTCCGCGGCAGACAGGCGCTTCGACTTGATGTCGGCAACCTGGTTCTGGGTCAGGCTCGTGCCGGGGCGACCGTCAGGCCGTCCTGCCTGCCCATCCAACTTCGCAGCCTTCATGTTATCCGCGGCCGTACACCACTCCAGGTTACTTGCGCGGTTGTTCCGCCGATTCCCGTCCTTGTGGTGCACTTGGGGGAGGTCGTCGGGATTGGGAAGAAAGACTAGCGCTACCAGACGCTGGACATCGCGGTTCTTGCCCTCGATGGACACCGAGCCGTAGCCACCGGCGGCGTACCGGATACTCAACAGTTTGCCAGCACGTGCCCCCTTTCCGCCCACGCAGCGGCGCACGCGACCAAGGTTCGAAACTTCGTACTTCCACCAGTCGAGAGGCAAGAGGCCCTTGGGCAGCTTGCGCCAGACTTCGGCTGCCAGTTCGTCAGCCGAGAAACTGGGACCCTCGTGCTGCTGAACGTTGGCCTTGCGATGCAGAGCAGCCGTGAGCAACGCTTCACCCGTGACGGTCTCAAAGAACGCCACGAGCCACTCAATCTTCACGTTGTAACCACGGCCGATCTTGTGAGCCTTCAAGTTTCCGTTGTGGATGTGGGCAACCAGAGTCCGCGGGATCAGGCCAAGGCAACATGCGATCTGGGTGATTGAGTTGGCGGTTTTGAGGCCCATCGATGCCAAAAGACGGAACAGTTCGTTGCGGTTTGTCGACATGAATTCCTCCGTTTAGTGAGTTCGCACCAAACGAAGGGATGTATGCCGAGGGGCTTTTTCCAAGTTTGCGGGGAGGGCTGTTACGCGATGTCTGCGAACCAGCGGATGGTCGAGCTGAAGTCGTATTCCGACATCAGAACCACACGAAGCTGGAGCTGCCTCTGGCTCATGATCTTGGCCAGCTCGTCCAGCGTCTCGCGACGCAGGTACGTGTTGGTGCTCATCACGATGTTGGAGTTGATCGGGTTCGCGATGGGGGCGACAGTCGTGGTGCCCTTGAAGAAGGCGTCCACTTCTGCGCCGGTCGTGAAGCCGATGACACCACCGGCTGCTGCGGCAGTGTTGTTCAACCGGGTCGTGGCGAGCATGGCCGAGGACTTCACATGGTCCAGGAACGCGATGTCTTCCTGTTCCTGCATGTCCTTGAGGCTGTTCTGCTCGATGATCTTGAGGACGGGTTCGGTGTGAGCGAGCAGTTCCTGCTCGGTCTTGTTGAACTCGTCGGTCGAGATGTCGAAGAAGCGGATCGGGAAGCGCTTGCCCTGCACCCAGGTGCGTTCCGGATCGCCGCGGAAGTCAATCCGCTGTGCAACCGTGTCCGGCTCCAGCGGCACGACGTACTCAAGACCGTCATGCACGCCGTTGGGATCCCGCTGCATCATGGGATCGCGCTCGGTCACGGTGTGGTAGTCAAGAATCTTGCGAGCGAAACCCTGCTCGCGGATCTTGAGCTGGATGTAGTCGCCGATTGCGGCGGCCGTTTTCTCCAGCGCTTCCCCTCCGTGTTGAATCGCGTCGTAGAAGAGCGCGTTGAACGGCCCTAGCTTCGAAATCTGAGGCGAGCGATGCCCCGATCAGGGGTGAACTCGTGATTTGGACTAATGGAGGTTCCTCACCGAGGGACCTCCGAATAACAGAAGTTGTCAAAGAACCGCAGCTCTAGCTTGGAGTCAGCCCGACAATGAAACGCGCAACATCGAGCCGATGGACACGCCAGGCACCCGTACCTCCCAACCGATGGCCCTTGAGACGTCGTTCTCGGAGTGCACAGAGCGTTCGGCCGCGAGAAAGCCCGAGAATCTCAGCCGCCTGGTCGCTGGTCAGTACAACTGACCATCCGGCCTCGGCGAGCTGCCGGTCGATTTCGATTGCATCTTGATTCAGTGCTGTTTGTCGCATGACTCACCCATAACCGTCATTGAGCTTCCGCGTGCCGTCACTAGCACTGGGCTGTGACGACGAGCTGGCCCGTAACTTCAGTTATGGGAATGAGGCGACTTGCTACGACGCGTTCTTGAAGATTTTCTTTCGTCGCCGAATGAAAGGCTCATCAAGAAGGCGAAGCTCGCTCATGGCAAACAGCAGCTCGGTGGCGACGCCCAGCCACTGTTCCACGGTTGAGCCGCGCTCACGCAGGCCATGAAGCGGCCTCCGGTAGTGCTTCTTGCTGACTCGCTCACCGTGCCCGTAACGGCTTTCGAGCAAGTATTCCGAATCGGGGCTGGCGGACGCAACATAGGCAACGGCAGTGCTGCGCAAGTCCTTTGGCCGCAAGTGGAAAGGCGGGTCAATCAGCTTGACTAGCTGCTTCCATTGACGGTCGTTGATCTCGCGTGGCTTGCCATCCGCCCAGTCGCCGCATACATGAACACTACCGTTCGCTGAAGCCTGTAATCCCTTCAGCAGCTTCACTAGCAGACGTGAGTCGTGTAGGGGGACTCGGCGCTCGCAGGCTGTCTTATTGCCCCAAACTTCGATCTCCGAGGCACCGAACTTTACGTGCTCCCACTTGATGGCCAGCACTTCCGACGGCCTGGCACCCGTGAGCAAACCCAAGAAGGCGAACGGAGCCAGAGGTGGGTACTTGGGCGCACCCTGAGCTACCGGTCGGCCCGAAAAGTAAGCCTGCTTGTCTTCACGGCTGGCGAAGTGCCGCTGCTGGTCGTGTTTCACCACAGCGGAAATCAGTGCCTTGATTTCGTTCAATTCAAGGACGCGAGGCAGCTTCTTGGCTGTCGGGTAGGGGGCCAACTGGTCGCCCACGTCATCCTTGGAGATACGGAGGTATCCGTTACGACGAGCCCACGAAAGGAAGGCTTTGACTGCGCCCAAGTGGCGGTTGCGCGTCGGTGGTGCCAAGCTTCTTGACAGGCTGATACGGAACTTCCTCAGGTGCGTTGTCGCAACGTCACCGGCTGTTTGAACATTGTTCTCAAGGCAATAGGCCCGCCAAAGCCGCAGCCAGTCACGGCGCGTTCGCTCCGCAGCGAGTGTACCCCTAACAGCGCTGAATTCTTCCAGATATTCCTTCTCAGTCTCTTGAAGGCTCACGGCAACATTGGGCCGTTTGCCTCGTGTCTTCACGCGCCGTTTCTGCTCAAGCACTTCAGCCGACTTCATCCTCAGCCACGGGAGAGCTGCCGTCTTGCTGGCGAAGCCCAGGGAACCCAGTGACTGCTCGATTACGGCGTCGGTGTCGTAGTCCTTCCATCGTGCGATGGGGTTGCCATGGCGGTTAGTCGTAACCGTGACGCCTGGATGCGAGGATTTCTTGTAGGCCACGACAGGGGTCCACTAAGAGGGCCACTAAGGTCTCGTAACAATACGACACAATACGTGCTGAAACGTCAAATCCCAAATCGGCCAGAAAGCCCTTGATATAAATCAATAGCGGCAAGTAGCGGGTTTCGAGTCGGAACAAGATAATCGGCCGAACACTTTGACACGGTAGAGGTCACAGGTTCGAGTCCTGTACGGTCCACCATGAAATTGCAGCGGGTCGCGGCGGGGGTGATGCCCCGCGCGACCGCTTCGCTTACGCCCGGCGTCGCCCGCCTTCCGGCGGGCTTTGGCCGCGCTGCTTCGCGGTCAAAACAGTCCACCGGACTGTTTTGAGGTTCGAGTCCTGTACGGTCCACCATGAAATTGCAGCGGGTCGCGGCGGGGGTGATGCCTCGCGCGACCGCTTCGCTTACGCCCGGCTAGCCGCCCCACAGGCCCTCCAGATGCGCCTGGCGGTTCGGCCTTATGCAGCGTACGCGGCAGGTCTTGGGAAACCCTTTCTCCAGCAGATCTTCTTCGCGTACTGGCGTGCGCTCAACATTCAAGAACTTAAGATGCTTGAACCGCGCTGCTTGCCCGGGCTGCAACTCGCCCCGGATCGTCAGCGCCTCGAGCCCTTTGTGCTCAAACAGCGGCGTCAACATGTCCGCGTGGCGCACATTGATCTCAAGCCGGCGCAAATGCCTCAGCGCCGCAATCGCTTTGCCCAGGTCGGCGTCGGAGTCCCGTCTGGAGAGGCCCCCCAGACACAGGTAGCGCAGGTTGGGCGCGTGCTCGAACTCACCCAGAATCGAAGCGTCGTGGTAATACGTGCCGCCAAGGTCCAGGTGCACGAGCTTGGGCCACCGAAAGCACAGCCGGTTCTGCGTGCGATAGCCCGCGATAAACGCCGTCTCCTCAAGCCGCGGGCAGGCGGCGACCGCGTCCAGCGCCCCCTGCGTCAGCGTCAAGTCGTACTCGCCACATTGCAGCCGCAAGTATTTCAGCGCGGGCATGCGCTTCAGTTCGTCCAGCACGGCCGGGTTCTCGTTGCGCAACTCGGTCAACCATAGTGACTCCACGCCCCGCAGCGTCCCCAGCAACTCGGCTTGCTGCAGGGCATGCGAGGCGTTCATCATTAGCGCCGGCACGTCGGCCAGCGCCGGGAAAAGCTCCAGCGCGTTGGTGCCGCCGAGCCCCTTCCACTTCAGCGTGGGGCGCGCAAGCAGTTCATTGAGCAGCTTAATCTCTTCGGGCTTGGGCTTGCTGCCGATGGCCCCAATCCACAGTCTCTCCAGCTTCGGCAGCGCGGCCACAAGGCGCAGGTCGTCAGCGTTCACGCCAAAGTCGATGCGCAGCCCGGAAACCGGTACGCCCGGAAAGGCCTCAAGCGCGCTGCGCAGGCTCGGGCGGCCCCAGACCGTGAACTCAAGGGTATCGCCCTCGTAGAAGTTCAGATACTCGAGGGCGTTGCCAGTGCGCTCGCGGTAAAGGCCGTCGGGACCTACTACATACATGTGCAGGTCAGAGCGGCTTTCGAACCGGGTGCTCGGAGTCTCGCCCAGGAAGATGATTTCCGCGTGCTCTACGTGGGTGACGCAACCGCTCAACAACGCACAAGCCAGCGCAAGGGGTGCCAGGCAGCGGGTGAGATTCGACATGACAGCCAGTGTAATCCGGCGCACGCGAAAGGCGAGGCGATGAAACAGGCGCCGCATGCCGCGGCGTAAACGAAGCGGTCGCGCGACCCCATGCAGGCCGCGCGACCTTGATTCAACGGTTGGCTGGCCCGCCTGGACTCGAACCTCAAAACAGCGCAGCGCGCTGTTTTGAACGCGAAGTAGCCCGGCCAAAGCCCGCCCCAAGGCGGGCGACGGCGGGCGTAAACGAAGCGGTCGCGCGACCCCATGCAGGCCGCGCGACCTTCATTCAACGGTTGGCTGGCCCGCCTGGACTCGAACCAGGAAAACCAGAACCAAAATCTGGCGTGTTACCAATTACACCACGGGCCAACGCGCGAAAGCCTAGCTTTGTCTTTTCCCGGTGCAACCGCCGGGAATCCCTACATAAAGCGGGTCTGCGGCCTACCCGCATTGACTGGCGGGCCATACCTGCTACCCTGAAAGCCTCCGCGAGGGCTTTATGAAAGCCATCACCGTCCGCATTGACGACACCGGCCTCGACGCACTTCTAAAACGCGTCAAGGTTGCGCAGGAAGCCGGTTTCGACAAATTCGACCTGTGCATCTCCAACCCGCAGTCATCCTTCGGGCGCATCGTGGTCGCCCTATCCACCTACAACGTCGGGTTGGCCGCACTGCGCCTGAAAGAACAACGCCACGATGCACTGGTCTTCCGCAAGCCGGGCTACTCCAAGCTCGCGGCGCCCGAAGCCCCGCTGGCACAGCGCAGCGCCGATATGGTGATCGAGACCGCAACGCAACTGGCGCCGCTGCGCGCCCAGTATCTTGTGCTGGATGGCGGCTTTGTGGCTGTGCCGGGGTTGCACGAGAAACAGGCAATCCTGGACGAAGTGCTGGATTGCGACGAAGACGACGACACCTGCAAACTCGTGCGGCGCGACCACGTCGCCATCGATGAGTCCCTGGCAGAACAGCAACTGGTCGCGCTTTGTCGCGGCCTGCATCGGGTGCGCAAAGAGCTGCCGGGCGTGACGGTGTGTCTGCTGAACCCGGACAGTCCCTTTGGCTTGCTTCAGCCTGACCGCATGAAGCATGTGCTGGATGACTTGCCTGAAATCGGCTATTGGCACAGCACCAGCAGCGCGGCGCTGCTGCGCAAACAGGGCGGCCCCAAAGAAGCCGATTGGCTGGAGCGCTTCGGCAAGCGCCTCAAGGGTGTGTACCTGGCGGACATGCTGGGCGGCCAGGGTGAACAGCCGCCGGGGTTGGGCCAGGTCAAGTTTGAAGACATTGCGCCGGAACTGGCCAAGGGCACCGTGCGGGTTATGGTGGTAGACGATGACAAGGGCACCAAGCTGCGTTTTGGCAGTGAGTATCTGGCCAAGGTCGGGATTTTCTAGAGATCACTAACAGACAGCCCCGCTGCTTCCCCCTGGGGTGTGACGATGTACCGGATGATACTGCTGGCAGTAATGCTGGGCCTGCTTGCCGCGTGTGAATCGACACCGCGGAACGGCGACGTCGCCGATGGCGGCGAAACCGCGCCCACCGAGGCCGACGAACTTGAGCGCATGGCCTACAACCGCACGGGCGACGTGCGCCTGTTTTATTATGTAAAGGGCGCGATGGTGAACTCGGCCCGAGAGCAGGAAGATCGAGGCACGGTTGAGCAACGCGAACTGAAGCACATCCTGATCAACAAGTCGCACTCGTTTTACCAGGGCGTGCCTGACCACAAGATGCGCAAGGAAGAGCGCTTCCTGTTCAACGCCGACATGCACGACCTGCTGGTCATCCTGCGTGACCAGCTTGGGTTTTTCGACAAAGGCAACGCGGTCAACATTCTGGGTGACGACCCGATAGTTCGGGCCGACAGCGAGCGTGATGTCACGCGCATTATCGCCGTTGAGCAGATCATCGATGGCAAGGTCAACACCAGTTACTTCGCGCGTCGCAACAACGAAGACCAGCGCGACCGCGCACGCGCCAAGGCGTTCAACGATGCCCAGGCCTTCATCATGGAAGCCATCAGCAAAGCCGTGCCGCGCGGGGCGTCAGGCTACGGCGAGAGTTCGCCGGTGGGACGATAATTGCCTTACCGTGCCGCAACGTTCACCAGCCTGGATGACTTTCGCGAGCGCGGCGGCAGGATCGCGCTGGCCCGCCCGATTGTCAGTGTCGGCAGCTTTGACGGCGTACACCTGGGCCACCAGTACCTTTTGAACCAGCTGGTCGAGTGGTCCCGCCGCGAACAGGCCCCCGCCGTCGTGGTCACCTTCAAGACCCACCCGCGCGAGGTCATGACCGGCCGGGTCATGCCGTCGCTGAACAGCTCTGAGCACAAGCTGCGCCTGTTGAGCAAAGCCGGCGTGGACGCCATCGTCATGCTTGAGTTCGACGACCGGCTTCAGAAGCTGACCGCACGAGAATTCATGGAGCAGTGTATTCGCGGCGTGCTGAATGCGCGCGGCCTGCTGGTCGGGTTTAACAATCACATCGGCAAAGACCGCGAGGGTACATACGTCGTGCTGCGCGAGTACGGTGCCGCGATGGACATCGACGTGCGAGAAAGCGAGCGCATTGAGGTCAGCGGCGAGGCAATGTCCAGCAGCGCGATCCGCAACCACGTGGCCTCGGGCGACTTTCACTGGGCGCGCAAGATGCTAGGCCGCGCCTACAGCATTGTCGGCACCGTCGTGCGTGGCGACCAGCGCGGGCGCACCATCGGCTTTCCGACCGCCAACATTGACCTGCAGGGTCTGGCGTCACCGCCGCTTGGGGTGTATGGCGTGCGCGTCAAGCATGAGGGCAGGTGGCTGGTCGGGGCAGCCAACATCGGCACTCGGCCCACTGTGGACCCGTCGCGACGGCAGCCGCTGCTGGAAGTGCACTTGCTGGACTTTGACGGCGACCTCTACGGGGTTGAGCTTGAAGTTGAGTTCTTGTTTCGGGTCCGGGCGGAACAGAAGTTCGGCGGATTGGCACAACTCAAGACTCAGTTGCAGCAGGACGTGGACACCATCCGGCGTCAGGTTGCAGAAACGGGCTATGACTCAAACGCGGCGAATCAGGAGCTGGAGCAAGCATGAGCAAGCGTGACGAACTATTGGCGCTGGTCAAATCCACCGTCGCCGTCGGGCCTGTAAAACTGGCCAGCGGCGCAACCAGCGACTTCTACATTGACGGCCGGCACACGACGCTGACTTCGCGCGGCTTGCAACTTACCGCAGAGCTGATGTGGCAACGCATCAAGCAGTGGGACGTCACGGCAGTCGGCGGCCCGACACTTGGCGCAGACCCCATCGTCGCCGGCATCCTGATGGCGGCCGCTGCGGATGGCGCTTCGCTGAAGGGCTTTCTGATTCGCAAAGAAGTGAAGGGCCACGGCCTGGGTAACTGGGTCGAGGGGCCCAGGCTGTCGGACGGCGAACGCGTGGTGCTGATCGAAGACGTGGTGACGTCAGGCGGCAGCGCGCTCAAGGCCATCGACGGCATGAACCAGCAGTACAAGCCCAAGGTGGTAAAGATTCTGGCGCTGGTGGACCGGCAAAGCGGCGCGGTCGAGAACTTGACCAAAGCCGGCTACGAGTTCGAAGCCCTGTTCACGCGCAAGGACCTTGGGCGCTGATTACTCGGTGAAAGTGGCGTTGGCGGGGTCGAAGATGGCCCCGAAATGGTCCACGGGCTGGCGCAGAGTTTCCATCAACCGCTCGGCCACTTTGCGCATTTCATCTTTGTGTTTGTGGGCCATCTCTTCGCCGGCAATGTCGGTGTACACAAGGTGAACCGCGACATAGGCCTTGAAGTCTGAAAGCTCCAGAAACAACCCATCGTACGGCGAATCAAAGATGTAACTGAACGTGCTCTGCTTGCCCTTGGGCAGCTTGTTGTTCGGGTACCCGTAGTGGTGCAGGGCTGCATAGACCGCGCCCCAAGGCGGCAGCTCGTACTCTTCAACCAGGTCCAGCCGACCGCGTCGGTGATCGTCCAGAAACTTAAGTGTTGCCTTGTCCGTGAGTTGCACTGTTTTTCCGGCTTCGGGTCTCGGGGGCCAGAGCTGTCAGTAAAGTCTACCCCGCCGCTTTCGAGCCGTCCAATTTAAGCAGCGCAAATACTTTATCAGCAATCACTTGCGGCTCGGCAAGCCGGCCTTCGCCCTGCCAGCCGCAGGCCAGGTCGCCTGCCTCGGGCTCAATGAAGTGATAGCCCCGCTCGCGCAAGAGCTTGACGTTGGCGACCGTTGCAGGGTTTTGCCACATGCGGGTGTTCATGGCCGGCGCGAATGCGACAGGAACTTCGCTGGGCAGCACGCTCATGATCAGCGTGCTGACGGCTTCGTCGGCGATGCCATGGGCGGCCTTGGCCAGAATGTTCGCGGTGGCGGGTGCGATCAACAGCATGTCGAGCTCGTCGGCAAGATCGATGTGTTTGGGCTTGGTGTTGGCCTGCTCAAAGAGAGTGGTGATCACCGGGTTGCGGGTAAGCGCCAGAAACGTCTGCGGGCCGACAAACTGCGTCGCCGAGGGGGTCATGGCGACCGTCACCTCGGCGTGGTCACGCAGGTACTTATGCAGCACCGCGATCTTGAAGGCGGCGATGCTGCCGCAGACGCCGATCACGATATGCGGCTTGGCCATTTACTTCTTCTTCTTGTCGTTCTTCTGGGCCTTCTCGTTCTTTTCGATGATCGCGCGGTCGTCGGCCAGCTTGATCTTGCCGGCTTTCAGTTCCTGCACCGCGATGAAGATGAAGTCCTTGGCATGCTTTTCGTCCACGCGCACCAGGCGTGGCGAGCCGGCGACCAGCTCGCTGACGCGGCGTTGCAGCAATACCGTAAGGCGAAACTTTCCGCCGGCGATGCTGTAGAGTTCTTCAAGTTCAGGGTAATCAAGCGCGAATGCCATGGTTGTCTCCGGTGTTGAGTCCTGCGTCCTGTGTTTCCTGTCGATCGCTGACAGGGCGATGCTTTAGGCCGTCTCCATATCCAGGCCGGGGTACAACGTCTGCCCGGCCGCTTTTCTTTCCTGCAGGCGCCGCCGATGTTCCTGCACGTGCTGGTGCACTTCGGCCACACAGCGCTCCAGGTTGTCGTTGACGACGATGTGGTTGTACGGGATTTCCGCCGCCAACCTCAATTCCATCTCCACGCGTTGCAGCCGCCGGGTCTGCTGCGCGTGATCCTCTGTGCCGCGCTGGGCAAGGCGCTTGGCCAGTTCCAGCTGGTCTGGCGGCGCCAGGAACACCAGCAGCGAATCATATCCATGCCCGCGCACCTGCTGCCCGCCATGCACATCGATCACCAGCAGGCACGCCATGTGTCGGCGCAAGGCTTGCCGGACAGGCTCTTTCGGCGTCCCGTACAGCTTGCCATGCACCTCGGCGCTCTCGACCAGTTCGCCGTCGGCCTGCAACTGCTCAAACTCTGCACGGGCGATGAAGCGATAGTCGCGCCCGTCTACTTCTCCTTCGCGCCGCTCACGCGTGGTCACGCTGACCGAACGAACGTACCCGCCGCCGTCAACCAGGCGCTGGGCAACGGTTGTCTTGCCCACACCCGACGGCCCGGAAAGCACCACCAACGTTCCCGGCAGATCGTCGCCCACGCCGCCCTACTCCAGGTTCTGCACCTGCTCTTTGATGCGCTCTATCTCTGACTTCATTTCCACCGCGATTGTTGCCAGCTCGGCATCGTTGGCCTTGCTCGCGATCGTGTTGGTTTCGCGCAGCATTTCCTGCGCGATGAAGTCCAGCCGTCTCCCCACTTCGCCTTTGCCGGCCATGCCCGAGAGGAACTGCTTGCAGTGGTGTTCCAGCCTGGTGGTTTCCTCGGTGATGTCGACCTTGTCGGCGAAGTATGCTACTTCACGAATCAGTGTTTCCGGCTCAACGCTTGTGCCCGTGTCGGCCAGCAGCTTCTCAATGCGGGCCTTCAGCTTGTCGCGGTATTCCGCCACGACCTGCGGGGCGCGCGATTCAACCTGTTTGGCCAGGCCTGCCACCTTGTTCACCCGCATGTCCATGTCGGCTTGCAGGCTCTCGCCTTCCCGCGCGCGCATTTCAAGCAGGCCCTTCATGGCCTCATCCAGCGCCTTGAATAGCGCGGCCTTCAGGGTCTCGCCCGGCTCGAGCTTTTCCGTCTCTTCCAGCACGACGCCTTCCATCACCAGCATGGACTCGAGCGTCGGCTGTTCGGTTTTCAATTCCGTCGCCAGCGCCCTGAGTCTTGGCAACCAGTCGCGGATTACTTCTTCATTCAGGCGGTACGTCACGTCGCGCTGACCGCGCTCAAGGCTGACGTTGCAGTAGACCGAGCCGCGGGAAAGCTGCTTGCGCACCCGCGCCTCAATTTCGGTCTCAAGTTCATTGAACACGTCGGGCAGCCGCATCGACACCTTGAGAAAGCGGTTGTTCACCGACTTCAACTCAATGGTAATCGCGCCCTGGTCCGATGTTGCAGTGCCTCGGCCGAAACCGGTCATGCCGTAGGGCACTACTCACCCTCCGTCGGGGCACTGGTCTCTTCGATGCCTGTGGTGTCTGCCTTGCCGCCGCTTGTGCTGACCAGGTTGAACACCAGAGCAAGCACAATGAAGGTCGCGCCCATGAACGTAAGAACCTTGTCAACCACGGCCTGGCCCTTGGTGCCGAATGCGCCGCCACCCTCACCGCCGCCGAACGCAGCGCCGATGCCGCCCGAGTCACTCTGGCGAAACAGCACGAACACGATCATCACCACGCAATTGATGATGAACAGAACAGCCAACAGTGTGTTCACCGCAGCGCTTGCTACTCCGAGCATGTTCAGGCCTCCCGCGCGGCATTGTCGATTGCCGCCAACGACTCGTACTCAAGGCTTGCGCCGCCCACCAGCAACCCGTCGACGTCGGGCTGCGCCAGCAACTCTGCTGCATTCTCCGGCTTGACGCTGCCGCCGTACAGCACGGGAACCTTCATCCCCATGCGTTCCAGCGACTGCCGCAGCAACGCGTGCATCTCGTGCGCCTGCGCGGGCGTGGCGTTTTCCCCGGTGCCTATAGCCCACACGGGCTCATAGGCCACTGCCGCAACCTGCGACTTCTCTGCCTCGCTCAACTTGGCAAGGCTGCCAAGTTGCTCGCCTACCACTGTCTCTGCGCGGCCGGCTTGCCTTTCGGGCAATGTCTCGCCCACGCAATACACCGCCTTCAAGCCGCTTTCCGCCGCGCGCTTGAGCTTTCGCACCAGCAGCGGGTGACGCTCTCCGTGGCCGTGACGGCGCTCGCTGTGGCCGATCAGCACCAGTTCACAACCGGCATCCTTCAACTGCTCTCCGCTGACTTCGCCCGTAAATGCCCCGTCCTGCTCGGGCGATACATCCTGCGCGCCCAGCACAAGTCCGCTGCCCGCGATCACTTGCGCCACCGGCACCAGCAGCGGAAAAGCCGGGAAAAGCCAGCAACTCCGCCCTTCGGACTTGAGCTTCGATGCCAACTCAACCGCCGACTTTCGCCGCAGGTTCATCTTCCAGTTCGCGGCGACAATTCGCACAGTTCTCCCTCTTCAGGGCGAGATACGGTAGCAATGGGGCCCGGGGTGACAAGCGGCGGGCCGGATGCTGTTCCGCGCCATGCCATTCCTGACTGACGAACTACACTACCCTTCATGGCCATCTATCGCCTGCCCGAAGAACTGGTTTTTCCGCCCGCCGAAGACGCCGAGGAAGACGGGCTGTTGGCCGTGGGCGGCGACCTGACGCCTGAGCGCCTGCTGCTGGCGTACTCGCACGGCATCTTCCCGTGGCCGCACCAGGGCTGGCCGATGCTGTGGTTCAGCCCTGACCCGCGGATGGTACTGCTGCCGCACGAGATCAAGCTGCAACGGTCTCTGCGCCAGGTGATCAAGAAGCAGCGCTTCGAGATACGGCTCGATACCGCGTTTGCCCGGGTGATGGAAGGTTGCAAGGGCACACGCCGCCCGGGCCAGAAAGGCACGTGGATCACCAAGGGCATCATCAAGGCGTACGTTGCCCTGCACGAGCTGGGCTTTGCCCATTCGGCAGAGGCTTGGCTGGATGGCGAACTGGTGGGAGGACTGTACGGCGTGTCGCTGGGTCGGGCGTTTTTCGGCGAGTCGATGTACGCGACGGTGGATGACGCAAGCAAGGTGGCGTTCGCGACACTGGTGGCACAACTGGCCCGCTGGAAGTTTGACTTCATCGACGCCCAAGTTCACACGCCGCACCTTGAACGCTTCGGCGCAAAGCTGATGCCGCGTGCCGAGTACCTGCAACGACTTGAGGCCACACTCAAGCAGCCCGCCCTGCGCGGCCAATGGAAGCTGGACCTATCGCCCCTGGACACACTGGGCTAACACGCTTCCAAATCTCGCGCGATCTTGGAATGCGCACCGCCAGTGACTTTTCGTATGCTGGCCCGCCGGGAGGGTCCCATGCTGATTGCCAACGGTGGCGCTGCGTTCATCTTCATCATCTTCATCGTGGGCATCGTCATTGCCGCGATTGTCTGGGGCGCCAAGCACCAGAAGATGGTTCGTGAAAACTGGGCCACGTTTGCCCAGCGCAATAACCTGCAGTACATGGGCACTACCTATGGGGGCATGAGCGGCTGGTTTGGCCGCACGCAGATTCGCATCAACACGATCACGCGCGGCAGCGGCAAGAACCGCAGCACCTACACCCAATACCATGCCACCGTAAGCTCGCCGATGCCGTCGGGCCTAGTGCTCTATAAAGAAGGTTTCTTCTCCAAGGTCGGCAAAATGCTGGGCGGAGAGGACGTGCAGATCGGCGACCCCGCGATCGACGCAGCATTCATCATCAAAGCGGGGGACCTGCTGGGTGCCCACAAGCTGCTGAGCATCCCGCCGGTCAAGCAGGCGTTGCTCGCCATTGTCGGGCGCCACCCCGGCCTGCGCCTGGACGGCCGCACCCTGTTCTGGGAAGAAAGCGGCGTCACGCACAAGTACGAAAGCCTCGAAGCCAACGCCCGCGACCTGGCATACCTGTGCGAGACCTTCGATGCTGCCTTTCACCAGTTGGCCGGCACGCAGGCCGCACCGCCCGCGCCGCGCCCCGCGCCACGGGCATCCGATGCAGCCAACATCCTGTTTGATGCGCCGGTTGCAGCGGCCATGCCATCGACCCGGCTGCCTGAGCCTGTGATTCGCCGCGCCGCGCCCGACGAAGACCCGGCCGAGCGCAAGCATGCCATGGAAGACGTGGCATCAGCGTTCCAGCAGCTAGAGAAGAAGATTGAGACGGGCCGCTGGACGCCGGAATACAAGGCGCCGGAACCCGTGAACCTGGAAGATGCGTTCGCGTCGCCACACCTGATCTCGGACGTGGAGATGTCGCCGTTTGAGAAGTACTCGGCCGCCAACATTTCTTCGGCGTTCGCTGACTCAAAGTCGAATGCGTTCAACGCCAATGCGTACGCTGCACCGGCCAAGAGCGACGCTTTCAATGCCAACGCATACACCGCCCCCGCCACAAGCGACGCATTCGACGCTGCCAAGCCGTTTGAAGCCGCCACCCCCACCGCGCCGCCTGAAGCCGTTGGCGAAGGCAGCTTCGACGAGCTGGTCGAATCGCTGTCAGCCGGCAACCTGATGAGCAGCGACCGCGACAAACTGGTGCAGGCCAACGCAAGCCGCGTCTGGCCAGTGAAGATCAAGATTGATCGCGTGGACAGCACCTTCGGGTTTGACATCCCGGATTCGCTGCGCGACGGCAAGACGGTAGAGGGCGAGTTGCCGGGCGGCACCAAGGTCACCGTGCGCTTTCCCAAGAGCCGCAACGCCGAGCTTGAAAAGATGCAGAGCGGAAACCAGGTCAGCGCCATCGCCAGCATCGCCGGCTGGGATGACCTGTTCAAGAAACTGACGCTGAACGGCTAGAGCATGGCCGCGAAGTCGTCTTCGCTGATTACCTTAATGCCCAGCTCGTTGGCCTTCTTCAGTTTGCTGCCGGCCTTTTCGCCGGCGACCACGTAGCTGGTGTTCTTGCTTACGCTGCCGCTGGCTTTGCCACCGCGGTCGCGCACCATGGCCTCGGCGTCTTCGCGCGTGAACCTGGTCAGCGCGCCCGTAAACACGAACGTCATGCCCGCAAACTTGCCCTCGCCCCCTGCCAGTTTCTTGACCGCCTGCGGCGACACATGGCGCTGCAGTTCGCGAATCAGCGGCTCGTTGTGCGCGTCGTGGACGAACCTGACCACGCTGTTCGCGATCACCGGGCCGATGCCCTCAATCTCGTTCAACTGTTCTTCTGTCGCTGCCATCAGCCCGTCGATGCTGCCAACCTCTGCGGCGATCAAGCCGGCCACGGTCTCGCCGACGTTGCGAATGCCCAGCGCGTAAATGAACCGCGCCAGTGTCGGCGTACGCGACTTCTCAATCTCGGCAATCAGCTTGTCGGCTTTCTTCTCGCCCCAGCGCTCAAGCTCAATCATCGCGTCGCGTTTGTCCTTCAGCGCAAACAGGTCGGCGGTGCTCCTGACCAGTCCGGCGTCGAGCAACTGCTGGATGTTCTTTTCCGCCAGGCCCTCAATGTTCATGGCGGTGCGCGACGTGAAGTGCTCAATCGCGCCCAGCACCTGTGCCGGGCAGCCCAGATGATTCGGACAGCGGATCACGACTTCTTCGGCAAGCTTGACCAGTTCGCTGTCGCAGCGCGGGCAGCGCTTCGGAAACTTGAAGGCCTTGCCGCCGCCCGGCTTGGTCACTTTCAGCACCTGCGGAATGACGTCGCCGGCGCGGTGGACCATCACGGTGTCGCCGGGCTTCAGGCCAAGGCGCTCGATCTCGTCGGCGTTGTGCAATGACGCATGTGTCACCGTCACGCCGCCGACCTTCACGGGGGCCAGAATCGCAACCGGAGTAACGGCGCCGGTGCGCCCGACCTGCAACTCAATGCGCTCGCAAAGGGTCTCGCGCTCCTGGGGTGGAAACTTGAACGCCAGCAGATAGCGCGGGCTTTTGCTGCGCACACCCAGCTTGTTCTGCACGGCGAGCTCGTTCACCTTCACCACCATGCCGTCGATTTCATAGGGCAGCTCGTTGCGCTGCCGGGCGTACGCGCGGTAGTGCTCGAGCAGCTGTTCTGCGCCCTTGAACGTTTGCACCTTCAACTTCGTGCCCGTCAGCATCTCTTCGCTGGTCCGGAAGCCCCAGTCGCGCATGGCGGCGATCGCGCCTTCCACACTCGTCAGCCCGCAATCTTCGGGGTTGGCCACCTGGTACCAGACCGCCGACAGGGGCCGCTGCGCGCTGTTGCGCGCATCCACCTGGCGCAGGCTGCCGCTGGCGGTGTTGCGCGGGTTGACGTAGGTCTTGAGGCCATCCTGCTCCAGGCGCTCATTGAGTTTCGCGAAGTCGTCCTTGGCGATGTAGACCTCGCCGCGAATCTCAAGCCGCTTGGGCACCTTGCGCCGGCTGTCATCCAGGTGCACGGGCACCGACGCGATGGTCTTGATGTTGGGCGTCACGTCTTCGCCGGTCTTGCCGTCGCCGCGGGTGCCGGCCAGTTTCAGCGTGCCGTTCTCGTACACCAGCTCGCAGGATAGGCCGTCGTATTTGGGCTCGCAGATCAGTTCGACGTCGCCGGCGTCGTCGGTGATGCGCTTGAGCCACGCCAGTGCCTCGGCCTCGTTCATCGCGTTTTCGATGCTGAGCATCGGGATGCGATGTTCCATGGGCGGCAGGCCCGAGCGCGCGCCGGCGCCCACCAAGCGGGTGGGCGAGTCGGCATGCGCCAGCAGCGGGTACTTCTTTTCAAGCGACTCAAGCTCGCGCATCAACGCGTCGAACTCGGCATCGCTGATCTCAGGCTGCGATTTGGCGTAGTAGAGATGGTTGTGCCAGCGCAGCGCGGCGGTCAGCCAGTCGATCTGCGCCTGCGCGTCTTTCGACTTCGGGCGCGTTCCGGGATCTCTCGGTTCCATCGTCATGGTCCCGCGGCGTTCAGAACAACGTGTAGATGAACGGTGCGGCACCCGTGCCGCCCAACAGCACCAGTACGCCTACCAGCAGCAGCAGCACAATAATCGGTGCCAGCCACCACTTCTTGTTCTCGCGCATGAACCCGATGAACTCGCTGACAATACCGGGTTCCGGTTCATCGGCCTGTTTCTCGAAGTCGCTCTTCTCTGGTTCAGGCATGTTCAGTACTGGCGGAAATAGCGGTCGTTCGGCGGTGGTGGCGGCAGCTTCCGCCAGTAACTGTCTGCACTGCGATCGAATTGGCGGCTCATCGGGTCATACCCCACCAGGCGCATGACCAGACCCACCGGCGTGATTAGAGCGTAGTACATCAGGCCCATCAAGACATGCGAAACAACCCAGCCGACCGGAAAGCTGGCGATCATCAAGCCGACAAACAGTGGTTTCAGAAGCGTTGGCTTGACTGCGCCCAGCAGCAGCGAAACGCCGGCCGCCCCTCCGGCAACGTACAGCGGGAACCACGAGTCGGTGGCGCGCCATAAGATGAGCGACAGGGCCGCGCAGAACAATGGAAACCACAGCACGCCGAACATACGCAACTGGCCCGGCTTGGGTGCGCGATTGAGTTCGACCAGGCGCATCTCAGTTCCCCTCGCGCAGTGCACGCAGCGGTGCGGCGCCGGCAATGGCTTCTGCCATCGCTTCGTTACCCGCCGCATTCGGGTGGCCATCCCAGCTTTCCCGATAGGGGTTCACGCCGCGCGCCACGCAATCACGCAGGGCGGGCAGCGTGTCAATCCAGGCTACCCCGCGCCGGTCGAGAAAGTCTTTCATCTGCTGCCAGAAGGCTGTTTCCGCGCGCTCGAGTTTCTCCAGTGTCGGCGGCGGATCATCGTATGCCTTCCTGACCGCGTCGCAGAACACAAGCTCTTTCGTCGGGATCAGCACGATGGCCACTTGCGACTTGCCGTCCGTGAGCTGCAACGAGCGCTCCAGCGCCACTTGCGCCAGCCGCATGCCTTCGGCAATGCGCGCGTCCTCCAGGTCGGCAATCTCTGCGCGGGTGCGGGGCGTCAGGAAGGTGCGCACGCTGCCCGATTCAAACACGAACAACGCGTTGCTGTCGCCTGCTTCCAGCGCCGTCTTCTTGCGAGCCTGCCACTTTTTGTCGATGTGCTGGGGATCGTTGTCCTTGGCAAATTCGTCGTCTTCATCAATCTTCTTGCGGATGCTGCGCACCACACCGTAAAGCCTGATCCACGTTGACAGGCGGCTGCGCCACGAAGGCTCTTTGTTGCTCGGCGGATCGACAATCGACTGAAGCTCTTTCCAGCCGCCGATCAGCCCCTGTTCTTTCTCGGCGCGCTCGATCGCAGCCAGGGTACCGGCATCCGTGGAGCGCAGCTCCGGCATTTGCCCGCGCTCGGCGTAGTACACCATGCGGTAGCAGTCAGCCAGGTCGTTGCCGGAGTAGATGGCGTACAGCACCAAGCGCGGCTTCAACTCCAGCGCCTCGGGCGTCAGGGACAAGTGATGGGTCGGACCATAGCTGCCGTAACCCATGTTGTAGCTGCTCACGCCGACCTTGCGGCCCAGCACCTGCGGCCAGGCTTCTTCGCGACGGCAGCTGGTGCCATAGGTCTGCGAGTCGCCGATGCACACGATGTCGGCCTGTTCCAACCGCCTCTCGTTGCGCCATCCGGCGCTATCGTGGTCCGAAACTTCGGGGCTCGGCCGCACGCCCAGCACGGGGTCGTCCACAAAGGGCGAGGGGCGGTCGTCGCTGATGGCATAGCGAACCTGTGGAAACGCCAGGCACATGAGGTGCAGCGTTCCTTCGGTCAACAACAGGCCAAAGCAGACAGCCACGAACGCAAACACGGCCTTCTTGCGACGTGACAGCTTTCGCCGGGTTCGTTTCGGTTGCGACGGTTCGCTCATGCTAGTCCAGTTGAAACTTCGCCAAGTGCGCTTCGGCGTCAAACTGTTTGGCGTTTTCCTGCTCATGCTTCAACAGCACGTGGTTGCCCAGCACGAGCACATCCATATTGGTGGTCATGAAGCAACGGTATGCGTCTTCCGGCGTGCAAACAATGGGCTCGCCGCGAACATTGAAACTGGTGTTGATGATCACCGGGCAACCGGTGCGCCTGTAAAACGCCGAGATCAGCCGGTGATACCGCTCGTTCCTCTCAGGATCGACGGTCTGCACACGCGCCGAGTAATCCACGTGGGTCACCGCAGGAATCTGGCTGCGGATCTGCTTCAGCTTGTCCAGCCCGGTGAAATCGCCGTTGCCATTCTGTGTGCGCTTGCTTTCGCGTACCGGCCCCACAAGCAGCATGTAAGGACTGTCCTGCCCGTCGCCGACGTCAAAGTACTCGCCAGACCGCTCGGCCAGCACAGAAGGCGCAAAGGGCCGAAACGACTCGCGAAATTTGATTTTCAGGTTCATCGTGGTCTGCATCTGGGGGCTGCGCGCGTCGCCCAGGATGCTGCGACCGCCAAGGGCGCGCGGGCCGAACTCCATGCGTCCCTGGAACCAGCCGACGACCTTTTCGCCCGACAGGTGCCCTGCCACCACCTCAAACAGCTCATCGTCGCCGTAATGGTGCGCCCTGGCGCCGGCCGCCGCCAGGAACTCCGCGACGGCTGCGTCCCCATAGTGCGGGCCCAGCAGGGTGCCGTGTTGCGAATCCCCCGACACGGGCGAGCGCGACCTTTGCAGCAGTTGATGCCAGATCAACAGCGCCGTTCCGAGCGCGCTGCCGGCATCGCCTGCTGCCGGCTGGATCCAGAGCCGCTTGAACGGCCCCTCACGCGAGATTCGCCCGTTGGCCACGCAGTTGAGCGCCACGCCACCGGCGAGGCACAGGTTCTCCATCCCGGTCAGCGCGTGCGCATGCCGCGCCATGCGCAGCATGATCTCTTCGGTGACCGCCTGGATGCTCGCCGCCACATCCATGTAGTGTTGCGACATCGGGGATTCGCTCGCCCGAGCCGGCTGCCCGAACAGGCGCGCAAATTCGCGCCCGGTCATGGTCAGGCCGGCGGCAAACGTAAAGTAGCGCATGTCCATCCGGAACGAGCCGTCAGGTTTCAGGTCAATCAGCTTTTCGCGAATCAACTCGGCGAAGCGCGGCTCGCCGTAGGGCGCCAGGCCCATGAGCTTGTACTCGCCGCTGTTGACCTTGAACCCGCAGTAATACGTGAACGCTGAATACAGCAGGCCCAGAGAGTGCGGAAAACGCAACTCGTGCGTCAGCTCAACCCGGTTGCCGCGACCCACGCCGAT
The DNA here is from genome assembly GCA_020849795.1 of Planctomycetota bacterium. Classification (GTDB taxonomy): domain Bacteria; phylum Planctomycetota; class UBA8742; order UBA2392; family UBA2392; genus JADJRK01. The sequence continues at coordinate 72,695 of JADZFR010000046.1, read as the reverse complement.
GCTCGCGGTTGACCACTCGCCCACGCCGTCGGCGGTAAGAATCGCTGCCTCTTCAAATGGCGACGGAAAAAAGGCGCTGGCTGCGTGGGACTCATGGTGCGCGGCAAAGATGAACCGCCGCCGGTAACCCTTCAGCTCGCGCCGCATCTCGCGCGGCAGGTACAGTTTCTTGTGCAGCCAGATCGGCAGCGCCTTCAGAAAACTGCCGAATCCGGCGGGCGCGTACGACAGGTATGTCTCCAGCAGCCGGTTGAATTTCACCAGTGGCTTTTCGTAGTAACCGACGAAATCGAGCTGCTCGGGTTTGATGCCGGCGTGTTCAAGGCAGTACTCGATCGCCCGCGCCGGAAAGGCTGCGTCATGCTTGTTCCGGGTAAAGCGTTCTTCCTGCGCGGCTGCAACAATCTCGCCATCGACCACCAATGCGGCGGCAGAGTCGTGATAGTACGCCGAGATTCCGAGGATTGCGGTCACAGGGTGCACAGGATAGCGAGCAGGCTGTCGCGCGCGACGGGGGGCGCGGGCGCTTGATCCAGCGGCGCCCGGCAGTGTCCGTACTTCCCCTAAAGTACCGCTGTGCACTGCGCCGATGTTGGGTTTGCCGGGGCGGCGTTTCGCGGCCCCCAGAACCAGGAGTTGCAGCCATGTCCAAAACCGCCATGGAGCGCCGCCTTGATGAGCGGCGCGGGCCCGTCCGCCGCACGACCGATATCCAGCGCGCACTGCTTGAGGAGTCGCTGAAAGAGCTTCCCCGCTATTTTGTCAGCTACTGCGACCCGCGGGCCGGCGTGTACAGCTTCTACTACAACAACCTGTATGACGCCCAACTGATGGTCGCCGAACTCAAGCGCCAGGGCATCGCCGAAGAGGCGATTGCGCTGTACGCGCGCCACGACGAGTAGCATCCCGTCGCCGGACCGTGCATTGCAGCAGTCTTGCCAGCCGCCCGGAGAGCACCGTGGCGGCTGGTGTCATTTGGTGGGCGTTGGGGTCTCGGCGGCGGCCGAACGCGGCGCAACCCGCTGTGCCTGCCGCACATGCTGCAGCTTGCGCGCATACTCGCGCATGTCTTCGACCGTGTCGGTTTCGTCCACGATCTCGACGCCGAGCATGGTTTCAAGGATGTCTTCCAGTGTCACAACGCCTTCGGTGCCACCGTACTCGTCCACCACCAGCAGCATGTGCTCGCGCTTGCCCAGCAGGCGCTCCATGGCGTTGGAAACCAGCGCAGCCGCCGGGATGGCCTCAAGGGGCCGGGCCAGCTCGCGGAACCGGGTGTCCCGCCGGCCCGCACGAAACCCGTCCAGGATCATCATGCGGTGGATCACGCCGATGACCTTGTCGATGTCGCCGCCCTCGGTGACGGGCAGGCGCGCGAACGGCGTTTCGCTTTCCGATGCCGCGAACTCGCCCAGCGACATGTCGGCGTCTACGGACTGCACGGCAGGCCGCGGCGTCATGATGTCCGACACCCGGATGCTCCGCAGGGCCAGCAGGTTACGAATCGCCTTGGCTTCGGCGGGTGAAAGCTCGCCACCCTGTTTGCCCATGTCTGCCATTGCCGCAACCTCGTCGCGGCTGACGTGCAGATGGGCCGTGCCGCCGCCCAGCCGGCGCGACATCTTCTCCGCAAGCCAGACCAGCGGGAACAGCGCGAGAATCATTGCCTGGATCGTGCGGGCACTGAAGCCGACAAGCCGGTTTGCGTTCATACTGCCCAGCGTCTTGGGCACAATTTCGGTCAAGAACAGGATCAGCAGCGTGAGTATCGCGCTGGCAAGACCTAGCCACTGGTCACCCCACAGGTAGACGACCTGGGCGCCGACGCCGGCAGCACCAATCGTGTGGGCAATCGTGTTACAGGTAAGGATCGCCGCCAGGGCACGGTCAGGACTGCGCTTGTAGCGCTGCATCACGGCCGCCGAGCTGTTGCCCTTTTCGACCAGCGATGACACGTATGCCGCAGAAACCGAAAGCAGCGCAGCCTCAAGCAGACTGCACAAGAAGGAAACAATCAGGGAAAGCGCCAGGTAGGTAACCAGTAGTTCCATGAGGTAGGCGTGGACTCCTTCAGTTCGGAACACTGCATGTTACCAACCCTATGCCTGAATTCAGTCGAATCCGCCCGTTATTGCGCCGGCCGGCGCCAGCGGCGATAATCCAACGAACGCAGGCCACGGAGAGATGCCATGCCTGAAAGGCTTGCCGACGGCTTGTCTGCACTGTGCGCCGCGGCTGTCATGGTGACCGCAGTGATCGCGCACTGGGATTTCCCCACAGCACTGGTAGGGTCGCTCGCGGCAGCGCTGGTTGGCATGCTGGCAGGACTGTTGATCAGGGAACTGTGGACTGGCCAGGGATCAGGCAAGAAGGAAGCATGAGCGACACGCAGAACTCAAGCGACGAAGGCCCAACCATCCGCGGTGCCACGCACACCGAAGACGGCCGCGACCTGCGCAAACTGTGGGACAAGTACCGGGTGCAGGGCGACGCCGATTCGCGTAACGCGCTGACCGAATTTTACTTCGACATGGTGCGCGCCAACGCCGAGAACATTGCCGATATCGTGCTGGAGGCCATCCAGGAAGGCGATTTCAGCCAAGCCGGCGCCGTCGCGTTCTTTGAAGCCATGAACGACTTCGACCCCGAAGTCCACGGCACGTTCGAAGAGTTCGGCAGCATGGCAATCCGCAAAGCCATCGTGAACGAAATCCGCGCCTTGGTCGGCACCGAGGCGGAGGCAGAAGACACCTGAATTGTGTGGCAAAGCGCACCCGCGCCCGATGCAATGGCACATACGAGGTGTGCCGATGAATTGTCCACGGAACTGTTTGTTTCTCGTCCTGCTGTGCGTGTCGTGTGCTGTCCCACTGGCTGCAAGCCTGGGCAACTTCGAACATCGGCCGTGGAAAGTCACGCTGTTTGCTGAAAATGACGAAGCAGCGAGCGACGATTCCGACGAGGAATCCGACGCAAAGGCGGAGACCCCGTCCAAGATCAAGAGCTCAAGCCACGCAAAGCCCGTGCAGGAGACCCGCGAGCCCAGCTGGCTGAATTTCGGCTTCTGGATCACTCCCTACACGCGCTTCACGTCGGACCCCACAGGCGCCAGCGGTGGTTTGGGCGCCGAGATGACCATCATGTTCCGCGAAGAGATCGGGCTGACCGTCGGCATGTCCGGCTGGTCCCACTCGGTCCGGGTACGGAAGGACAACGGCAAGATTGACGACATTGACGTCGGAAGCGTGGACCTTGAGGTCGGATGCAGGTTGCGCGCACTTAACTGGAGTGGCGGCGGCATCTATCTCGATTTTCGCGCAGCGCTGATGCTGGTGGACGGCGGCGGGCCCGCGGAAACCACGGTTTCGGCGGGTGCCGGGGCATACTTTGGTTTCGAATTCGGCAGTCCGATCGTGCGCGGGTTCATCGAAACAGGCCTGGCGTGGCGCACCGCGCTGACAGAAAGCAACGTGGGCTGGCTGGACCGCCCCAACGCAAGCGGCAGCTTTGCGATTTTCTACGACCTGCTTCGAATCGGCGTGCGCATCTACCTGTAACGCGTCACTCGCGCTATGTTGCGCAGGATGTCGCTACACCGCCTGTGCCCCCTTGAAGACGCGCCCAAGCCGGGCGCCGCCGCCAGCTTTGCAGCCGCGGGCAAGGCGATTGCACTGTTCAACATCGCCGGCCAGTACCATGCTATCGAAGACTCGTGCCCGCACATGTACTTCCCGCTGAGTGACGGCGACGTGGCAGGCTGCGTGGTGACCTGTGCCTACCACGGTTGGCAGTTTGATGTCACAACCGGCAACAGCCTGATGACCGAACACATACGGGTGAAGCGCTTTCCGGTTCAGGTAAAGGACGGCGCCGTATGGGTGGAAGTACCAGGTGCCTGAGGTTTGTCGGGTGTCAGTGAGACGGCACTGGCGGAACGGTAAAGAACTGCGCACCGACAACTGACAACTCGCCTCGGGGTGCAAACACCTTTCCACGTTGTTATCTTCGCGACAGATCACTGACAGGGATACTGCCATGGCCGAATTCGAAATGCTGATGCCCAAAATGGGCGAATCGATTGCCGAAGCCACGATCGTGCGCTGGGTTAAGAACGTCGGCGACACCGTGAAGAAAGACGAAACGGTGCTCGACATCTCCACCGACAAGGTCGACAGCGAAGTCCCAGCACCCGCCAGCGGCACCATCACCGAAATCCTGTACAAAGCCGACGATGTCGTCGAGGTCGGCAAGGTCATCGCCAAGATCAACACCGAAGCCGGCGCAGCCGCCGCCACCAAAAAGGAAGTCCCAGCACCCAAGGCCGAAACCAGGGCCGAGCCAAAGCCCGCCTCGACAGGCTCGAACGGCTCCGGCAACGGCGCCACACGAAAGGAAGCAGCACCAGAGCCCGCCATGGCGGGAGCGGCTGCACAGCGCGTGTCGCATGGCACCACGCCGGTGCCGCGCAGCGACGGCAAGCGCTTCTACTCGCCGGTAGTGCGCGCCATGGCGCAGGAAGCCGGTGTCAGCCTGGAAGAAATTTCAGGCCTGGGCGGCAGCGGCAAAGACGGCCGCATCAGCAAGCGCGACCTTGAAACGTACCTGACCAATCGCGTCGCAGCGCCCGCAGCGGCGGAAAAACCGGCCGCAGCGGCGGCACCGGTCGCCGCGGCGGCACGCAGCGCCTTCGGCGAAAAGAAGACGCTTGAGCAATTGGGACTGGCCGGCAAGAACGTCGAAGTGGTCAAGATGAGCACGGTGCGCAAAGCCATCGTGCGGGCGATGCGCAACACGCTGGACACGGCGGCGCACGTCAACCAGGTGCACGAGCTGGACATCAGCGGCATCGTGAAGTTCCGCGAGACAATCAAGAAGCGCTTCAAGGCCGAGTACGGGTTCAACCTGACCTACACCAGTTTCTTTATCTGGGCGTCTTGCCGGGCGCTTGAGCGCTATCCGATGGTGAACTCGATGATCAACGGCGACGAGATCATCGTGAAGAGGTTCGTGAATTACGGGTTTGCCGTGGCGCTGGATTCCGGCGACCTGATTGTCCCGAACATCAAGAACTGCCAGGACCTTAACCTGGTGGGCATTGCGCGCGCGGTGGACGACCTGGGCAACCGCGCCAAGCTGGCCAAGCTCACACCAGACGACACCAGCGGCGGCACCTTCACGCTGACCAACGTCGGCAGCTTCGGCCCGATCATGGGCATGCCGCTGATCAACCAGCCGGAAAGCGCGATCATGGGCGCGGGCAAAATCGTCAAGCGCCCGGTCATGGTCACTGAGGACAGCTGGGGCTTCCGCGACATGGTGTATCTGTCGCTGGCATTCGATCACCGGCTCGTGGACGGCGCGCTGGCCGGCCGCTTCATGATGGCAATCGAGGACGAACTGCAGAATTTCGACACCGCAGCTACGGGCCTTGAGCGCCGGCTGGGCTAGTACCCCGCAACACCGCTAAAGCCCCGGCCCATGCCGGGGCTTCTTTTTTTGGAAGCCTCAAGCGCCCCAAAGACGTTATATCAGGATACTGCTATCCTGATATCGTCGACGATCAGGAACGATGGGCCAGTTGGGAGCACTGCCATGACGGAGCAGAAGAAAAAACGCCGGTTCATCAAGCCGGCAATTCTGGGCCTGCTGGCGCTGGCCGCCGTGATTCAACTTGTGCCGTATGGGCGCGATCACACCAATCCGCCCGTGACAGCCGAGCCGGCATGGGACAGCCCGCGCACTCGCGAACTGGCCAAGGCCGCCTGCTTTGACTGTCACAGCAACGAGACCGTGTGGCCGTGGTACTCGCACATCGCGCCGGTTTCCTGGCTGGTGCAGCGCGACGCCGACGAAGGCCGTCGCAAACTGAACTTCTCTGAATGGGACAAGCCCCAGAAAGAAGCCGACGAAGCCGCCGAGGCTGTGCGCGAAGGCGAAATGCCGATGTGGATTTACCTGCCCACGCACCCTGAAGCGCGCCTGAGTGATGCCGACAAGCAGGCGCTGATCAGCGGCCTGGAAGCCACCATGGGCACAAAGGGCGCAAAGGACTAGCACCAACCACTACTGGCGCGGGGTGTTGCCCGTGCGCATAGTGCGTCGCTATGGAACGCACCAGGCTGCTTCACGAATGCACCGTCACGAAGCGTACCGACTTCGGCCACGGCTACTTTGAGCTGTTTCTGGAGGCGCCGGAACTTGCTGCGCAGATGGGCGCCGGGCAGTTCGTGAACATCCGCGTGCGCGACGAGCTGTTTCCGCTTCTTCGGCGGCCGTTTTCCAGCTTCGACATTCTCAAGGACGTCCGCGGCCGACCCACCGGCATCAGCCTGCTCGGGCACATCGTCGGCCAGGGTACGCGTATGCTGGCGCAGTTGGAGCCGGGCGCGAAACTGAGCCTGCACGGCCCCCTGGGTCACCGATTCGAGGCGCCCGAGAACCCCGCCACGCGCGTGATCATGGTCGGCGGCGGCATCGGGCTGGCCCCCTTTCTGCACTTGTCGCGCCAGTGGGCCAAAGACCGCGAGCTTGTGCTGCTTGCCGGCGGGCGCGCCCAAAAAGACCTGGCCTTTATGAAGCGCTTCGCTGATGCCGGCGCCCAGATCCTGCTCGCCACCGAAGACGGCAGCGCCGGCGTAAAGGGCCGCGTCACCGTGCTGCTGGAAGCCGAGTTAAAGGCCCTGCGCGGCAAACCCGCTGTCGTGCTGACGTGCGGGCCCTGGGCCATGATGAAAGCCGTGGCCGAGATATGCATTGCCGGAAGCGTGCCCAGCTTTGCCAGCCTGGAGAGTGTGATGGCCTGCGGCTACGGCGTGTGCAACGGCTGTGTGGCGCAGGTGAAAGCCGACACGCCGCACGGGTTCCGGTATGCCAAGACGTGCGTCGAGGGCACGGTCATGGACTGCGCGACGCTGGTGTGGTGAGGGGCAGTTGTCAGTAATCAGTTGCCAGTTGTCAGAACACTGCGGGACAAGTTCGCTCCTGCTGACAACCGACGACTGACAACTCACTAAGCCCGCGCTTTCGCGCGCTTGGCTTCGCGCTTCATCAGCTCAAGTTTCTTGCGGATTTTGACAAACTCGACGGGCTCAAGGTCCTGCACGAACACCTTGCCCTCAAGATGGTCAAGCTCATGCAGCAGCGCGCGGGCCTTCAGGCCCTCGCCCGTAACTTCGAACCAGTTGCCGTCAACGTCCTGGGCCCGCATGGTCACGCGCATCGGGCGCCGCTTCTTGGCAAACAAACCAGGAAAGCTCAGGCAGCCCTCGTCGCTGTATTGCTCGCCCTCAATGCTGATCACTTCAGGGTTGATCAGCGCAAGCTCGCCATCTTTGGGCTGGTCTTCTTCGCAGTTCAGCACGTAAATCCGCTTGCTGATGCCGACTTGCGGCGCCGCAAGGCCGACACCGCGCTCGCTGTACATCGTCAGGAACATTTCCTCAACGATTTGCGCCAGCCGCGGACCGAACTCGGTCACGGGTTGGGCGGGCGTGGTCAGCACCGGGTCGGGGTATCTTCGAATCGTAAACACGTTCAACCTCAAACGCCCGAGTGTAGCGGGTTGCAAGCCGCTTACAACCACAGACGCGGGCTTGCGAAAGGAAACCAATTGCGACACAATGAGTAGTCCGGGTCCAAACACCCGCGGAGGGGGTCCGGCCCCATACCGGGCCATCGGCACATCGGCGGGTCGCAAGGCCTGGCTGGATGGTTTTTTCGGCTCTCTCGCACTGAGGAAGCGGCTATGGCAGACGTAAGCAGGTTCATCACCAAGGCAGACGAAGCGCTCAAGAAGCGCAATTACGACTACGCAATCCAGATGTACGTGTCGGCCATGGAAGCTGACCCGGGAAACGTCGACGCGCACCGTAACTATCGCCTGGCCCTCGTGCGCAAGTACGACCAGGACGGCTATCCCAAGGGCATCGGCCTGGGCGGGCTGAAGACGATCGCCGTCAGCAAAAACCCTGAAAAGCTGCTGATCGAGACCGAAAAACTCGTTGGCAAAGACCCCAAGGGCATCAAGTACAACCTGCGCTCGGCTGAGGCGCTGATGATGCTCAACAAGACCGAAGCCGCGCTGGCGGTACTTGAGTTCACGGCCAAGACCGCCGACATCAAGTCCGACAAGCAGACGCCGCAGTTGTTCAGCCTGCTGGCCAAGTGTTACAGCGAAACCGGCAAGATGCAGGAAGCCAACCAGATGCTGAGCCGGGCGGTCAAGCTGTCGCCCAACGACAAGCAACTGCAGGCGCTGCAGAAAGAGATTGCCGCCAAGAGCTACAACAAGCAGTTCGGCTCAGCGACCAGCAGCTATGAGCTGGTCAAGAACCGCGACGAAGCCGACAAGCTGGAAAAAATGCGCAAGGGCGTCATCACCGAAGAAGACGCCGACAGCCTGCTCGTCGAGGAAGAACAGAAGCTGAAAGAAAACCCGCTTGACCGGCGCGCCATCCGCAACATCGGCGAAATTCTGGCCAAGCGCAAGAAGTACAAAGAGGCACACGACCGGCTCAAGGCCTTCTGCGAAGTCGATTCGAGCGCGACCGAAGTCGGCGACAAAGCCGCCGAGTACATGAACCTGCACTACGACAACCAGATCCAGATCTGCCTCAAGCGCGCGCAGACAGAGCCGGACAAGGCCGCCGCGTACAAGGCCCACGCTGAAAAAGTGCGCGAAGAGAAGAAGAAGTTCCAGCTTGTCGAGTTCGGCCGACAGGTCGAAGCAGCGCCCACGGACCTTGAGAAGCGCTACATGTTCGGCAAGGCGCTGTACGACGCGGGCGACCACCAGGAAGCGTTCAAGCACTTCCAGAAGGCGGTCAAGAGCCCCAAGTTCAGCAAGAAGGCCGGCGTGATGATGGGCGACTGCCTGCTGCGCATGGGCCGCCTGGAAATGGCCGAGATGGCGTTCCAGGGCGTGCACAAGGAATTGGGCGAGGGCGACGAAGACCTGCGCAAGGACCTGATGTATCTCGAGGCCGACCTGATGCAGGCCAAGGGCGACACAGGCGGCGCACTCAATCGCTTCCGCGAGCTTTACATGGAAGACATGGAGTTCCGCGACGTAGAAAAGCGCATCGAGCAGCTGAAGCAGGCCTCCGGTGCGGCGTAGGGCGAAGTCAGGATCGGGCTGGGCGTGACCAAGCTTGATAAGGGGCGCAACGAGTTCGAGACCGGGCGGTGGTCAAAGGCCTACCGCCTGTTCCAGGAAGCGTTGCGCGAAAAAGACGGCACCGTGCGCGACCGCCAGGAGGCACGCCTGCTTATGGCGCGTTGCCTGGCCCGCCTGGGCGAGCCGGATGAAGCCGAGGCTGAACTCAACGATGTCAAACCTCAACTGCCCCCCGAAGACGAGAAGCTGATCGAACAGTTCGGCATCGCGTACCAGGAAGTTGAGGACACCAAGCGACTGACACGGCAGGAATTAGAGGCGCGGCGAAAGGCGCGGGACAACTGATCAGGCAAGTCGTGGGGTGGCACTGGTCTAAAGTAGCCATCCCCCCAACTTCCCCTTCCAACCTTCTCAGAGATTTCTACACTTTCGCGCCCGTGCTTTGGGGACGGATTGTTGACGAGGAACGCATGGCTCACTCAGCACAAGCTCTCAAGCGCCACCGCCAGAACGAAAAGCGGCGCGCCCATAACCGCGCGGTCAAGTCCGACCTGCGCCACTTCATCAAGCGCTACCGCACCGCGGCAACTGCTGCCGACGCCAAAGCCGGCGAGGTGCTGAAGACCGTCGAAAGCAAGCTCGACAAGGCCGCCAAGCGCAACATCATTCCGACAGGCCGCGCCAACCGCCTCAAGGCACGCCTCAAGAAGATGGCAGCAACCGCCGCCAAAAAGTAACTGGCCTGCATGCGCACGCGCAGATCATCCGCACGAGGACCAGCTATGGCTGTCCTCGTGCTTTGCATTTGTGCCTGCACCCCCGCGCCACCGGCCAAGCCGCCAACGCCCCGGTCGCCTGAAGCTGCCCTGGACGCTCTGCGCACCGGCAACCTGGACGCCATCCGCGAACACCTCGGCAAAGGCGATGGATTTGCAACTCGCGCCATCGAACTTCAGGGCAGTCTTGACCCGGCGGCATGGCTGATCGCCATGGGGGCACACGGCCGCCAGCATGACCTGGCCGCCGCGGCCGCCGTGATGGCAGCACGCGACGAACACGCCGTACGCGACGCCATCGGTTTTTCTGACCAGGCGCTGCGCCAGGACCTGCTCAACGGCAATCACAGTGTCGCCACCGTGCGGGCCTTTGAGCGCAACTACTATCGCTGGGCAGCGCCCGCAGCGGACGCATTCGACGGCTGGCACGTACCATCCCTGCCCAAGGGTGCGCTGGCTTACCACGTGACTGCGCAGGTTCGGGTTGGCGAACGTGATGTGCGAATCTGGTTCGGCCGCGACCAGCAGGGCATGACGGAAATGCGCGCCGAAGTCGACCTGACGGGCGGGCCCGGCCAGCCGCCACGCAATGCACGCCGCGCGACCGACCCAGCCCAGTTGGTAGAGCCGGCAATTGCTCTTTCCCTGGATTGGCTGAAGTCACAATCGCTGCATGAGGCCCATTTGCGTGTGCTGCAGCCCGACGGCACCCTTTCCAGCGCCCGGCTGGTGCGCGACAACGACACATGGGCACTGCTGGAGGCGCGCTCGCAGACCATGCCCGAGCGGCTGGCAGAACTGCGCGACTCGCGGTTGCAGCGTATTCAGCGATCGGCAAGTGACCATGCGCTCCGGCATGCGGCCTGGCCAACCAGTCGCGACATGCTGCTGCTGCGGCCCGCGGACTGGGTGGACCCAACGACCGAAACCGCCCGCCGGGGCTGGGCGGACTTCGACGCATCGCCGCCGGTGGGGTTGGAACTTCGCAATGCCACAGAACCGGGCGACATTGCCGTGATCGCGCTGCACGCTGGACCTGAAGGCCGCCGCGCCATAACCCGAAAGGGCGAATTGACTTGGGTGCCATAGAACCGGGATTCAGGGGGTCTTGCGGCTGGCATTTTCGCTATACTAAGGAATGGCCCTTGGCAGGGCCGAAACCATGCCGCGAGACCTTGGAAAAGCGAAGCGCGACGACCTCACGGGGCACTTCCCGGGCGAGACTGCTGAGCATGTCTCGGGGTTTGCCACGTTTCTGGAGGGTTCGGGCCAGCTTCAACGCGCCGACGCCGGCAGTTTCGAGGACGGCAACGGCGACAACGGCCGCCACGGCAGCACAGACACCGAAGTTGCCCCCTACCCTGGCGGCAACGGGCGCCGCGCCATGCCCGCAGGCGACACAGTCTTTGACGAACAACCGTTTGCCGAGATGACGCCCGAGCCGATGGACACGGGCTTCATGGAGCCCGAGCCGTTGCTGTCACCGGAGCCCGTGCTTTCCCCCGAGCCGCTGGCGCCATCGCAACAGCCCGCGTCGCTGGACGCCGAACCCGGCGACTTGCAGTCCCTGGACCTGAGCCCGGTGCAAGAGCTGGACAGCGTGCCGGACCTGACGTCGCCCGAGCTGGACACGATCGACTCTGCCGAAGAAGAAGACGAAACCGACTACGCAACCGCCAAGCAGCGCAAGAGCCTGCCCACCGTTCGACCCCGCACCGACGAATTACCCGGCGGCAAGCGGCCCTACGACCACACACAGCGCGACACCGGAATGCTGGAAATGCAGGCCGAACGCCTGCCAGAGCAGGACCGCCTCAATGTCAACGACCTGCGCTCTGACGCCGACAGCGGCAACGACAGCAGCGAGGAAGAAACGGGACTCGTGATCCGCGAAGGACGCGACACCGAAGATGAGAAGATCACGTCCAAGGTCGATCCGCGCATCGACCTTGACCCGCGCAACCCGCAGAGCATCGTGCGCGACACCGTCAATTTCTACAACCAGACGCAAAGCCTGAACAACGCGCGCGGGCCACAGGCTTCGCAGCGCCAGCCGTTCCCCACGATTTCACCCAATGCCGTGAACAGCGGGCAGCCACTCGACCTGGAACCGGCGCTTGAGCCCGCGGCACTGGAGGCGGTCGACGATATCGACGAAGCTGACCGCCAGGACACCGACAAGTTCCGCGAAGAAGACCGCAGGCCGCCGCGCCTGCCACAACCCACGGGCAGCGAAGCGGCAACCCGCATTGTCGCCGGCCGCGGCAACGAACCACCCCAGCTCGACGCGGTCGCGCCCGAACGCCAGGCCGCGGGCAAAGACACCCAGAAGTTTTATGTCGCCGACATCCTGTCCAAGAGCGAGCCCGCACCGGCAAAGTCCGGCGACACTTCGGGCGAGTTGCAGCCGGCCGACAGCGGCCCGCCCCCGGGCAAGCAGCTGGGAACCTCGGACACAGCCGCCGATTACAGCACCCGCAGCCGGGCCGAGCGCAAACGCGCCGAGCGCACCGATGCCGGGCAAAGACCCGAGCCGCTGCCCGAGCCTGAGCGCGTGCACACCGACTTCAAGCAGCGCGCCGAGTATGCGTCGTCGGAGCGCCTGGTCCCCGAGCTGTTCACGCCGGACTCTGCCGAGCCTGACCCCTCGTTCTTTGACTCGGAGATTGCGGCATCGCTGGATTCTGACGATCTGGATGCGGAAGACGAACATACCGACCGCGAGCCTTTGCCACAGACCAAGGACCGGATCACGGAACGCGTTCTCAAGAAGCCGGCATCCGAACCCGCCGCCCCGGTCATTGCAGCCAGCGAAGAGAACCGCGAAAGAAATTTCTACCCGGACGAGCCCGAGATCAGCGTTGCCGACTTTGACGACCTGGCCGTCGCAGAGCCGCCGCCGCCGCGCGGTGGTACAACCCTGCGCCCGTCACTGCCTGAGCATGTCAGCGCGCAACGGCCGTCTGACCGCCGCCAGCCCGTCGCGGCATCGGCATCGGCGCGCAAGGCCCCTGAAAGCGGTCGCCGCATCACTGACGCGCTGGCCCGTCGCGTGCGCGAAGAGCGCGACGAGACCTTGCGGCTGATCCAGCAGGCTGAAGAGGTCGCGGCACGTCTGCGCACCGCAAGTGAACAGTCGCGTACAAACCTTGAAGCCGTGAGTGTCCGTCGTGCGGCCACAACCGCCGACACGGCATTCGAAGAACCGGCGGCCAATGTTGCCGCCAACGTGCACGACACCGATCAATTTGAGGCCGTGCCGCCGCCGGCCACTGTCGCACCACAAGCCGAAGCCGCCGGCGACACGCAACGCCCCGGCACCACCCGCTCGGGGCGCAAACGCGTGCCCACCCGCGCAATCGGCGACCTGGTCGATCGCATCGAGAACAAACTGGGCGGAACGCCGGCATCGCTTGAGGACATCATTCGCGAAGCTTCCCAGAGACTGGACGGTGTTGAGCCCCCCGTGGCTGGCCACGCCATCGCCAGCGACGTCGACGAGCTTGTGGCGGCATCGTCAGCCCTGCGCGAAGCCGTCGAGGCTGAGTGGGAAGAAGACCGCATGAGCGGAACGCACCCCGCCGTGCCGGCTGCAGCAGTTTCAAGCCGCCTGAGCGGAGACCTGGAGTCAATCTGGGAGGAGGTTGACTCGCGCGGCCCGACAGGCGAGATAGAAGGTCACATGGCGGGCTTAGCCGCCAGTGAAGAAATCGACATTGGCTGGACCCAGGAGGCGCTGTGGAAGACGCTGGTCGGAATCTCGGGCGTGACGTTTGCGCTGGGCGCCCTGTTCGTCTACGTCCTCTACACTGTTTTCTCGCGCTGATCCTGGCCCTGTGTGCCTGCCCTGCATTGGCACAGGACGAAGACCCCACAATTGAGGACCTGAAGACCCGCCTGGCCCGCCTTGAGGCTGAGCTTTCAAACCTGCGTGACCGCGTCGGCGACCAGGAGCGCCGCTCGCTCGATGACGAGCTGCGCCGCGAAGCGCTGGTCAACCTGTATGGCGACATCGGCCTGCGCTATCACATGCTGTTCGAAAGCCAGACCGAGACGTTCAGTCGGCCCGAGTTCCGCCTGCACCTTGGCGTTTTCGGTACTGCGTTTGACCTGGCCGGCCAACTGGTACGCTACGACCTGCGGTTGACCACCGGCGCCGTCGATGGTGCCGGCAAGCCCGTGCCGACGCTGGCATGGTTGCCACTGCCCGGCTTCGGCGCTAACCCGACGCTTGCGGTGGACCGGTTCATGATCGAGTTTCAGCTTGAGCGCCGGTTCATCGTGACCGCGGGGCGCTTTCCCAGCCCCTATGCCGGTACCGAAATGCTGTTTGACAGCGACTACCACTTCCAGGGCCTTTCGCAGCGCTTGCGCTTTGACAAGTTCCTGCCCGATGCGTGGCGGCGCATCATTCCGCGGCTTGAGGTGATTGGCCTTCAAAGCTACCTGGCGCAGAACAATCTCGGCTTGCCCGCCATCGACACCGACACGCCGCCAGTCTACCTCGGCGCGCAGTTCCGGATGGACTTCGCGCCGTTTGAACAACTGGAGCGCACCAAGGACGGCAAGATTTCACCGGATGTGAACAGCGACATCGAATTCCGGGTAGCCGCCGGCATTCACTGGTACGACGGAGAAGAGAAATTCGCCGAGAACCTGGGGCTGGGCTACATCCAGAAGACGACCAATGTGCTGGATGATCGCGGCAAGGTGCAATCCCAGTTCCTGATCGGCGAGGCCTATGCCGAGTTCGTGCTGCTGCGCACGAGGCGCGCGCGCGTAAAAGCGTGGGCCCACGGGGTGCTCAACTTTCATGCGGTGCGACAGAACCCGCGCAACGGCGAGAAGAACGATGTCGCTTTCGACGTTGGCGCAAGCTGGGGCATGGAACAGTTCGAGGAGCGCTGGGATTTCCACGTCAGCGCGCGCTACTTCTACATCGAAGCCGACGCGCTGGTGCCCGAGTTCAACAACGAGTCGCGCAACACCAACATCAAGGGCTTTGAGTTTGAGCTGTCCGTGCGGGTGTTTCCGACGGTCACGGCGTTCGGCATCTTTACGCTCAGCGAACGCGAAGACCACGAGCTGATGGGCTTCGGGTTGCCGTCAAAGCTTGAGCCCAACCGCGCGGCGGGGCAGAGTGTGCGGCTGCGATTTGGATTATTTGTCGAGTTCTGAACCCGGGCCGCTCCTGGGGCACTACCATGCAAACACAACCAGTCACGGAATCGCCGCTTCGCCGGTTCTACGGTCGCTACATGTTCGTGGTCGGGATTGGCGGCAACCTGTTTTTCTACATCCAGGCGTACAACATTTTCACGTCGCAACAGGCCCGTGACGTCTCGCTGGCCGCGTTCCTGGTCGCCTTCTGCGCCGTGGCAAGCTGGTTCGGGTATGGGCTGATGCTGCGCAACCCGGTGCTGATCATCGCCAACATCGTGGCGATGATCGGTTCTGCGCTGGTTGTGATCGGCAAGCTGGTGTACGGCTAGACCTATTGCTCGACGACTTCGTCGGTCACTGTGTCGCGCAGCGTTTCTTCGGTTTCGATCGTGAAGCGCCCGCCTTCGGGCAGGGCCGTCGGGTCGCAGCACACATAAAACGTGGGCGCGGGCACGGATGGGTCGGCGCACAGAAACGCCGTCGGCGCGGGCGCTGCCGGCTCGGGCAGACTGGTCGCTGGCGCTTGCTCTGCCTTGCAGGCCGGACATGCAGCCGTTTGCGCCGAAAACGTCGGCGACGCCAAGAGGGCCAGGGCGGCAAACAAGGTGGCAGTGAAGAATGCGGGCGTTTTCATGGGTTGGTCTCCTGTTGCCGCTGATACGCCAAAGACTCCCCGCGCGTTCCCGACTTTCTAAAGATCTCGCGAAATACCCGCAAAGGCCGCAGGCAACATCGCCGGTACGCAAAGAGGCAGCCGGAGTTTTCAGAATCTTCGCCACTTTCCGCCGGTGCCGCGTGCTTGTGTACTGATGCAGGCTCTCATGACACAACACGAAGCATTGATCCGCCTGATGCAGGAACACCAGGCCGACGTATGGCGTTTCCTGCGCCTGCTCGGCGCTGAGCCGTCGCTGGCCGACGACCTGGCACAGGAAACGTTCCTCTACATCTATCGACACCCGATTGACGAGGTTTCGCGCGAGAGCACGGCGGCCTACCTGCGCAAAGCCGCGCGCAACCTGCTGCTGAACCGCCGCCGCAAAGACTCGCGCGAACAATCCCTGGATGTCGACGCAGCGGAGCTGGCGTGGGTGGCCGCGTCGCCCCAGGGCAGCACGGACGCGCGGCTTGAATCGCTGCAACGCTGCCTCGAGAAGCTGGCCGCGCGCTCAAGACAGGCGATTGAACTGAAGTACTCGCAAAACCGCAGCGAAGCCGAGGTGGCCCAGACCCTTGAGACCACGCTGGACGCCGCCAAGTCATTGCTGAAACGCACCCGTCAACAACTGCGCGAGTGCATCGAATCGCAGGTGAAGCCATGAACTATGCCGACACGCTGATCGAGCATGACCTGCAAGAGCTGCTGGGCGGGCAAACGCCGCCTGACCTGATCGAGCAGACGCTGGCACGCTTGACGCCAAGTGATACGTCCGAAAACCACACCGGATCGCGGGCAGAACCTGCGGCGCGGGGCCGGTTGATCACTCCGTGGCGGCTGCTACAGGCGGCGTCGGTACTGCTGGCGATCGGCTTGATGGCCTGGCTGCTTGTGCGACCCGACGCGCTGCCGGAGGGCGTAACCGCCAGCGACGGCGCAAGCTGGCGCGTGCGTGCGGACCACGTGGAAATCTCGGACGGCTGGTACCTGCTGACAAACGGCGCGCCCGAGTTGCGCGCCAGCGGCGGCCGCGTGGGTGACGTAGACGGGCGCGCAGTCGCGGGCATCGGAATTCCTGACAACGAAAAACAGGACTCACTGGCAGAACAACTGGCACTTAGCGCAACGGAGAAAGAAATGTTCATCGACAAGAAGCATTGGCTGACAGCCGGAAGCCTTGCCCTGTGCTTGTTCGCGGGCAGCGCAATGTTCAACGGCGAGCGCGTTACGGCACAGCAGCACGAGCCCAAGCCCGACACGAAGCCTGACCCGAAGCCAGACGTGCCAAGCGGCACGGGCTTCCGTGTGCTGCGCGAATGGACGGGCGCCGACAGCGACATGATCGAGCCGTCGGTGGAATTCGTCACCGACATCAACCGTTGGGAAAACCTCTGGAGTCAGCACCACAACGTGTCGAACAACAGGCGTCCCGTGCCTGTGCCGGCGGTAGATTTCAAGAACGAGATGGTGCTGGCTGTGTTCCGCGGCAATGGCACGAACAGCCGCGGCTACTATGTGCATGAGATTCTTGAACAGGGCGCGACGTTCACGGTCCGCATTGACGAGCACAGCTACCAGACTTCCGGCGGGGCCGAGGCGGTTACTCCTTACGGATTCTTCGTGCTGCCCGCCACCGACTACGCCGTCGTCGTGGAAGAAAATGTCCAGGGCCTGCTGAACAAGCCGCCGCTCTGGAAGAAAGTCGGCTTTCGCGAAATGACAGGCCTGCCCGACCCCAGCTTTCACTGGAACGCGGGATATGACTTCACGGGCGTCGGCGGCCCAGCCCTGAACGAAGTGCGCGTGATCCAGAACGTCGATGAATGGACAGCGGCTCTGGCGGCGCTCGGGCCTGTGGACCAGGCATGGCCGTCCATTGACTTCGGCAAGTACGTCGCGATTGCCGCCTTCGGCACCCGCGTCAAGGGCACGAAGGGTCGAATGGGACTGGTCACCGTCGGGGTCGGTGCAAACCGCGGCGTGCTGCGCCTGGTCGCGCCCGTTGTGCAAACCGGCCCCAACCCCGAATTTGAGAGCATCTACGGCGTTTGGGTGCTGACTCGCCCGAACGTGGACTTCGTGATTGAGCAGCCGACTTACGGCTTGATCGGCGAAGAGCCGAAGTGGTCCGAGCAGACCACCGTCAAACGTTCTGACCGCAAGTTTGGCGTGAACTTCGTTGAATCCGAGCTCACCGGTGGCACGAACACGGCTGGCTTCGGCCTGGCCCGCAATCAGCAGGAATTCACAGAGCTGACCAAGGACATGTCCGTCCGAAAGAAGCGCGACCCGGAGTGGATTGACTGGAACACCGAGAACGTGATTGTCGCACTGCCCGGAGAGATGCGCATCAGCGGCGTCCATGGAACAACCACCGTGGCCGGAGCCGCCGAGCACACGATTACCTATCATCTCCGGGCGCCCAGCGGCGTGGACCCCGGCATCAAGCGGCCCTACCTGCTGATCAAGGTGCCGAAGACGCAACTGCCCATTGTCCTGAAGCAAAGCCTTGTCAGCGGGCCGGCCCCGGCACAGGTGACGGAAGTGGCGAGGCTGGAGCCTTAGAGCTCTAGCGCGGCGGGGGCGGGGTGTCTTCGTGGATCCCCGCCCACTCGTCGCCCAAATGCTCGTCGTGAAACTGCACCCAGGATCGCTTTGCCAGCCCGGCCTTGCGACCGACTTCGCGAATCAGCGGCAGTGCTTTGGCCACATCTGAAAGCGCCAGGTCAAGATAGCTGTAACGTCGGCCGGTGCCGGTCCCCACCACGCAGCCCACGCCCGCCGACACGAGCGCGCTGTTCAAGGCGGCCTCGAACGCCGTGCGTTCTTCCATGCGCGCCGCCATCTTGCGGCCGTGCCCGTCAAACTTGACGTATGCAAACGTCTCGCCGACCTTGCTGTAGCGCCGCGAATCAAACGGCACGCCCAGTTGCGCGCAGTGCGACATTTCATCCAGGGCCGAGCTGCCCATCAGCAGGTCCTCGTGGCGGGCGTAGTCTTCGCGCTCGGGCGGCGTCAAGCGCCACAGGCTCCACTTCAGCTCGCTGACCAGCTCGTATAGCGGCTTGGCCGGCAGCACCGAGTCGATCCCCGCTACCTCGGAAAACACGGTACCCGGCAATGCATCCAGCGGCATCCAATCGTCGCCCTCGCCCTGCAACTGCACCTCGACATTGCCGATCCAGCGCGAGAGCGCCTCTTCGCCCAGCAGGTGGCCGGTGGCAATCACGGCTTGCGCCCGCGCGAATTCTTTGTCGGCCGCATCCGGCATCCAGAAAGCCAGATCGACACGGTTCATCGAGCGCACACTGGCGCTGACGTTGACGCGACCCATCGCGTGCTCTGTGATTTCTTCGGTGGTGCTCACGGCGACATCAAGCGGCTCGGCCAGCCGGGAGTGGTAGTACTCCCAGCCCTCAAGGCGCGGCGCGCGCCGGATGATCTGGTCCACCAGCGGCCGCAGGCGCAGGTCGCCTTCAGGCGTGATGACCAGCCTGTCACCGTCGCCAACCAGCGCCGGCCCGAACTCCCAGGCAAGTCGCTCGTCGATGCGTTCAAGGTGCTCGCGCATGAATGCCGCGAGGTCCCAATCCTGCTCGCCCGTGAACAGTGCGGCAATGTCGTGCCGGCGCTCTTCGAAGGCCTGCCACCATTGCTCAATGCGGGAAATCACGGCGCGGCGCGAAGCCGCTTCTTCGTGGTCCAGCTCATCTGGGTAAAGCCACCGCATGCCCCGCCATTGTGCCCGATCATGCCCGGCAGGGGAAGCAACTGCGCCCGCCGGATGTTAGTCTGCCAGAGGTGCAGCCATGCTGTGACTGCTTGAAAGCGGTGTCCGTTGGACAGTCCGCAAACTGACCGGCTCAAAGAAACGCGGCGACTATTGCTGGTCGATGTTCGCGCCGGCTCCCCCACCGTCTGAGCCCGCGCCAGCACCCCCGGTGCCCAAAGAGAAGGCGCCCGAGGATTCGTCTGAGTTCAAGCCGTTCCGCAGTTGACCCGGCCACCACGCATTCCATCATCGGGCGCGAGGTGACACATGAAAATTGCGGTTTCAGGCGCGCTGGGCCGCATGGGCCAGCGCATTGCCGTGTTAGCCCTCGAGGCCGGCCATGAGATCGTCGCGGCGATCGACGTTGCCCAGCACGGCAAGAACTACGGGTCATTGATCGGGCAGGCCGGCGCCGACACCGAGCTGAAACCCCGGTACACCGGCGGCGCAGATGTGTTGATCGACTTTTCGTTGCCCCGCGGGTTCAGCGCGCGGCTTGAAGAGTGCGTCGCGCACCACACGGCCCTGGTCAGCGGCACCACCGGGCTCGATAACACGCAACAAGCCGCGCTTACCCAGGCCTCGGCGCACATCCCCGCGCTCTGGGCCCCCAACTTCTCCCTTGGCGTGAACCTGCTGTTCGCGCTGGCAAAACGCGCCGCGGCCAGCCTGCCCGAGGGCTACGACATCGAAATCATCGAGATGCACCACCGCCGCAAAGTAGACGCACCCAGCGGGACCGCACTGGGCCTGCTGCACGCAATCTGCGAGGGCAACGGTCGCAACCCTGACGCAGTTGTACGACATGGCCGCCACGGCGCGACCGGCCAGCGCACTGCCCCCGAGATCGGCATGCACGCCCTGCGCGGCGGCGATGTCGTCGGCGACCACACCGTAATCTTCGCCGCTGAGGGCGAGCGCCTGGAACTGACGCACAAAGCAAGTTCGCGCGACACGTTCGCTCGCGGCGCCATCAAGGCCGCCGAATGGCTGCAGGGCAAGCCTGCCGCCCAGTACACCATGGCGCAGGTACTGGGGCTTTGACCGACTGAAAAAGACACAGCCCGACTTTCGCCGGGCTGTGCCTGAGGGAAGCCGACTGGCTACTCCGGCTTGAAATCGTCGTCATCATCAGCGCGGGTCAACACGCCGTCGTGCGTGGTGCGAAAGCCCTGTTTGGGGGTCGCTTTGCGCGTAAGCTTGTCGTCAAGCACCTCGCCGTTTTCGCCCTTGCGGATCTGCTTGGTGATCTTGCCCGAAATCTTGCCCGAAATACGGCCGGTGGTCGCGCGGCCGGTGGTTCCCTGCACGACAGGGCCGATCAGGCGCACGATCCGCTCAACAAGCACCTCAATCTCGAACGGCTTCTGGATCAGGTCGTCCACGCCGCTGTCCACCAGTGCGTCAATCGCGTCCTGGTCGCGGCTTGAGGTAATGCCGACCACGGCGGTATCGCGCTGCTTGGGCAGGCTGCGAATGCTGCGGCAGACGGATTCGCCCTTCACGTCACCGATCGCAAGTTCAAGCAACACGATGTTGGGCTGGAACTTGCCAAGCAGGTAACCGGCCAAAAACGGCTCGCGGGCGGCCTCAACCTGGTACTCATACTCCTGCAAGCCCTTGCTGAGGACGCTGACGAACTGGCTGTCGGCATCCAGCACCAGAATCCGGTTGTTGCGCGAGATGAGTGAGGTCGTGGGCAGGCTGCGCCGGTGACAGAAATCGTCCAGGTCTTCCTGGCTGATACGGGCGTGCCCGCCGGGCGTGCGATGGATCTTGAGTAAGCCCTTGCGAATGGCACCGATAATCGTGTTTCGGTGCACGTTGCAGATTTTTGCGACTTCGCTTGTGGTATAGTACTTGGTCACGGTTTGCCACCGAGCAAGAAGGGGGAGTGAGTACTTGCACTGACTTGCGCCCCTGACTCTACCTTGCCAGCCGCACTTCGTCGAAGGAAAAGGCGCGGCAGAACTTGACCAAATGTGTTGGCTGACACACCATGTTCAATATGTAAAATATTCGTACAGCTATACTTATGCCGATATGACGATTTTCGTCAATTGCCCAAAACTCCCTCGTTAATACTGAACAACTGGTGAGTCACGCAACTCGGCAGCGGCCCGGTTTTTGCCTGATGTCTCAGGCCGTTTCACCCGGCTTGACCTACTCCCGGGCAATATCCTTCAAACGCAGCAACTCGGCCAATGCCTGCTCCGGCGTAAACGCCGAGGTGTCCAGGTCGTCCAGCGCCTTGAGCGCCCGGTTTTCACTTACCGTGAACAGGCTCAGCTGCGATTGCCTTGGTCGCCTGAGATTCGGACCCGCCGGCTGGCCCTTCAGTGCCTTGCCCGACAGCACCGGGCTGTCGGCTTCGAGCATGGCCAGGATCGCCCGGGCGCGCGAAACGATGTCGCCGGGAATGCCCGCCAGCTTGGCCACATGGATACCGTAGCTGCGGTCGGCACCGCCCTCGGCGATCTGGTGCAGGAAGATCAGCTCGTCGTTCCATTCGCGCACGACCACATTCAGGTTCTTCACGCCGCTGAACTGCAAGGCGAGCTGCGTAAGCTCATGGTAATGCGTGGCAAAGAACGTCCGGGCCTTCACTTCCCGCAGGAGATACTCACTGACTGCCCACGCGATACTGACACCGTCAAAGGTGCTGGTGCCGCGCCCGACTTCGTCCAGAACTATCAGGCTCCGGTTCGTCGCATGGTTCAGGATGTTGGCCGTTTCCGCCATCTCCACCATGAACGTGCTTTGCCCCTGACCAATGTCATCCGCGCTGCCAAGCCGCGTGAAAATGCGGTCGACCACGCCAATCCGCGCCTCGCGCGCCGGCACAAAGCTGCCCGCCTGCGCAAGCAGCACGCACAGCGCAACGGTGCGCACATACGTGCTCTTGCCGGCCATGTTCGGCCCCGTGACCACTGCCATCGTCACGCCCGCTTCCAGCGTAATGTCGTTTGGCACACACTTGCCTGCTTCCAGCGTCGATTCCAGCACGGCGTGGCGGGCGCCCAGCACCCTCAGTTCACGACTGTCGTCGATCACCGGCCTTACCCACCCGCGCTCATGGGCAACTGCGGCCAGGCCCGCAAGCACATCGACCAGGGCTGTCAGGCGAGCGGCTGCCAGCAGGCGCGCGGCATGGGCAGTCAACTCTTCGCGGATGTCGCTGAACAGTTGCGACTCCAGCGCATGGATGCGCTTTTCTGCGTTCAGGATCTTTGACTCGTACTCTTTGAGCTCGGGCGTGATGTAGCGCTCGGCACCTTTCAGCGTCTGCTTGCGGATGTAGTTCGCCGGCGCTTTCCCCGCCTGCGCGTGGGTGACCTCAATGTAGTAACCGAACACTGAGTTGAACCCGACCTTCAGGCTGGCAATGCCCGTACGCTCGGCTTCGGTGGCCTGGTAGCGTGACATCCATCCGCTGCCCTCGCGGCCCAGCGCCCGCAACTCATCCAGCTCGGCATTTACGCCCTGGCGAATCACGCCGCCGTCCTTCAGGTTCGCCGGCGGCTCGTCGGCCAGGCGTGACTCCAGCAACTCGCGCAGGTCGGCCAGCGCATCCAGCGATTCCGAGGCATAGCTCAGCAGGGCGCTTTCCGCGCCCGCAAGCGCGCCGCGCACCAGCGGCAGCCGGCGCAACGCCAGGCGCAATCCCGCCAGGTCGCGCGGGTTGGCGCGCGCGCTGCCAAGTTTGCCGGCAATTCGCTCCAGGTCAGGCAAGCCGCCCATGGCTTCGCGCAGCAGGTTCAGGCGGCGCGGCGTGTGGACCAGTTCGTCGACGGCTGCGTGGCGGGCGTTGACCTTGCGCGGGTCGGTCAGCGGTGCCGTAAGCCAACTGCGCACCTCGCGCGCGCCCATCGCCGTTGCCGTGCGGTCCAGTGAATCCAGCAGGCTGCCGGCGCGCCGGTTCTCGCGCAGGGTGTGGGTCACTTCCAGGGCGTCCAGCGTCGCGCGATCCAGCGCCATGACTTGGCGCGGGTCAAAGCGCTCGAGTGACCGGATGTGCCGAATGTTGCCGCGCTGGTTCTCGGCAATGTATGCCAGCAGCGCGCCTGCTGCCGCCAACTCGGGTCCCTTCTCGTCTTCAAAACCGAAGCCGCGCAGCGTCTTTACCCCGAGGTGCCGCTGCAACTCGGCAACGGCGCGCTTGCCGTCGAAGCTGAAGTCAGGCGCCGCGGTCAGGCTGGCCGCCGTCTCGTTACGCAATGCCAGTATCCGCTCTCGCTGCTCGGCCCACAGCTTCTCGGGCAGCAGCAGCTCGGCAGGCTCCAGGCGCGCCAGCGCGGGCGCAAAGTCACCTTCCACGGCCGGGCAGCACTGAAAGCGCCCGGTCGATAGCTCGGCCCATGCCAAGCCCCCACCGGACTTACCCTTTGGCGGCAGCCAGCAGGCGATGATGCTGGGCTTGCGCGCGTCCAGCAGCGTTTCTTCGAGCACCGTACCCGGCGTAATCACGCGGGTTACGTCGCGCTTGACCAGCCCCTTGGCCTCGGCTGGGTCTTCCACCTGCTCGCAGATCACGACGCGCAGGCCGGCTTCAAGCAGGCGCGGCAGGTGCTGATCGAGGGCGCGAAGTGGAAAGCCCGCCATGGCAATCGGGTTGCCTGCCTGGTCGTCGCCGCGGGTGGTCAGGGTGATGCCGAGCGTATTGGCGAGCTGCTTGGCGTCTGCGAAAAAGGTCTCGTAGAAGTCGCCCATCTGGTACAGCAGCAGCGCGCCGGCGTGCTGGTCTTTCAGCTCGCGATATTGCCGCATCGCGGGCGAATCTTCCCCTTTGCGCGTCATGGCGGGAAAGATAGCAACGCGCGGCACCCGCACACCAAGGAATGTTTGACTTCCGATGCTGCAACGCGATACTGCGCGCGCCACGGCATTGGGGATCATGGATCCCCGGGAACTCTGGTGAAAATCCAGGACGGCCCCGCCGCTGTGACCGGGAACGAAACCGCATCTGCCATTGCCCCAGCGTGGGCGAGAAGGCGCGGAAGTAGGCTCAAGCCCGGAAGTCAGAAGACCTGACGTGGCGCCGCACAACCGCCCTCGCGGGAGGGCACGGTGACACGGGGTTCGCAATGCGAACGAACCCCGGGGCCGCATGACGACCCCGGTTTACACCCGTGCCGCGTTGCTTCCCGTGTGCCCAGTGGTTGTGGTTTGGCGGGCGAGGGCCTGGCCAGACGCGCAGTACGCGCCGTCTCGGGCATACCGGAGTTTCTTATGCGTTTCCTGTTGGTCTGTGCCGCCCTGGCGGCCGGCGGGCTGTTGTCCGCGCAATCAAACTATTTTGTTTCCACGACGCCGGGCTATGCCGTCGCCCAGCACGATGTGCCCTTTGCGGGCTCGACCAGCTTTTCGCTGCCCGGCGGCGCCGACTGGGACCCCAGCGGCAGCGACTTCTACTACTACGATTCTGCCGCTGAGGTGATCCGGCGCTTTGACACGGCCGCCAGCGCGCCCGCTGCCACAGCACTGTTCACCGTGCCGAACCCGGTGTTCGGCCCCTACGTGGACTCGTTGGCGTTCGACCCGTTCGTCACCACCGACCTCTATGCGATCGAAAGCGGCGCCCAGGTACTTCACAAGCTGCGCCGCAGCGGTCTGGACACCCTCAACCCGGCTTTCGGCACCGGTGGCGTGCTGACAGGCCCGCAGTACGCCTTCTATCCCTTCGACCTGGAGTTCGACACGTTCGGCCGGTTGTTCTGCATCGGCAGCAGTGGCGGCAGCATCAGCGGCGTGTTCCTCATCGACAAGACCACGCTGGCTGCCACGCAGGTGGTAGACATCAACAGCCCCGCGGGCGCGCCGTTTTCGGGCCCGATTGCGTTTGACGCGATGGGCAACCTGCACATCGGCCTGCCGCCTGCGACGTTCGGCGCGCTCAGCCCGTTTCGCATCGTGCGTTTTGACAAGGCAGCCCTCGACGTGGCCGTAAACTCCTCGGGCGCAACTGTGCTGGCCATGGGCGACGGCACGATGGTCGTGGACGCGCTGGATGGCTTTCCGGCCGGCGGCAGCATGGCCTTCCGCACCGAAGGCGGGCAGCAGGTGCTGTACTTCGCGGGCTACACCGGCGACGTGTACCGCAGCGTGCTCGCCACCCGCGCCTTCACTGTGTTCGCCTTCGGCGACGTGCCGGCGCCGAACACCGAACACTTTCACACCGCGCTCTGCGTTGAGTCGAGCACGCAGGACTTCCGGCCGTACTCGGGCGACGCCACCCGCGTGCTGGTCAGCATGGCAACGCGCGACGGTTCGTTCGTGGTCCAGAATCACGGCCTGTGCGTGCTGGCCTGCGCGGGGGCGCCTTCCAGCATCAACAGCCTGGCCCTGACCGACGCGCCGACGGCCATGACCAACGGCGTGACGTACCGTTTTGAGGTCGAGTTACGCGACGCCACAGACGCCCTGGTGACCACCGAAGCCGGCATCAGCGTCCAGATCCTTTCCGGCAGCGGCACCTTGGGCGGCACGCTGTATGGCGTTGCTTACAGCGGCGTGGCTGTATTCGACGACCTGGTGCTCAGCGGCGGCAGCGGCAGTGTCATCCTGCGTTTTTCGCTGGCGGGCACCTCGGTCACCGAAGACAGCGCTGTCATCCGTGTCAGCGGCGGCAATGGCGGAAGTGGCAGCAGCAGCCTTAAGGACAGTGGCAACGGCAATTGTTCCACGGGTAGCGACGGGGCCAACTGGCTTGCGCTGCTGGCGCTGGGGGCCCTTGTCGCGGTGGCGGCACGGTTGCGCGGCAGACGGCCCGCGGTTGCCGCACGGTAACGATGTTCGGTCGGGCGGGCGCGCAAGCGCCCGCCCACGCTCAATTTATGCGCTCTCTCGCGTGTGGAACCGATTTTGCATACCTTAGCCGTAGTAGTAGAGGGGCACGGCAGAGGACCGCGGTGATGGCAATGCACACAAGTCCAGGGCGCCGATTGGCGCGTACGCTGTTCGCGTTCGTGCTGTTCGCGGCAATCTTTGGCGCCGGGTGCGCCACGGTGGCCGTCGTTGCAGCCCAGGAAGCCAGACCGCCGGCTACTGACCCCGAAAAAAAGCCCGAACCTGACGAGTCCAAGCCGCGCGGCCCCGACGAGGTCTATCAACCCCTGCCAGCCGACGGCCTGTTCACCGGCACCGTGCCCGAGCGCACGTACAAAGCCGTGATCCTGCGTGCACCCACGTTCGATGGCGATGACGACCCTGAAGCCGGCTTGCCCGTTTGGGCCAAACCGGGCGCTGCGGGCCTGCGCATGATGCTTGAGCAGCAGCTTGAGTACCTGCCGCAGGTGTTTCATGAGCGCTCGTTGATCCGGGCCGAGCGGTACCAGCCGCAACTACGCTTGAAAGAGATCCCCCGTGCGGGGGGCGAGATCAAGACCGCGCAGAAGTTCGAGTCGCTTGAGCACGCAGCCACCACCTTCGGCGCCGAGTATGTGTTTCTCGTCAGCTATGCGCGCCCCGTGGAGGACCAGCCGCCGGTTGCCGCGATCGTGCGCTACCGCCGCGGCCACGGTGTCGAACAGCACGTGACCGTCACACTTGAACGCGCCGGCAAACCTGAAGCAGACAGCCTGCTGGTGGCCCTTGAGGGCGCCGTGGCAGCCATCACTTCTGGCATTGGTGCCGTGACGAAGGCGGACGGCACGATCGTGCAGGTGCCGCACGCGCCGGTGCCGCGGCTAGCGTCGCAGGACAAGTCGCTGAAGTCATTAATGGAGATCCGCGCCGCCCTGGAGCGCGGCCAGACCACCGACGCCTGGATTGCCTGGGAAGACCTGGCCAAGCGCGAGACCGCCATTGGCCGCGCGGCACTTTGGGGACACGAGGTGTTCTTTGCGCTCGCCGGCAGCGGCGGTACGCCCGAAGAAATGGAAAAAATGCAGACGCGCTGCCTGCAGGTCGCGATTGACGGCCTGCGCCACGCGCCCAACGACACCATGCTTCGCGGCAAGCTGTGCTGGAACGGCTTCTTGTGGCACGGCCGACGTGATTGGGCGCTGGCCGGCATCAAGCAGGCGCTGCAAGTACAGCCGCTGAACCCGCAGTTGCTCGAGTGGTACACGCTGATCGCCAACTACACTGACCTTGACCGGACGTCGCAGGCACGATGGATCGAGTCGCAGGACATCGCCAGGCTGAAAGACGGCCGGGTTGAGCTGATCCTGGGCAACACGTACTTTGGCAGCGGGCAGTACGCGCCAGGCATTGAGTGGTACCGCAAGGGCATCGCGCTTGCGCCCGACGAGCACGAACTGCACCAAAGCCTGGGCCAGTGCGCCGTCTACGAAGCCGAACGCCTGATGAAAACCGACCTGCCGGGCGACGAAGGCAAGGCCCAGCGCCAACTGGCGGAAGAGATGTTTTTTCTCGCAGCCGACAGTATCTGGCGTGCCCTTGAGCTGGACCCGATTCACGACATTGAGTACTACGCCGACTACTACATCCGGGCCATCACCTTCAACTACACGCGGCTGCCGACGGGCACGACCGACCTTGACCGGCTGTTCCTGATGTGGGCTGTGCGCGACGGGCTTCAGACCTCATCGCGCAGTTTCAAGCTTGATCGCCTGGTCGAGAAGCTGATCGACCAGCAGCGTCTGACTTCGCGCAAGCTGGCGCGCGAGTCAAAGCCCGGCGACGCGGACTTTGCGTTCCAGGTGCAGGCGCGGCTGGTGTTTTCGAACGTCGACCGCGACCCCGACGAGACGGTGCACTGCCTGTGGCTGATGCAGCAGCAAGGCCTGCGTCCCCTGCGTTACACGGGCTGGATGCGCACCTTCGGCCCGTTAGTCAAAGAGTACAAGCCCGAGGGCGAGGGCAAAAAAGAGTAGTACCGTGCAAGCGCCCGAATTTCTTGGGTGCGATTTGCCGCCGCTTGGGTAGAGTCCGCGCCCGATGGAAGCCTCTGACTTCAACGATGCGTTTCTGGACACCCAGTACCTCAAGCTGGACGAGGGCGCATTGGGTTTCATATTCACGCGCGAACGCCTGGCCAGTGCGCTGGCGACGCCGGCCGCTGAGGTCAAGCGCATGCTGGCCGACAACCACGGCGCGCTGGTGGACCTGATGGCGGTGACCACGCGGCGCATTCTGCACGAGGCGTTCTATACGCAATTGTTCGAAGACCTGGCGGCACTTCCGGACGAGAAGGCCTACCCGTTCATCCATCTGGCGCTGCGCAAGTTGGACGACGCAGAAGTAGAAGCCGCGCGCGTCAAGGTGGTCAAGGCGTTCCAGGAAAAGCGCAAGAAGTAGGTGCGGCCCGCCGCACGAAACCGGAGGAAGTACCCGTGGCCCTGATTTTCACCGTGATCTCAACCAAGCGCGTCGAGCTCGTGCCGGGCAACGAAATCCTGAACATCGACCTCAAAGTTTCCTACGCCGAGTTTCTGAGCATGACCAAGAACCTGGTCAAGCCGTACAAGGCAAAGTTTGAGCTGCCCGACGGCGAAGTGCTTGAGCGCAACGTCGGCATCGCCAAGGGCGTGGCCGGCAACGCCAATGCCCGCATCACCATGCGCAACTTCGAGGGCGAAATCCCCGAGGGCACCAGCGTAACTCTGCAGGAATAGTCGCGACCAACCCGCACCCGAAGCTACTCGCGGGAGACTACCGCGTGCAGCTTGGCGCGTATCGTCGTGTGTACAACCTGCGCTTCCATCACGCAGGGGCCCTCGGTGCCGGGCGCCGTGAAAATGTTGTTCTTGTCCACCACGCCGGCCCCCTTCAGCTTGCGCCATTGCACCCGCACCGGCTGTTCGTTGTCTTCGTCGTCGATGCCGATGGTCTGCAACTGCACTTCTTCAAGCGGCTGCACGGCCAGCACTGGCGGAATGATCTTGAGCTTGACGATCTGGGGCGGCGGGGCGTTGTTGGCCAAAATGATGCGCGCGCCCTTGCTCTGGCCGACGTTGCCGGCGGCATCAAAGGCAATCGCCGAAGCGACGCATTCGCCGTCTTCAAACTGCGTGGTGTCGATGTCGCGGGCATAGGGCGGCGTGGTGACCGGCTCGCCGACCTTCTTGCCGTTGATGCAGAACTGCACACGCTCGACGCCGTTGGGGTCGTGCGCGTCGGCCACAAACGTGACCAGCCCGCGGGTCTTCTTGCCTTCCCTGGGCTCGCTTAGCTCAACGTCAGGCGGCGTGTTGTCGATCTTGAATGCCCGTGCCGAGCTGCGGCGCACATGGCCCAGTACATCGCTGGCTTCAATCACGGCCTCGTGCGGACCCTCAGCCAGCTGGCGCGCGTCTACCTTCCAGACCCACGGGCTCTGGTTCAGCGCGCTGCCGTAGTACTGTCCGTCGATGATCAGCCGTGCCTTGTCGATGCCGATCGGGTCGCCGATGCTCGCGTGCAGGCTGAACACGCCGCCGACAAACTGTTCTTCGCGCGGCGAAATGATGCTGCTTTCGGGCCCCGGGCTTTCGTGCTCAAACTCAATCAGGTGGCGGCCCGGCTCAAGGGGCCGGTTCAGCACGAACACCCGGTTGTCGCCTTCAATGTCGGCCTCGGTGCCATCCACGAACACGCGCTTGAGACCAGGGAACGACACCCGCACATGGGCGCGCGTGGAAAGGTACATCACCGCCTGCGGGCCAGACGCGCACAGGCTGAACTCGACGGGCTTGGCCGGGTCGTCGGGGTGGCTTGCGCCGAAGCCCAGGTAGATACCCTCCTGCATGTCGTATGAAAGTACGCTGGTCGCCTTGATCACGACGTAGCGGCCCGGGTAGTCGTCGCGCCGGTCGACAAATGCCATCAGCGCATCCGTCCAGACCCAGCCGCACTGCTGGGGCATGCCGCCCTGCCAGCCATTGAACAGCACGGCGCCATCGCCCATGGTGGTGCGATAGACGCGGCCGCGCTCGTCGGTGTTGATGCGCCGCACCGGCGGCATCTGCTCGGGCTTGCCAATGTTGATCAGCGTGGCCAGGTCGCCGCGGCCGCGCATGAACTCAACGGCCAGGCCTGGCAACTTGCCGTCGCCGCCTTCTTCGACACCCTGCGAAAAACCGTTGCTGTAAAAGATCATCCGGGCCTGGCGACCGCTGCCGTCGCTGGCGTTGACCGCAAGGGTGCCGCGGTCGATCGCGCTGCCGGATTCGCCGCCGGCCACGCGCAACGCTGTGCGCTGCTGGGTGCGGCCGTCGCCGATGTCGTAGCGGTCAAACAGCAAGACCGTGCCCTCGGTGCGCAGGTACAGCAGGTGGCGCTGGGCCAGGCTGCCCTCGACGCCCTTGAAGTCGCCGTTGATGTATGCGGCGCCGCCCATGTCGATGTAGTCGCGCACGCGGCCCGGCACCTGCATGCCGCCCAACCCCTCAAACAGGTCGGGCTCGGCCAGCAGCTTCAGGTTCACGCCGCTGCTTGCCAGTTGCACATACGGCAGCGTGCCAGCTTCTGCCTGCAGGGTAACGATGGTGCTGCCCGGGTCCCAGTCGGTGCGCACGACGGCGCGTGTTTCAGACAGGCGGGCGCCCGGCGCCATGCTTTGGTCGGGGCTCGTGGCCTGCAGCGTGTGGTCATAGAAATAGGCGGTGAGCACCGCGTCGATGCCGATGTTGGCCGGCAGTTCCAGTCGATACTTGCTGCTGATGCGTTCTTCTTCGCCGACGCGCTTTGCCGCCTCGGCCACGCTGATCTGCTGCAGCAGCCACTGGGCCACGCCATCGCGATAGGTGTCGGCCAGCTTGGCCAGCAGCGGCGTCGCGGCGCGCAGATCTTCGACGCGCAGCCGGCCGCTGGCAAACAAGCCGCTGCGGTTGGCGCCGACCTGGTGGGCCATCCAGCGCGGCAGTTGCGACAGGTTGCCGCCCTCGCCCATCAACATGTCGTCGCCATGATAGCGCTTGAAGGCCTCGGTAAACGGCAGCAGGAAGCGCATCAGCTCGGTCAAGCCGGCCACGTCGCTTGCGGCGGGGCGGCCGTTGTCAGCCACGCGGTTGGCAAGCAGCGCCTGGGCGCGCTGCTCAGCG
The DNA here is from genome assembly GCA_020849795.1 of Planctomycetota bacterium. Lineage (GTDB taxonomy): Bacteria > Planctomycetota > UBA8742 > UBA2392 > UBA2392 > JADJRK01. The sequence continues at coordinate 41,227 of JADZFR010000046.1, read as the reverse complement.
GTGTCGACCCAGCGCTTTGCGTTCTGGTAGTAGGCCTCGTGATTCATCAGCGGCAGCCCGACCAGGCCGATCGCCATGGCGCCGGTTTCACTGATGCCCGGCGGCGGGTTGTTGTGCGGGTCGGTGATGAAGTTGGCAAGGCGGCGGGCGTTGTCGTACAGCACCTTGGAGACTTCCGCGCGTTCAGCGTCGGACAGCGCGGGCGTCAGCATGTCGCAGGCCAGGCCCACGTCACGAATCGCCGTGACGCACCCGCGGCCAGGCGGCGTGTCAGGGTCAGCGCCGGCACGGTCGAGAAAGCGTCCGCCGTTCTGGCGCACTTTGCGCAGCAGTGCCTCGCGTGCCCAGCCCATGATCGGCCGGTCGCCGAAGACTCGGCCAAGAAATGCGGCTTCCAGCAGGCTCGGGCTTTCGATAATCCATGCGCCGGAGCTGACGCTGCGCAGCGAGTAATAGTCGTGGTCAAAGGGCACACCGGCGCTTGCGTGCACCAGACCCTCCACCCGGTCCTTGATCGCGCGCGCAAGGCTGGCCAGCAAGCCGCGCTCCATGCGGGTGCGCATCTCGTCAAGGTCGCTGTCGTTGAACAGCAGCCCGGGGTCCTGCAGGACCTTGCTTTGGGGCAGCACCTGTCGAATCTCGGTGTCGCTGCCCTTGGCGTCAGGAATGTACGCAACGACCGATTCGATCTCGGCCATCGTCACGTCCTGCTTGGGCGGCAGCGGCAGACGCTTGGTCAGGATGGCCTCGTTCAGCGTGCTGTCTTCGCTGGCGGGCTCAAGCGCGACCAGGTCGTTCTGCGGCATGTTGACGAACGGCGAGACGAACACGTCCGACAGGGGCCGGATCGCCTTGGCCTCCTGCGTCGGGGTCTCCTGCGGGATGAAGTACGGGTTGCTGGGCGGGCCGCTTCGGGCCACCGGCGCGTCTCGCAGGTCACTGCTCGTTTCGCCGGACTGCCGTCGCCGTTCGTGTTCGCTGACGATTTCGTTGGCAAGATCCGTGATGTCGTCGGTCTCTGCATCCTGCGGCACGCGACGCGGGGCCCCGTGGGGTCCGGGTGCGCCGTGGTCGCTGTTTGACTTGGATCCTGTCATGGCTGCCACAGCCTACGCCTTTACGGCAACCTAGGCTAGACGCCGCGTTTGGTCGGCCCCCAGACGTACTTGTGCAATTGCAGGTTCAGGCGGGCGGGAACCTGGTCTTCAAGCATCCAGCGCGTCAGCTCGGCGGGGTCAAGCTGTCCCCACGCCGGGCTGAACAGCACAACCGTGCGCCCGGGCAGACTTTCACGCTCGACCAGCGCGCGCGACCAGTCATAGTCGGCGCGGCTGGTCAGCACGAACTTCACCTCGTCACCGGACCGAAGCCGCTGCAAGTTCGCGTAGTAGTTGGCGTCTTCTTCGCCGCTGCCCGGCGTCTTGACGTCCAGAATCACCTTCACGCCCGCGGGCACAATTGCCGTGTCATGGCTGCCGCCCGTTTCGACCAGCACCTCGCGACCAGCCGCCAGCAGACGCCGGCACAGTTCAGGAAAGAGCGGTTGCAGCATGGGCTCGCCGCCCGTGATTTCGACCAGGTGGGTGCCTGTCGCCAGCGCGTCGCGCATCACGTTGTCGATATGCATGGGGCGGCCCTGCGTGAACGCATAGGCCGTGTCGCAATAGCTGCAGCGCTGGTTGCAGACGGCCGTGCGGATGAACGTGCAGGGTCGGCCGGCGTGCGTGCTCTCGCCCTGGATGCTCGCATAGATCTCGTTGATCAACAGGTGCGTGGCTTCAAGGCCCTTCAGCGCTGACAGCGGCGCCAGCCGCTGTTCGATTCCGGATTTCGAATGCTGGACTTTGGATTGCATGGCACCAGTCTGACCTAAGTCTCGCCTTCGCACCACTTGGCGAACGCATCAATCCGAAATCGGCAATCGACAAACGTCAATCTGCCCTATACTCCGCCCCCTATGGCCAAGGCGGCTTTGTTCCTTTTTCTGCTGTTTGCCGCTGCGGCTTTGCCCGCCGCAACGTTCGACGTTTCCCGCGTGCTTGCCGCCGCCGAGGCCGAGCCCGACTTCGACATCAAGCCGCCGTGGGGCCTGTGGGGCAATCGCGCACCCTATCCATTCTATGACGGGCCGTTCGGCATAGACACCAACGACGACTTGGTGGCGCGGGACTTCTGGATAGACTTCCAGTCGGACCTGTGGCTGACGCCCAACGGCTATCGCGGGGCTACCGGGCAAATGCGCGCGCGCTTTGGGCTGTTCTTTGCCGACGTAAGCTACACGCAACTGGCGCGCACCGACCGCCACGCGTTTCTGGGCGAACGCAAGGTCAAGGACTGGTCGTACATCACCGACGCGCGCGGGCATCTGGGCTTCACCATCCCCATCCCGATCCTGGGTTACGCGGACTTCGGCATCGGCTTTGCCGGGTTTGACGAAACGCGGGGCATCAGCCGCATCGGCGGCAGTTTCAAAGCCGCGTTACAGATCTGGCCGGTGTTTCCCCTGGGCATTGAGGCGTGGGCCGTGCGCGAGCAGTTCTTTGACGGCACGGGCGCCAACGACTTCGGCGTGAAGCTGCATGTGCAGGTGTTCCGGCACCTGATGGTCAGCGCGGGCTGGCGCTGGATGAACGTGGACGGCAGCGAGTTCAGCACGCAGGGCATCACGTTCGGGTTCAGCTTTCAGTTCAGCAACCTGCGCACCTTCTTCTGGGCGCCATTCCGCGGCCCGGCGTATTAGCGTCGACACACCAGGGGGCGGAGCCCTGACTGCGGCAACGTGTGCAAGTCGTTGCTGTGACTACGCTTCGGCGCCAAGTCTCGATCTGTCATACTGATGTCACAGTGTACGGTTTTGCGAACCGTTCTCTTACAAACTCGTTAGCATGGGATTGATCTACTGGGCCGAAGGCGAAGTACCGTAACCGCGGGCGGGCCGCGGCTACATGTATCCATAGGGGACAGACGAGGACAAACCGAGGCCAATCCATGAAAGCACGATTCATTCCACGCGCACTGGCAGCCATCGCGCTGCTGTGCATCGCCGGCGGGTTCAGCATCAGCCAGGACAGCGAATTCGGCCCGGCCAAGATTGCCTACGACGACTACATCAAGCGCCCGTCACTTCAGATGCGAACTCGCGGTCGCGTCGGCCTGGCCAAGACCCAGCACAAAGGCGCATGGGACATCCTGACCAAGAGCTACGCCAAACCCGAGGCGCCCAAAGACCACGTCAAGTACCTGCTGGCCAGCATCTGCGCCCAGTACTTTGGCGACGAAGAATGGGCCAACGGCTGGGTCACATGGCGCGAAGCCAACAAGAAGCCCGAAGACGCGTGGCTGTGGTATCGCGGCTTGATCCACCATCAGCAGAACCGCGGCGAAGACGACCTGATCGCGATTGTGAGCGAGCCCAAGAACGACTTGTTCCTGCGCGCCGCGGCCTTTGAGGCGCTGGCCGAAAACGGCAGCGAGAAGATCCTGGCGTGGTGGGAAACTGAACTCGACAAGGCCGAGAAGTGGAAGGGCGTTGAACGCGCCGTGCTGCTGGAGTGCTGCGCGCACAACATGGCCACCGAGACTTCACAGAAGGGCACGGACCAGTTTCGGAAAACCGGCCTGAAGCTGATCCCGCTGATCGAGGAAAAGCAGACCGACGACCGCACCAAGCTGGTGATGGCGCGATACTTCAAAGAGATATTCGCCACCGACAAACTGTACGTGAACGCCAAGCCATGGCTTGACCTGCTGCTGAACCCGGACAAAGAGCCCGCCCGCGACGACAAGTACGCCCCCGCGGCACCGCCGACCAAGTTCGTCGGCATTGAGTCCAACGGCAAGCGCATTGTCTACGTGATCGACCTTTCTGACTCGATGATGAAGCCGGTCAGCACCAAGATCAAAGAAGAGATCAAGAAACCGCCTGAACCGAGCGGCCCTGTCACCGGCAGCGGCGAGCACCGCAAGCCCCCGGGCAAAGACGAGGGCAAGAAAGAGGAAGAGAAGAAAGAACCCGAGATGGAGGACGAGCTGCCTTGGGACAAAATCAAGGTGCGCTTCCATGTCGCACGCGAGTACCTCAAGCTCTCGCTCAAGACCCTGCAGCCGGACCAGTTCTATTGCGTGATCAAGTTCGGCACCAACGCCGAGCTGGCCAAGACCACCAAGGGCCTTACGCCTGCCACGGCGGCCAACATTCAGGCCACGATTCGCGAGCTTGACGCGATCAAGCCCGGGCCGGGCACCGAGATTCGCAAAGACGGCACGCTGATGGGCGACACCAACCTGCACGGCGGCATTCATCGCGCGTTCAAGGTGACCAAGGGCGGCATGGTCAAAGAGTTCGAGTACGTGGACGGCACCACTTGGTTTGACGGCGCCGACACGATCTTCATCCTGTCAGACGGCGACCCCACGGACGACGACTGGGCCCAGGTTGACAAGCGCGACCCCTGGGACCAGACCGGCGACCCCGAAACCCGCACCAAGGCGCCCGACCAGGAAAACCTGCGTTTCCCGGGCCCCTACGGGTACTGGCAGTACAACGGCCAGGGCGAGTTCCTGGTTGACGATGTGCGCCGCCTGAACGTCTTCCGGAAGTGCGAGATTCACTGCATCGGCATCGGCGAAGCCACCTACAGCATGCTGCGCGGCATCGCCAACGTGGGCCGTGGCCAGCTGAAGATGATCGGCAACGGCGGTTAGCAGACGCCAGACGAACAAAACCGGGCGGGCGGCACGATGGGTCAAACATCGCAGCCGCCCGCCTTGCTTGGGTAGTGATCATGTCAGCCGCCGCTGCGCACCAACGGCGCGGAGACGAATGCCCCGCCAATCATGTTCATGCTGCCGATAATGATTGCCGCCCATGCCCAGCCGGTGCTCAGTCCCTCTCGGCGCGCCCGGCGCAGATCGAAAATGCCGCCGATCACGCCGAAGATCGGGCACAGGAACGCCAGCACGAATGAAAGAATGCCGGGGGCCCGCTCGCGATCTGAGCGCACCGGCGGCGGCGCTTGATTGCCATACAGTTCGGCGCCCCAGTTCGCCGCCTGCTCGGACGCGCCCTGGGTATACTTCGACCCCTGTTGGCGGCGATCGCCCGGCAGCGAATCACTGATTTTCGCCACGTCCACGATCTTCTGCGAATCCATCGGGCTGAGCAGTTCGTCGGGCAGGACAATCTCGCCGCTGCCCACCTCTACGATCTCGGCCGCCTCGGGCAGCTTGCCGGCCTTGATCGCGGCGACAATCTGCTCTTGCTTGTACGGGCCCTTGCGCTGGCCGTTCATCACAACATGAAATTGTCGCATGCACTCCCCCGTAAGCGATTTTATTTGTGGAGAGTGGCGAGTCCAGCCACGCTTTCTGTGCAATGCCCCTGAACACTTGCGAGGCAATTCGCGCCGCGGGAACGCACAGATTGAGCGTCAGGTTGTGTGCGATTGCGGGACTTAATGGCACAATGCGACGCCCGCTTCTGGGGCTTTTGAGGTCTTGCCAAGGAACACCATGCGTATCTGGGAACCACACATCCACATGATCTCGCGCGTCACCGACGACTACGAGAAAATGGCCGCCGCGGGCATCACGCACATCACGGAGCCGCAGTTCTGGCTTGGACAGCCGCGCACTAATGTCGGCACGTTCATCGACTATTTTCACCACTTGACCGACTACGAGGTCAAGCGCGCAGCCGACTACGGCATCAAGCACTTCTGCACCATTGGCTTGAACCCCAAAGAGGCCAACGACCCGCGCGTGAACAAAGACGTGATGGCGATCCTGCCCGAGTGGGTGAAACACCCGATGTGCCTGGCGATCGGCGAGATCGGCCTCGACAGCCACACGCCCGCCGAAGAAGAGTACCTGCGCAAGCAGCTTGATCTCGCCAAGAAGACCAGCATGCCGATCATGGTGCACACGCCGCACCGCGAGAAGTTCAAGGGCACCAAGCGCATCATCGACATCTGCAAAGAAGTCGGCATGAACCCCGACTTGTGCCTGATCGACCACAACAACGAAGAGACGATCCCGATCACCAAAGAAGCGGGCTACTGGGCCGGCCACACCGTGTACCCGGTGACCAAGCTTTCGCCCGAGCGCGCGACGAACATCCTGAAGAAGTTCGGCACTGAGCGCATGATGCTGAACAGCAGCGCCGACTGGGGCCCCAGCGACGTGCTGAACGTGCCCAAGACCGTGGGCGAGTTGCGCCGCAACGGCTTCACCGAAGAAGACATCCAGCGGGTGGTGTGGGACAATCCGTTCAACTTCTACGCCCAAAGCGGAAAGCTCGAAGAGGAGCGCGCCAAGCTCAAACACACCTTCCTGCCCGAAAGCGTGGCGGTATAGAGAAACAGCAAGCCCCGACCCTCGGGCCGGGGCTTTCCGCATGGCAGCCCCGGGCTCACGCCCGGGGCTCTTTGCTAGAACGTATGGACGAACAGGCCTGAGCGCAGCTTGGGTTCGAACCAGGTACTCTTGGGCGGCATGATCTGGCCCGCGTCGGCGATTTCCATCAACTGATCGACCGTCGTCGGGAACATGCTGAACGCCACCGCCGCCCGCCCCGCGTCGACCTCTTTCACCAGGTAATCCGTGCCGCGGATGCCACCCGCGAAACTGATCCGCTCACTCGTGCGCGGGTCGTCAATCCCCAGCAGCGGCCCCAACACCTGCTGCTGCAACATCTGCACGTCAAGCCGCGACACCGGGTCGGCGTTGGCCGGCGCCTCCAGCGTCAGCGTGTGCCAGCCGCGCGCCAGATACATACTGACTTGCCCCGGCTTGGCCGGAGAATGCGGTGCACTTTCCTGCACTTCGCAGCAAGCGCCCAGCTCGCTCAGCAGGTCTTGCGGCGTGCGCCCGTTCAGGTCGTGCACCAGCCGGTTGTAGGGCAAAATCTTCAACTCGCTGGCCGGAAACAGCACACACAGAAACCAGTTGTAGTCCTCGTGCCCCGAGTGCACGGGGTTGGCGGCTTTGCGCTGGCGGGCAACGCGGGCTGCGCTGGCGCTGCGGTGGTGGCCATCGGCGACATAGAACGCGGGCACGTGGCCAAACGCGCTGGTCAGCTCGCTGCCGCCTTCAATGCGCCAACCCGCGTGGCGAATGCCATCGGGCGCCGTGAACTCGAACACCGGGGCGCCGCGACGGGCATTTGCCACCAGTTCGCGCACCGCTGCGTTGTCGCGATAGGTCAGGAACACCGGCCCGGCGTTCGCGCTCAGGTCGCTGGTCAGTCGCGTGCGGTCGTTTTCTTTGTCGGGGCGCGTCTTCTCGTGCTTCTTGATCAAGCCGGCGTCATAGTCGTCCACGTGACACAGCGCCACCACGCCGCGCTGGGTGTGCTCACGCATCTGCTGCTCGTAGACGTACAGGCAGGGGCCCTGCTCGCGCACCAGCGCGCCTTCGCGTTGCAGGCGTTTGAAGTTTTCGACCGCTTTGTCATAGACCACGTCGCTGTGCGGATCAGTGTTCGGCGGCAGGTCAATCTCGGCGCGCACGACGTGCAGCATGCTGAGCGGGTTGTCTTTGGCCAGCGCGCGCGCCTCGTCGGTGGTGACAACGTCATACGGCAAAGACGCCACAAGATGTGCCTTGTCAGCGGGCGGGCGCAGCGGTGTGAAGGCACGAATTCTCATGGTGTTCGCAACCCTGTGGATGATCGGAGCCGCGAATGACCAATCACCAATAACCAGCAACCAACGCGCAGGTCCCAGGAGCGCGCCCTGCTGTTCATTGGCAATTGGCTGTTGGTCATTGGTAATTTGCTGTTCATAGCGCGTCAGTTCACCCTGCCCACGTACTCTTTGCCGGTCAGGAAATTCCCGACGTTGCGGCAGATGATCTCGGCGACCTTGGTCTGCGCGTCGCTGGTGCTGGCACCCAGGTGCGGCGTGCACACCACCCGCGGGTGCTGCACCAGCGGGTGATCAGCTCCCGGCGGCTCTTTCTCAAACACGTCCAGGGCGGCGCCCGCAACCTTGCCGCTGTTGAGCGCATCCAGCAGTGCCGCTTCGTCGACCAGCCCGCCGCGCGCGCAATTGATCAGGCGCATGCCCGGCTTGCAGATCTCGAAGGCGCGCTTGCCCACGATGTGCTTTGTCTCGGGCAGCATCGGCGTGTGCACGGTCAGGAAATCGGCCTGGCGAATCACGTCTTCCAGCGGCATCAGGTCGACGCCGATTTCGCCCGCGCGCTCTGCGTCGATCACCGGGTCGTAGCCGATTACCTTCATGCGCAGGCCCAGCGCCCGGTGCGCGACCACGGCGCCGATGTTGCCCAGCCCCAGCACGCCCAGGGTCTTGCCGGTCAGCTCCACGCCGATCAGCTTGCGGTCGAACTCGCCCTTGTGCAGCTTTTCGTTCGCCTGCGGGATGTGGCGCGCCAGCGAAAACATCAGCGCCAGCGTGTGCTCTGCCGTCGTCACCGTGTTGCCGCCCGGCGCAATCAGCACCGCAATGCCGCGCGCAGCCGCAGTCTTGGCATCGATGTTGTCGTACCCGGTGCCGGCGCGGCCGATGATTTTCAGGTCGGGCGTTTTCTCCAGGATGTCGGCTTTCACCTTGGTCTCGCTGCGCACGATCAGCCCCTGCACGCCGCGCAAAGCCGCAACCAGGTCGTCACCGTTCAGCGGATCAACCTCGACCACCTCAACGCCCGGAAAGGCGCGCAGAAGGCTGACGCCCTCCTGCTCAAGTTTCGCCGAAATCAACACTTTGGGCATTGCCACTCCTTTCGAACCGATGGATTCACCACGGTGTCACAGAGAAAGGCACTTTGGCCGCAGATGAACACAGATTGACACAAATGCGCGTGCGCTGGGGCAGTCTCATTTTTGTTTATCTGTGTGCACCTGTGGCTATGAAGGCAGTTCTCCGTGCCTCCGTGGTAAATCCGCATATCATGCAGTAAGGCGCCGATACTCTTCCTGGGCGGCTTTCAGTGATGCGCCGCTTTCGAACTTCATGCCTGCGTCCTGCAACACCACCTCCAGCGCTGCCAGCAGCCCCATCGTGTCCAGGTAGTCGTAGTATCCCAGGTGCGCCAGCCGGAAAATCTTTCCCTGCAAGTGGTCCTGGCCGTTGGCGATGATCGCGCCGAACTTCTTTTTCAGCGCCTTGATCACCACGCCGCTGTCCATGCCGCCTGGTGTCAGCACCGCGGTCACGCTGTCACTGGGCGCCGGCGACAGCAGCTCAAGGCCGATTGCCTTGACTGCCGCGCGGCTCATGCTCGCGATCAGGTTCGCGTTCTGCCACATGCCGTCGACGGTGGTTTCGAGAATCCAGTCCAGGCTTGCGGCGCACGAAGCCACCAGGCTGATCGCCGGGGTAAACGCCGTCTGGTCGGTCGCCTGTGCCTTCTTTTCTCGCGCAAAGTCAAAGTAGAAGCGCCGGTTGCCTTTGCTTTCGGCCATCACGCGCTCAGCCTTCTCGCTGATGCTGACAAACGCCAGCCCCGGCGGCATGGCCATTGCCTTCTGGCTGCCGCACACGACCAGGTCCAGCCCCCACTCGTCCACGCGCACGTCGTGGGCGCCGATCCAGGTGATGGCATCCACGCACAACAGCGTGTTGGTCTTGCGGGTAAGGTCACTGATCTGCTGCACCGGGTGCAGCGCGCCCGTGCTGCTTTCACTGCCGGTCACGAACAGCGCCCGCGCACCGGGGTTTTCTTTCAGGGCCTTCTCGACGGCTGCGACTTCCACGGGCTTGCCGTGCTCTACCGCCAGCTCGACGACGTTGGCACCGTAGGCCTTGTTCATCTTCATCCAGCGCTCGCCGAACTTGCCGCCGTTCACGCAGATGACGGTGTCGCCCTCGCGCACGGTGTTGACCACGCACGCTTCAAGGCCGCCGCTGCCGCTGGCCGCGAACATCAGCACATCGCGCTCGGTCTTGAACAACTGTTTCAGGCCGCCGCGCACCTTGCGGAAAAGCTGGATAAACGCATCGGTGCGGTGGTGCATCGAGGCGGCGGCTTGTGCAAGCTGGGCCTCGGGCAGCAGCGCGGTGGGCCCGGGCGTAAGAACGCGGTTCTTGATCAGCATGGTCGGCTCCTTTGCCCGGAGCATAGATTGGGCAGGGGGCCCGTAAACGCCGAGATGCCGGACTTGGCGAGTCTGCATTTCGCTGCGCAGCCTGTTTGCGCAGGCAGGCGTCGCATGCCTGCGCTGTGACGGGAAGAGAGAAAACCGTCGACAGCGTTGTTAATGTGCCAGGCGAGGCGACAGAGATGAAATTTCAGGACTACTACGAAATCCTTGGCGTCAAGCGCGACGCCAGTGTTGAGGACATCAAGAAGGCCTACCGCAAGCTGGCCATGAAGTGGCACCCCGACCGCCACAAAGAAGCCGACCGCGCCGCGGCCGAAGAGAAGTTCAAGCGCATCAATGAAGCCCAGGAGGTCCTGACCGACCCCGAAAAGCGCGCCAAGTACGACCGTTTCGGCCAGCAGTGGCAGCACGGGCAGGACTTCACGCCGCCCGGCGGCGGCCAGTGGCGCGGCATGGACCCCGGCGAGTTCGAAGACCTGTTCGGCGGCAGCGGCTTCTCGGACTTCTTTGCCAGCCTCTTCGGGGATGAAATGCGCACCCGCGCCCGCGGTCGCGGCCGCGCCAGGGCCACACGCGGCGCCGACTCACGAGCCGAGCTGAACATGAACGTCAGCGACGCGATCAAGGGCGGCAGCCGCGAGTTCAGCCTTGCGACCGTCCAGGACTGCGAAGTGTGCGGCGGCAGCGGCGTGCTGGATGAACGCCACGCGTGCCCGGCATGCGCCGGGCTGGGCCGCGTGCGAGGGCACAAGACCATCGAACTGAAGGTGCCCAAAGAACTGCACGACGGCATGACCCTGAGACTGCGCGGCTTGGGCGACCCGGGCCAGGGCGGCGGCGAAACTGGCGACCTGTACCTGACACTGCGCCTGGCGGGCGACGAGGTATACCGCGTCGAAGGCGCCAACGTGTATGCCGACGTGCCGGTCGCGCCCTGGGAAGCCATGGAAGGCGCCAAGGTTGACCTGCGCACGCTGGACGGCACGGTCACACTATCCGTGCCCGCCGGCACCCGAAGCGGGGACAAACTGCGCCTGCGCAAACTTGGCCTGCGGCGCGAAGACAGCTCGCGCGGCGACCTGTATGCCGTGATCCGGTACGCCCTGCCCGAAGAACTGACCGCCCAGCAGAAAGAACTGTTGCAGCAACTGAAAGAAGCGGGCCCCAAGGAAGTCAAAGGCGGCGCACGCGGCTAGCGGCGGCGTTCAAGGCCCCAGGTCAGCCAGGCGGTTTGTGGCGGCATCCAGCAGGTCGCCATCCTCGGTCGCCAGCAGCACGAGCGTGTACCAGTCGCGGGCTTTCTTGATGCTCTTTTCGACGCCGCGGCCGTCGCGATAGCAGTCGCCCATGCCCAGGTAGCAGGCCGGGTGCTTGAACCCGGCGCCGGTACTGAACCATGCAAACGCATCCTGGTCACTCTTCTGCACGCCCTCGCCCTCAAGGTGCATCACCCCAAGGTAATAGCACGCGCCGCCGTGGCCCTTGTCGGCTGCCAGCAGAAACTGCTCGGCTGCCTTGGCCGGGTCGCGCTCCGTTCCGATGCCGTCAAAGTATGCCAGCCCAAGGTGGTAGATCACTTCGGCATCGCCGTGCTCGGCCGCGATTTTCAGCCAGTCGAACGCGCGTTCGTTGCTTTGCTCGACACCCTGCCCGAACAGGTACAACTGCCAGATCAGCCGCCGCGCATCCACATGGCCGGCGCCCGCGGCCTTTTCCATCCACTGCGCGCCCTCGGCCTGATCTTCGCGGCCGTTGCGGGCAGTAAACAGCCAGATCGCCAGTTCATACTGGGCGTCGGAGTAGCCGCGCTTCGCCGCCGAGTACAGGTGCGCCTCGGCTTCGGCCAACTGATGACTGTCGCGAAGCCGGATTGCCTCTTCGTACGCCTGCCGGGGTGAGAGTTTGTCGGCGCTGGCCTCAGCCGCTGTCGGCTGCGGCGTGTCCTGCGGCTCAGTTGTGCCCGCGCAAGCCGCGAGCAGGAGTGGCAGGGCGATCAGCAGGCGTCGCATGGAGCTTCCCGGGGGAGTTGCGCAGGGGAGCTTACTTTAGCAGCGCAACGAAAACGGGGACAGGCTTATGCCCTGTCCCCGTTGCGGCTTGCGCCGGTATCAGTCGCGTTTGCGCAGCTTGTTCAGCTTCTCTTCGAGCTGCCCGATTTCGCGCTCCACTTCTTTGGCGCGGTCGCGCAGCTTTGCGCGCTTTTCTTTGTCGGCGTCCTCCATGGCCTCTTCGATTTCGTCGAGTTCGCGCTGCAGGCGCTTGATGGCGCCCTCAACCTCGGCCATCTGCTTGTCGGTGGCGCGGCGTTCATCCTCTCGGGCGCCTTCCGGCGGGCGATCCCGCTCGCGCTCGCGGTCGCCGCGCGGCGGCTCGGGCGGGCGTGGCGCATCGGGGCGGCGCGGCTCGGCGGGGCGGTCATCGTCGCCGCGGCGCAGTTGTTCGCGCAGTTCCTTGATGCGCGCTTCGATGCGCTTGCGCTGCTCGTCGTTTGCGTCGCGCAGCTTTTCCTTCAACTTGCGAATCTCTTCCTCGACGCGTTCGGCATTGGGGCGCGGTGCCGGCTTGTCCGGGCGGTCAGCCCCCGGTCGATCCGGCCGGTCCGGGCGGTCCATGCCGGGGCGCGGAATCGGCGTCCAGTGCAGGCGGTCCTCGGTGCTTTCCATGCGGAAAGTCTCGCCCGTCACGGTGTTCAGCAGCAGCGTGTAGTCCGACTTGTAGGCCTTGACCGAAACGATCTGCCATGTGCCCGGCATGCCGTGGGGCGGCATTTCCGGCCGCGCACCGGGACGCATCTGCACGAACTCATCATCCGGCGCGTGGGGTGCCGGCTCGGCAGCAGCCGTCGCCCGCTGGGCCTCAGCTTGCGGAACCAGAAACGCGCCACAAATGCCGGCGGCAAAAATCGCAACCAGTGCGGTAATCCACTTGGTCATGGCTTGTCCTCCTGTTGAGTGTCTATATGTATTACGCACGGCGGGCCTGTCAGTAACGCGGTTTCTGCCCGACCCGCCGGAATGTTGCCTGCGCCCCCGTTTTTGCGGCGAAAAAGGGGCTGTTCGGTTTGTTATAAGGCTGCCATGACGCGCCAGTCCATCGCATCCATGTACCACCAGCAGACCAAGTACCACCCGTCCACCATCGGGCAGGGCCACCACATTGACTGGAACCACCCGCCCGCCCAGTTCAAAGAGTACGCCGGCGCCGAACGCATCGAGCTGCGCCCCTTTCTGCCGACCAGCGAAAACGAAAACTGGCAAGCTGAAGCCGCACTGCGCGACCCCAACGGCGCGCTAAGCCTGCCGGCGCTGTCGCGCATCCTGTTTGCCACCAACGGCGTAACGGCGATTGCCGTCAGCGGCGACCAGCAGATGTACTTTCGCGCAGCACCTTCGGCCGGCGCACTGTACCCGACCGATTTGTACCTGCTGGTGCGCGAGCACGCCGACATCCCTGACGGCATCTACTACTACCATGTGCGCGATCACGCCCTGGTCGAGGTGTACCCCAAGGGCCTTGCGCCATCAGGAGACCAGACCTTTGAGCGCCTGGCCCGCGCCTGCTTTGGCGACCCCATCGTCGCGCATGCCGATGTGGCGCTGGTGGCAACCGCTGTGTTCTGGCGCAGCGCCTGGCGCTATGGCGAGCGCGCCTATCGCCGCTGCCTGCTGGACACCGGGCATGTACTCGGCAACTTCGATATCATCGCGCCGCGCATGGGCGTGGGACTGGCCGCCATCGGCGGATTCGTGGACCATGAAGTCGCCGAGCTGCTGGCGATCCCCGAAGAAAAAGAGGGCGTGCTGGCTGTGTTCCCGCTCTACGACCTGGCCAAAGCCCCCGAACAGAAAGCCGGCACATCGGCCCGCCCCAGCGCCGAGCACGACGGCGCCGCCGGGAAAGACGCGATCCTGAACGTGCACAACGCCGGCGCCATCCTGCGCGACGACGTCAGCAAGCTGGCCGCCGCCCAAGGCAACCACAGTGCCGAGCCGTTTCTGGTCAACCCCAAGTACGAGTTTGCCGAGGGCGTGAAGCTCAAGCCCGTCACCGATGTCGCCGAGCAGATCGAGATTGCCATTCTGCGCCGCCGCAGCACGCGCCAGTTCACGGGCAAGCCGCTGACGCTGCCCGAGTTGTCTGACCTGCTGGCGTTTGCATACCGGCCTGACCTGAAACAGGCGCCGGACCTGCAGCCGCGCTTCTTTGACACCGGCCTGCTCGAGACGTTCGTGGTGGTGAACAAGGTCGACGGCCTTGAGGCCGGCGTGTACTACTTCGCCGCCGGTTTCATGGAACTGCTGAAGGTGCGCCCCGGCGACGTCACGCGCGAGATCTTTCACTTGTGCCTCGGGCAGGAACTCGCCCGCGATGCCGGCGCCGTCGTCATCCACACCGCCGACCTTGAAGCCGCCACCCAGCGCTACGGCAGCCGTGCCTACCGATACCTGCATCTTGACGCCGGGCACCTTGGCCAGCGCCTGAACGTCGCGGCGATCAAGCTGGGCCTGGGCGTCAGCGGGATCGGCGGGTTCTTCGACGACGAAGTGAATGAACTGCTGGCAATTCCTGAGAAGGAATTGTGCGTGTACATTACCTGCCTCGGAAAGCCGGTGGAGTAATGGTCAAAGCGTCTTCGAAACTGAAGGCCATCACCGACAAGGAAATTGGCGAGACCCGCCATGAGGCCGTGCTGTCGTGCGGCATGCGCCTGCTGGTCGCCCCGCGGCCCGGCTTCACGAAGAAGGTCGCGTTCGTGGTCGCCGACTACGGCAGCACGGACAGTTCATGGTTCCGCGACGGCAAGCGCGTAGTTGTGCCCAACGGCATCGCGCATTTTCTTGAGCACCAGTTGTTCAAGAAGTCCCACGGCGACCTCAGCGACGTGTTCAGCGAACGCGGCGCCTACTGCAACGCCCACACCAGCCACACGCAGACCGCCTACTACTTTGAATGCACCGAGCGCTTTGACGCCAACCTCGACACGCTGCTTGAGCTTGCGCTCACGCCCTGGTTTGACCGCAAACTCGTCGATACCGAGCGCGACATCATCATCCAGGAAATCAACCAGTATCGCGACCACGCCGGCTGGGTCGGGTTTCAGCAATTGCTCGAAAGCCTGTATGCCGCGCACCCGATTCGCATCGATATCGCCGGCACCGCCGAGACTGTCAGCGCCGTCACGCCCGAACTGCTCGCGCTTTGCCACGGCACGTTCTATCACCCCAGCAACCTGACGCTGATTGTCACCGGCGACTTCAAGCCCGCGCAAGTCCTCAAGCTGGCCGAGGCCTTGAGCGCAAAGTGGGCTCCGGGCACGCCGCCGCCCGGCGTCACCCGCGAGCGGCCCGATGAGCCGGTGCCCGTGGGCAAACCCCGGGCCGAGCGCCGCATGTTCATCTCGCGCCCGCGCCTGCTGATGGGCTTCAAAGACGCCGTGATGCCGCAAGGCGACGCGTTGACACGCCGCGACCTTGTCAGCACGATTGCCCTCGACGCCATGTTCAGTCGCGAAAGTGAAGCCTATGAACGGCTGTACAACCTGCGGCTTGTCGGGGCTGACTTTGGCGCGGGCTACCAGGCCGAGTCGGGTTTTGGCTACGCCGTGATTGGCGGCGAGACCGGCGACCCCGCCGCGCTCGAGACCGAGTTGTTGAAGCTGATCCATGAAGCACGCAGCGCCGGCATCGACGCGCGCGCGATTGAGCGCAAGCGGCGCAAGGTGTTCGGGCGCTATCTGCGCTCGTTCAATGACCCGGAAAGCACGGCCTACGCGTACCTGGGCAGCATCGGCCAACACAGCGAGCTGTTTGACATCCCGGAGATGCTGCAAAGCG
Source organism: Planctomycetota bacterium (assembly GCA_020849795.1). Classification (GTDB taxonomy): domain Bacteria; phylum Planctomycetota; class UBA8742; order UBA2392; family UBA2392; genus JADJRK01. Next base: position 25,330 of record JADZFR010000046.1, on the reverse strand, counting down.
TGACCGCCCGCGAGGTCAATGAACGCATCAACGACCTGCTTGTGCCAACCAACTACGCCGCCAGCGTACTCCTGCCACAAGGCGCATGATCACCCGCGCTTGCGCGCGCTCTTCTTGACTGGCCTGGTACGCGCTGCCGCCAGCGCACCCTGCGCCCACTCGGCCAGAGTTGATGCGCTCTCCAGCACGTCGGCTGGCACGCTCATGTAGCCTTTCATGACGTGGCCGGGCGTGGGTTCAAACGGGCTTGAACCGGCTTGCTCGAAGCGCGGGCGGTTGGCGTCGTTGACTTTGAAGAACAGCTCGTTGTTGTCGACCAGCGCGAAGAACCTGTCCTGAAAGTAGATGCCCGCGCCGCCGAACATGCGGCGCGTGCTCACGCTGCCGACCCTGTGCAGTTGATCGCACACGTACTGCAGGAACTCGTCACTGACGGCCATGTTCGGCATGTTAGCATCGGCCCCCGCGCCATCTGCCGCAAAGGACGCCATGACGGAACACAAGCCCAACGCGCTGATCCACGAAGCCAGCCCCTACCTGCTGCAGCACGCGCACAATCCCGTGGACTGGATGCCATGGGGCGAGGCCGCGTTCGACAAAGCCGCTCGCGAAGACAAGCTCGTGTTCCTCTCCATCGGGTATGCCACCTGCCACTGGTGCCACGTGATGGAGCGCGAATCGTTCGAGAACCAGCGCATCGCCGAGTTCCTGAATGCCAACTTCGTGCCGATTAAGGTCGACCGCGAAGAGCGACCCGACATCGACGCCGTGTACATGGCCGTCACCCAGGCCCTGAACGAAGGCCGCGGCGGCTGGCCAATGAGCGTATGGCTGACCCCCCGGCGCCAGCCCGTAACCGCGGGCACGTACTTTCCTCCCGACGACAAGTGGGGCCGCACCGGGTTCATGACCGTGCTGGCCAAGCTGGCTGAGCTCTGGAAGACCGACCGCGCGCGCGTGATGGAACAGGCCACGCACCTGACCGACTGGCTGCGGCAGCAGGGCGCGCCAGGCGCCGGTGCCGAGCTGACAGAGACAACACTGCGCGAAAACGTGAAGCACCACGCGATGCGCTTTGACGCGCGCTATGGCGGATTTGACGGCGCGCCCAAGTTCCCCACGCCGCACCGCGTGCAGGCGCTGCTGCACTTTGCCCAGCACACCGGCGACACCGAAGCCTTGCGTATGGCCACGTTCACGCTTGACAACATGGCCCGCGGCGGCTTGCACGACCACGTGGGCGGCGGCTTTCACCGCTACAGCACCGACCGCGAATGGCTGACGCCGCACTTTGAAAAGATGCTCTACGACAACGCGCTGATGATCGAGGCCAGCCTCGACGCGTGGCTGATGACCGGCGACGAGACCCATGCCGCCGTGGTGCGCGACGTTGCCGGTTACGTGCTGCGCGACCTGCGCGACGAAGGCGGAGCATTTCACTCAGCCGAAGACGCCGACAGCGAGGGCGAAGAAGGCAAGTTCTATGTCTGGACTATCGCCGAACTGAAGCACCACCTCGGCGCCGACGCCGAGCTGGCAGCCTTCGTCTGGGGCGCCACCGATAGCGGCACTTACCGCGACGAAGCCACGCACGAAGTCACCGGCGCCAACATCCTGCACCTGCCGCGAAGCCTTGCCGAAAGCGCAAAGCAGCGCGACCTGACCGAGGACGCCCTGCGCGCCAAGGTCGCTGCTTGGCGCAAGACGCTGTTTGACGTGCGCGCAAAGCGCGTGCGCCCGCTTCTCGATGACAAAGTATTGACCGACTGGAACGGCCTGATGATCGGCGCCCTGGCCCGCGCCGGCGCCGTGCTGCACGAGCCCGAATTCCTTCGCACCGCGCAGCAGGCCGCAGACTTCATCCTGGAACGGTTGATCGACAACAGCCGCCTGCTGCACCGCTACCGCAAGGGCAAAGCCGGCATCAAGGCCTTTGCGCAGGATTACGCGTTTCTGGTCAACGGATTGATCGCGCTGTACCAGGCGGATTTCAATGTCGCGCGGCTGCGGCAAGCCGACCGGCTTGCGGCTGACATGTTGCGCCTTTTCTATCGCGAAACCGAAGGGCTGCTGCATCTTGCCGGCAGCGACGAAGAGGACGAGATGATCGCGCCGCACCGTGAAACGCACGACGGCGCGATCCCAAGCGCCAACTCGGCGGCGGCGCTGGCCCTGGTCCGGCTGGGGCGCCTGCTGCAGCGCGACGAGTACGTGCAAGCGTCCGGGCGCATTCTCAAGTCGATGTCTGCGGGCATCACGGCCATGCCCGCCGCCCACGGCTATGCGTTGCTGGCGCTGGAGTGGCTGGTCTGGCCGACGCGCGAAGTTGTCATCGCCGCCAAGGACACCAAGCAGGCGCAGGAGATGCTGAATGCCGCGCGCCGCAACCCGCACCCGCGCACGCTGCTCGTGATGCATGAACCGGGAGGAGACATTGAGAAGCTCATTCCCGGCGTCGCCGCGCAGGACATGAAAGACGGCAAGGCCACGGCTTATGTGTGCGAAGGCTACACTTGCAAAGCGCCGGTGACCGACGTGGTCAGCCTTCAAAGTGCGCTGGCAGCCTCCTGACAGGTGTCAGCGACGCTGCTCTGCCGCCTGCGCCTGCCACCATGCGACTGTCTTGCGCAGCCCTTCGTCAAACGGCGTCAGTGCGCGCCAGCCCAAATCCAGCTCGGCCCTTGACGTGTCAAGCGTGCGGCGCGGCTGGCCGTTGGGCTTGCTTGCGTCGAACTTCAGTTCGGCGGTACTGCCGGTCAGTTCGCGAATTTTCAGGGCAAGGTCTTTGATGCTGATTTCCTCGCCGCTGCCCAGGTTGATCGGCGCGGCGCCATCATAGCGCTCGCACGCGGCGACAATGCCCTGTGCGCAATCGCGCACGTACAGAAACTCGCGGGTGGGCGTGCCGTCGCCCCACACCTCCACGCGCTCGCCGCCCGCGCAGAATTTGCGAATCAGCGCCGGGATCACGTGGCCGCTTGCGGCGTCAAAGTTGTCGCCGGGCCCGTACAGGTTCACGGGCAGCAGGTACACGCCGCGAAACCCGTACTGCGCGCGGTACGACTGCAACATCACCAGCAGCGACTTCTTGGCGATGCCGTAAGGCGCGTTCGTTTCTTCCGGAAAGCCGTCCCACAGCGCATCCTCACGAAACGGCACCGGCGTGAACTTCGGGTACGCGCACACCGTGCCCAGTTGCACGAACTTGCCCACGCCGGCAAGCCGCGACTCCTCAATCATGTGCAGGCCCATCGCCAGGTTGTCGTGAAAGAACAGGCCGGGGTTGTCGCGGTTCGCGCCGATGCCTCCCACCCGCGCCGCCAGGTGAATCACCAGCGTCGGCTTGAACACCGTCAGCATGCGGCGCACAGCGGCGCGGTCCACCAGGTCGTAGTCTGCGCTGCGCGGCGTGAACAGGTTGCGGCAGCCGCGCTCACGCAGCAACTCGCACACGTGGCGGCCCAGAAAGCCCGCGCCGCCGGTCACGAGTATGCGCTGGTCAGGCAGGTTCAGCATCATCCGGCCTGTGGGCCCGGCAGAGGCGGCAGGTGGTTGATCGCGTCGATCAGCGCCGCAGCACCTTTCGGACGCCGGTCACGTTCGCGCTGCACCAGGGTGTCCACCAGCGCGCAGAACTCGGGCGAAATCTCGGGCGCCAGCGTCGCCAGCGGCGGCGGGTCTTTAGTCAGGTGCGCGAGCACTACCTGCTGCAGGTTGTCGCCGGGGAACACCGGGGTGCCGCTCAGCAGATGAAAGATCGTCGCGCCGGCGCTGTACATGTCGCTGCGGATATCCAGGTTCTTGTCGCCGTTGGCCTGCTCGGGGCTGATGTAGTGCGGCGTGCCCAGCAGGTAGCCTTCGGCGGTCTGGCCCGTGTCGTCCTGCAGGCGCGTCAACCCGAAGTCGCCCAGTTTCGCCGCGTCCGATTGACTGACGTAAATGTTGCCCGGCTTGATGTCGCGGTGCAGCAAGCCCTTTTCTTCAAGATAGTGCAGCGCCTCGGCCACATGCAGCAGATAGCGGCGCGCCTTGGCCTCCGGCAGCTTGATTTCCATGTGCACGAAGTGGTCAAGCACGTGGCCCTCAACCAGCTCTTGCACCATGAAGTGCACGCCCTGGTATTCGCCCATCGTGAAGGTGCGCACGATGTGCGGGTGCACCAGCTTGACGCTGATTTCGTTGCTCCGCGCCAGGCGCTTGAGAAAACCCTCTTTCATCGCGGCAAACGGGCTGATGATCTTCAGCGCAACCGGCTTCAGGTTCACCGGCTCCATCGCGCGGTACACCGTTGACGTGCCGCCCTGCCCCAGCTTGTCGATGATGGTGAAGCCGGCGAAATCTTTGCTGACAATCTGCCCGGTTTCTTTGAAGCGCCGCAGAGCGTCGGTCTCTTCTTGCGCTTCAAGCCCCGCCACCGTGGTTTCATCGAGCTTGCGCGAACTCAATGAGCTGCGCCGCAGCAGAATGCGAACCTTGGCCGCAAGTTCACCCTGCCGGAACGGCTTGACCAGGTACTCGTCGGCGCCGGCTTCAATGCCCTCGACCACGTCTTGCTCTTCGCCCAGCAGCGACAGCAGGATGATGGGCGTGTGCGCCATGTCCGGCGACTCGCGCATCTTTTTGGTCGCCGCCAACCCGTCCATCTTGGGCATCTGGATGTCCATGATGACCAGATGCGGCTTGAAGCTGCGGGCCTTGTCCAGCGCGTCAATGCCGTCCACGGCGATCTGCACGTCAAACCCGAGCTTGCGAAGCTGGGCCGAAAGCACAGTGCGCAATTCACGCGAGTCGTCGGCGACAAGAATGCGGTCAGGCATAACTTCATTATTCAGCACAAAGGGGGTGCGTCAACACAAGCCGCACAGTGCCCACCCCAAGCGGCCTCGCGCCCGGCGGGCCACGCCAGCAGCCGCGCGCCGCCCCATTGACAACACGGAAAGACAGCGGTATCGGTTGCCTCGCGCAAAACGGCGCAAAGGCAGCAAAACCACGCACCCGTAGCTCAATGGATAGAGCATCTGACTACGGATCAGAAGGTTGCACGTTCGACTCGTGCCGGGTGTACCAGCTAAAGAACCGCCTCCAGAGCCACTCTGGAGGCGGTTTGCGTTTAGGGAAAATCATCGAAAAGTCCGCTTGGGTACAAGAAGTGGGTACAAGGTTTGCGGCTCGCGCCAGCGGAGACACCTTCTGGCGCGATTGCCGAGGTTGGATGGCGGAGTCGTGACCCGCTGAACTGTGCCCGGCTCTGCCAAGCTGGGCAGACATGCCGAAGTCGGAACTTTTTCAGCGAGTCTCAAACGCTACGGCGGCTCTCCAGAAGGCTCTGTGGAGTTGCCTTCCACAGGAGTCTCCTGTTCAGGAGGCGACGGTGGTTCTGTGGGCATCCTGAGCGACGAAGACTCGGGTTGTTCAGGCGTTTGCCGAAGGCGTGATGTTTCCTCGCTGGGAGTCTCCTTGGGCCTGACACCACGTTGAACGGGCTTGGTGCTAGGTCGCCTCCTCTGCTTGCTCGTCTTCCGCTTGGCTTTCCGCTTTGAGTCGGCCTCACGGAAGAGCGCCAATGGCATGTGAACCCGTCCCTCAATCAGCCGGAACCCTGCCGGTAACATCCAGCTTCCATCCTCGCTTTGCGTGGCCCCGCGTGGAGGTCGGCCCTTTGCTCCCGGTCGCCAGTTCACCGGCACCGCCGACACGTCAGGATAATCGGGATGCGGTAGTGCCTTGCCCTCGCCCCTCGTCCATCCATACGGCTTCTGCCGACGCTGCACTTTGCTCGATGAGAGTGACTTCCGGGAAGGCTTCACTGACCCAAGCTTCCTGCGTCGTGCTGAGCGAGACTCTGTCGAAGTCCGGGCCTGTTCCTCTAGTTCGTCAGGTTGATTTAGGGCGGAGATGCTCAGCCACTCGGCAAGCAACGCCCGGAAAACCGATGATGCGTCGGGCAGCACCGGGCCACCCACGAGGCCAGCCACTTCCGAAGTCAACGCGAGCAGCAGGCGACGAAGCGAGTCACGTTCCTGACTGTCGTTGCAGTAGACCGCCATCAACACCGGCCTCTGGTTGCCTCGCAGTTTCCCAAGCTGGAGCGAAAGCGCCCTTCCGCTGGAGATGCTCGGCAGAAGAAAACTGGGATTGATGAGGGCAGCGGCCAACACGCTTTTCAGATGCAACGCAATCTGTGCAGCCTTCATGCCGACGGTCGCTTGGCCGAACCGCTTTGCGATTGGGCGTTCGACCAGAAGGCGAAATGCTGTGACTTGGCGACTCATGGCTTCCTCCATCGTGAAACGGTCATTGTGAACGTACCCAGCACGACGCATTCTCCGGGCTTCAAGGACAGAAACTCTTCTGCGCGTTTGTCACCCTGTTGGTGGAGCGGCGGGGGCGGGGGGAGGCTGGAACCCACCTGCGGGGCTGAAACCGGGGGGTGGAGGAGGGGCTGCTGGGGCTCCGTGCTGGGGGTAGCTTGGGGCTGGGGGAGCGGCTGGGGCTCCGGCTGGTGCTTGGAACTGCGGCGGCCCTGCTGGGGCAGGCTGGTGAACCGGAGCAGCAGGTTGGACAGGTTGGTGAGCCCCGCCTGAATTTCCTCCGTCTTGCCGTGCTCCTTGAAAGGTCGCTCCTCGCAGCGCGGCAGCGAGATTGTTCATAGCCTCGGTGTGCGCCTTGAGGGCCTCCTTTGATTCCGGGTCCAGAGTGACCGTCCGAATATCGACCGGGCCACCATGCGGTGAAGGTACGACCGGCGCAGCTTCGTTGCTGTCGATCTTCTGCGCTGGCCTTGCAGGTGCCTGTGGCTGCACAGCCACGGTCTGCGGTGCTGCGGGAGCCGGGGAAGCAGCGGCCTGTGCCTCAGTCGCGTAGTAGCCTGCGGGCTGGGGAACGTGGGGCGGCCACAACTCCGGTTTGAGCCTTGCACTGATGCCCTTGCCGATCACGAGGTCTCGGCCCTCGGCGGTCTTGCGCCAAGCGGCGACGATGGCGTTGGCCGTCTTCTTGGCCTCCGCGTGGCGCTGCTCCATGTTCTTGATCGAGGTCGCCGACATGGGTTTGACCGGCGAACGCTCCAGCACGAACATGATCGCGTGCAACTCGCACATCTGGTCGTAGGTCAACTGGATGCCGGGGAAAATCGGCTGGAGACCATGACCGGACGGCGGAGTCACCGGCTGCTGCTGGGGTGCTGCTTGGGGTGCCTGCGCAGGCGGTTGCATCTGCTGAGGCGGTGCAGCCGGTGGAGCCATCGGTGCCTGTGCGGGCGGTTGCATCTGCTGAGGCGGTGCTGCCGGTGGAGCCATCGGTGCCTGAGCAGGCGGGGCAGCCGGAGCAGCAGCCTGCGGTGTGGGCAACGGCTGGGCCTGTAGACCCTGTTCCACAGCCGTCAGGGCCTGCGGGAGCACGTCCCACAGTGCGTCACCCAACTGCGCAGTCGGAGCCGGTGGCACCCCGATCAGTCGCAGGAACAGACTCAGCGTGAGGCACGAGTTGTCCCGGTGACGGTGCGGCTCCCTCGGCTTGCCGGTGTCGTCCACCTTGAGCACGCCGTCGTAAAGCTCAGGGCCGAGAGCCTGACCGGCAGTGTTGTACGCCGGAGCCTTACCCACAGCGCCCAGCGGCTTGCCGTCCTGTGAGTGGCTCGGGCCAAGACTGCACTGGAGGAAGCAGCCGGAAGCGAAGCCGCACTTGCGGCCAAAACATGCCGTCTCCTCCGTCATGGCAACTACTGCGCCGTCAGCGCACTCGGCACGCGGTTTTCCGGTGGTCGGGTCGATGTACTGCTCGACGATCTGGCGCAGGTTCGGCAAGCTCGCGGCAATTTCACGCACCCGGTCGGTGCTGATCTTGCCGTTCTGAGCCTGATCGAACAGGAACCAGACGCGGTTGAGCAGGCCACCCGGCTTGCTGACCGGATGCGTGCCGGAAACCAATGCGCCGGTCAGCAGAAGCTCAGGGCGGAAATCCGCCTGAGTCGCCAACGTGGTTTCCTGCATAGCCTTGTTCATTGCTTCTCCTTCGTTAGTTGGTGAAAGTGACCTGAAATTTCTTGTCGAGCCAAGCTCGGAAGATGGCTCGCACGACGTGATGGACCCTGATGCCGGTAAGGCCCAAGGTGTTCTCGATCTTTTCCGCAGCCTCCTTTGTCGCCCGCTGAAAGTTCTTCAAAGCCCTTCGGGTAGGAAATTCCACCGGGACAGAGTGGCCGTTCCTTCTGCTCCTGAACTTCGCGTGCTTGAGGTGGGCGACGAACGCCTCGCGCCTGAAAGGCGCGGGGGCGCGTGTCGCACCTCGGCGAGCGAAGCGAGCCGAGGTGCCTAGACGGGTTCTGGGGCTTTCAGGCGCGAGGCGTTCGTCGCCCACGCGCCCGTGGACCGTCAAGTCGCCCGCTTGAGTTCAATGGTTACCTTGAAGGTGCCGTCATCTTGGCCTTCGATGACCATCACCGCGCCGTACTCGCCGTGACTGGCGATGTAGGTGTCCTTCTTTCTGGCGATGTACCGCCAGCGGAGGCCATTGGCGTCCCTGAAAAACTTGCCAAGCCGCTGGGGCTTCCCGCTCGAAATGAAGTCGTAAAACGCCGCGCTGATGGCATCCATGTCGAACCGCTTGAGATCATCTTCCATGTCGATGCTCCTGAAAAAGAAAACGCCGCCACGCGGCGGCTGGTCGCAGAACTTCACTTGTGCTGCTCTCACTTACTCTTCTTCGTGCTCGTGGCGGTTGATCGCCTCGGCCTGATCGTTGCGCACGATGGCTGCCGCAACGCGCAGGCGCTCCAGAAACTTGTCCAAGGGCGTGACTTCTAAGCTCACGTCCTCAGGCTCCAGTGTCTCCCCGTGGGCATTGACCGCATTGGCTGCAACGCCATCCAGCAGCGTCTCCGCCTCTGCTTGCACCTGCGTGCTGCCGTTGCCCGTCAAGATGCACGTGGCCAGCGATACCCGCTGCGGATCACGTTCACCGGCCAAAAGCGCGTCCGTGTAAAACTCCACAATGAACTCCTGCATGACTTGCTCCTCTTCGGGCGAGGTTCCAAATGACCAGCAGGCCGTCGCCCGAGGCGGCAGCCGGTCGTCGAAAAGTAAGGCTGATGGCTTGGATTCACCGGCTCTCTGGCCGGTGCATCTGTACGAGAGCTACAGTGCTACTGACAACGCCTACTCTTGCGTTCTCAGTCGGCCCCGCCCTTGAACTTCACCCGCAGTTCTGGAAGCCCGTGCAGAGTGGCCCGTTCGTTGAATTTTCGTGCGGCCTCCGTACCTTCGCGCCACGTATCGCGGCAGAACCGATAAGCCACGACCGGCGATAGGGCCACCAGGAACCACCCCACCCATTTCAGCCATGAGGTCCACTCAAAGTGGATCAACACGCCACCGATAGCAGCCCAGACCAGCATCACAGGCAAGAAGCCAAGAATGGCCCACACGCGGCTCTTGCGGTACTTCCTCCGCAGCGAGAGCAGGCGGTCTCGCTCGGCCTCGACAAACTCCAGCTTGGCCCTCGCAAAGTTATCTGTGGGACTCGCACGCTCCTGCGCGATGTCGCGCCGGAGTTCATCCAGCGTCTTCGGTAACTGCGGGGTTTTCTTCGACCAATCGGTAGTCGTTGGCGGTGCAGGCAGCGATGCTTGCTGCCGCAATCCGAATGAGCGCAGCGTGGGTGATTGTGCGGCTTGAATCCGGCGAACGCGCAGGGCTAGGCGATGCGCCAGATTCTGTGTCAGCAGCGTTACGGGATCACCGCCGTGGTCAACCATGTTCTCCACACCGGACAAGACCTCATCTGCCTTGCCCGACGCGACAATCTTGGCTGCCATTTCATCCAACTGCTCGTCGGTGCCGAGCAGGTCGGTTGCTTCCTCAAGCGTCCTTCTACGCTCAGCGTCCTCAATCAGCATTGCGTTCAGATTGTTCAGGTCGCGCTCAAGCTCGCCGAAATCTATGGCCGCAAGGGCATCGGCGATTTCCTGGGCCTCCTTGGTGAGAACGGGGTCGGCCCCGTGCCAGTCCATGCGGCAGCGGGCACCGCAGAACTTGCAGCGAATGATCGCGGACCCATCGGCCACATCCAAGTCCGCCCCGCAGTTCGGGCAGCGCAGTACATGCACGCTCATGTGCACCTCCAGCGGCCTACTGGCCGAGCTTGGCGCTCAGTGCGTCGTAGAAGCTCCTTTCAACGTCGCCGTGGGATTCGCACGCTTCCCAGCCAGCTTCCACGCTTCGCTTGAGGACGGCGTTGTACTCGTACCGCATGTACTCAAAGTGCGGCAGGACATCGACGGTCGCCCCTCCGCCCTCGCGCTGTCGAACCCGGATGTTCAGGAAGTAGCGAGTCTTTTCCGCCCACGTGGACATTTCCTGCCCGGCGTCGTTCTTCTTGCCCCAGTAGATGTAGCGCCCGCCGCTGCTCACGAATTCCGTTGTGACCAGGCCCGAGTCCTTCTCGATGGCCTTGATCGGCAGGCGCTTTTCCGTGAGCACGTCGTTGACCGCGTTCCACGCTCGATCAAAGTCGGCGGAGTACCCCTGCGCCGAGGTTTGAAGGCGCGGTACCGGTGCGGGTCCCGATGCGCAGCCAGTAAGTACGACAAGTGACAGGGTGAGAAGCACGATCAGGTGCGTTGCATTGCGTGTGCCCTTGCAGTCCATTTTCCATTCCTGTTCCCGCTGAAAGCACGCGGAGAGGACGCCTCTCCGTGAGTGAGCGCGGAACGGGAATCCGCGCCCGGAACTCACCCGTGCTGCGGTCACCATGAGTGAAAAAGACAGGGCGGACACCGAACCGCCCCAGAGCAGGCTCCGCCAGGAGCCCATGAGAAGCAGAACGGGCCGCCCCTTTCGGGGCGCACCACGCTCTGCGGTCTCATATGAAATCTGGCGGATTTGCTCTGGCCGCAGAAAGCTGTTGTGTGCGCGATTGCGTTCGTCTTTTCCGGCAGTGCCGGATCAACCCATCAAGCAAGTCTCCAAACCTGCTACCAGCGTAACCGCATGGGGCCAATGCCTCAAGGAAGTGCCACGGCCCATCACAGGGCGGTGCTCCATCTAAAGGTGGAGTCCACGACGCAACCTCGCATCGTTTCTTATGGAGGGCTTCCATCGCCCCGTTTGTGCCGTCCGATGAACCGGCAGTTCGCGAAACCTCTGTCCCATCGGGTTTGTGTCGCGCCGTCAGGTATGATGGACGTGAAGGGAGGCCGCTATGGCTGCGTCACACGCTGTTGAAAGACCCATGTACATCGCTCCACCTCAAGAGCGATGCGACCCGTATCGCAACAATTGGAAGCGCGTCAGTGAGAGCACTGGGGGCGTGCCGATGCAGTTTGCCCGATTGGCGCAGGCAGCGAACGGCGACAGGCTCGCCATGTACGTCGAAGCCAACCGCCAGAGCTACTTTCGTGCCGTCCCCGTGTACGAGTCAGACCAAGCCAAGTGGGCGACAGAGTCTCCGCGATTTGTGGCGCGGCTCAAAGATACACCGTGCCTGCTTCTTGAACTGGAGAAGCAGATTACTCCAGATCACCTCGTGTGCTTCGTGCTTACTGAGCCCGGATGGTTCGGGGTCCCGGATGTCCTCGTTGATGGTTGGGAGTGGGGGTACGCCACTGATGTCTACGGCTCGGCGATTGTGGGCGAGAAGCTGAAGGGCCATCGGGCGTTTCTGTCCCGAGACGGGCTAACGCTGTGGGAAATCGAGGAAATCCTGGCTCCGCTCGCAAAGAACAACCCGCTTCGCATCGAAATAGTCCGCCGACGCCCACTTTCGGTCTCCGGTCTGGGGAGCGTTCTTGAGCAACAGGGTCTCGACTTCATTTTGGACGCCGGTATTCGACGGCAGCTTGAGGAAAAAGTCCGCCGCCTCGAACACGAGTTTATGGGGGCTATGAACCCTCGTGTCGTTCACGACTGCGCCGTTGCTGCCGAAGGGCTCCTGCTTGAGATCGGGAAGCAACGAGTTCGCGGAGGGCTAAAGTTTGGCAAGTTCTCGTCGCCCGAAGAGGTCGAAAAGCTGCTTGGGCAGCATTTGAAGCCACTTCTCGACTCGTTTACCGAGTCCTTTGAATCGACAAGCGCCAAAGATGAACTCAAGTGGCTGCCGGGGGCCATCTTGGCAATCCGGGCTTGGGGTGAAGAGGAACGCCACCTCGGAAAGGATCAGCGTCAGTTGCTGGATGCCGACGGATTCACGGCAGCCTTCTGCTATGGCGCATTGCGCGACTTCATCCGGCTATGCCATCACATGTGGAAAGCCGATCCAAAGTCCTTGTGCCCGCCAAGCAAGAGCAACGAAGTGTAGAGCCAGAGCTTTCTTGACTATGTTCCACGGAGTCCTGCCCCATGAAAACCCGCCCCCATCGGGAAGAAGACATCAATCTGGCGAAGTCGCTCGACCATGAGGCTTGCCTTCGGTTGGCCGCAGAGCGTATGGGCCTTCCGCCGGGCGCGGGTGTGGACAAGGCGATCAAGAAGTTTCTCGACTACGACGGCGCAATGAAGTTCTTTGACTTGATGGCCGAGGGAGCCGGTCTCTCCATTGCCGACGGCGAGACATTGAAAACCTTTGCGCTCAAGCACCATCTGCTGGCGGCGTCGCGCAGTTGGGCCAAGAACCACGTCAACCTCGCAAGTACCCGGTGGAAGGTCTCCGGGGATGCCTCAATGCAAGTCGTTGACGGCAACGGCACAGTGATCGCGGAGGTTCCGAAGGGTGAAGGAGTGATTGTGATGGACCCGCCTTCGGACCTCTGGGACGACCTCGCGCTGTGCTTCGAGCAGTGTGCACTCGATGTCGCCATCAGAAAGACCGAGCGTTGGTATTCGTACTTCCGGCTGGGCGTTATCACAGCGGTCTGTGTTCTCGAAAGCTACCTGAACCGCCTTGGGTTCGAGTATCTCGCATCAACGTCTGACGTTGATGAGGCAGTTCAGCAGGAGTTGACGGGCTCGGGCGGTCGCGTGTCCCTGCGGGAAAAAATCAAGAAGTGGCCCAAACTGTTCGCAGCCACAAGGCAGCCCTTGGAGAAGGACCTCTGGGATGACGGGTTCTTTGAGCAGATTGACAAGGTGATACTGGTCCGAGACTCGTTCATCCACGAAAAGCGTCCCGTGCACATCGTCAAGAGCGGCCCCGAGGGCTTGGCGGCATTGAAATCCGTCGCGGAGGTTGTCCGAGCAGGCATCGTTCGCGTGGGTCGTGCTGTCACCGGAAATGAGCCCGCATGGATTCGCCGACATCAGGAGGTCCTCTCCGACCCTCTTCAGGCCAGCCGCCTGCGAGAAGAGCAGGACCGTGCAAATGAACTTGGCATCGAAGCGGGAATGAGCGAACAGTACAACCGCGCACGCCTCTTCGTTATCGAGGCCAAACAAGCCGATGATCGCCCGACCAGGCTTCGCCGCCTGCTTGCCGCGACGTACTTCGCCAAGGCACTTGAGGAGATCATCAAAGAGGAAGCTGAACGGGCGGGCGGCGCAGCCGCAAAAGCGGCTGTCGTCGAGTGGATTCAGCAAGTCGCGCCGTACACCCACGTTCTGCACAAAGTTCGCATCCACGACTTCCATCGGTTTGGGCTGACTCCCTTGTCCGACAACACAGTCGCCGCCTACGGGCCGATCAAGCTTACGGCAGGCCCGAACGGAGGCGTTGCAACCTTTGCGATTCCATTGAACGGTTCTGCCCCGGTTTCCCATACCAAGGGCGAAGGCTCCAAGGTTGAGGGCAAGGGTGCGGGGGGCATTCTTGCAATGAGGGGCGAACAGGTCTTCGATGACCGCGCTAACAAGTGGGTCAACTTGGTAGAGGTACTTGAAGCCTTTCTGAAGGGCATCAGCAACTGCGCAAGGGAACTGCCGAGTTGGCTAAAGGGTGTGGCACCGAGCCAGGCCCCGAAGACCGGTGCGGACGGTTAGTCGCGTAGTTCCTTGTGCTCAACGACCCTACGTGGACGGCATCGGTGACAACCAGCCCCGTCCGCGAACCATGTAAGCCCCTGTCTCGCAGGATGTTGTGCACTCGCAAATGCGGGGCAATGGCGGCGCGTATATAGAGAGACTGGAGCCGCTACAGGCGCGGCAATCGGACTCGTTCTCGCCTGTTCACACGTATGGCCGTTTGCCAGCAGCGGAGGATTGCAATGGACCAACTTGAGGTTGTCGCCCTGACTGAGGCTCTTTGGCTACGCGCAGAAGCGATCTTGGCCGAGATGTACCTTACGGTGCACGAGGACGAAGACGGCGACCGCGTACCATTTCACCTTCACACCTACGGCTACATCGTCATTAGGCACATTGAGCAGTTGATGGACCTGTTTCACGAAATGCAGCAACTGTTGGCAGGGGCCAATATGAAGCCAGCCGCTCCCTTGAACAGCTTTCGGGACTTTCTGCGGGTCTTGGAAGCCAGACCAAAGTAGCTGTCGCGCTCCGTAAGGCCCTCGCAGAACGCTCCTTTCATCCTGTCGCATTACCCCCAAGGCCGCATTTTCCGCCTTTCGGGTGTGCTTCTAGGCCGGTCGTCTCTGGCTTGGTAAAACGCTTTCGCTGCATACCCATTTTCTGCCGGGCCTGACGCGCCGGGGCTTTCGACGCCGGGCGTTGCTTGGCCTGTGGCGTCGTGAGTGTCGCACGGGTGTGTATGCTGTTCGGCCACTTGGCGTTGCGGGAAATTCTGGGGTTGGCATGGGGCGGAAATCTACTGGCAAGGGCAAACAGGCGGCCAATGCGGGCCAGCGGTCGGCGTTTGGGGTCGCCAAGGTCGCTCGGCGCACCAAGGCCGCGCAGGCGAAGCGTGGCCTCAAGGCTGGCGGGTCGCCGAAAAAGCGCGAGATCGAGCAGTACGACCACGACGAAGCCAAGCGCCTGAACAACCCCGATGTGGGCCTGGTCAATGCCTCCACCGATCCCGACAAGACGCCCGCCAAGAAATCCTACGCCTACGACCCGCACCTTGACCCCCAGCTTCACTGGGCGGGCAAGGCCGAGCACACCAGCTTTGACGTGGACAGCGTCAGCCTGCATGTCCATGAGCGCATTGACCCGCTCACCATCGTCCAGGCCATCAAACGCAAGAACGGCGGCCCCAAACAGTTCGCGCTGTTCGAGCGCCCGTCGGAAAAGCTCGGCCTGCGCGACGCGATTGATTTCTACCGCCACGCCCACGGCTGGTCGAACCGGCTGATCGCGGGCGACTCGCTGCTGGTGATGAACAGCCTGCTGGAAAAGGAGGGGCTCGGCGGGCAGGTGCAGATGGTCTATATCGACCCGCCCTACGGCATCAAATACGGCAGCAACTTCCAGCCTTTCGTGAACAAGCGCGACGTGAAGGACCGCAAGGACGAGGACCTGACGCAGGAGCCGGAAATGATCCGCGCCTTCCGCGACACCTGGGAACTCGGCATCCACAGCTACCTGACCTACCTGCGCGACCGGCTGCTGCTGGCGCGGCAGTTGCTTCACGAAAGCGGCTCATGCTTCGTCCAGATTTCCGACGAGAATTTACATCACGTCCGCGAGTTGATGGATGAGGTGTTTGGCCCTGACAATTTCTGCGGCGTGGTGGGCTACCGCACCACGGGCGGGCAGAGTGCATCACTACTATCGGTGTCTTTCGATTATCTCGTGTGGTACGCGAAGAGAAAAGAAGACGCTCGGAAGAGGTTCCGGCAGCCTCGACAAAAAAAGAAGGCAGGGCTAGGTGGCAGCGGTCAGTACACGCTCGTCGAGCCCAGAGACGGGTCCGCACCCCCGCGACCAATGACCGATGAAGAAGTAGCCAACCCGGACGCCATCGGCGATACGTTGCGCGTTCTGGCTCACGACACGGTTTTCTCACAGGGTGCCCCGAGTGACCCAGAGGAACGTCATTTTGAATGGAATGGTGTGAGGTATGAGTGCCCCGCAAACAGCCACTGGAAGCCCGGAGTCAAATCGGGCGGGATGCAGCGCCTCGCCGATGCGGACAGGCTCATGCTTGTTGGCAACACAGTTAGGTACAAGCGGTATCTAGATGACTACCCAGTCGTCGAGTTTGACAACGTATGGAACGACACGGCGATTAGCGGCTTCGGACGCAAGAAACAGTACGTCGTTGAGACGGCGGCAAAGGTAGTGGAGCGTTGCATTCTGATGACCACGGACCCCGGCGACTTGGTCCTTGATCCCACTTGCGGCTCAGGAACAACGGCCCATATGGCCGAGAAGTGCGGACGCAGGTGGATCACTTGCGATTCCAGCCGCGTCGCCGTCGCGCTTGCCAAGCAGCGATTGATGACTGCCGACTTCGACTTCTTTGAACTCGCCCACGAGCAACAGGGCGTCGCGGGCGGCTTTGAGTACGAAACAGTCCAGCACGTCATGCTTGGAGCAATAGCCAACAACCCGGAGATCAAGCCGGGCATGACACGCGAGCAGATTGACGCCGCCATCGCCCGCCACGCCGAACAGGAAACCCTCTACGACCAGCCCAAGGTGGACAAGACCAAAGTCCGCGTCACCGGCCCCTTCACCGTCGAAGCCGTGCCAGCCCCTGCCGCGATTGCGCCCGATGAACTGGCCCGTGGCGGCAAGAAGCTGGTCAACCTTGACGGCAAGAAGACCCTGCCGGGCATGGAAGACCCGCAGGCCAAGAACCTGATCGGCTTCACGGAAGTCGTGGCCGATGCGAGCGTCGCCCGCTCCGGCGAAACCCTGCGCCAGCAGGAGTGGCGCGACGAACTGCTGAAATGCGGCATCCGCGCCAAGGGTGGGGCCATGCTCCATTTCAGCCGCGTCGAGCCCCTGGCAGGCACACGCTGGCTCCACGCCGAGGCCGAGACCCGTGGCGCGGGCGACGCCGCGCCAAAAAAGGACACCGGCAAGGTCGCCGGGGCGAACACGCGCAAACTGACTGCGGCCAGTGTGGGCGCACAGCGCGTGGTGATCTCCTTCGGGCCTGAACACGCGCCGCTGGAACAGCGGCAGGTCGAGAAGGCGATTGACGAGGCGTACAACCTCAAGCCGCGCCCGCAGATCGTGCTGTTCGCGTCATTCCAGTTCGACCCCGAGGCCGCCAAGGACATTGACGAACTCAAGGCGGAGAAGATTGGGATGCAGGTACTCAAAGTGCAGATGAACACCGACCTGCTGACCGACGACCTCAAGAAGAAGCGCAGCAGCAACGAAAGCTTCTGGCTGGTAGGCCAGCCGGACGTAACCGTGCGCAAGCTGAGCAAGGACGAAATCAAGGCGCAGAAGGCGCTGCTGGAAAAGCAACTGCCCAACGACGAAAAGCGCCGCAAGACCGAACAAGCGGCCCTGGAGGGCATGTACATCGTCGAGGTCGCGGGCTTTGACTACTACGACCCGCGCACCGGCAAAGTAGACGGCGGCGGCGCGGACAAGATCGCCATGTGGATGCTCGACACCGACTACGACGGGCGCAGCCTGTACCCCCGCCAGGTCTTCTTCCCAATGGCAGGCAAAGAAGAAGCCTGGGCAAAGCTGGCCAAGAGCCTCAAAGCCGAACTGGACGACGACCTGATCGAGCAATACCGGGGCACGGTGAGCCTGCCGTTCGCGCTCGGCAAAGAACGCACGATAGCAGTGAAGATCATCGACGACCGAGGGATCGAATCCCTGCGGGTTATGGAGGTTGGGTAGCCTTGGCTCACGACGATAACAAGAAATGGCGCGTGGAACGCAAGTCCCGCTCGCTCGCCGTTCTACGCGAGACCCTTGCGCCCACACCGACCTCTTGCAGCCTCCGAAACGACACAACCGAGTCCGATGGGGAAGGCCGTTCATGAGCGATCATTGGCTTGCAACGGTCTTCGTGGACTACGACAACTTGCACCCGAGGCAGAAGGAAGCGGGTGTGCTGGATGTCCTGACCAAGACGCTTGTCCAAGTTCCTTGGGACACTTCGGAGACGAGGGGCCGGTGCGAAGTGCGGGTGTACGGTGGCTGGTACGAGGGAGAGTCCATTACTCGCATGGCAGAAGACCTCACGGTCGAGCTTCAGAAGGACTTTCCGGTGATTGTTCGCATTCCGCTAACGAACGGAGCGACGCTTGCAATGCACACGAATGCCGAACTCGCCGTTTCGCTCTTGCAGGAGCCAGGCCATCACCTCTTCAACACGTTCCGACGTAAGGGGAAGCCTCCAGACATCCGAGTTGAGGAGCCCGCCACTGTCGGATGCACTGATGCGGCATGCCTTCTGCCGCAAGTGAAGACACTGCTCAAGAGCGGCAAGTGTCCGAAAGCCGGGTGTACAGTGGCCACCTGCGAATTGCTGTACCGCCACGAACAGAAGATCGTGGACACGATGCTTACTTGCGACCTGATTCATGCATCCGCCCTTCCGACAGGCTGGATCATCTTGATCAGCGGGGACGACGACTTTCTACCGCCCCTTCGGACGATTCTGCTGCGTGACCGCGCAGTTGTGCGGTGTTATCCAAAGCCCAACAACCGCCGCGCTAGATTCCCGCATGGCGGAGCCACCCTGTACGAAGTGGAGCTGTAGTCATGCAAATCACAGAGTTCAAGGCCATCGTGAAGACTTTCGCCGACCCCGGCACCGAACTCTTGTTTGACAGGGAGAGTTTTGGGATCGCGGTCAACGGCGACGTAATCAACGCCAAGATCACGGCCATCTCCGGCGACGTGTACGTCAACGAAGGTTCCGGCGCTGAACCGGCAAGCAAGTGGATTCTCAAACGCTTGGCCAAGTTGCCCCTGCTAGCCTCACGGCTCAGGGACTCCATTTCTCAAACTCCTAACTTTGTTTCTCCAGGCGTCTCCTATCTTCCAACGTTAGAACAGAGGCAAGTTGATCGCCCCGAGCCTTCGGAAGATGGGCTCCAGCTTACGTTGACTGCGCTCAATCAGCGCAGTCCGTTGGAAACTACGGTTCTCTACATCACCAGCGATGCAGGCGAAGGAAAGACGACGCTGATCAACGAGTTGGCTCGAACACAAGCACAACGGTTTATTGAGGCCGAAGCTGACTGGTTGCTAGTGCCCATCCCCCTCGGGGGACGACACTTCCTTCGATTCGACGACATTACCGTCGGCGTCATGCAGAACCGCTATCGATTTCCGTTCCTCTACTTCAACTCGTTTCTTGCCTTGGTAAGGATGGGTGTCATCGTCCCCGCGTTCGACGGCTTTGAGGAGATGTTCGTCGAAAGTAGTTCCGGCGAAGCACTGTCGGCTATGGGTATACTGGTCGGTTCGCTCAACTCTCAAGGGGCGGTTCTGATTGCGGCCCGCAAGGCGTATTTCGAGTTTGAAAACCTTCGAGCACAGGAACGCCTGTTCGATACGATCAAAGGCTACTCGGTCGGCTTTGCCAAGTTGGAACTCCATCGATGGGCGAAGCGTCAGTTCGTCAATTATTGCATCAATCGAGGCATTCGGGAGGCCGATGAACTGCATCGGAGAGTAAGCGAACGCCTTACACCGGATCATGCATTGCTGACGCGAGCCGTCTTGGTAAGGCGTCTCGTCGATGTCGCCGTCGAGAGCCCCACGCTGGACGGATTCCTTACTCAACTTCAGCGGTCGGGTAGCGATTTCTTTTCAGTCTTTGTGCGAGGACTTGTCGAACGGGAGGCACACGAGAAATGGCTTTACAGCGACCAGGCGAACGAACTGCGGACTCCGCTGCTGTCAGTCGATGAGCACTGCGAACTGCTGTCTCTAGTCGCTTTGTCCATGTGGGAAAGCAAGGTCGATTTCTGCAAGCGCGACGTTCTGGAGTTCACTGCCGATTTCTATTGCGAAACGGCCCGCAAGGGTGCAGTTCAAGCGCAGCAAGTTAGGGAACGCATTCGTGGCCATGCAATGCTAGTCCCCTCGGCGAATGCAGCAGACGCGCTCGAATTCGACCATGACGAGTTTCGCTTGTTCTTTCTCGGCGAGGCCATCGCACGTCAGATTCGGCCAATGACCGACATTGCCAAGGCTGAGGTTCTCGGAACCTTGCGGCGTGGCCCTCTACCCGCCGACGCAATGCAGGCACTTTTCCGTGCGCTGACAAGAGACGCGGCACTAGACCGATTAGGGGCAGTCAAGTTCCTGCTGGCTGTCGCCGCAATGGATGCGCAAGCCTCATTCACACACGAAAACGTCGCCGCATTGCTTATCCGCCTCGTGAGCGGGATCGACGGCGGAGGATTGACCGTCTCGGGCTTCGCATTTGGACACGATGCCCTGCTGGACAAGAGACTCGGTGGGCTTGAGTTCCACAAGTCCTACTTCGCGCCTACCAGCCTCGATAATGCTCAGGTCAGGAACTGCACTTTCAAGTCTTGCAGGTTTGCAGAGCTTCGCATGACCGATACCTCGCACTTCGAGAAAACCGTGTTCTCGGACTGCAATGTGGATTCGTTGAAACCAAAGGGGCGGGATCGGGATATCTTCGACCCCGCTGAGATTCGACAACACCTTGAGGGTTCCGGGGTGACGTTTACAACCAGCGTTCCAACGCCCCCACTTCAGAAGGGCAAGGAACCCGACTTCGAGCTGGTTTGCGTTGAGAAACTGGTTCGTTACTTCATGCGTAGCACCCACATGAGTGAGAGTGTGATTCGCATGAAACTGAGTGATCACGGACAGCAGTTCATAGACGAGACACTTCCTCGTCTACTGGATCACGGCGTTCTGGAGGAAATTGCGAATAGAGGTGGTGGGCATCAGCGTCGTTTCCGCCTCGGCGTAACGCTAAAGGAGGTCAATGACGCGATGGAAAGTGCCAAGGGTGACTTCGAGAAGTTCTTGAGCCAGTTCAGTTGATCTTGCCGGAGCAGGGGATGCTTTGGTCTTACCGAACCCGACGTTTGACAAGACTTTCAACTCCCACATGGACTGTTTTCGGTCGGTGAGTCTGTAGACTCTGGAGACCTGACTTGCTTAGCGAAGCAAACATCCGCGAACTGGCCAAGGCTGGCGAGTCCGAAGCCTTGGAGTTCAAGCGCACCACCGGTCTGCGCCGCGAGACCGCACAAACCTACATTTCGACCTCCAATTGCCTCCAACTCGACCTCCAATTGCCTCCCAATCCAAAGAAGAGTCACCAAGCTTGACATGGGAACTGCGATGGTAGCCAGCCAAGGACAAGGATGCTGACGTTCGACGAACTTTGGGAGAAGCTGCTTGCGGGCGATGAGTCCGTGAGCATCGAGGTCAAGCGCGGCAGCGAGCTTGGGAAGTCCGCGCTTGAAACCGTCTCCGCGTTCTCGAACGAGCCGGGGCAGGAAGGCGGCTACTTGATCTTCGGCATCGCCGAGGACCTGGCCGCCACAAAGCGCAACCTCTTTGAGCGCAAGTTCTCCATCGCTGGCGTGCCTGACATCGGCAAGCTACAGAGCGAGATCGTGACCCAGTGCCGCGACGGTATGGACCCGCCGGTCACTCCGCAGTTTGAAATGGCCGAGCGTGAGGGCAAGAAACTGCTCGTCACCTACATCCCCGAGGCCGACGCCCACAGCAAGCCCGTCTTCATCAAGAGCCGAGGGGTGCAGAACGGGAGTTTCCGGCGCGTCGGTGCCAGCGACATTCGCTGCACCTCCGACGATCTTGAAGAGTTCTTCGAGGGCCGAAAGGGTCGCAGCTACGACCAGAGCATTGTCGCTGATGCCACCTTGGATGACATAGACCCCAAGGCCATTGCCGAGTACCGAAGGCTCCGCAAGGAAATCAAGCCCGACGCCCCGGAGCTTGCCGAAGACGACGAAGGATTGCTCTTGGCGCTGGGCGCCGTTCGGCGAACAGACGGCGGCCTCAAAGTAACCGTTGCCGGTCTGGTGCTGTTCGCCAAGGCCGTGGCACTGCGACGGCTGTGCCCGATGCATCGGGTAGATTACATCCAAGTTCCCGGTCGGGAGTGGGTCGAGGACCCTGAACACAGATACGTGGCCATCGACTATCTGGAGCCAT
The DNA here is from genome assembly GCA_020849795.1 of Planctomycetota bacterium. Lineage (GTDB taxonomy): Bacteria > Planctomycetota > UBA8742 > UBA2392 > UBA2392 > JADJRK01. The sequence continues at coordinate 3,413 of JADZFR010000046.1, read as the reverse complement.
TGTTGCTGTCGGTCTCCCGCATTGTCGGACAGGTGTTTGGAGACCTGCCCAAGGCGTTCTCGCTGCCCGAAGGCACGCTGCACCGGAAGGATATTCCGGCCATTCCCTATCGCGTGCTGCGTGAAGCCGTGGTGAATGCCGTGATGCACCGGAACTACCGGGTGCGCGAGGCCGTGCAGATCATTCGCTACGCCAACCGCATCGAGATTCGCAGCCCCGGCTTTTCACTGGTGCCGGAAGATCGCCTGGGAACTCCGGGATCGAGGACGCGCAACGAGTACGTCGCGGCGGTTCTGCGAGACCTGAATTTCGCCGAGAACAAGGGGACCGGCATCAAGACCATGCGGGCGTTGATGCGTGAGGCCAACCTAAGCGCACCGACCTTTGCTTCGGATCGGGCACGGGACTTGTTCACGGTGACGCTGTTGGCGCACCATCTGCTGAACGAGGCCGATGTCGCATGGCTTGGCTCGTTCAAGGACCTTGGCTTGGAGGGGGACGACGCGAAGGCTCTGATCGTGCTGCGCGAGCTTGGTTTCATGGACAACTCGGTGTACCGCGACATCAACGGGGTGGACACGCTGACCGCCAGCAAGGGCCTTCAACGTCTGACAAAGCACGAGCTTTTGGAGCGACAGGGGCAGGGTAGCGCCACGTTCTACGTTCCCGGAACACGGTTTCTGGAGTCGCTGCCGAACAAGAATGCAATTGAGGTCACTCCGGTTTTGACCGGAGACTTTGCGGTTAGCCGAGGGAACTTATCCGGTAAGGAGGCAAACTTATCAGGTAAGGACGAGAGCTTATCCGGTAAGGAGGCGGCAACTCCCCAGTTTAGGGCGGAAGTGGAGGCGTTCCTGAAACAGATCGGACAGCGAGCCAAGCCGGAGATCATGCGGCAGGCAATCGTACTCCTCTGCCGGATGGAGCCCCAGCGAACGCAGGACCTAGCGAAGAAGCTAAAGCGTAATGTCCCGTGGCTGCTCGAAAAGTATCTCCAGCCGATGATTCGAGACGGCGTGTTGGGGTATGAGTACCCCGATGACCCTACGCACCCGAAGCAGCGATATGTGGCGAAGCAAAGCGGCAAAGAGGTGGCCAACTGATGGCGGGCAAGATCGACCAACTCATAATCAACTCGCCGTTTGAGCGGCCTGCTGCCCATTGGACCTATGAACGCGAGACCCAGCAGTTCAAGCTCAAGGAAGGTCGGCGGCCTGCGGGCTATGTGGTGGCCACCGAGGACAGCCAGAGCTTTGACGACCCCGGCATTTTCCGCGAGCTTGAACCGGTCAATCGCATTCGGGAGCGCGTGGACGACTGGCGGGCTCGCGGCTGGCCCGGCGCTTCGGGAATTTCCAAGCGCCTGCTGGAGCACTGGGTTGATCCTGGAGAGCGCGAGGATCACCGCTTTTTCTTCTGCCAGCTTGAGGCCATTGAGACGCTGATCTGGTGGGTCGAAGCCTCGCCTGCGGAAAAGCAAGGCATCGTGCTCGACGGCGACGGCGGGCCGTTTGAGCGGCTGTGCTGCAAGATGGCCACCGGCGCGGGCAAGACCATCGTGATGGCGATGACCATCGCATGGCAGGTGCTCAACAAGGTCACGTACCCGCAGGACACTCGCTTTTCAAAGAACGTGTTCATCGTCGCCCCCGGCCTGACGGTGAAGAACCGGCTGAGCGTGCTGCAACTGTCTGGGCCTGGGAACTACTACGACGAGTTCAACGTGGTGCCGCAGGCTCTGCGCGACAAGCTGCGACAGGGCAGCGTGCTGATCGAGAACTGGCACACGCTGAACTGGGAGAGCGAAGAGCAGATCGCCAAGCGCCGCACCGTGGACAAGCGCGGTGCCAAGAGCGACCGGGCTTATGTAGCTGGCGTGCTTGGCGAGATGGCGAAGACGAAGAACCTGATCGTGCTCAACGATGAGGCGCACCACGCATGGCGCATCAAGCCCGGCGAGAGCTTGAAGGGCGTCTCCAAGGACGAACTTGACGAGGCCACGAAGTGGCTTGGCGGTTTGGATCGCATCCACAGCGTCTGCGGGATCATGCGCTGCTTCGACTTCTCGGCCACGCCGTTCGTGCCAAGCGGCAAGAAGAGCACCGAAGAGGCGCTGTTCAACTGGATCGTCAGCGATTTCAGCCTGAACGACGCCATTGAGTCCGGCCTTGTGAAGACGCCACGAGTGGTGATCCGCGACGACGCCTTGCCGGACGCCCAGAGCTACAAGAGCAAGCTGTACCACATCTACCGGCATGTGAAGGACGCGCTCCAGAAGGCCGAGGAGCACGAACCGCTACCGGACTTGGTACGCAACGCCTACTACCTGCTGGGCAAGGACTGGCTGGACACCAAACAAGACTGGGAGAAGGCGGGGCACCCGGTGCCGCCGGTGATGATTACCGTTGCCAACCGCACGGAAACGGCGGCGCGGGTGAAGTACGCCTTCGATCACGCCAAGATCGACATTCAAGAGCTTTGCGACCCGGAGCGAGCCCTGCACATCGACAGCAAGGTACTCGACAAAGCCGAGGCCGAAACCGAGGTCGTAGAAGTGCAGGCGAACGGTGATGCAGACGAGGACGGCGACGACGAGGAAGTACCCAAGGCCAAGAAGCTGACCAAGAAACAGCAGGCCGAGCTATTGCGGCAACAGGTGGACACCGTTGGCCGCGAGGGCAAGCCGGGCGAGAAGATTCAAAACGTCATTTCCGTCGGGATGCTGTCGGAAGGTTGGGACGCCAAGACCGTCACGCACATCATGGGCCTGCGAGCGTTCTCCAGCCAGTTGCTTTGCGAACAGGTTGTCGGTCGCGGCCTTCGCCGCACGAGCTACGACCCATATCAGGACGAACATGGCCGCACGATGTTCCGTGCCGAGCACGTCAACATTTTCGGCGTGCCGTTCACGTTTCTTCCACATGAAGGCGGCGAAGGTGCCCCGCCGCCACCGCCGACACCAAAGACCCGCGTGGAGCCCCTGCCCAGCAAGCAGGCATTCGAGATCAGTTGGCCCAACATCATCCGCGTAGACACGGTGCTGAAACCCAAGCTGACGCTCGATATGGCATCGGTGCCGCCCCTGGAGATCAACGCGCTGGAAACCCGCGCCCTTGCCGAGATGGCCCCCACGGTGGATGGCAAGCCCGACCTCTCGAAGATCACCCAGATTCAGCTTGAGGAGCTTGCCCGAAAGCAGCGGATGCAGCGGATCGTGTTCCAGACCGCTGCTGACCTGTTCGAGAGTTTCTCCACGAACTGGAAGGGTAGCCGCGAGATGTTGCTGGCCCAGTTGATAGGTATTGCCGACCAGTTCATGGCGTCGAAGAAGATCGTGATTTCGCCGGTACTGTTTGAACAGGACGAGCTACGCAAGCGGCTGGTGCTGACGCTGAACATGAACCGGGTGTTCG
>JADZFR010000045.1 GCA_020849795.1 Planctomycetota bacterium | reverse complement strand
TGCAGCAGCACCAGAGTGTACTTGAGCGGGCGTCCCGGGCCAACCACAGCAGCCATCAGCGCGGCCACGATGTCAGCCGCAGTGTACTTGAGCGGGCGTCCCGGGCCAACCACAGCAGAAATGCACACCGTCCACCTTGAACGCCTAGTGTACTTGAGCGGGCGTCCCGGGCCAACCACAGCGCCTGACAGCTCCTGCATCACCCGCTCGGCAGTGTACTTGAGCGGGCGTCCCGGGCCAACCACAGCTCTTCTATTCGCTGCGCTGGCATTCCGGGGGAGTGTACTTGAGCGGGCGTCCCGGGCCAACCACAGCTGAAAGCCGTGGCCGACGGCGGTCACGCGCAGTGTACTTGAGCGGGCGTCCCGGGCCAACCACAGCGGAAAGCGTGTTCGAGGTCAAAGCGCCATTAGTGTACTTGAGCGGGCGTCCCGGGCCAACCACAGCGCTGTTGTTTCCGCGTCTGCCATGGGTGATAGTGTACTTGAGCGGGCGTCCCGGGCCAACCACAGCGAATCGTTGTCGGCATCCACTTCTGGAAAGAGTGTACTTGAGCGGGCGTCCCGGGCCAACCACAGCGCAGAGCGTGAGCTACTCCGCGCGACGGCAGTGTACTTGAGCGGGCGTCCCGGGCCAACCACAGCGCGCGTGAATGAACTCCACGGGCGAACGGTAGTGTACTTGAGCGGGCGTCCCGGGCCAACCACAGCCTACTCCCTTCCACGGAAGCACCCCCATTAGTGTACTTGAGCGGGCGTCCCGGGCCAACCACAGCTTCATCTATGGCGGCTTCGAGATGTTCCGCGACTTCGACGGCAGCAACGGCAGTTTCGGCAACACCAGTATACGGGCGACCAATAGCGACGTTGCCAACGCGAGCGTTTACGCAAGCATCGACGCTGGTGTCCCGAACCGCATGGTGATCGTGTGCATCAACAAGAGCAACGCAGCCATGACGGCGGGCATTGCCGTGACACACACCGTGGCCTTCAACACGGCCCAGGTGTACCGCCTGACCAGCGCCAATTCGGCGCCCCAGCAGCAAGCCGCGATCTCGATTTCCGGCACCAACGCCTTTCAGTACAATATGCCCGCGAACAGCGTCACGACGCTGGTGTTGGCGCCTTGAGCCAGCGCCTATTGCGGATTTCTGCAAATCCGAAGAATCTGAACCGGTTGCACCCTTTCGGCGCATTTCAGGGGTGAATGCTGGTGGCTTTGGTTGACCACAGGGTCGTCTTTGAGCGCATGATCCGGGACCATCAAGCCGGCGTGTGGAGGTATTTGCGCTTCCTGGGATGTTCGCCTCCAGAGGCCGACGACCTTACGCAAGAGTCGTTTCTTGCGGCATGGAAGTCGGTGAAGAAGGGCGAGTTTGTGGAAATCAATGACGTGGCAACCGCCGGGTTCCTGCGCACTGTCGCCAAAAGCCGCTTTCTGATGGCGATACGCGCAAAGGGGCGCCGCATCACCGAAGCCGACGCGGCCGAGATTGACGCAGACTGGGTACAACTGGCAGGCAATTCAAATGAGGCAGAGTGGGACGAGCGCATGATTGCCCTGGAGCACTGCCTGCAACACGTTGGCGACAAGGCAAAGACAGTGCTGGAACTGCTGTACCGCAATGAACTCACGCAGGTTGAAATCGCGCAGCGCCTTGACATGAAACCTGAGGGCGTGCGCACCCTGCTGAAACGCCTGCTCGCGAAATTGCGCGAGTGCATGGAAGGAAAGTTGAATTGGCCCGCAACGAACGAAAAGAACGGCTGATCGAGCAGATGCTCAGCGAAAAGCTCGGCGGTAAGTCCCCGCCGGATCTTTCCAGTCGCATTCTGCAATCGCTGGACCAGCCGGCTGGCCGCGTGCTTGCCGCGCGCCCGTTGCACACCGGCGCCAGGCCCGCCAGCTGGCGCAGCGTCGCGGCATCGGTTGCGCTGGTGGGCGCGGTCGGAATTGCCGCTGCGGTGTTTCTGTTGAATATGCCGCGCAACGGCACACCCCCGGTCGCCGACACGAACCACAGCACGCAACCGGCGCAGCCAGATCAAACAAACCCCAAGCCGGCGCCGCTAAAGCCCGAACCAGAAGTCCCGGCGCCGGACCCGCAACCTGAGCGGGAAACACCCATACCCGAATTGCCAAATCCTGAACCGCAGCCGCAGCCTGAACCAGAGCCCGAGGCTGAGCCGGAACCTGCGCCGCAACCCGTACCCGAAAAGCCGCGCGAAGACGTGGAGAATCCGCCCGGGCCCAAACCCGAGCGCCCGCCGACCGAGGCACCGGCCGAGCCGCGCAAGGCCGTGATCGTCGCGCAGATGTTGCAGATGACAGACGGTGCAAAGCTTGCGTTCAAGCGCAACGAAGCCGATCGCTGGGAAGAGTGGACCGCCGAGACCCAGGTCGAGAGCGGCATGTTCCTGCGCGCTCGCAAGCCCGTCGCGCTCAGCGCCGGCGCCAATGCTCGCGTGTACTTCAACGGAGAGTTGCGCTTCTCCGGCGACGAAAGTGCGCTGTCGATTGAATTGTTCACCGAGTCAGTCTACGTCGAAGCCTACGCGCTCGAACGCACATTCACCGTGTCGCGCGGCGCCGCCAGCTTCAACTTTCGTGAAGCCGAAGTCGTCGCCGAAAAGTCCGGCCTGAAGCTCAACGTCACATGCCTCGGGGGCGAAGTGGCCTCCGAAGGCGTTGCGCTGCCAGCCGGATGGTCGGCTTCGCTCAGTGACAAGGGCTTTGCCAAACCGAAAGAAGAAGGCGACAAGCTGCGCGCCCACGCGCTGGTGATTGCAGTAGACACGATTTTCAGGCTGGTCCGCGATGAACTGGATGATGAGCGCGGTTCCGGGCGCATTTACTGGGGCGTTGCCGAGAACGGCATCGTTACCGGCACGGGCAAGCAGGGCTTCGGCGTGACACTGCACCAGCCTTACTCAGTGCGCGATAACGCCTACGTACGCGTGCGCATGCGCGTGCGCGGCTCGCAGGGCGTCAGCATCGGCGTCAAGGGCGACGAAGCCGCAGACTGGCAGTACTTCCAGCATCACACCAACTACATCCTGAACGACAAATGGATCACGCTGAAGGTGCCACTGCATGAGCTGAAGGTTGAAAGTAAGTCCGACAAGGCCAAGCCGCTGGCGACGGGCGCAACCTTCACCGCATTTCAGGTGGTCCTGTGGGACGATAAGGCAAACGTTGAGATAGACTGGATCGAGTTCGGCATTGACCCGAAGTGGGGAGAATAGAAATGCGAAAGCTCGCTGTTGCACTGCTGTTGTTGCTGCCGCTGAGCGCAACCCACAGCGCCGAAGAACTGACTGAGGCCAGCTACGACCGCATCGTCAAGCACATCATGCCCAGCGCCGAAGAAGAGGCCTGGCGCAAGCTGGCGTGGCGCACCACGTTCTGGCAGGGCGTCATGGACGCCAACAAAGAAGACAAGCCGGTGATGCTGTACACGATGAACGGGCACCCATTTGGCTGTACGTGAAACAACGGTGTCATAGCCAGACAGTCAGTCTGGAACGACGCGGAAGTTGCCAAGCTGGTGACCGAGTTTATCCCGTGCGCGGATGAGGTCTGGCGCCTGCACAACCTGAAAGAACCTGACTGCCTGCACTTCCAGAAGTGGTGCGACGAAGGCGGCACACTGAATGGCGACGGGGAACGCACCACGCGCCAGGGCACGTATTGCTGCACGCCCAGCGGCGTCTTTCTTGGCAGCGCCAACCATCGCGATCCCAAGCGCATCGCGGAAATGCTGCGCGGCGCGTTGAAGAAGTGGAAAGAGATCAAGAAGGAAGACCGCCTGCTCAAAGATGACCCCGTCAAGACGTGGGAGCAGATCAACCGCAACGAAAAGCAATACCCGACTGACGGCATGGTCCTGCGCGTCAACAGCCGCGACATGCCCCGCACCGGCCTTGACCAGAACGACTGGCGCACTCATGCCTGGAACTTCGACTATGCGTGGTTTCGCAAGGAAGAAGTCGCCCGGATGTTGCCCAAAGTCTTTGAAAAGAAGGCCAAGTGGCAACTGCCCGCTGACTTGGTGCAGCGCACTTGTCGGCTGCACCTGGTAGACAACGTGCGCGGCCAGACCCCGGGCTTTGCCCCAGAGAACGTGATCGAGGCCGAGGTTAACTGCGAGGTGACGCGCCTGAAGAAGGGCGTGGTGACCATCCAGTTGACCGGCAAGGTCAAGCTGGAACAGGGCCAGCGCGGCCTTGAGGCCAAGATGCTGGGTGAGGCCCAGTACAACACCAAGACCGAGAAGTTCGACAAGTTTGAGCTTGTCGTGGTAGGGCAGCGCTGGGGTGCAACGCAGTTCAATCGTCGCGAAGACGACCGCGAACGCAGCCCGATCGGGTACGTTCTCAGCATCGCGTCAGACCACGCAACGGAAAAGGTCGCGCCCACTGACTTTGGAAGCTACGGATGGCGGTAGGGGAGGGCCGAAAGGCCCCGGCTGGGCAGCCTCTACCCGAAAACGGGCGCCACGGTGCGGGCGCCCGTTCCATTGACCACGGTTGCGCCGTAAGCGACGATTCGGGCCCCATGTCCAGTGCAACGAGCGATGACTTCTGCTGAAGCGAAAGAGGTTGCGGATCCGGCAGCGGCGGTGATAGCGCGTCGAAGGCTGCGTCTGGTGAAGGTAGTTCACACCATCATTTGGGCGTTTTTTGTGGCCTGCATCCTGACGGTTCATGTTGCGGCTTGGCTTGGGGCGTACGTGGTCGCGGTGGTGTTTGTCAGCGTCGTATTCATTGAGGTGCTGATCCTGGTGCTGAACGGCATGCGCTGCCCGCTGACAGATGTCGCCGGAAAGTACACGCCACATCGGGAAGCCAACTTCGACATCTACCTGCCGCGCTGGCTGGCACAGAACAACAAGATCATCTTCGGGACGCTGTACGTCGCAGGCATTGCGGTGACCGCGGCGCACTGGTGGCTGTCCGGCACTGGCCCCGGCAAACCCTGACCGGTAAACTTGACCAGACCAACCGCGGAGGAGTGGCAGAGTGGTTGATCGCGGCGGTTTTGAAAACCGCTTTAGCCGCAAGGCTAACGGGGGTTCGAATCCCTCCTCCTCCGCCATTCAAATGTCCTGATGTACGCGGCGTGCTTGCGGTTTGGGCGACCGCTCCGCTTACGCCCGGCGTCGCCCGCCTTTGCTGGCGGGCTTTGGCCGGGCTGCTG
>JADZFR010000044.1 GCA_020849795.1 Planctomycetota bacterium | reverse complement strand
TGGTGCCGGGGGTGGGACTTGAACCCACACGCCCACTGAAGGACTGCGGATTTTGAATCCGCCGCGTCTGCCAATTCCGCCACCCCGGCGTGGGGGCGCAATCATCAATCAACACTGCTCAATGGTCAATGGGCGGCGCGCCGCGACTAACTCTCTCCCTTCGACCAATCCACGCTGCGCCGTGCCGCCTTTTTTGCGGACTGCGCCTCGCGACTCTTGCGACGGCGGGCCAACTCGCCCTTGCCCGGCTTGCTTTTCTTCCGGGCCTTGGGCGGCTTGGCGACGGCGCCCAGCATGTCGCGCAGGCGCTCAAGGCAGATCTCGCGGTTGCGGTGCTGGCTGCGCGATTCGTCGCAGTCAATGATGATCTCGCCGCCTTCGGTAATGCGCGAGCGAAAGGTCGCCAGAAAGCGCGCCTTGACCGCATCCGGCACGCCCGGGCTTGACGCGACATGCCAGCGCATCTGCACCCGGGTTTCGGCTTTGTTGACGTGCTGGCCGCCGGGGCCGCCGCTGCGGGCGGTCTTGAACGTGAGCTCGTGCTCTTTCACTTCGATGTTTGGCGGCACTTTCACGATCGTGTTCCGTACACAGCGTCACAAGCTAACGAGCAGCCGATTCAGTTGCTAGACTGGCGCCATGACGCCCGAAGAGATGCTCTGCGCCGCAGTGATCGGCGCCTCGGCCCTTGCCGTGGCGGCCCGCGTGCTGATGGGTATGCGCGCGCAACCGCGACAGCCCGAGCTGGTGGACGTACAGCCGGCGGGCCGGCGGTTGCACGTGCTGGCGCGGGTGGGGCGCGGGCACATCAGCGCCATCGGCAGCGTGACGACGTGGCGCGATTTGGACGGCATCGAGATCCGCGATCGCGCGGCGATTGAGTGGCTGTACGCGCAGTGGCTTGCGCACAAGCACCTGACGCAACAGGGCGACGCCTGAGCGTCGCCCCGTGCGCGGTGAGCGGGCTTACTTGCCTGCGCTCCAGGTTGATTTCTTTTCTGCGTTCATGAAGTCGAGGCTGGGTGTGCCGTCTGCGGCGATCATGCCGCGCCAGCGCACGGTCTTGCCGTTCTGCATGGCAAAGAACGCGCGTCCGTCCTTGAGAATCGAGTTCTGCATCAGGTTGTCGCCGCCGGCCAGTTGCAGCGAAGACAGCTCGTCGCCGCCCATCAGCGTGACCACGTTCTTGCCGTCGCTGTTGGCAAACGTGATGACCGCGTCGCCTTCTTTGCGCAACGAGCTGATGAAGCGGTTGCGGCCCTGGGCGTCGGTGTAGGTTTCCATGACCATGTCGTCTTTGAGGTTATGGCCTACCAGGTATCGGATTTTGCCGCTGGCATCAAGCAACGAAACATACGCCTGGTCACCGCCCGAGTTGGCCTGCAAGCGCACGGCGCCTTTGCCATCGAGCATCGAAAAGCGCGCGTCGCCGTCTTTGCCAACGTCAAGCTGGATGCGCACGTTGCCGTTCTTGTCCACAAGCTGAAATTCGGTGGCTTTGACGGCGCCAATGCCTTCCTGTGCGCCGACCTGGGTCGGGTGCATGATGCTGACAGCGGCAAACGCGCCGGCCAGGGCCATCGCGCCGGTAAATGCCAACCCGATGAAGTACTGCATGCTGGTCATAGAGATTCCTTTCCAAGGAGTAAGTGCAGCCAGATGTGCTTCTTGATGCGAGCGCAGCAGAGTCTAGTCGTGGCAGCGGGCCATCTCCATGCCCAACCCGCTGGCAGCGTTGCGACAATTGGCTATCTTCTGCGCCATGACCGACAAAGCCATCCAGTCGCGCCTTGCGCTGGCGCTTGATGCCACCTTTGACGGGGGCAAAGCCGTGGCCGAGTACTACTTCGGCATGGGCATCGACGTGGTCTGGAAGGGCGACGGCAGCCCCGTGACACAGGCCGATGAGCGCGCCGAGCGCATACTGCGCCAGCGCCTGGCGGCGGTGTTTCCGGATGACGCGATCATCGGCGAAGAACACGAAGATGAACACGGCACCAGCGGCTTCAAGTGGATCATCGACCCGCTGGACGGCACCGAGGCGTTCATCCGCAAGATCCCGATTTTTGGCACGCTGGTCGGCCTTGAGCTGGATGGCCGCATGGTCGCCGGCATCTGCTTCATGCCGGCCCAGCGCGAGTTTGTGTGGGCCAGCCGGGGCCACGGCTGCTGGTGGGTGCAGGACACGACCGGCGCGTACGACACCGAGACACTGAAAGAGCGCGCGATCCGCGCACAGGTCAGCCCGACCAGCGAGTTGTCCAAGGCGATGATCACGACCACCGGCCAGGGCGCGTTTCATCGCGCGGGCAAGGTCGGTGAGTTCTTGAAACTGCGCGACGCCACGCGCAAAGACCGCGGTTTTGGCCATTGCTGGGGCCACCTGCTGGTCGTCACGGGCCGCATGGAAATCAGCATCGAGCCCAAGATCCGCGAGTGGGACATCGCCCCGTTTGCCGCCATGCTGGCCGAAGCCGGCGGCAAGTTGACCGACTTCAAGGGCAAAGAGAGTGTCTACTCTGGAAATTGCGTGTGCAGCAATGGCGTGCTGCACGATGCCGCGATCAAGGCCCTGCACGGCGAGTTGCCCAAGCTGAACTTGAAGTAGCCCCGCCTACTTGAGCGCCTTGAGGCCCTTCTGTGCCTCGTTGCGCACGTTGCTGTCTTCGTCGTTGAGTGCCCGCTCAAGGTAGGGCCGTGTGCTCTCAAGCTTGAAGCGTCGCAGCGTTTTGACCGCATTGCGGCGTTCGCGCACGTCGTTGCTGGTCAGGCGCGCGCCGATCGTGGACACCCAGCCTTCGGCCGCGCTGGTGTCGCCAAGCCGCGCCATCGAAACGGCGGCTTCAATCGCCACGCCCTCGTCGGTGTGCCGCGAAATCCGTTGCAGGTCGGCCAGTGCCGGCTGGTACTTCAGGTCGCCCAGGCTGTCGGCGGCTTTGCGCAGCACGTCGATCTCGGTGTCGGCGAGCAACTTGATCAGCAGGGGCCCGGCCAGGTCGGCGGGCATTTTGCCCAGTGCGCCGGCGACTTCGGCGCGCACTTTGGCGTCGGGGTCGGCCATGGCGCCCTCGAGGACAGGCAGAAACTCGGCGTTTTCGCTTTCGCCCAGTTTGTCGATGACCTCTTCGCGCAGGTCAGGGTTTTCGCTCTTGAGCGCATTGAGCAATGCGGCATTGGCTTCGGCGTCGCCGCGCTGGGCCAGGGCGATCAACAGCGACAGGGCCGCGTCGCGTTTGTTGTCGTCTTGTGAGGCCAAGTCGGCAGCCGCTTGCTCGCGTATGGCTTTGACGTCAGCCTGGCCTGAGGCGATGTCATCGAGACTCTTTTTCAGCGCGGGGTCTTCTGCAGCCCCGGCGCTTGGTTCTTCGTCCGGAACGGGGCTCGCTGGCGCAGGTTCCGCGGGTGCCGGCTGCGGGGCTGGCTTCGGCTGGGCCTTGAGCTGCGCAATCTCGGCGCGCAAGTCAGCGATCTGGCTGCGCAACTCGGCGATCTCTTTGTCGTGGCCAGGGTCGCGGACCGGGCCGGGCGTCGGCTGTGAGACCGCCGTTTGCGCGGGCTGGTGCAGGGTCTCGAACAGCAGCACGGCGGCGGCGGCGGCGCCAATTGCACACGCAACGCATATCAGCAGCAGGCTGGAAGCTTTCATGTCTCTCCTCAGTTACGCTGTTCTTTTGCCGGTGCTGGGCGAAGACTGCAGCGCACCCCGGCATTCTTGAGCAATTCCTGCAAGGTGCGTTTGATGCTTCAACCAACGTCGCAAACGCCGGTCTTGACGTTGGCCGGTGCGTTGCCGTAAAGAGCGCCAGTGTAATCCACAGTGACCCATGGCGCTATTCGCCTCTGGCGGCAAAACTAAAGTGAAGCCGCCCATCCGGAGAAGACCATGTCCGAATCCTTCACAATCAGCGCGTTCTTACCCGCCACGCCGCTACAGGTGTACGCCGCATGGCTTGATGGCGACCAGCACACCGAGATGACGGGCGGCGAATCGCACGGCGAACCGGTGGTCGGCTCGGCGTTTGATGCTTGGGACGGTTACATCCACGGCATGAACCTTGAGCTTGAGCCCGCGCGCCGCATTGTCCAAAGCTGGCGCAGCGCGGAGTTTCCGGACGACGCGCCGGATTCGCGCCTTGAGCTGCTGCTCGAGAGCGAAGGCGACGGCACGCGCGTGACCCTGCGTCACTGGGACATCCCGCCCGGCCAGGCCGCGAACTATGAAAAAGGATGGCACGAGCATTACTTCACGCCGATGCGTGAGTACTTCATTCGACGCGGCTTGACGCGCGTGATGTCGGCCGACCAGGCCCAGCCGGCAGGGGCCAAGCCGGCGCAGCCCGAGTGGGAGCGCCCGGACGACAAAGAAGAGATGGACGACTGGAGCAGTGAAAGCGAGCACGAGGTAGGGTGGGAAGCGCCGCAGGTCGAAGAGCCCGCAGACGAGCCGGACGAAGCACCGGCCCCGGTGACACTGCAGGCCGAGCGGCCGTTTCTCGAGCCGCCAAAGCCGGCACAGCCCAAGCCCGAGCGCAAGAAGGCCGAGCGCAAACCGGTAAGCGCCGGCAGCAGCAAACCTGCCACAGCCCGGCCCGGAAGGGCCGAGGCCAGGAAGAAAGCAGCGCCAAAAAAGAAAGCAGCCGCAAAGGCGAAGGCTGCACCAAAGAAGAAGGCAGCCAAGAAGAAGCCCGCCAGGAAGGCAAGCGGCGGCGCAAAGAAGAAAACCGCACCGAAAAAGAAACCGACCAGGAAACCGGCAAAGAAGGCGTCCAAGAAGTCGGCAAAGAAGTCGGCCAGGAAGCCAACCAAAGCCCGGCCCGGAAGGGCCGGGGCAAAGAAGAAGGCTGCACCGAAAAAGAAAACAGCAAAGAAATTGGCAAAAAAGCCGGCAAAAAAGCCGGCAAAGAAGCCGGCAAAGAAGCCGGCAAAGAAAAAGCGCAGGTAACCGACGGCGAACTGCACGCTCACGCCCGCGCGAACACGCCGCTAGAATGCAGCCATGCGCATTCGGTGGCTGGCACTGCTGGTCGTGTTGCTCATGGCGTCGCTGGCGCTGGCGTGGTACGCGCTGGCGCCCGCAGAACCCGCATTGCAAGGCAACCCGACCGGCGCCTGCGCCCGGGCGCCAGACGACTTGGCACCGGATCAGTCGCCAGACCACGAGGCTCACGAACACGCAAGTTCTCGCACGCACGCCGACGACCCGGCTGGGCAAGTCAAACCGCCACCGGTGAAAGATTCATCCCCGCCCGATCCTGACGGGCAGCGCGGACAAACTGGCGACGTAATACGCGACGCGCAGTCGCCGCCGACCCCACAGGACCGGCAAGAGAAGCCGGACACGCAGCCGCAAGAAACGTCCGCAGAAACGGCGCCCGAAACGCCACAACGACCGTTTATTCGCGGCCACGAACGGCCCGCCGGCCAGAACCTGGGCAACACACGTCCGCCGGCACGGCGCATGGTCAAGGCCGCGGGCGTAAAGGCGCCGGCCGAAGTTACCGATCAGCTCAAGCAGGACCGCCGCGGCTTGTACGCGCAGTATTTTGACCTGCCTCAGGGCAAGTTGCCGGAGAGCATGCCGGAGACGCCAAGCTACACGCGAATCGACCGGCAGTTGTCGTTTCCCGACGCCGAAAGTTTCGCCGGCGTGCCCGTGGGCGAGAGCTTCGCCGCGGTCTGGACCGGCTTTCTGGTGATTGAGCAAGCCGCCGACTACTGGCTGTTCTGGGGTGCCGACAACGGCGGCCGCGTCGAGCTGGCGGGCCAAACGGTGCTGCTGCAGGACGGCATGGTGCGCTACGTCGAAGTCAGCACGGTGCTGACATTGCAGCCGGGCGCGTATCCGCTGCGCATCGAGTTCGCGCAGTACAACAACGGCGTGCAGGACTGGCGCAAAGCCGCGGCGAATTTCATGTGGGTGCCGCAAGGCGAAAGCAAGCCGGTGCCGGTGCCGCCCGAGATGCTGCTGCTGCCCGAGAAATTCTGGAGCGACCACGCGCCGATCATCACCAGCCTGAGCAAAAACGCCGGCGAAATCGGAGACGAGATCACGATCTACGGCAAGAACTTCCGCGACCAGTGGCCAAACGGTGAGAGCCGCTACACCGAGGGGCGCGTCGTGACCTTTGCCGGCCAGCTGGCGCCGATCATCTCGGAAAGCGACACGGAGATTCGGGTCAAGGTGCCGATCGGTGCCCGCACCGGCGATATCATCGTGCGTTACGACATCTGGGGCTACGACATCAGCGGCTTTGACCTGACCGGCGGGATCCCGAGTAACAGCATGCCTTTCAAGGTGACTACCCAGTTCGGGTTGCTGGCCGAGTGGTATGACCAGTCAGAGCTGCAAAGCGCGGCATACATTGATGCCTCCAGCGCGGTGCCCGACGTTGCACGTCATGAAAGCCCGCCGTCCTTCACATCCGGTCTTGTCGACCAGCAGCCCCACGGCTTTTCGAGGTGCTGTTGCCGATGGATTGGCCAGATTGGATTGCCGGCAAGTGAGTGGCTGGCGGTCACTTTCTCGACCGGGCAGCCGCTGCGCGTGACATTGAACGGTGAGCAGCGCTCAAGTGACGAGACCCAGCAGTTCCATTGGGAATTTGACTCGGGCGACCGGTATCTGCCGCTGGTGATTGAGATGCTGGGCGAGGCCGACCAGCCGCCGGAGTTGAGCATCACGCTGCGCGTCAAGGCCGGCACGATCAACGTGGAAGGCAACGAAACACCAGTCATCGTGAAGCGTACGCTGCCTGCGAACCTCCTGTTCCCGCCGCAGCAGCCCAAGACTCCTCCGATTGTATGGGCAGTCGCGAACGCCACGCCCGATCCATGGAAGCCTGCGGCGGTGATGCCGCCGCCATCGCGCCCATCGGTCGCTGTGGGCGAGACGATGAACGTCACCGTGCGGCTTTCAGCATCTCAGCTGCTTTCGCCCGTGACGTTTGCACTGGATGGTCAGTCCATGCCCGCCGAATTTCTTGAATCCAAAGACGTTGTTGGCGGGTGGCACGTCACCTGCGCCATGACCGTCCCGCCCGGCGTGGGCGACGGGCGCTTGACGGCAACCCAGGGCGCCAGCACCAGTGAACCCTTCCTCATCGACATCGCCAACCGTGGCTTGATCGGCTTCTATTACGACTTTCCGCAGCCGGGCGGTTTGTCGGCTGTGCCCGACCTTGCCGCGCTGGACTGTTTCGCGCTGCGCAAAGACCGGCGCGTGAACTTTGAATCGCCCGCCGACTTCGACCTGCCCTTTCCAGCCGAGACCTTTGTCGTCGAGTGGTACGGCGGCTTGATCATCGAAACCGCAGGCGACTACACCTTTACCGGCCGCACCGACGACGGCATGCGCCTTTGGATCGACGGCAACCTGGTGATCGACGCAAACAAGCCGCAGGCGCCGGCTGAAAACTGCAGCGCGGCGATTCACCTGCTGCCGGGGGTCTACCCGTTTCGCATGCAGTATTTTGAGAACAACCAGCACGAGGTGTGCGTGTTGCAATGGCGCGCGACCGCCGGCGCGGGCGAGAACCTGGCCGAGTTCATCCCGCGGCAGGTGATACCCGCACGCGCGTTTACACTCGAGACCCACCCGCCACTGCCGCCCAAGCAGGCCACGGGCCGGCGCACCGACGGCTCGTGACAGTTAGTGGCAGTCGCTTGCGCAGCGGGCGCCGGTTTGTGTTCAATACGCCGATGGCGCGCATACTGGTCGCTGACAAAGATGTCGAGGTGTACGCCACGCCGGGCGACCCGATCCTGTTCGTGCTGTTCGACAATCGCGTGAATATCACCAGTGTCTGCGGCGGCAACTGCTCGTGCGGCACCTGCAACATCGAGGTGCTCGAGGGCATGGAGAACATCAACGCCAGGACTGAATGCGAAACGAAAATCCTGTCGCGCATCAAGCGCCAGGGCGAAAATGTGCGCCTTGCCTGCCAATGTATCCCGACGGGCGACGTGGTGATCCGGATCGTGCCGGACTAGCTATTTCTTCTCAAACGGCACCAGCAGCGGCTCGGCCATGCCGGTCGCCGTGACCTTTAACTTCACTTTGCCGACTTCGTCGGTCCGGTTGAGCTTGAGTGCAATGTGCGCGGTCCAGGTGGCCAGCGACTGGTGCGTGCCCCTGTGGTACAGCTCGAAGCGGTACTCCCAGTCTTCGGTCACCGGCAGCACATTGCTGGCCGCCGCGAACGCGTGCTTGAACGTGATCTTGACGAACGAGTCCTCCACCGTGGCCACGCGCCGGCCATTGATGCTGCCGCCGTTCAACTCACAGCGGCCAAGTTCCTGCCAGCCCAGCGGCGTGGCATCGCGCTCAATGGCGCGGCGCACGTCTGCCGGCAGAGATTCCAGGTTGAACTCGCGCTTGCCGCGCTTGCTGATGCGCAGTGTGCAGTCCGCGGCATCAAGGCCGTGATGCAGCAGAAAGCTGCCGTCCAGCCGCACTTCGGCGTCCAGCAGTGTCAAGCCGCCGGCTTGCGTCTGCGTGGCAATGCCGGTCGCCTGGTTCAGAAACTCGAACATCGGCGGCGCAGCGACAATCACCCAGTGGCTGAACCCGCGTTGTTCGCTTTGCTGGTTCTTGCTGTCGGTATAGGTGACGATCAGCGTGTAGCGGTTGATGCCGGGGCGCGCGCCGCGCAGGCGCAGGCTTTCCCATGGGTCGCCCGGCTCGGGCTTGGAAATCGCGAACGTGGACAGCGTCGTTTCGGTTTCGCCCTGCAGGTGGCTGTGCTCGATTTTGACTTCCATGCCCTTGAGTGTCTTGGGGCGCGTCTTGATGTCGAAGCCCAGGTCGACAAAGCGGCCGTCGCGCGCCAGCCAGTCCTGGTAGCTGAGTGCCTTGTCGCAGCGGTCAGAGTCAAAGGCCGCGTAGATGATCGGCACCTCGGTGTACATGCCCTCGTACTCAAGAGACACGCCGTTCTCGACCCCGCCGTCGTCGGTGAAGTACAGCCGCATGCGCGTGATCGCGGTGCCCTGGTCCTGCATCTGCTTGCGCACTTTCTCGGGCAGACCCATGGCGATCGGGTCGCCGTAGCCCTCAAGGGCGTCGGGCAGGGGCTCGGGCTCGGGCTCGGGCTCGGGCTCGGGCTCGGGCTCCGGCGCATCGTGGGTCAGCGCGTACTCTTTGCCATCCTTGACAAAGCCGACCAGCCAGACGGTGTCGGCGCCGTCGGTGCCGGACTTCACCACGCCGCCGCAGGGCACGCTGCGGCTGAACCATGTGCTGCCGGTGACCTTGTCGCCGGTCCAGGTGACGGTTTCGCAGGGCAACTTGATGTCGGCCATCTGGTACTCGGCGGTGCCCCATTGTGCCGCGACGTCGGCGCCCGGGGCCTTGGCCTGCACCGGCGCCTTGTCGGCGGTGCGCTGGATTTCGCGGCGCGAGAGCTCGCCGCCTTCGGCGCTGAAGTTGGCGATCTCGATGGTCAGGGTGCCGTCTGCGGCAATGGCTTTGAGTTCGTAGGTTACGGTCAGGCCCGCGGCCAGGCGGTACTGCACATAGTCGCCGACCTTGGTGGCTGACCACGTGTTCCAGCCGTCCTTGAACGCGCCGCCAGGGGCGTCCTGGGCGACTGTGGGATTGACCAGCATCGCGGCAAGGCAAAGCGCCACGGTAAAACAGGCAGGCAGGCGCATATGTTCAGTCTCCGGCGAAGGTTGCAATAAACATGAAACGACTGCCAAGCCGACTTGCCGACGCAAATACCGGCCCATTTGGCACCAACTGCACATATGTCAGCTTGCCCTAGGGCACAGGCAGCGTAAAGTCCATTCATGTCCATTGATGGCTCAGCCAAGCCGACGCGCAAGATTGACGTCGCGGCGGACATGTTGAACGAGTTTCGCGCCGCAATCAGGCGCTCGCCGGTGCGTGCGCGCGAAGCCGACGCGGCGCTCACGGTTGCCTTGCGCGACCGCGGCTTTCGCATGGATGGCAAGAGCCTGCGCGCGATGCAGGCGCCATGGCTGCTGACCGGCAACGACGTGCGCGAACTGACACGCGACGTGCGCACGATCAGCAACCTGCTTGAGCAGGTGGTGGGCCTGGCGCTGAACAGCGTGGCGTTTATGGAGCAGCTGGGAGTCTCGCCGAACATTGAAGAGCTGGCGCTGAATGATGCGCCCTCGCGCCTTGCCATTGAGTTTGCGCGCTACGACTACATCCCGACGCATGGCGGCCCGCGCTTTCTTGAGTTCAACGTGGACTCGCCGGCGGGCGCGGTGTTCAGCAATATTCTCGACACCAGCTTCCAGACGCAGGAATGTGCGCGCGAAGCCGGCATGCACAGCCTGTTCCCGAGCGCGCCCACGGCCGACCTGTACGCCGACGCGCTGCTGGCGGCGTACTCAGAACACGCCAAGGCAACCCAGGACAAGCCCAACATCGCGATTGTCGACTTTGACGGCACCTCGACACTGCCCGAGCAGGAACTGCTGGCCCAGGGCCTGCGCCAGCGCGGCTATGTCGCCAACTGCATTGACCCGCGCGAGTTTGAGTTCAAGCCTGAGGATCGCGGCTTGTACCACGGCGACACGCGCTATCACCTGGTGATGCGCCGGGCACTGGTACCCGAGCTTGCGCGCCGTCGCGTGCTGGTGGCGCCGTTCTTGCGGGCCCTTCGGCACGGCGACGTGGTGTGCGTGAACCCGCTGCGGTCAAAGCTGGCGGGCAACAAGAACGTGCTCGAGATCTTGACCAGCAACGCCTTTGACCGGTTTTTCACCGCGGCAGAAAACCAGGCCAAGCTGCGCCTGATGCCCTGGACGCGCATGCTGCAAGAGCGCAGCACCGATTACATGGGTCGCGAGATCGACCTGCTTTCGTATGTGGCGACGCGTCCCGAGAAGTTTGTGCTCAAGCCCGGCGGCGGCCACGGCGGCGAAGACGTAGTGCTGGGCCCGTTCTGCGACAAGCAGGAGTGGCTCAAGCGCCTGGACGAAGCCGTGAACAACCAGGGCGTGGTGCAGGAGTACGTGAACGCCTGCGAGCACGTCACGTTGCTGACGGAAGGTGCCGAGGTTGTCGAGCAGAAGAAATACCTGACGCTGGGCGCGTTTGCCGTGCGCGGCGAGTACGCCGGGTGCATCGGTCGCGTCAGCGCCGACCCGGTAGTGAACGTGCGCCGCGGCGGCGGAGTTGTCCCGGTGCTGGAACTGGGCGGCCGCAGCAAGACCGGCCCGATCGAAGCCGCCCGCCCACGCAGGCGCCGAACCACCGGCGGCCGCGGGTAGAGGTTGCTACTCGTCGCTTGAGTTTGACGGCAACAGCAACCATCGGTGAAGATCCATGAACATGTGCACCTATGTTCACCTAGTGCGGTGCGACTAGCGAGGAAGTCGGGTGGTTAGCCGCGTAGCGGCTGCGGAAGGTAGCCCATGGCTTCAGCCATGGGAACCTCGGGCGAAATTGGACAGCGCCCCGTAGGGGCGCAGGAGCGTGTCTTCCCGCGCCCCTACAGGGCGCTTCTCCTCTTGCAATCAACTCCCACGGCTGAAGCCGTGGGCTAAGTTCCGCGGCCCCGCTGGGGCCTACGGCAAAGACCGGCTCTCGCAATCGCATCGCACTCCGTGAATATCCATAAACATGTGCACCGATGTTCACATATGGTTTCATCGCTTTGCTGTTCTCTGCATTGGACTGCGATGCAGACAATTTCTTAGCATTGCCATGTGAACTCAGTGGCCACTGTGCGTGACCGGGCCAGCCCTGAACTTGAAAGTCGGCGTGAAACTGCTTTCTGTTGCCAAGCTCGTTCGTGTTTCCGCGCTGCCATCGGCGCTGGCGGATGTGTTTGGCGGCATGGCGCTGGCCTACGCGCTGGGCAGCCGGGCTTCGTTTACCGTATTTCCGGCCCGGCTGCCGTGGCTGATTCTGGCCAGCCTTGGCGTCTACCTGGGCGGCATGGCGCTGAACGACGTGATGCACGCGCGCAAAGACGCACTGCTGCGAAAGCAGCGCCCGATCATCACCGGCGAAATCAGCTGGTCGCAGGCTTGGGTAGTGATGGCCTCGCTGTTTGCAGCCGGCCTGATCGGCGGTTGGCTGGCCGGCGTGGCCGGCTGGGTGGCGCTGCTGATTGTGCTGGTGTTTCTTTACAACTGGCTGGCGATCGGGCGCATACAGGGCGCGCGTGTTTCGCAGCCGTTTGCGCGCGCCGCCGCGGGCGTTGTCGTGATTGCCCTGTGCCGCGCCCTGCACGTCAGCCTGCCCCTGTTCGCGTTTGGCCGCATCGAGCTGATTGCGCAGCAGGAAACGTGGCGGCTGTTTGCGGGCAGCGTGTTCCTGTACTTCTGCCTGGTCACGATTGTCAGCCTGTTCGAGGACAGCGGCGGCGGCAAAGCCGCGCTGTGCAGCGTGGCCTGGCTGTTGTATGCGGCGGTGCTGGTGTTTCCGGCCTACGTGCTGGGTCAGCCGGGCAGCGCGCACAGCCCGGTGCTGGGCGTGTTCGTGCCGCTGGCGGTGCTGGCGTGGCTGCTGGTGACGTTGCAGCGGCTGCTGGATGTCGCGCGGCGCGAGCCCACGCCGCGGAACCTGGGGCGCACGGTGGGGGCGGGGATTCGCGGCGAGTGCCTGCTGATGTGTGGTTTTGCGCTGCTGCTGGTGCCGCACCAGCCGCTATGGGGTCTGCTGGCGCTCGCGTGCTACCCGGTGGGCAAAGTGCTGTCGGCGTGGGTGAGCCCGACTTGACTATGCAGACTTGCGCCGACGATTGGGCGGTCGAACTTCGACCAGCTTCATCTTCTTGAGTTTCTTGGCGCCAACAATCGTAGTGCGGCCATCAGCGTCGATGCGAACGCTGATCTTGCGTGCTGTGACTTTCTTCGACTTGGCCATCACAGCTCATCCTTTACCACGATGACTCGGGGGCGGCCCTGCGTCACATCGAGCCCCTTGCAATCGAGATACAGTTTCCAAACTCCGGGCTGTAACCGCAAGCTCTCGACGAAGAACCATCGTAAGGCCATTCCAAAGCCAGATTCATTCAGCTTGAGCGGAGCAGACTTTTCGACCACACCCTCTTCCGGGCCTTGCAGGCACTCGACTACCAAACGAACGACTTCAGGCTTCAGCTCCAGCTCTCCAAACACTCCAAACTCACCCGTGTGGACGGTGCCGATGCCCGCCAAGATGACGGGTTCATCGCTGCCCGCATTTGCCGTGATGAGCTGATACATGCGAGCCTCTCCTACCCGCGCTCGAGGTAGTCCTTCTCCGCGCTGTCATCGAGCACCATCGTGCCGTCGCCTTTGCGGGTGAAGACTTCTTTCAGCAGCGAGTGCGGCTTCAACCCGTTGATCAGGTACGCGCGCTTCACGCCGCCGCGCACAGCCACGATTGCGCCCTGCAGCTTTGGCACCATGCCGGCTTTCACTTCACGTTTCTCAATCAGGGCTTCGGCCTGGCTGACGGTCAGGTAGACGTAGCGGCTTTCGGGGTCGGCCATGTCGCGCAGCACGCCGTTGGTGTTCGTGAGCATGAACAGCTTCTCGGCTTGCATTTCGCCGGCGACGGTGCACGCCACGGTGTCGGCGTTGATGTTCAGGATGTGTCCTTCGTCGTCGCAGGCCAGCGGGCTCAGCACGGGGATGTAGCGGTTCTCGACCAGTGTGCGCAGCAGCGCCGGGTTGCAATCCCGGATGTCACCGACGTTCTTGAAGTCCACGGTCGTCTTTTCGCCGGTTTCGGGGTCGACCATTTCCTTGGGCGGACGGCGCATCGCCGTCAGCACTTCGCCATCCAGGCCACTCAGGCCCACAGGCAGCACGCCCGCCTTGCGAATCGCCGCCAGGATGTCGGTGTTGATGCTGCCGGCGAACACCATCTTGGCCATCTCAAGCGTCGCGTCGTCGGTGATGCGGCGGCCGCCGACTTTTTCCGGCTTTACGCCCATCTTGCCGCTGACTTCGTCAAGCTGGGGCCCGCCGCCGTGAATCACGATGATGCGAATGCCAAGCTGGTTCAGCATGGCGACGTCTTTGGCAAACAGGTCCAGCGCGTCGGGCGTCTTGGCAATCTCGCCGCCGACTTTCACGACGAACACCTTGTCGCGGTAACGGCGCAGATAGGGCAGGGCCTGCAACAGTACGCTTACGTCGTCCATTGACACCAATCCCCAATCGTCCAACAACGGGCCCTTGCGGAAAGGGGCGCACTATACTTTGGTGCGTGCGGACGGAAACGCCCGCGCCTACCACAAAGGCGATCCATGCAAGTACAAGAGCGCACCATGCCCGCACTGACACCCGAACTTGAAGCCGAACTTCGCGAAACCGCGCGCAACCTGCGCATTGAAGTCATCAACATGCTGGCCCCCGCAGGCAGCGGCCACCCCGGCGGCAGCCTTGGCATGGCTGACATCTTTACCTGCCTGTACTTCGGTGGGTTCGTGCGACATGACCCCAAGAATCCCGGCTGGCTTGAGCGCGACCGCGTCGTTCTCAGCAATGGCCACATCTGCCCGATCCTGTACGCCGCACTGGGCGAGCGCGGTTACTTTCCCAAAGAGTGGTTCAAGACGCTGCGCCAGGTGGGCAGCCACCTGCAGGGCCACCCCGCGATGCACAAGACCCCGGGCGTCGAGCTCAGTACCGGCAGCCTGGGCCACGGCATCTGCGGCGCGCTGGGCATGGCGCTGGCCGAGCGCATGAGCGGCCGCGACACCCACGTGTGGGCCCTGTGCGGCGACGGTGAGTTGCAGGAAGGCCTGCCCTGGGAAGCGTTCATGGCTGCCAGCCACCACAAGGCGGACAACCTGACCATCATCGTGGACCGCAACGACGCGCAGATCGACGGCACCACGGAAAGCGTGATGAGCCTGGAGCCGTTTCCGGACAAGCTGCGGGCATTCGGGTTTGAGACGATCGTGATCGACGGCC
This sequence comes from Planctomycetota bacterium, assembly GCA_020849795.1. Lineage (GTDB taxonomy): Bacteria > Planctomycetota > UBA8742 > UBA2392 > UBA2392 > JADJRK01. Next base: position 169,337 of record JADZFR010000044.1, on the reverse strand, counting down.
ACGACTACGGCCAGATTTTCGACGCCATGAACAAGGCGCAGCAGACCAAGGGCAAGCCCACGGCCATCGTGGCCAACACGATCATGGGCAAGGGCGTGAAGTTCATGGAAGCCGACGGCTACAAGTGGCACGGCAAGACGCCCAGCAAGGAACAAGCGGCGCAGGCGCTTAAAGACCTGGGCGCATCGCCCGGAAGCATACCGGAGGGGCCATGGGCAGCAGCGACGTCAGCAAAGAAGAAATGGAACGTGCCTTCAAGGCCTTCAAGAAGCGCCTGAAGATTTACCAGGCCGACGCAGCCGGCAGCATGGCACCTGCGAGCCACCTCAGCGGCGCGCGGCCGACGATCACGGGCATCACGCCACCGGACCAGTACCCGCAAGAGGTATGGGACGCGCTCGTGGCCAAGGGCAAGCTGAAGAAGTCCGGCAAGAACACATACGAACTGGCCCGCTAAGCGCCGCGCTTGCTGACGCAACGATCGGGTTCGTCGCGGCGGTCCGTGATATGTCTCTGGTCAGTCCTTGCCAAGTCGAGACCGTGGCGTGGCGGGCAGTTGGCTGAGATCTATCTCGACCATCTGCTCCGGTGATTCCTCAGTTAGCTCGACAGGGATGGCGATGTTGCCGCCACCATCGGCGTGCCTCGCCAAAATGATGTACTTTCGAACTGGAATGGCAGCGAACTCAACCGCCTCCCCCCGCGTTACAGCCGTGTTTTTTGTGCCTCCGGCCGCCGACGCCGGTGCCCTGCACTGGATGCTGTAAGAACAATCTGACTGCGCATTGCTGACTGTCACAGTGATTCGCCCGCGGGCCGGCTTGAGTGTGACACGTCCGAGGTCGCAGGTTCGTCCCGGGGCCAGCACGACCGGCACTTCCTGCGGCTGATAGCCCCGCGCCTCAACGTAAAGGTGCCCCAGATTGGGCGACAACCCGTGCAGCACAGCCTTGCCGTCCCCGTCAGACACGGCGACGGAGCCTTCAATTGGCGCGGCGGGATAGTCTACATACAGGCTTGGAAGGCTGTACAAGACTGCGCCGACCAAGCCCTCGCCTGTATCGCCAAGTATCACCACGACCACCGAGGCGCCGATCGCCAGTTTCGGCGCGCACATGGTTTCTTCGCAGTCCCGAATCTCGATTGTCTCGCTGGCGACGAGATCACCTGAAACGATCGTGACTTGATAAGAACCCGGCCGCAGCCCGTTCTTCACGTGCTTGCGGTTGATCGGCAGCCTCAGCGAGGTCTGCCGCAACACTCTGGATTGCGTCTCCAGCTGGATGATCTCGATTGTCCAGCTTCTGTCGACGCCCGGTGTGAATGGCACATCGGAGACATCCACGACAAGGTTGCCCTTGGGCCACTTCGAACGCGGAATCGTGAAGTGGAGTGTAACGTCATTGCTGATCTGAGCCGCGGAAACCACCTCATGGTAACTGTCGTAACCAGGGCGAACGTTCGCCCTGAACGAGACTCGGATATCGCGTGCGCCGCGGATACGCCGGATAGTGACTGTTGCGGTTTTTCGCGGCTCCGCATCCGCAAGCTTCGTCCCTTGCGGGTCGGACTCGTCCATTGGTACAGGTGTCTGCGCGTCGGAACTGACGGAGATCGCGCCGAGGAATGGCTCGCCGTCATCGTAGTGGGCCACCACGTGGACTTTCCACAGAGGATGAACCTGGATGCGAAGTTCTTCTTGCCCGGCGGTAAACGTGTGCTCGACGCGCTTAGCTTCCCAATTGTCGTCCACCACAATCACCTCACAATTACTGAAGCGAGGGCTGATGTATGCTTCCGCTGCACCATGGTCGTCGGTCACGGCTTCTGACCACTCGACTCGTGCTTGGCGCTCGATGAGCTTGAGGCGAAACTGAAGGCCCGAGACCGTCGCCGAGTGTTGTGCAGTAAAGACGAACCGGACAAACCTCCGGTCGTCGGTGGCAGCAGTTGCTTCGCGCTGCTCAGACACGTCGTCCGGCGCGGTAACGTCGGGCAGCTTTTCCGTATATGCTGTTCGCTCCCTGCGAATCCACTCGATTGACGGATCGCCATCTTGGTGGGCTTGGGGCGGCTCATCACGATCTGTGCGCCACCCCCACGAAAGCAAGGCCAGCGCCACGGACAGAGCGGCGACAATCACCAGCAAGCGAAGTTTGGTGCGGTCGCGCATAGCCGTACACACCTCACGGCGCGGTCTCAGAGTGTTTCCCCGGATGTCAGTGTACCCGGAACTGTAGCCAGCGCCTATTCGATTACCCAGGTATCAACAGTGTAGTCCGGGTCTGGCCCGAGATCCCAAGCTTCCACCTGAACACTCCAGTGTCCGTATGATGCGCCGTCCGTGACCTTTGAGGTAACGCTGGTTGTCGAGGAATTTGCCTGGAGTGCCATCCACCCTTTGCTTCTGATCCGAAACTCCAGGGTTGGTTGGTCCAATGTTTCGTCAATTGACACCCAGGGTTGGGTCGGGATCACCTCAAATCCCCCGGTGGATTTTCGGATGCCATTGGCAGCAAACTGCACTGTGCCATCCTGGTCCGCATAGCTGTAATTCGTTGAGTAAACGTCGCGCCCGCCCAGGCTGTACAACATCTCTCGTTCCGCCCCATAGTGTCCTGCCACATCGCCGGTCGCTGAACCCCAAGTAGCAGCCAGTGCCCAATGGTTGCTGCCGCCCGAGCCTGCGCCATAGGCATAGAGGTAGCCGCTCCATGTGAGTTCGATCTTCCACTGTGGCGGGTCGGCATCGAAAATCTCGCCCTCGTATTTCGCGCCATCTTCAGCCACGACGAACCAGCTGCGGTCAGCGGTGGCGGGTGCAATCGTACCGTCGCCAAAAACACGCACCTTAATGCCACCTTGATACTCGATCTTGAGCCGCTCGGTGCTGCTCACGTACAGCGGGCTTGACTCGCTGCACATGCCAAGGTTTGCGTCGTTGAGCGTGGCCGTAGCCACGGCATAGGAAATGCTGCCACAAAGAACGCAAATCGAAAGCGCGCTGAGAATTCGCCATTGCATGCTGGCTCCATTCCGGTGGTTGCCCACGAGCGGCAGTCTGCCATTCCGGGGCAGCCCGCATCAGCAGCGATGATCGTCACTTTTTTTTTGCGCAAGACAAATCTTGGAAATGACTAACCAGCGCCCCGGTGAGCAGAACTGCCGCCCTTACCCGCCCGGCAACCCGATTGCAGGAGCGTGGCAAGAACACATACGAACTGGCCCGCTAAGCGCCGCGCTTGCTGATGCCGCGAATCGTGCAGGCGGCCAACATCAGCGCCAGCATGATCAGCGACATAGCGCCATTCCCCGAGGCTGAGCAGCCGCCGCCGCTGCCGTTTGACTGGCCGATGTCGCCGGGGGCGGGTGTCACGATCAGGTTCAGCGATTTGTCATCCGTGCCACCCGTCGCGTCCGTCACGCGCACGACAAACGTGTACTGCGCCGGCCCGCCACCCAGCGTACCCGACAGCTCGCCGTTGGCGGCCAGCACCAGCCCCGCCGGTGTCGCGCCGCTTATGATGGTCCATGCATAGGGCGCGGTGCCACCGCCGGCGCCAAGCGCAAACGGGCTGTAGTCCATCTTGTCCTGGCCGTGTGGCAACGAAACCGTGAGCACGCCGACGCCCGCAGGGTCCAAGCCTGTGCCAGTCACATGAAACCGGTACGGGTTGGCTGTTGCGTTGTCGTTGTGGCTGAACTCGACGATGGCGGCTTTCGGGCCCTTGGCGACCGGATCAAACGCGACCGTGAATGCCGTGAACGCGCCCGGCGCCACAACAGTCGAGAAACCTGCCAGGCCAAGCACGAAGTCGCCCGCATTGGCGCCCATCATGCCCGGCGTGGTCAGCTGCAGGTCCACCCAACCCGTGTTGGTGATGACAATCGTGACAGCCGCCGTCGCCCCATTCGCGACGTCGAAGGCCCCAAAGGCACGGCCGCCGGATGCCGCGGCGTCGGCTGGAATCTGCGGACCCTGGGCCGATTGCTCAAACACCGACAGGACGGGCACCGGAAGAATGCCCTGCCCCTCGATAAAGAACTCAAAGGGCCCGGTGATTCCGCTGTCGTTGTGGGTGAATCGAATTGCCGCTGTGTGCAGGCCCAGCGCCGTCGGGTCAAACGCGACGCTGAACTGGGTGGATGCGCCGGCGGCCACAGTCGTGCTCATGCCCAGCGTGTCGAGCACGAAGTCTCCGGGGCCGGTGCCCGGAACCAACTGCGGAATCCCCAGCGTCAGCGCGACGGTGCCGGCGTTTTCAATGTGGATCACAAGCGCGTTGCCCGGCCCGCTGTTGATGTCGTGCGTGCCGAAGTTGCGCCCGCCGGCTGCCGGGGCGCCGTTGGCAATGGGTGTGCCGGCGGCCGAAGTTTCGAACACCTGAAGCACAGGCGCATTGACCACGCCGGTTCCGCGCAGGTCAAAGACAAACGGGTCGGTGGTGTTCAGGGCGTTGTGCGTAATCGTGATCGTGGCCTGTTTGACCCCGGGCGTCGTGGGCGCAAATCGGATATCGAAAACTGTGGTGCTGCTGCCGGCGGGCGTGGTGTTGTAGTACGTGGTGTCCACGATGAATTCGCTCGCGCTGCTGGCCGGATTCGACAAAGTCAGCGCGCTGCTGCTGCTGTTGCGAACGGCAATGCGAAGCCACGCGCTGCTCTGGCCGGCGATCACGCTGCCGAAGTCACGGCGGCCGGTGGCTGCGGCGCCGTTCAGGATCGGCACGCCGTTGTTGACCTCTTCGTACAGGTACAAGCCTGGGGCGTCGACGTTCATGATGCGGAATTGAAACGTTGCCTGCGCCTCGTGCAACGACGCGCTGGTTTGCCCGGGGCCGGAAAGGATCAGCGTGGCCTGCAGTTCAAGGCCAGAGCCGCCGGATGTGGCGCCCGCGCAGTCGTAGGTCCCGCTCAGCACGACTCCCGAGGCCCCGGCGCCGATCAGTGTCGGCACAGCCAGGTTGAAGACGCCCGTGTGGTGCCACGAAATCTGGTCCCAGGGCGACTGCTGCACTTCCTGCACACCGAACAGGATGCTGTTGACCAGGATGGCCTCGGTGCCCGTGTTCGCCAGCGTGACCGCGGCTGGATAGCTCGAGTTGCGGTAACACAGTGGCAACCCGCCCGACGAATAGGGCGTGTGGATCGTGAGGTTCGTGGCGGCGAGCTTGGAGCGGTCGGGGGTCGCGCGCACTTCGACGTCGTCAACGCACCACCCCGTGTAGCGGTTGGCGGCGTCGGTGGTGCCGATGCGAAAGCGCACCTGCACGTTGCGGCGGTTGGCCGCGACCGCGCTGATATCGAACACCTGCAACGTCCAGCCCGAGTCGGCGGTTGCGCCGTTCATCACGTACACCGGCGGGTACGCCGGGTTGAGCCATAGTGTTGTCCAGTTTGTGCCGTCGTGACTGACCAGCACGGCGGCGCCGTCGTGCCCGGTGGCTGTGCCGCCGTCGCCGACGCCGATGTAACGCATGAAGCGCAACTCGACGCTGGAAGCGCCGGTGCAGTCGATGCACGGCGACGTCGCCGAGTACGGTGTCTGGATCAGGTTGGCGTAGTCCGCGCCGATGCAGTCGCCCAGGATCATGTTGTCGCTGTTGCCGGGCGTGAAATCCACGCCTGGCTCGTTGGCGCGTGTTCCGTTCAGTGTGGGGTAACCTGCCGTGCTGACATACGCCACAGCCGGCCCGCGCTGCCACGTCGGGCCAAGCGTCCAGCCGCGATCATTGGAGAAGTCATCCTTGAACGGCAACGCGTGCGTGGGTCGAACGCGCAAACTCAATGCGCGCTGTGTTGTGCCGGTCGGGCATGTGCACTGCAACGTGAAGGCATAGTCGGTGCCGCCCGGTCCCGCGCTGCCTGCGGCGGGCGTGCCGGCGAGCAGATAGTTGTTGCCTGCCTGCGTGAGACTGAGCCCCGGGGGCAGCGAGCCCGCAATCATGCTCCAGGTGTAGGGCGCCGTGCCGTTGATGGTGCTGAACAGGTTTGAGTAGGCGTTGTTTTCCAGGGCCGGCGGTAAGGGGTTGTCGCCCGCGACCGCGAAACCCAGCGGCGTGACCGGGATGCGCCAGTCTTCGACCTCGGCCAGCCAGATGAACCCGGTGGGCCCGCCGATCTGCCCGCCATAGCCGAACTCGTCACGCACGATCAGGCGAATCGCGACCTTGTCGCGCCCGCAGCGCAGGAAGTTCATGGTCGAAAGGTAGATGTTGTGGAAGGTGTATGTGCCGTCCACGGTGATGGGCGTCTGCGGGTGGTCGTAGCGTTCGCTCGGCGACCATGTGCCGTCGTCGTTGGCGTCTACCCACAGCGTGAGCAGCGCCTGCCCGCCGAGCACGTTGACGCTGACGCTCAACGAGTTGCCCGACGACCCGGGCGTCCAGACCGGGTTGCCGACCACGCCGTCGTCGTTGTCGCCTGTCCAGGCGGGCGTGACGGGGCTGGTCGCGTCGTTGGAAACGCCGCTGCCCAGGAACGGCCCGCCTGCGTCGCATCCGACCAGGCCGTAGCTGGCCGGCGCGTCACCGTAGTCGGCGGCCATGAGCGCGCCGGAGAAGAGAACGCAAAGCATGGTGGTGAGGGCAGGTTTCATGGATTGGCTCCGTTGGGATCGCTGCTGCGTGTGCAGGATACCGAAATCAGATAGCGCATCGTACGATGGTGGGCGTATCGACTTCTGAAATCCGAAGCAGCCGGAGCTACCCATGAAAAACCCGAAGGGCGAGGCGCTGACCCCGGGCGCGTACCAGGCGGCCATTCGCGAGCGCCTGCACATCCTGCGGCGCGAGCACCCGCAGTCAGAGCTTGCGCGACGAACGCACATGCCGCTGACGAACGTGCACCGGCTGATGAACACGGGCAAAATTCCCGCCGAGTTCTGCGCGGCGCTGGTCGATGCGTTTGCCGTAAACCCGGCCTGGCTGCTGACCGGCGAAGGCGGCGCGTTACTGTCAGACGTGACGGCGCAGTCGGCACAGACCGGCCAAGGGCTGCTGGCCTTGGTCGAAAGCATGAACGCGGTGTCGCGCATGCGGTTGGGGGCGCTGGCCGGCAAGCAGCACCAGAAAGTGATGCGCGAGTTGAGCGACGCGTTTGGCGCCTATGAGCGGCTGCGCGCCCAGTTGAACGCGCAGAGCAAACCCGTGTTCGCCGCACTGCTGGAGGACCTGGCAACGCACCTGCGCGCGCTGTCTGTCGAACGCGCCCAGACCGCCTCCACCGCGGCGCAGGAACTTTCGCGCCTGTGTGATGACGAGGCACTGCACACGCGCTTTCTGGCGCTGCAATCAGACCTGGAGTACCTGCGCGGCGGTCTGGAGAAATCGCTGGAGCTGTCGCGCCGTGTGTTTTCGCAATTGCTGCGTACCGGCGCGCTGCAGAGCGAAGAGGATGCGCGGATGGCGCTGAACCTGGCCATGTCGCTCAAGGAAACCGGCCGCCACAAAGAGGCGCTGCGCACGACCATTGCGGCGCTGGCGCTGGCGCGCGACCACGGACGCAAGTGGGCCGCGTTCTGGGAGCTGGAACTGTTTCGCGGGCATATTGAAGTCGAACTTGGCATGGCGCGGCCCGGCCTGGCGCACATCCAGCGTGTGTGGCCACGCCTGACCATCGGCACCAACGAAGCGGCCACGTACGCCACCGTTGTGTACCAGCGCGCGCTGCTGCTGTGCGGGCTGATCACGGCGCAGGAGGCGCGGGCACTGGGCACGCCGGGGCCGGGAACGGCGCGCCAGTCGTTGCGCTGGGCGTGCTGGCTCGAGGACGAATCCGAACTGGCGGCGGCTTGCGCGGCGTGCATTGGCACCGGGCAGGGGCGGCTTGCCGCCGACGACTATGATGCCGTGCGCGCAGCCCTGGTGCTGCGCGCGCTGCGCGGCAAAGCCAAACTGGCCGACTTTGAGCGCGGCACCAGCGCGGGACCGTTCGGGCTGGCGTCCACCGCTGTGCGCGACCTGGTGCATGCCGCGCATGCCGCCCAGTTTGCGCGCCTGACCGGCGAGACCGGCCGTGCCGCCAAGGCAGTGACCCGGTTTGAGACACTGCGCGACGCGATGCCGCCCGACATCTATGTCAACCTTGATCTGCTCGCGCTGCACCATCACGGCGTGCTGAAGTTCGCAGCGCTTGCGGCGCCGCTGGCGACGCCGGCCCGCGTGACTGCCGCGCGCCGCTTTTTCCGGGCAAAGGTGCGCAAAGGGTATGGGTGCTTCGCGCCAATCGTGGCCGCCATGCCCGGGCCGCCGGTTCGGGCTACTTGACGTCGAAGTACTTGGACAGTTCCGGGTCGGTGACCAGCTTGGACAGATAGTCGTCGTTCAGGATCTTGGCGCGGTTGAGATAGCCTTCTTCGAAGGCATGTTTCAGCTCCTGCACCGCCAACGCCCGCAGCCCCTGTGCGCGCGTGCCCGTGTAGCGCTGCGCCAGCCGCGCGTGGCCCGTGGCGATCAGCACGGAATCGCCGGGGGTCATCCAGGTTGCGGCTTCACTGGGGTTGGGGCCGTCGATGTTGAACAGGCCCAGCCACAGGTCAGGCTCGTTGCCGCCGACGGCGAGAATCCGGGCAAGGTCAAAGCGGCGCCGCGGCGCCGGCAGGCTGGTCAAGCTGCCCAGCAGCACCGGGTACGCGCGCGCGTCGTCGGCCCAGCCGCTTGCCGTGGCGCGATATTCGCGCGGCAACTGCGCCGGGTTCTTCTCCAGCGGGTCAAGCACCGCCGACGACTCTTTGAACCGTCCCAGCATGGTCAGAGCGCGCCCCAGAAACAGCATGACCAGCGGCGGCGTGTCGTCGCCCAGGCGCTGCTCGACGCTTTCGCACAGGCCCACCAGCGCGGTGTACTCGTGGTCGCGCAGCAGCACCGCCACCGCCTGCGCCAGCGTGGCTGTGCCGTCGATCGGGTTTTCCATCATCGACGCCATCACCAGCGCGCCAAGCCGCGCGAACTCGCCGGTGGCAGCCGTGAGCTCGGCTTCGATCAGGTTGATCTGCGCGTTGTCGAGGCCGCTTGGGTTGCGACGCATGCTGCCGATGTGGGCAATGGCCTCGCCCTGGCTGGCCTCGCGCACATATACGCGCAGCAGCAGCTTGTGGGCGTCGGCGTAGCGCGGATTCAGCTCAATGGCCTGTTTCAGGTCAGCGACTTCGAGCGTGTAGTCGCGTTCGGTTTCGCTGCCGAAGCGCACGCTGGCGCGGGAGTAGTGGCCCCGCGGGTCATAGGGGAACTGTTCGATGAAGCGGTCCCACGCGCCGATACCGCGGCGTTCCTGGATGCTGCCGCCCCGGCCGCCGTGCAGTACGTCGACCCAGACCAGCAGCGGCAGGTTGGGCTTGAGTTCGCGGGCGCGGCGAAGATAGTCGCGCCGCACGCGGCCTGAGCCGCTGCCCTGCTCAAAGAATGCCAGCAGCGAATACACTTCCCACAGCGGCATGCCCTCGCGCTCGATTTCCTGCAGCCGGTCGGCGGCAAGGTCCTTGGCGCGCAGGAAGTCTACGCCCTCGGCATTGCGGAACGCGTCGCCAAGGTCCAGCAGCACCTGCGCGATGCGCGCGTAATAGCTGCCGGGCTCAGCGGCGTCGCGCACGGGCTTGAAGCGCCGGAACACTTCTTCCAGGCCGCCGGTGACGCCCTCGCGCAGCACCTTGCGCTGAAAGTCGTACATCGCGTAGGCCATCAGCGCCTCGACGTGGCCGCGGCCGGTGGTACTGGCGGTCAGCGCGTCGGCGCGCGCGAAGTGAAACAGGGCGTCGTCGTCGTAGCCCAGGTCGGCGTAGATGTTGGCAAGCTCAATGTGCGCCTCAACAAAGTCGGGGTCTTTCTCCAGCGCACGCTTGAAGTGCACGCTGGCCTGGCCCCAAAGCTTGGCGCGCTCTCGCCAGTCCATGAAGCTGCTGGCGCGGCCGCGCAGGTCCGCCCCCTGGCTGTACAGCGTGAAGGCCTCGGCCCGGCGGTCCATGGCTTCGCGTTCGCGGGTCTCGCGCTCGCGGTTCTTCTGCTCCAGCGCTGCCACTTGCTCGGCCTTGATGCGGGCTTGCTCGGCCTGCTCGCGCGATTCTTTCTCGGCTTTCAGGCGGCGTTCGGTCTCCTGGCGGCGGCCTTCCTCGGACAGTCGGCTCTTCTCGGACAGGTCGTAGCGGTCGGCTGCGGTTTTGGCGCGCACGGCGGCGAACACCACGCCGCCAATCAGCAGAAAGACCAGCGCCAGCGTGAACACCGCCGCGCGTGTCGGGTTGCGGCGCGACCACTTCGAAAGCATGGCCCAGGGGTTGTCGCGGTGAGCGCTGACCGGCTGTGCCGAGATGTAGCACTCGATGTCGCGCTTGAACTCGGCAACGCTGGGGTAGCGCTGCATGCGGTCTTCGGCCATGGCGTGGCGCGCAATGCTGACCAGTTCGCGCGGGTGCTTGCGGGCGCGCGCAATGCCGGCTTCGCCGAACGCGCGCTTAAGCTGGGGGTCGGCCAGCACGGCGTCGAGCTTCTGTTTGGGCGGCAACAGGCGGTGGCTGCGCGCGTGGTCAAGCGCCTCGGTCATCTTGGCGGCCAGGAACGGCGGCACGAAGCACAGCATCTCGTACAGCATGCCGCCAAGGCAGAAGATGTCGGTATGGCGCGAGAGCTCTTTGACCAGGCCGCGGGCTTGCTCGGGCGACATGTAGGCCGGCGTGCCGCTGACAGTGCCTTCGCGGGTTTCGTTGCTGTCGTCGCCGTCGGCGGCGCCCAGGCTGACGTCAAGCGTGAAGCGGGCGCTTTCAGCCAGCTTGGTGTCGGGTTTCTCGATTTCGCCCAACTGCTTTGCCAGGCCCCAGTCCATGACCAGCACTTCGCCGAACTGGCCCACCATGATGTTTTCAGGCTTGAGGTCACGGTGAATGATCCCGCGCGAGTGGGCAAAGTCGATGGCGTCGCAGATTTTCAGCAGGATGGTCAGCAGTTTGCCGAGCGTGAACTCGGCCAGCGTGGCTGCGTGGCCCTGGCGCAGTTTGTCCATAATCTGGCGCAAGCTGCGGCCCTTGACGCGTTTCATCGTGAAGTAAACGCGCCCCTGGCTGTCGAGGCCAAGCTCGTGCACGGGCACGATGTTCGGGTGCTCCAGATTGCCGGTGAGCTGCGCCTCGCCGATGAATCGGTTGACGGGGCCCGTCGAGACAGGGCTGCCTGAGTCAGATTCGCGCTGGCGTGTGTCGCGCAGCAGCACTTTCATGGCGACGCGCCTGTCAAGGTCGCTGTCGTGCACCTCAAGCACAGCGCCCATGCCGCCGCGCGCGATTTCGCTGACCACTTTGTAGCGTTCAGACGTGTGGTGGCCGTGGGCAATCTCTGCCCGGTGTTCCTCGGCGGATTGCTGTGCCTGCTGTTCGGACAGGCCGTCCAGGTCCACCAGCGTGCTGCCGCCTTCAAAAAAGATGGCGCTGCGCTCGTCGCCGAGGCGCTGCATCGAGTCCATCGACTCAAGCTCAAGGAAGCCCGAGTCTGCCTGTGCGGTGCCGGTTGTTGATTCGCTGGCCATCCAAAATGGTCCCCACGGCGTCAGCAACCTAACGCCTGGACCTATTTAACAGCTTTGGGGCCAAAAGGTTGTAACGGAAGTGCCAAAAGCGCCGTATCACGAAGCGGACCACAACACAATCGTGCCCGAGTCATCGACCGACGCCAGCACTTTGCCGTCCGGGCTGAAGGCCAGGTCCCGGATGAAGTCGTGGCCGGGCTTGAGGTTCAGCGCCGCTCCAGTCTCTTCGTGCACATCCGGGTTCCATGCGTAAATGCCGTTGCGGTTTACCGCGATCACCGCCCACTTGCTGTCGCGCGTGTACGTGACTGCCGTTGGCGCCTGCATCGGGAATTTCAGCCAGCGTTGGTAGGTCATGCTCTCGGCTTCCCAGACTGTCACCCACGGCTGGGTGTGGCCGGTCGAGAAGCGTTTGCCGTCGGGGCTGAACGTGACGTTGCTGCACTCGGTGTCGGCCTTGACCGGCAGGATGTGCAGCCAGCGTCCTTGCCCGCTCGCGAGCGTGTATTCGATCAACTGGTTGGTGTTCGTCGAGACGACCAGGCGTTTTCCATCGGGCGAGAAGGCTGCCCGGCGCAGCGGCTGCGGCATGGCAACTTCGCCAATCAGCGCCGCCAGCTTCGCGTCCCACAACATGAGCTTGTTGTCGAAACTTGTAGTGGCGACCAGCGCGCCGTTGGGGCTGACGGCCAGATAGGGCACATTGCCCAGGTCTTTGCCGACCTGCTTACCCGCGCCGACGGTGCCGCCCGCAAACGTCCAGAAGTAGAGGTGCTGATATGCGTCGACGGTCCAGATGCCGTCGCCGTGCGGGGCGATGACCATGTCGTTGATGCGGTGCGCGTGCGTGCGGCTGGAGATTTCTTGTCTGCTGCGCCAGTCCCAGACCTTGATCGCGTTGTCGCCATAGCCGGCGCTGACCAGGAATTGGCCATCGGGTGTGAACGCGATGGTCTCGCCGCCAGAGCCTGCATTCAGCCTGTGCAGCTCTTTGACTTCGGGCTTTGCGGGGTCAAAGAACGCTGAAGCAGCCGGAGTATGCGGCGCGGGCAAGTCGATCAGCGCGGCGTCAATCGTCGGCAGCGCTGGTGGGATGGACTCGGGCGGCGTTACTGTGGTGTGGCTGATTCGCCCGAAGTGCCAGATCGCGGCAAATGCAGCGCCCCCGAGCACCAAGGCGATGGCCACCAGCACGACAAGTCGTTTGGGATTCATGGTTCAGCCCCCAAAATACAGAACAAACAACAGCATCCCGGGTGTGGCGGCATGTTAGGCAAGGCAGAACGTCGCCGCCACTGGCTCACTTCTCTGTCTTCTGCAGCCTGGCCTCCAGCTCTTCGTCGGATACCTGTGTCAGGTTGGCTGCGTTGGTCTTCATGTCCTGGTGCTCAACGGCGCGGGACAGAACCTCGGCGCGGGTGGCGCCGGATTTCTTGCCGCGGAACGGCTTGCTGAGCAGCGTGTAGATGTCCTTGGCCGGCATATAGCGCAGGAACCGGCGCAGCAGTGTAAACGTCTGCAACGGGTGCAGGAACAGCTTGCGGAAGAACAGGCTGCGCAGGCCCTTGGCGCGGGCGTCGTTGATGTCCGGGCCCTTCATGCACGTCGGGTCAATTTCGCTGCACTTGAAGTACTTGTACCAGTCCTCGGTGTCGTTCACCAATCCGCGGGCCATGTACTCGTGCCACAGCGGCGTGCCGCGGTACACGCACAGGCGGTTGAAGCCGAAGGTGTCCAGCGGCAGGCGCGCGGCGAACTTGAAGGTCTTCTTCATGTCTTCCGCGTTTTCGTCGGGGCTACCGACGACAAAGAAGCCGTGCACGATTTCAATGCCCGCCTTCTTGGCGTTCTTGACCGCGGTTTCGATCTGCTCGAGTGTCTGCTGCTTTTTCAGGCGGTCGAGGATCTTCTGGCTGCCGCTTTCGATGCCGAACATGATGATGCGGCAGTTGGCCTTGGCCATCAGCGGAAACAACTTCTGCACCACGCTGTCCACGCGGCCTTCGACGCCCCACTTGATGGTGATGCCCTCGCGGATGATGCCCTCGCAGATTGCTTCAATGCGCTTGGGTTGCAGCAGGAAGTGGTCGTCCACGAAGTAGACACTGCCGTAGCCCTGCTTCTGCAGCACCTTGAACTCTTCGATCACGCTTTCGGCGCTGCGGTAGCGCCACTTGCCCTCGTTGAAAATCGGGATGTCGCAGAAGATGCACGGCCACGGGCAGCCGCGTGAAGTCTGCATGGTCGTGAATTTCTCGCGCGACAGCACAACCGGCACGTCCAGCGGCATCGACTCCACAAAGTCCAGCGCAATGCCTTCGCGGTCCGGGATCGGCCACTGGTCAAGCTCGCGTTCCAGTTTGCGGTCGGTGTTGTGGACGATCTTGCCGTCCTTGGCCCACGTCAGGCCCAGCACGCTTGACGGGTCCTGCAGGTTGGCCAGCAGGTCGAGAATCAACTGCTCGCCGTCGCCGCGGCACACGTAGTCTACGTATGGGCACTGCTCCTTGACCTGCAGCGCGTTCAGCGTGGCGAACACGCCGCCAAATGCGATGCGCGCGTCAGGCACCGCGGCGCGAATCTCGCGCGCGAAGATTTTCGCGTACGGGTAGCTGGTTGTGCTCAGAAAGCTCAGGCCGATCAAGTCCGGCTTCTGCTCTTTGATCGCCTCGATGATCGACGCGTTGGGTGTGGCCGGGTTGGCCTGGTCGAACATCACGCATTCGTGCCCGTTGGCCTTGAGCACCGACGAAAGCGACATGATGCCGATGGGCGGGAAACCCATGACCTGGTAGTTGCCGGTTGGACCGCGCTGGTTTTGTTGCAGCGCATAGAATTGCGGGTCACGGATGTGAACGAGAAATACGCGCATGAGCGATCCTGATCAATTGAGGCGGGACCTGTTGCGATGACACGAGTCGACGAAACCGTCGCTGATCATGGCATGAATCCATAAGGATGCCATGGAATAGTAATTCCGTGATATGCGTGCCTTGCCGGAACACCCACAGTGTTCAGTCTTTCACGTACTCGGCGCGGAGACTTTTGTACTCGGCGTCACTCTCAAGGCTGCTCCACCACGACTGCGCGAATGCCCACTTGGCGTCGGCGCCGGCGGCCAGACCCTTGCGCAGCAGCTTCAGCGCCTCGGCGTTGTTGCCCAGGCCGCACTCGGCGGCGGCCTGCAGCACCAGCGCCTCGTTGATTTTGGCATCAAGCCCGTGGGCCTTTGCCGCGGCAGCTCGGCAGGCGTCGTACTTCTTTTCGTTGAGGGTGGAGGACGCGAGCAGGTACCAGAACCACGCGTTTTTCGGCGCAACCACGGTGCCTTGCGTGAACGCGTCGCTGGCTTCACTCCACTTGGCCTGGTCAAAACGCGCCATGCCAAGGCGGTACCACGCCGAAACGTTCTGCGGCTCGACTTCGGTTGCGCGCTTGGCCAGCTCTTCGGATTGCACGAAGCGCTTGAGGCGGCTGGCGACAGCAGAGCCCGCAAGCAGCGCGTTCAGGTTGTTGGCGTTCAGCCGCAGCGCCTCGAGGTAAGCCTTGAGCGCGTTTTCGTCGTCGCCGTTCTGCTCGCGCCCGAGGCCCAGCCGGTACCATGCGTAGTCGTTGGCGGGTGCAACCGCGACGGCCTTCTCATAGCAGCGAAGCATGGCTTCGCGGTCGTTCTGGTACAGGTAGCACGCGCCCATGTTGATCCAGGGTGTGGCATCCTGGCCGTTGGCGCGTGCCGCCGCCTCATAGCTGGCAATCGCGAGCGACCACGCGTTCAGCCCGAAGTGGCAGTGCCCGCTGAACAGGTGGGCCGTGTAATTGCCGGCGTCGATGGCCAGCACGTCTTTGGCGGCATCAAGCGCAGCCATGTACTGGTCAAGCTGATAGAACAGTTTCACGCGCTGGTTGCGCGGCTCGACATCGCCGGGCATGCGCTCGCACGCGTAATACAGCGCGTCGACGGCATCGTCGTAGCGCTGCTGCACGATGTAGATATTCGCCAGCAGCAGCCAGGCACGCCCGAACTCGGGGTTGTCCTTTGTGATATCCAGGCCCAGCTTGGCGGCGTCTTCGTAGCGGCCCAGCGAATACAGCATGGCTGCAAGGTCGGTTCGCTCGGCCGGCGTCGACGCGTCAAGTTTCAGCGCTTCGTCCAGGGCGGCGCTGGCGGCTTGCCGGTCGTTCAGGTTCAGCTCGCTCTGGCAAAGCTGGATCCATGACAGGATGTGCCCCGGCGCCACCTTGGTCGCCTGCAGCGCATAGTCGCGCGCGACCTTGAAATTGCCCAGCCGGTTGGCGCACGACGCGCCGTTGATCCAGGCGTCGCCCAGCGTGGGCGTGATCTCGACTGCTTTGGCATACGCTTCAAACGCGCCCGCCAGGTCGCGGCGCGACATGCGGGCGATTCCTACCTCGTACCATGGGCGCCCGCCCAGCACCGGCCAGCGCGTTGCCGCTGTCGCAAATTGCTCGGCCTCGGTCATCTTGCCTTGCAGTTTCAGCACGACGGCCAGGTTCAGCCCTGCCTCGGCGTTGGCCGCGTTCAACTCAAGCGCCCGGCGATAGTGCTGCTCGGCCTGCGCGTAGTTGCCGCGGCCGTGCTCGGCCATGCCCAGGGCCTGGTGTGTGCTGTCGTGCAGCGGTGCGGCCGCAACAGCTGCCGTGGCAATCGTGTGCGCCGCATCAAAGCGCTTGAGCATCACCAGCAATTCGGCTTTCTGCGCCAGCGCCTCGTACCAGTCGGGCCGGATTTGCAGCGCCTTGTCGGCGGCCTCAAGCGCAGTTTCCGCGTTGCCCTGGTAGCGGCGCGCCTGCGCCAGCAGCAGCCATGGGCCGGGCATGCCCGGCTCGGCATCGATCGCCTGCTGCGCAAACGTTTCTGCGCGCGCGAAATCGCCCAGGCTCAGGTGGCACCACGCCAGGTTGGACAGCGCCGCCGGGCGGCCCGGGGCCAGCTTGAGCGACTGTTCAAATGCCGGCAACGCCTCTTTCACGCGCGCCTGGTGTATTCGCAGGTTGCCCAGCTCCATCCACACGCCCGGCTCATGCTCGTGCGACGCCAGCAGCCGGTCGACCAGCACCTGCGCCTCGTCAAGCCGCGCAAGCCTGCGCAGGGCCAACGCCAGGTTCAGGTGCGGGGCCAGGTCACGCGGCATCAGCTCGACGGCGCGCCGGAAGTCCTTTTCGGCGGACTCAAAGTCGGCAAGCTCGGCCAGCGCTGCGCCGCGTTCGTTGTAGACAGTGCCTTCGGTATTGTTGCGCAGCAGCGCTCGCGTCAGCAGGTCAGCGGCCAGCGTGGCATCAAACAGCGGGTTCAGCTCGCGGTTGCCCGGCTTGAAGATATGGCTGTGAATGGATCCCTCAAGAAACAGCGGCTCCCACAGCGCGTCATCCAGCTTTGCCGCGTCCTGCGCGTGACGGCGCGCGGTCGTGAAATCACCCTGCAGGTACGCCACATAGCCGCGGCCGACCATGGCCAGCGGGTCGTCGGGCGCCACGCGCGACGCGGCTTCATAAAACGCAAGGGCGCGCGTGTTGTCGCCCAGCGTCAGGCGCGAGAAGTCGCCCGCATAGACCAGTGCGCGCGCGTCGCCGCGGCCATCCTGCGCCGCCGTCAGCGTGTTCACGCGCTGGTACTCACCCAGCGCGCGCGGGTTGCTGAAAAAGTGCAACAGCCGCGCCAGCGCAAACACCGGGTCTACATACGCGGGGTCGGTGCTTGATGCCTGTTCAAGCGACGTCACGGCATCGTGAAACGCCGCGTCGCGCAGCGTGTCGTCCGAGATCATGCGCGCGCGCTCGGATTGCTGCACGCCAATGCGGTACACGCGGGCGGCTTCGGCGCGGCGGGCCATCGCCTGCTGCCGCTCCATCGCCTGTTCTTTGAGCTTGCGTTCCTGCTCCATGGCCGAGGCTTCGGCGTCGGCGCGCTTGACCGCCTCTTGCTCGGCGACCCGGCTTGCCGCCACCACTTCCTGCTGTTGCTCAATCGCCTGCTGCCGCGCCTGCGCCACCACGAACATGATCGACGCCACGGCCACCAGCAGCACAGCCGCCGCCGCCCCGCTTGACATGCTCAGCGTCGGGTGGCGGCGCACCCACTTGGCCATGCGCACGGACAACGGGTCTTGGCGCACGCTGACCGGGCGGCCGGCGATGAAGTCTTCCACATCGGTCTGCAGCGCCCGCACGGTGGGGTAGCGGTCGTCGGCGCGCTTCTCCAGCGCGTGCATGGCAATCGCCGCAAGCTCGGGCGGGATCTTGCCGCCCGGCAAACGCACCAGCCGCGCGCGCAACTCGTCGTCGTTGGCCACGCGCGTGTACGGGTCGCTCAGGTCGCCCTGGGCTGCCTGCACCAGCACGGCCGAGCTGCCCTCGGCTGTGTAGGGCGGCCGCAGCACCAGCAGCTCATACAGGATTGCGCCCAGGGCAAAGATGTCGGCGCGCTGGTCAACCTTGCTGACTTCGCCGCGGGCCTGCTCGGGCGCCATGTACGCGGGCGTGCCGGCGATCGTGCCCTCCATGCTCAGCGCGCTGGGCCGGACGCTGCCGGTGCTGTCGCCGGGTTTGCTGTCGGTCTGGATCAGCGGCGCGCCGCCGGGTTCGCCGTCGGGTTGATTCAGGATGCGCGCCAAACCCCAGTCCATGACCATCACCTCGCCGAAGCGGCCGATCATGATGTTCTCGGGCTTGAGGTCGCGGTGGATCACGTCGTGGGCATGCGCGAAATTCATCGCGTCGCACACCTTCAGGTAAATCTGCAACAGCCGGTCGAGCGGATAGTCGCGCTCGGTCGCCACGTCGCCGGCGCGCAGCGCGCGCAGGATGTCGGCCAGGGGCTTGCCCTGCACCAGCTTCATGGTGAAGAAGACGCGGCCCTTGCTGTCGGCGCCGAGTTCATGGATCGGCACGATGTTGGGGTGCTCAAGCTGGCCGGTGATCTGGGCTTCTTCAACGAAGCGTTGCAGCGCGAACTGGCCGTGCTGGCTGCCCGGTTTGATTTTGTCGGCGCGCATGACCTTCATGGCAACGTCGCGGCGCAGGTCGTTGTCGCGAACCTGCAGCACGACGCCCATGCCGCCGCGGCCAAGTTCTTTGCGCGATTCATAGCGGACGGCCTGTTCAGTGCCTGATGCCAGCCGCGCGGTGAATGTGGCGTTGCGTGAATCTGCCTGGCGGGTGGTGGCCTGTGAGTCGGCCGGAAAATCGGCGCTGCGCAGCTCTACGGGCCGCGCCGTAAGGTTGGCGCCGGTGGCGGTTTCGACGCGCGAAAGCACGCTTTCACTGCCCGAGGCATCCAGCGCCAGCAACGTCTCGCCGCCATCGTCGGTGAGCTGCGGCTGTGATGCGGCTTGAATGTTGACCAGCGTTTCGGGGCGTGTTTTGGGCAATTCGTCCGACATGGGCAAAGCTCCGCTCAAGGCCAGCCATGTTGAGGACGCAAGCC
Source organism: Planctomycetota bacterium (assembly GCA_020849795.1). Lineage (GTDB taxonomy): Bacteria > Planctomycetota > UBA8742 > UBA2392 > UBA2392 > JADJRK01. The sequence goes on along the minus strand of JADZFR010000044.1, from coordinate 150,382 downwards.
CCAAAGGGCAAGCACAGGCTCAGATTGCAGGGGGCGTGCTGGGAGCGCGAAGCGCAAGCGAGCGGCGGGCGGCTCTTGACATGATCAGCCTCCACGGAGTTGGAAGCGTTAGCGTTGGGGTTGCGGTTCGCGATCTTGGCCAGGTTCGCAATTCTCTGCTGACCAATGGCGTACTTTGCGAACTTGGCGAGTGGTTCCTGTCCCTTGCACGGCTACCCGTCGCTGGCGCTCCGGGCTCTTGTTCTCTGGACAGTGCGCTTTGCGCTACTTCAGCAGGCTGGAGTAAGCCCATTCTATGGGCTCGTCGGGTTCGTCGGCGCCTTCGTGGCAGGTTTCGCAGGCTTTGCCTACGACGGCCATCTTCTTGCCCACGTCCTCAGGGTTGCTGGCTTGCGCTAACTCGTCGACGGCTTTGGCCAGTTCTTTGACCCAGTTGTTCCACTTCTGTTCGTCGAGAAACACCGCGTTGTTTTTCGCGTACAGCTTGCCGATTGCCGCTGTCACCGCACGCAGGTCCACCAGTGCCTGCTCGGCGCTGCGCTTCTTTTCGCCGCTGGTGATGCCCGCCTGCGCCAGAATATCGCCAAGGCGGAACTTGCCCTGGTCCATGATGCGCTTCGTGGTGGTCGCGGTCATGTCGGGCTTGGTGGTTTCTAGCAGCGCCTGGTCAAAGAAGAACGTTCTTGGCGCCACCGGCTCTTTGGTTGCGGCGGCCACGTTGCCTTCCGGATCAATGCGGATGTCGGCTTTGTCGTGCGCCTCGTGGCATTTCTGGCAGGTCTTGCGCAGGCGCAGCCTGGCTTCGCGCTGTGCGGTGTCGTCTTTGGCGAGCTGCAACTCCAGCGCAAAAGCCGCGCCCTGGTCGGCCCATTCGTCCCATTGCGCGCGGCCGGGGGCGTCCAGGTCGTCCGGGTACACGCCGCGAATGCGCTGGTGCAACAGCTTCAGGTCCTGGGCGTGCTTGTAGGTGTCCCAGGGCAGCGCATCGTTTGAGTTGCCCAGCGCCGCGTTGCGCGTGCCCATGGCCGGCATCAGGTCGGCCAGCGATTGCTTGCGAAACCAGCCGGCATTGTCTGAGCTGTCTTCGACCAGCGGCACGATCGACAAGCCGACAAACGCCACGACGCCCGCGATCAGGCTGATGCGCAGCGGTTTCAGCAGGCGCGGCGGCTTGAGCGAGACTTTCTCGACCATCGGCAGCGCGATCACGACGGCTGCACCCAGCAGCGGCGGCAGCGCCAGCGTGAACAGGTGCAGCACGCCCGCGGGCAGGATTTTGAGCAGCTCGTACAGTGGCAGAGCCCACCACTCGGGGCGCGCGTCGGGGTAGGGCTCGCTGAGTGTGCCGCCAAGGCCCAGCGGCGCCCGGAACAGGAAGCCCGCGGCGCAAACCAGCAGCAGTACGACCAGCGGCACGGCAAGCTGCGCGCCGAAGAGTTTTTCGCTGCGCGAATCTTTCCAGAAGCGGCGCAGCAGCAGGATCAGCAGCGCCGGTATCACCAGCGCGTGCAGGCCGAAAAAGCGGGTGACGGTCGCGGTGCCGATTTCGGGCGTGCCGGTCATCCAGCCCGCAAGCACGTCGCCTCCGGGCAGCGATTGAACGTAGCTCAGGCGGATCATGGTGCCATGCAGCGCGTTCTGGTCATAAGGAAGCAACTGGCCCGTGAAGCCAGCGGCTGCGGCCAGCGCGAGCATCAGGCCGGCGCGCCACCAGCGGCCGTGCTCGGGCTTGCGGAACATGCCGCGCCACAGCAGGTAGGCGAGATAGGCCGCCGAAAGCAGGATCAGCAGGTTGCTGGCGTGCCAGTGCATGGCGCGGGCCAGGCCGCCGAGGCTGGACATCTGCATCCAGGCGACGCTGGCATACGCGTCGTCGGCGGTGGGTGCGTAGACAAGCGCCATCATCACGCCCGTGCCGGCCAGGACCGCCAGCGTCGCCAGTATGGCCGTGGCACACAGGGCGGCGGGCAGGTCGTCGGCGCGGTCGGGCGTTTTGGGAATCAGCGTGGTGCCGCGGCGCACCATCTCTTTCTGGACTTCGGCCAGCAGTTCGCTTTCGATCTGCGACGAAGACGCCGAAGCTGTGCTGTCCGGGCTGCTCATGCCTGCCTCGGTGTGCGTTCACTGGTGTCGAGCACGAAGTCTTGCCATGTGACGAACAGCCAGTCGGCGCCCTCGTGCTCGCGCACGGTAAGCGTCAGCGGGTCAAGGCCGCGCTGGGCCGGGCCTTCCTTGAGTTCGCCGTCGAAGCCGAACTGCGCGTCGTGGCACGGGCACACGAAGCGCTGGTCTTTCTCATGGGCCTGCACGCTGCAACCCTTATGCGGGCACACCGGGCTGAGCGCGAGAAAGTCCTTGTCAGTGCCGCCGTCGCCGGTGCGCACGATGAAGACGTGCTGGCGGCGTGACTGCATGCGCCAGCCCTGGCGGCGGGACAGCGTGACCTCAAGGGCCAGCGGCTTGTTCTTTTCTAGGGCCGACAGGCGCAGCACCGGCACAAGCGGCAGGGTTTCGACGGCGCCGGACGAGTCGGCGGCATTGGCGGGGTTGACCACGGCCCACGCGCTGGCGCCCGCGCCAAGCAGCGCAGCGCCGCCGATCACGCATACACGCAGGAATTCGCGCCGGTCGTTGTTGTCGGGTTGGTTCATCGTCAGGGTGCAGTGTAAGGCTTGGCGCGAAAGGGGCAACGTGTGACGGCCGGCTAGCCGCGGACGCCCATGCCCCAGCACTGCTGGCAGACGCCGAAGATTTTCTGGCTGTGGTGTGTGGCGTGAAAGCCGTGTTTTTTGGCGACCTTGTCCTGCAGCTCTTCCATTTCGGCGTTGAAGAACTCGAGAATTTTGCCGCATTGGGTGCAGATCAGGTGGTCATGGTGGGGCCGGCCCTCGGACAGTTCATAGACCTTGTAGCTGGCCCCGAACTGGTGTTCCTCAAGGATACCCGCTTCGACCATGACGCTGAGCGAGCGGTAGATGGTGGCTTTGCTGACGCGGGGGCGGGCGTCGAAGAACTCTGCGACCAGGTCGTCGGCGGTGAAGTGGGTTTTGTGCATGTCGACGATTTTCTGCACCAGCGAGCGGCGCTGCGACGTCAGCTTTTGTGACTTGCGTTGAAGGTAGCGTTCAAGCTTCTCCAGCAGCGCGCCTGCGCCGCCTGACGGGGCTGATCGAATGCCGGACCGCGCCATGACTTGTCCCGTGGTTACTCGTCGCCGTCTCGTTGATCGGCTTGCAGGGCTTCGTCAATGAGCTTAGAGACGTCGGCACCCTTTTCAATCGAATCATCATACCGGAAATCAAGATGTGGCGCGGTGTGGATCTGCAGGCCCTCGGCGACCTTCTTCTGGATATAGCCCGATGCTCCCTCAATGAAGCGCTGGGCGGTGCGGCGTTCGGATTTGCTGCCAAGGATAGACCAGTACACGCGGGCGTTGGTAAGGTCCTTGCTGACCTCAACACGTGTGACCGAGATAAGGCCTTTCACGCGGGGATCTTTAAGTTCACGCAGGAACAGCTCGGCAATGTCTTGCCTTATGCGGCTCTGAATTCGTTGAATACGTCTTGGGTCAGCCATGAGTGCCTGTAAGGTAAGCCGCCGGAAAAAGGGCGGCCAGGGTGAAGCCGGGGCGTAAGCAAACAAACCCCCGGCGAACCCGCCAGTGGCAGTTCAGACAACGGCTTGAAACTGAGGTTGCGCTATGTGGATCAAACGGTCGCTGGTTGTCGTGCCCATCCTGCTGTTCGTGTTTCTGGCCCAAAGCGTGTTCTGGGTGCCGGGCGCAGCCAGCATTGCCGACAACGACAGCCGCCAGAACCGGATTATCCTGTACATGGGCGGCAACCCCGAAGACATGAACCCGTGGACCAGCACCAAGACCACGGACACCACGATCAGCGATTACTTTTTCGAAGGCGTGCTGCGCTACAACCGCATGTATGAGGTTGAGCCGTGGCTGGCCGAAACCGTGGTCGTCCGCCACGAGCTGACCACGGTGGTGCCGCGCCACTTGACGGCTGAAGCCTATGAGCAGGCGATTCGCGCCGAGTACGGTGCCCGCGTTGATACCGTGACCAAGGGGCCAGAACTGGAACCCAAGGTCAGCGAAGAGCTGAAGAAAGAGTTGGAAGCTGCGGGGTTGCTCAAGGACACGTTGGCGTTCATTGAGGGCCGCCCCAAGGTGCCCACGCTAAAAGTCGGCTTTTCGGCCCCGCCCGTGAAGGGCAAAATTGTCAGTGCCGTGCAGCCCGAGTTTGAAGCGCAGCTTGAAAAGCGCCTTGGCAGCGAGCTGTTTCCGGAGTTGACGGCCGCGGCACAGGCCGCGTGGGACGCGATGCCGGCGGACAAGAAGGCAGACCAGAAGTTCGACGAGTTCAAGCGCGAGTTTGGCGGGTTGCTGGGACAGGCGGGAATCGCGCACATCCAGCACAACCCGGTCGTCGACTGCAACCTGCACAAGGGTGTGTATTGGACTGATGGCCCGTTCTTTGACGACCCGGCCAACGTGTGGACCACCAAGGTCGGCGGTACCGAAGCCGGGATCATCGTGGCCGACAGCCGCGAAGAAGCGATCCGCGCGATTCGAGATCGTCTGAAGCCGGAAAAGGGCACCAAGGTCGAAGCTGACAATTACCAGTATCGGTTTGGCGACGAAGAGGACGGGCCATGGTGGGGGCGCGGGCCTGAGTTCGGGGCGCGTGACGTCAAGCTGACGTACGACCACATCAAGAACGCCGACTTTGGCAGCCCGCGTCGCAGCAGCTACACCAGCATCGTCGAGATCCGGATGTTTCCGCAGGACCCGCACCGGCTGCAGGTGGTGTATGACGAGCTGTATTCGCCGGCATTGTCGGACCTGACGGGCAGCGTGCTGCCGTTCCACCGTTGGAACCTGCAGTCATGGACCGAAGAGGCGGTGCGCAAGAGTGTCGGGCCTGACGATCTGGGCATCGACCGCGCCAAGTACAACCCGATGCGGGCGCTGCGCTCGCGCGACCGTGAGTTTGCGCTGGCGCCGTCGTACCTGGGGTCGATGATTCTCGACCCGATGAACCAGGCCAGCAAGCCGTACTGGCAGAACAACCTGCGCGTGCGCCTGCGCCGCAACGAGTTTTACTGGAACCGCCAGGCCGAGTACGAGTTTGTGGACTGGTTCGTGTTTGACCCGGCGCTGGGCAGCGAAACGTCTGAAGTTGTGTTCATGGGTGGTGGCATGGACCTGTACAGCGCCAAGGACTACCAGGTTCAGCGCTATGAAGAGATGACCGACCGCTACTATGTGATCAAGCGCCAGCCCACGACGTACGAGTACTTTGGTTTCAACAACACGCGCGAGCTGCTGAAAGACAAGCGCGTGCGCCTTGCATTGTCAATGGCCATCAATGTTGAAGAGATCATCAAGTACGTGTGCTTTGACCAGGGCACGCGCATCAACGGCCCGGCCTATCCGGTGCTGCCGTGGTACAACAACGAGCACCGGTTTGAGCACACGTGGCGGTCCGGCCCAAAGAAAGGTACGACCGAAAAACTGCAATACGTGCCCTTTGACATGGACGAGGCCAAGGCGCTGTTGCTGGAAGCCGGCTTCCGCGAGCAGGGCGGCAAGTTGTTCAAGGATGGAAAGGCCTTGCGGCTGCAGTTCATTAACTCGACTTCGCCCGGCCCGCGCCAGAAGTCGGCGGTGCTGGCCAAGGAACGCTGGGAACAGCTCGGCGTCGAGGTGGATTACAAGCAGTACGAGTGGAACGACTTTATCCAGCGCTTCGTGATGGCGATGAACTTTGACGTGTGTGTGCTGGGCTGGAGCGGCGGCCTGGACTTTGACAGCCGTCAGCTCTGGGAAACGCCGAGCACGCCGCCCAACGGCTTGAACTTCGTGGGGTACAGCAGTCCCGAAGCCGACGCGTTGATGAACAAGATTTTGAAGGTGTACGACCCCGACGAGCAGGTGCGGCTGAGCCATGAAATCTTCAGCAAGATTGCTTCGGACTTCCCGTACGTTTTTCTGTATTCGCCGCTGACCACGACGATTGTAGACCGTCACCTGGTCTGGAGAAAGCAAACAGGGGTGGACAAGTACGGCAAACCAGTTTACGAAGACCGCCCCCTGGACCACGACTACATCAAGAACTCACGCGCCACCTGGCGGCACTTTGAGCCTGAGCTGGTGCGCCGCGATGAGATTCCGGTGTTCACAGACGGGCAGTACAAGGACTAGAGCGGAGCCGGATGCTTTCCTACATCGTTCGCCGCCTTATCCAGATGGGCCTCACGCTGGTCATTATCAGCGTGTTGAGCTTCCTGATTGTCGCGCTTGCGCCGGGCGACCCCTATGCCGCGCAACTCGACCCAAAAGCCAAGCCCAGCGACATTGAGCGCCAGCGCGACCAGATGGGGTACGACGACCCGGTGGTGCAGAAGTACGTCAAGTTTTACGACCAGTTCTTCAGCGACCTGGCCGCGGTCGTTACCGGCGACTCAAGCCATGAGTGGCGCCTGAAGAGCGCACGCACCAAAGAGCCGGTGTTGCCGACGATGTGGCAGAAGATGCTGATCACGCTGCCGCTGGTCATCCTGACCACCATCATTACCTGGACCCTCAGCTTCCCGGTCGGCATCGGCACGGCGTTGCGTCGCGGCAGGCCGGTGGACCGGATTGCGACCATCGGTTCGTACTTCCTGATCTCGTTTCCCGGGTTCTGGCTTGCGATCCTGGTCATCAAGTTCATCAACGGCACGCTGGGCATCCCGGTCGTTTCGCCGACTACGTTGGGCGTCGAGCTTGGCGGGCCCCGCGAGTTCATGGACCGGACGTGGCATATGGCGGTGCCCGCGTTCATCGCGGCGCTGGGCGGCGTGGCGATTCTGTCGCGTTATGTAAAGGGCCAGATGCTTGAGGTGATGGGCCAGGACTACATCCGCACCGCCAAGGCCAAGGGCCTCGACGGCGACACGGTCTACTACCGGCATGCACTGCGCAACGCCAGCCTGCCGTTCATCACGATGCTGGCCGGTTTGCTGCCCAGTCTTTTCGGCGGCTCGGTGGTGTTTGAGGCAATTTATGCGTGGCCGGGCCTCGGGCGCTGGGTGTTTGAGGCGGTGCTGGCCAAGGACCTGTTTATCGTGATCACCAGCCTGTTCGTGGGCTCCGCCCTGACGCTGGTGGGTATTCTGATTTCGGACATTCTTTACAGCGTGGCTGACCCGCGCGTAAAGCTGGCCTAGGGCGTTGAGATGAGCAACGGGACATCTGATCGCAAGCCTTCTTCGCCACTGAAGGACTCGCTGCGCCTGCTGTTCCACAACAAGCCGGCGGTGCTGTCGCTGTTCATGATCGTGTTGCTGGCCAGCGCCGCCATTTCTGGCCAGTTGATGGTCGGCAAGCGCCCGACCGATGACCAGATCAAGCTGATGGACAAGGCGGCAATCACCGGCGACACGCTGGCGATTGAGGTCAAGCGCGGCGCGGTGCTGGACCACACCAAGACCGAGTTGAAAGACACATTCCTGCCGCCGCTGTCTGAAAGCCGGCACATCGAAGGCAAGATCTACTTTCTCGGCACCGACGACCTGGGTCGCGACGTTCTGGCGCGCCTGTGGGCCGGCAGCACGATCAGTTTGACCATCGGCTTTCTTGCGGTCGGTATCTCGGTGCTGCTGGGCATCACGCTGGGCGGCATTGCCGGGTATTTCGGGCGTTCGCGTGTGCGGTTGCCGTTGCTGGCCATGCTGCTGTTGGGCGGCGGCGGCGGTGTGCTGTGGGCCGCCGAATTTGAGTATGCAGCCATCCCGGTGCTCGCCATCGCCGCCGGGTTTTTCGTGGTGCAGGCCGTGATGGCGCTGCTCGGCAAACGGTTCGGCAGTGTAATTGTGTTCGGCGTTGTGCTGATGCTGTCGCTGAGTATCAGGGCCTACAACTCGTCGGTCGAGTCAAGCACGCCCGAAGGGCGCGTGTACAATAGCGCGAGCATGGTCGCCGACGAAAGCTACATGCTGGTGCGCCAGATTCGTGATTTGGGCGCCGAAGTAAAGCTGATTGAGGACTCCGACCCCAGGGCCAAAGACAGCGAGTGGCGGCTTACCGCGCAGCTTGAGATTGAGAACAAACAGGCGGCGCTGAACCTGCTGCTTTCGCAGCATGCGCTGCTGGTGCACGAGACGCAGCTTGAAATCATTGAGCGTGGGCTGGGCGAACGCGAAGAACGCATCGCGCACCTTGAGTCGCTGGACCTGGCCGAAGATGCGGCCATGGAGAAGAACATCCTTGAGGGTGACCGGAAGCGCCTGGACACGCTCAAGGCCAAGACCGAGGAACTGAGCAAGGACGTAACGGCCAAGGAGATGGCCGTTGCAGCCGCCGCCGAGAAGACAACAGACAAGCTTGAGCCGCTGGGTTCAAACGCATTGCTTGAGCGCCGGGCCGAGCTGCGCAAGGCCGTGGTCGACAAGTTCCGCGCCGAGCGCGACAACCGCTTTGAGACGCTGGTCAAGGGCAAGAACCTGGATGGTACCACGCGTTACGGCGCATACCGCGTGCTGCGCCACTTCATCACTACGGTCGTTTTGTACATCTTGTTGCTGGTCACGGCGTTGCTGGTCGCGGCCCAGGCGCAGGCTGCCGCCGGCGAGTCGCGCAGCATTGTGAGCAAGCTGTTCATCCCGACGATTACGGTCGACGACCTTGTCATGCGCTTTACCGAGATCATGCTGACGATTCCGGTACTGTTCCTGATCTTGATGGTGCTGGCGCTGTTCGAGCGCGACGTTTACATCGTGATGGCCGTGATCGGCTTGACAAGCTGGATGGGTACCACGCGCTTTGTGCGGGCCGAGATTCTGTCATTGCGCGAGCAGGACTTCGTGCAGGCCGCGCGCAGCCTGGGCGTGAGCGACTTCCGCATCATCTGGCGCCACCTGGTGCCCAACGCGATCAGCCCGGTGCTTGTCAGCGCGACGATCGGCGTGGCCGGCGCGGTACTGGCCGAAAGCACGCTGAGCTTTCTGGGCATCGGCGCCGGCGAAAACCAGGACACCTGGGGCAAGATTCTGGCTGACGGCCGACTGTTCCTGAACGACGCGCCGTGGCTTACGTGGATTCCGGGCATCGCCATTCTGATCACGGTGCTATCGTTCAACTTGCTTGGTGAAGGCCTGCGCGAGGCGTTCAATCCCAAGCTGCGCGGGCGGTAGTTCCACTTGCCACTGAGTCTGCGACTTCGGCGACCTATCGCCTCGGCGTCACCCAAAACTCTTGATGGGTTACGCGCCAACGGCGCGCAGGGCGTGCTCGAACTCGGCGCGTTTGCGCACTGCGGTCAGCAGGTGGGCCAGGCGGTTGCGACGCTCGGCGCGCTCATGGGCGCTTTTCAGCAACCGCGCGTAGTTCGGCGAGTTCGTGGCCAGTTTTTCGGTGGCGATATGCATGACTTCCTCAACTACCCCTTTGTTGCAAATCCCGTTACACCGGTTCCAACTTTTCCTGCTTTTGCGGATTCGACCCGGAGCCGGCGGGGGGGCCGCTGGCAGTCCGGACTTTGGCGCAGATCGCACAGAAATGCCGTATTTGGAAGCCGGCGTACGCGTGCTATGCTTGTTGCGCGAGGATATCTATGAAAACCCTGTTGCTTGCGTTGCTGGTGCTTCCAGCATGCTGTTTTGCCGCGCCCACGATTTCAGTGACCGTGGGCGGTGCGTCGGTCGCCGATGGCGGGTTTGTAGACGCTGCACGCAACCAGCCGGTCAGCAGTTTGCAGATCGTGATCACCGTCAACAGCACGGATGGCAGTCCGGTCAGCCTGGTGGGCACGGTCTCGAACGTGACCACTCAGGCGATTGCAGAGTCCGAGTTCAGCGCCGCAGCCGCCATCGGGCCCTACAATGTTACGCCGACCAGCGGCGCGTTCGATGTCGGGTCGGTTACGCACATCGTTTCGCTGACTGCAAGCGACGGCATTAACCCGGATGCGACGTTCAGCTTCGAGATCAGGGTGGATTCCACACCCGTCTTGCCCGCGGCGTGCTACGGCCCCAAACCCGAAGAGAGACCCGGCTGCGCAGCTTCAGTTGCGGTGGCCCCCTCGGCACTGGCCATGCTGGCGCTGATGGCGGTGGCAGCACTGCGCCGTCGGCGTTGCTGATTTCACGGTTGCAGTAGCAGCCCTGAACACCGATCATGGTGGCAGGCCCCGTCGCCATCCCCTCGGCGATTCACATGCTTCGAACAAGCACCTTACTGCTGTTTGCCCTGCTGGCCTGTGGCCTGCATGCGGGCGACGGCTTGCCATGGCACCCGTCGCAGGCGGGCTATCATGACGCGACGGTCGCCCTGGCCGACTACTGCCTTGAGCAAAAGCTGCATTCAGAGGCCATCAGGCTGTGCACTGGCGTCAACACCGACCGCGCCAAAGAAATCATCGCCGCATGCGCCGACCTGTCCGACGAATACACCGCCGAGGCATGGGGCGGCTACCTTGACCGTCTTGAGGCGACACAGCGCCGCCGCGCCCAGGGGGCCTTTGACGCAGGCAACCCCGCCCAGGACGTGCTGACGATCAGCCCCGACTACGCGCCGGCCCTGGGACGCGCAGGCATGCTTGAACTCAAGGGCATGGGGTGGCTTCGCAAAGCCGAGCATGAACGGTTGTCACCGCTGGCGATCGCGCTGGAAGGCTCGCCCGCCAAGCAAGAGCGCGAAGTGACCTGGCAACAGCCGTGGGTGATCGTCGGCAAGACGTTCTGCCTGGTGACCGATCTGCCCTGGTCACGCGCGAAGAAATACGCCGAGTACCTGGAGCGCTTCGACGAGATCTTTTTCGAGTTGCTGGGCGACGTGCTGCCGCGCCGCCCGCACCCCAACGTGGTCTGGTGCTGCAAGGATGCTGCAACGTTTGTGGATTTCACGACGTCGCTCGGCTTTCCGATGGGCAAAGACAACGGCGGCATGCACGTCGGCTCGCTGGGTGCGGTGCTGGTCAATGCCGAGCGCTGCGACTTTGTCGGCCGCAAGAACAAGAGCTGGGACAACCTGGCCCGCACGCTGTTTCACGAGTGCGCGCACCGGCTGGTCGAGATCGGCTTGCGCGGTCGGCGCGGCGGCATGGATGCCTGGTCGCTGGCCGCGACGCGCGAACATGCCTGGATTGTTGAAAGCATCGCGATTGTGTTTGAAGACCTGAAACTCACCAAGACCGGCTACAAACTCAAGGGCCTCGAAGACCAGCGCAACTGGACGATCAAGGCGTGGAAGGGCAAAGACAGCAAGGTGCCCGAGCTGGCGCCGATTTTCGCGCAGGGACACGCGGGTTTTGCCGAGGGCACACCGATCTCGAGTACCGAAAAGTATGCGCTGGCGGGCAGCGTGGGCTGGTACTGCCTGTTCGAGAACAAAGAGCACCGCAAGGCGTATTTGTATTTGCTCGTGGACTACTACCGCACGGACACCCAGCGCCGTGACTTCGCCAAGCGCTTCGGCAAACCGCTGGCCGATTTCGAGGCCGAGTGGAAGGCCTGGGTCCTTAAGTAATCGGGCATGAATCCGAAAGCGCCACTGTTAGGCTGAGTACCGCCTTGCCGGGCAGTGCGCGGCTGAGCATGGTATATTGAAAGAAATGTGACGAGGGTATTCCCATGACGACTCCGGAAGTGCAGCGCCTGATCGAACGCCTGGAAGACAAAGACCCCGCGGTGCGCCGCAGCGCCGCTGAAGCCCTGGGCAAGATCGGCCCCCAGGCCGAGGGCGCTGTGAAGGCGCTGGCCCACGCCCTGCGAGACGAGAACAAGCATGTGGTGTTTGACGCCGCTTTTGCGCTGGGCCGCATCGGCACCGCCAGCGTGCCGTCGCTGATTGAATCACTGAAAGCCAACGAGCTCGATATCCGCCGGCGCAGCCTTGAGGCAATCCGCATGATCGGCCACCGCGCCGTTGACGCGGTGCCGGCGCTCGCCCACGCGTTGCGCGACACCGCAGGCGAGATCCGCTGTTACGCCGCCGAGGCGCTGCGCAAGATCGGCCGTGCCGCCAAGGACGCGATCCCGGAACTGATGATCGCCCTGAAAGATGAAAAAGTTGACGTGCGCCGTGCCGCTGCCGAGGCTCTGGGCGACATGGGTGTCGAGGCCGTCGGGCCCCTGTGCAACGCGCTGCGCGACAAAGACCCCAACGTGCGATTTGACGCGGCACACGCGATTGGCCGCATCGGCCCTGCCGCAAGCGGCGCTGTGCCGGCACTGATGGAGGTGCTCAAGGAAGACGTTGCCAGCGTGCAGACCATCGCCGCGGAGGCATTGGGCAACATCGGGCCGGCCGCCGAGGTTGCCGTGCCGGTGCTGACCCGGGCCCTGAAAGACGAAGACCCTAACGTGCGCGCCGCAGCCGCCAAGTCGCTGGGCCGCATCGGCAAGGGTGCGGTGAACGCGCTGATTGATGTGCTCAGTGACGGCGACGCCCGGGTGCGCCGCCGCGCCGTGATCGCGCTGGGGCAGATCGGGCCCGATGCCAAAGACGCGGTGCCCGCGCTGGCCGAGTTGCTGGATGATGAAGCCGTATGCATGCAGGCCGCCGATGCCTTGCGCGGGATTGGCCCGGCTGCCGCAGGCGCCGTCGCCAAGCTGATGGCGGCCATGAAGGACGACGGCGAAGTCAGCCGCGCGGCCAGTGATGCGTTGGGCGCGATCGGGACCGCGTCGGTCGAGCCGTTGCGCAAGGTGCTGGGCGGCGCCAACACGCACGTGCGGCTGCGCAGTTTGAACGCGCTGTCCCAGTTGGGTGATTCTGCCAGCGCAGCCGTTTCCGAGCTTGCGAAGTGCCTGAGCGACGAAGACGAGCGCGTGAGGTTCAACGCCGCGCGCGCGCTGGAAAAGCTGGGCGACAAAGCCCGCCCCGCAGAGGCCGCGCTGAAGAAGGCGCTGCAGGACGAAGACGAAGACGTGCGCTACTGGGTTGGCGAGGCCCTCAAGCGCCTGCAAAACTAGCTCAGGCCCAACACAACACCCCCCGCTTTCGCGGGGGGTTCTTGTTGCTACGCTCTGCCCCTTCACGGGCCTTGGTATGGAGAGATTCCATGAGTACCGCCACGGCGGTTGGTCTGCGCTGCAGAGAGTGCGGCACTGAGTACGCGGACAACCCGATCAACGTTTGCGAACACGACTTCGGGCCCCTCGAGGTCATCTACGACTATCCCGCGGTCAAGAAGGGTCTCAGCCGCGAAACCATCACCAAGCGCGCCTTCAACATGTGGCGCTATCGCGAACTGCTGCCTGAGCAGGTGCCGGTCAGCGGCTTTAACACCGGCGGCACGCCGCTGTATCACGCGAAAAACCTGGGCAAGCGCCTTGGCTTTCCCAAGCTGTATGTGAAGTTCGATGGCGTATGCGTGCCCACGCTCAGCTTCAAGGACCGCGTGGTCGCCGTCAGCGTCGCGCGCGCCAAGCGTTTCGGCTTTGAAACGGTCGGCTGCGCCAGCACCGGCAACCTGGCGAACAGCGTTGCGGCGCAGGCGGCGCAGGCGGGCTTGAAGGCTGTCATCCTGATCCCGAAAACGCTTGAGCGCGCCAAGGTGGTGAACACGCAGATTTACGGCGCGAAACTGATCAAGGTGGACGGCCACTACGACGACGTGAACCGGCTGTGCGCCGAAATCGCCAACGACGCGAAAATCGGCATCGTCAACGTAAACCTGCGCGCGTACTACGCCGAAGGCAGCAAAAGCATGGGCTTTGAAGTCGCCGAGCAGCTTGGCTGGCGCGCGCCAGACAACGTCGTGGTCTGCATGGCCGGCGGCTCGCTGATCAACAAACTGAACAAGGCGTTCAAAGAGTTTGAGAAGCTCGGGCTGCTGGAAAACGAAGTCAAAACGAAGTTCTGGGGCGCGCAGGCGACGGGGTGCAACCCCATCACCGACGCAATCAAACGCAAGTCTGACCTGATCAAACCGGTGAAGAACCCCGACACGATTGCCCGCAGCATCGCGATCGGTAACCCTGCCGACGGGTTTTACGCGGCGCGGCTGTGCCTGGATTCAGGCGGCGGCGGCGACGACGTCAGCGACGCCGAGATTGTGCAGGGCATGAAACTGCTGGCCGAAACCGAAGGCCTGTTCACGGAAACCGCGGGCGGGGTCACGGTCGCTACATTCGTCAAGTTGGCCAAAGCCGGGCGCTTCAACCAGGACGAAACCACCGTCTTGTGCATCACGGGGCAGGGCCTGAAGACGATGGATGCACTGATGGAGCCGGGCGTGCTGCCAGACGCACCGGTGATCAAGCCGACGCTGTCGGCGTTCAAAGACCTGAAGATCGCGTGATTGCCAGCCTGGCTGCTCGATTCTCCCCCGCCATTGGGCGGGGGAGAATTCTGTGACCGTTTCCGCACCTCAAACAGGCTTGCATCCGGTTTGCCCCCCTCTAACATCCGGCCTCGATACGGTTGGGGCGTTCGATGGACTTTTTGGCCGCGGCATTTGACCCGCAAAACCTGAAACATCACCTCAGTGTGATCACGTTCCTGCCGCTGGTGGGCGCGATCTTCATTGCGTTCATCAACGGCAAGCGCCACCGCGAGATCAAGGCCACCAGCATCTTCTTCTCGCTGATCACGTTTGTGGCCAGCCTGCCGATCTTGTTCGAGTTCAAGAGCAACGCCAGTTTCCAGATGGTGGAGAAGGTGGATTGGATTCCGGCCTTCAACATCCAGTACGCGATGGGCGTGGACGGCATCAGCCTGTTCCTGGTGCTGCTGACGACGTTCCTGGGCCCGATCATCATGCTTTCGTGCTCGACCAACGTGCACAAGCGCGTGAAAGAGTTCTTTATCGCGATGCTGGTGCTTGAGACCGGCGTGATCGGCAGCTTCTGCGCGCTCGACCTGTTCCTGTTTTACGTGTTCTTTGAGCTGATGCTGATCCCGATGTACCTGCTGATCGGCGTGTGGGGCAGCGACCCCCAGGGGCGCCGTGACGCAGCGATCAAGTTCTTCATCTATACACTGCTCGGCTCACTGCTGATGTTCCTGGCTGTGCTGTATGTGGCCAACCTTGCCGGCACGTTCGAGATCACCGAGTTGACCACGCGCCTGCAACAGATGGCGATTGACGGGCGGTTCAGCAAGACGGCCCAGTACGTCTGCTTCCTGGCGTTCATGCTGAGTTTCGCGGTCAAGACGCCGATGTTCCCGTTTCATACGTGGCTGCCCGACGCGCACACCGAGGCACCCACGGGCGGCTCGGTCGTGCTGGCTGGCGTGCTGCTGAAGCTGGGCACTTACGGCATGCTGCGATTTGCCATTCCGTTCTTTCCTGAGCCGGCGATTACGCTTGGCCCCGCGATCTGCATTCTTGCCGTGGTCGGCATCATTTACGGCTCACTGATGTCGGTTGCGCAGTTGCTCAGCAACGGCGACTGGAAGCGAATGGTCGCCTACAGCTCGGTCGGCCACATGGGCTTCATCGTGCTCGGGATTTTCAGCTTCAACTTGATCGCGACGCAGGGCGCACTGATCCAGAACATCAATCACGGCCTCAGCACGGGCCTGCTGTTCTTGTTGATCGGCATTGTCTACGAGCGCCGCCACACGCGCCTGTTTGACGAATACGGCGGCATCGCCAAGGTCATGCCCAAGTTTGCCATCCTGTTCATGGTCGCCACGCTGGCCAGCGTCGGCTTGCCCGGCACCAACGGCTTCGTCGGCGAATTCCTGATTCTGCTGGGAACGTTCGGCGGCGACCTGGACGGCCTGCGCGAGGGCTGGAGCTGGAACCTGCACAGCACGCTCGCCGTGTTCGCAGCCAGCGGCGTGATCCTGGGCGCGATCTATATGCTCTGGAGCTACCAGCGCGTGTTCTTTGGCGAAATCAAGGTCGAAGAGAACAAGAACCTGAAGGATGTCACCGCCACCGAGATGACGTTCTCGCTGCCGATGGTTGCGATGATCTTCCTGATTGGTGTGGCGCCTGGCTGGTTTCTCAACCGCACCGAGCCGGCAGTGAAAGCGGGCCTGGAGCAAAGCGTCAACGCGGCCGAAGCTATCCAGGAAAAGCACCAGCGGCGCACAACCGGCGAGTAGCGAAGTCCGCACTACCGCCAGAACAACACAAGGCTGAGCACACTTGCCACCAGTTCAGCGAGCCAAAACTTGTGGCTGTGCATGACGTCCGCGACCTCGTTGGTTGCCCGTTCCGTGCTTTGAACCTGCTGCGCCAGTGTGCGTTTCATCGCCTGTCTCCTTTCACGCCATTAGTATCGCCCGCTCCGGCCCCTTGGCCGATTACAAGCCGGGGTGTGGATTCGAATCGCCGGCAAGACATGATCGGCCCCATGAAGCTCGCGCGGCTGATCCATGGTTTGACCGACCTGTGCCTGGGCATCCTCGTGGGTGGGTCCGTGGGCACCAGCGTTGCCGCCAGCGTGATCTTCGGGGTTTCGCGCGAGCAGGGTTTCGACAAGCACATCGCCAACACGCTGGCGGGCAGCATGTTTGACCGGCTGGGCTGGCCGATGCTGATCATTGCCGGGATGGCACTGCTGGGCTGTGTGTTTGCTGCTAAGTCGCCGCCAGACAACAACTTACGTGCAACACGCAGGTGGCAGATCATGGCCTTGGTCGCCGCGATCATGTTCGCCGGTGCCTGTGCGACCCAATTCTATTTCGCGCCCCGCATGAAGTATTTGCGCGAGAACTCGACTTGGACCAACGGCGAACTGGCCGACGCGGGCGAAAGGGCAGAATTCCGGGCGAGCCATGGCTGGAGCATGGGCGTCAGCGGCGTGGCAACGCTTCTGGCCGCCGGGTTGATTGTGTCGCGGCGGGTGTTTGCAGGCGGCAAGGCACGGCAGATTTCGGCTTGACGGCGGTTAGGGCCCGGGTAGAGTTACATATCCCCCAGACGAGTACCCCTCGCAATTGTGTGGCGCTGCCACTTTAGGCATGGTGGGGATTTCTATGCGTAAACCCGTAGCTGTACTTTTGCTGGTGCTGGTCGCGACTTCGCTGAGCGGCTGCTTCTCGTTTGTGGATTGGAACCACAACTTGAACCACTTCCGTTCATGGAACGAAGACCTTGACCGGATGCACCGCACGGTCGATCGGTTCTTCTTCAACTACGACTACGACGACCCCAGCCGCGACATTCTGTACGAGTCGCCGAACACCTAAGCTGTGACCGCTCTTGAACGCGCGGCGCCCTCATGGGCGCTGCGCGTTGCTTTTTCATGCAATCATGGCCCGGCAACGCTATCTAGGTGGTTGGTGCATCGACTCCCCTCTTCGCCCCCGCCAGCTGCTGAACCATGAAGGAGCTCAATCGATCTGTTGGAGTGTTGGGCGCCGTGCTGCTGGGCATGGGCAGCATCATCGGCACCGGGATTTTCGTCAGCATTGGCATTGCTGCGGACATCGCGGGGCCTTCGGTGTTGCTTGCCGTTTGCATTGCTGCCTGTGTTGCAACTGCCAATGGCCTGAACAGCGCGCAGCTTGCCGCGTCGCACCCCGTCAGCGGCGGCAGTTACGAGTATGGATACAAGTACCTGACGCCGTCGTTGGGCTTCACAGCCGGGTGGCTGTTCCTGCTTGCTAAAAGCGCGAGTGCGGCGACGGCGGCGCTCGGGTTCGCCGCGTACTTCATGCGCGCCCTGGACTTGCATGGCCGGTGGCTGCAATCGGCAGTCGCCGGCACGGCCGTGGTGCTATTCACACTTCTGGTGCTGTCGGGCGTGCGACGCAGTAACTGGCACAACGGCATACTGGTGCTGCTGGCCTGTGGTGCACTAGGGGTGTTTGTGCTTGCCGGTTCGTCGCGGGTGTCGGGGGCCGCGTTTACCCCGTTCTTTGGCGGCGGCGTGCCCGGGCTGCTGGAGGCCTCGGCGCTGGCGTTTGTGGCTTACACCGGCTATGGCCGAATCGCGACGATGGGCGAAGAAGTCAGCCACCCCCGGCGCAACATCCCGCGCGCGATGATCGTGACACTGGCGCTTTCCGCGCTGGTGTACGCGGCGGTCGCGTTCGTGCTGGTCGGCCTGGGCGGAACGATCGTGCCGGCGGCGCCGTTGTCGGCTGCGTCCGGCTACAGCCGGCCCGTGACCTGGATCGTGGCCCAGGGGGCCATGATCGCGATGTTGGGCGTGTTGCTGAACCTGGTGCTGGGACTGTCGCGCATGTGGCTGGCAATGGGGCGGCGCGGCGATATGCCGTCGGTGCTGGCGCGCGTGAACGCGTCGGGCACAACTCCGGTGCCGGCCGTGATTTTGACCGGCGTTGTGATCGCGGCGCTGGTGCTGATCGGTGACGTGAAAACGACCTGGAGCTTCAGCGCGTTCACAGTGCTTGTGTACTACGCCATCACCAACGCAGCGGCCCTGCGATTGCCCCCCGGGCAGCGGATGTATCCGCGCTGGATCGCGCTGGCGGGGCTTGCGGCGTGCCTGTTTCTGGCGTTCTGGGTAAACTGGCGCGTGTGGGCGGCTGGCTTGGGCCTGATTGCTGCGGGCCTTTTGTGGCACTGGATCGCAAGATGGATTGCCCGCCGCGCCCATGGCCACGATGCGACCCGCAATGAGCAGTAACCAGTGCCCAATGGAAACCGGGTGCCGTTGCATTGGTCATGGGTTACTGGTGATCGAAAATTGCGGTTCAACGCGGCTTCCCATTGAGTAGCAGCAGTCAATCAACGATCATCGCGAAAGTGCACGAGCTGCCGAACATCCCTGTCACCGCCCTTGCCCGCCGCGTGATCCGAACGCTGCGGCAGAACGGGCATGAGGCGCTGCTTGCCGGCGGCTGTGTGCGCGACCTGCTGCTCGGGCGCGAGCCGAAAGACTACGACGTCGCAACATCGGCCAGGCCCGATGATGTCGAGGCGCTGTTTCGGCGCACCGTGGCCGTGGGCAAGCAGTTCGGCGTGATTCGCGTGATGGATGACGAGTTGCCGATCGACGTGGAAGTAGCGACGTTTCGCCTGGATGGCCCGTACCTGGATGGCCGCCACCCTGCCAGCGTGGCGTTCACCAGCGCCCCCGAAGATGCTGCACGGCGTGACTTCACGATCAACGCACTGTTTCTCAACCCTGAAACCAATGAAGTCCACGACTACGTCGGCGGACTGCGCGACCTCAAGGCCTGCGTGATCCGCGCCGTCGGCGACCCGCGCGTGCGCTTTGCCGAAGATAAGCTGCGATTGCTGCGCGCCGTGCGTTTTGCCGCCGGCTTGAACTTCGACATCGACGACGCCACGTGGCAAGCCGTGCGCGAGATGGCCCCGCAGGTGACAGTGTGCAGCGCCGAGCGCATTCGTGACGAGTTGAGCAAGCTGTTCACGCACGTGGGGGCATCGCGCGGCCTGCGCATGATGCTTGAGTGCGGCCTGCTGGATGTCGTATTGCCTGAAGTGAGCGCGATGGTCGGCGTGATGCAGTCGCCCGAGCACCACCCCGAGGGCGACGTGTTCACGCACACACTGCTGGCCATGGACCTGATGCTCAAGCCCGCAACCATCACGCTGGCGCTGGGCGTATTGCTGCACGACATTGCCAAGCCGCCAACCGCCGTGAACACCGGCGGCAAAATCACATTTCACGGCCACGACAAGCTGGGTGGTGAAATGGCGGTAGAAGTGTTGACGCGCCTGAAGTTCCCCGGCGAGGTGATTGAGCGGGTGAAGTCGCTGGTCGATGACCACTTGAAGTTCATCAATGTGCCAAAGATGAAGACTGCGACGCTCAAGCGCCTGCTGCGCAAGCCGCACTTTGACGAAGACCTTGAGCTGCATCGGATTGACTGCCTGGCCGGGCCGAACCGGCTTGAGACATACAAGTTCGTGCTCGCCAAGCTGCATGAGTTCAAGAGCCTGGGCGAAGAGCGTGCACTCAAGCCGAGGTTGCCGATCGATGGCCATGACTTGCAGGCGCTGGGATTGCCACCGGGCCCGCGCTACAAAGATCTGCTGACGGCGCTCGAGGATGAAATGCTGGAGGGCCGCATCAGCACCAGGGACGAGGCGATCACGTTCGTGAAGGGCCTGCTCGGCGTGGCATGAGTTCTGAGCGTCGGTTTGAGGACAGTGGCCGCAGACCAGAGGTTGAAAGCTGGAACTGGCAGACTCATCGGACACCGCAAGCAGTTTCTGACCGCTAACCCCCAAATCCAATGCCTGACACGCCGATCAAACCCACCGACATTGAAGCGCACCTGCTGGCGCGGCTGAAGCTGCAGCGCGTGATCTTCGGGGCGTGCGCGCTGGTGCTGGTGACGCTGGCAGTGCTTGGCATGTCGGCCTATCGCAACATGCAGCGCGACGTGAAGTCGGCGCGCGACGACGCGCTGGTGGCAGACGGCGCCCTGCAGGCCGAAGCGGCGCGCTCCAGCGAGTTGAAGCAGGCCCACGAACAGGCCGGCGCCGAGGTGCAGCGCCAGAAGCGCGCGTTGGCGCTGGAGAAGTGTCGCCTCGCGGCGCAGGACTTTGCGCAGGGACAGGAGTCGCGGGCGCGCACGCTGTTTCAAGAAGCGCTGGCGCTGGGCCCGCCGCCGTGGGCGCCGCTGTTGCAGCGCGAACTCAGGCCTGACCCTGCACGCTTTGCCGGCAGCAGCCATGCCGACGCCGCCGTGGCCTGCGGCGCGCTTAGCGGCGACCGTAACCGGCTTGGTGTTGTTCGCATTGCCCTGGGCCGCGTCAGCGTGCTGGAAATCTACGACGTGCGCGAAGGCAAGCTGCTCTTTACGGTGAAACTGCCCGAGGCTTCGGACTCTGGCGACCTGCACCTGGATGCCCGCGGCGAACGCTTTCTGGTGCGCCATGGCGGTCGACTTGTGGGCGGCGCAGTTGATGGAGAGGCGGCCGCCGTTGGCGCATCCGGCCCCGACACTGTGGACCCGCAAGCCTGGACCCACCTGAGTGTGCGCGACAACCTGGCCGAGCTTGCGTCGGCAAGGCCCGGCGAGGTCAGCGTGTACCCGCCCGGCGCTGCGCGGCCCGTGTCGCGCCCCCTGCCGACAGATAGCGGCGAGTTGAAAGCGCTTCAGTTGCTGGCGCGCCAGGGAGTGGCGGTGATCGCCGGGAATGACGTGCTTGCCCATCAGGGTGCTGGCTGGGAGCCGCTGTACCGATTTCGGCCCTCCGACCCGCCGATTGTCGCGGCTTTGTTTGATGCCGGAACGGCGCTGTTCGCTGCTGCGCTTACCGGCCGAGCTGTGGAACTGGTGTCGATCCCGTTGGATGCGCCAGGCGAAGCGGATGTGCGCTCACATCAACTCTCGCCCGTGAACTGGACGCGCATGTCGTTCCTCGCGGATGGCACGCTGCTGTGCCTTGGCGCACAGGGCGCTGCTGCGTTGATTGGCCCCGACGGCCTGAGCGAGTGGTCGTTGGGCGGCGATGCCGTCAGCTTCGGCGCGCTCGGGCCGGACGGGCTGGTCTTTGGCAACGAACGCGGAGAGTTGAGCATGCGGCTGTTGCAGCGCGAACGCCAGCTGGGTTTCAGCCTGCTGTGCGTGCCTCCGGCGTTCGCGGCCCGGGCCGCCACCGGCGGGTTTGTCGTGACCTCGCGCGGCGGTACCAGCCGCGTGTGGGGCCAGGGGCAATGGCACACTGCGGGCAAACTGACACGCGCGGTGCCCGCCGGCGCATCGTTTGCAGGCGCGGATGGCGAAAAACTTGTTTTACCCTGGGGCGGCCAGTCTACGGTCGAGCGCGAGGGCGTGCTGCTCGGCGCGTGGGCGAGCGGCAAGTTGCTGCTGTACAAGGCACCGAACGAGCTCGTGTCCCTGGGCAAAGAGTCGCGCCGCACGCAGTTTTCCGCCCCGACAACGCCGCCTGAAGAAGTTGCGTTTGCTGCAAGCGCGCCCACGGCTGCGCTGCGTTACCGCGACAGCCTTTATGTGGTCAATGAGCTCGGCAACCCCGACCCGCACGCGATTGCCGCCCGCGAGGGGCTGACTCCCGACCGCATGGCGCTGTCGGCCGACGGGCTGGTGTTGGCGTTGACACTTGGGCAACTGGTCACGGTCGTTTCTGTCCAAGGCCCTGCAGAACATACGCTGCGAACGGGCGTGCCGCCGCAGGCCGTGGCATTGTTGTTCGGCGGCACAGTGCTGGCGACGATTGAACGGCTTGAGCTGGTCTTCTACGAAGTGGCCACAGGCCGCGTGCTGACGCGCAAGTCCGCCACCGCAGAGGGAATGCATGCCGGCGGCGATGCCGCGTTGCACCTGGTCGAGGGCGGCAAACTGCGCATTCTGCGCTTTCCTGATTAGACTCGAAACATGGCGGCCGCTCCCGGTCGCTTTGCAGGCTATTCCAGTTGCCTATCCCGCGACGCTTGGAACAATGCGCCGCACGAAAGGAAAACCATGCCTGCCGTACGCATCGCCATCATTGGCGCCGGACCAAGCGCCTTCTACGCAGCCGCTGCATTGATCAAGCAGGAAGACGTCGAGGTCAGGGTGGACCTGTTCGATCGCCTGCCCGCGCCGTACGGTCTGGTTCGCTATGGCGTGGCGCCCGATCACCCCAAGATCAAGAGCGTCGCCAATCTTTACGAAAAGACGGCGCAAGACCCGCGCGTGCGCTTCTTTGGCGGCGTTGAGTTCGGCAAGCACATCACGATGGACAACCTGCGCCCGTACTACGACATGCTCGTGTTCGCGACGGGTGCGCAGTCAGACCGCAACCTGAACATCCCCGGCGAAGACCTCAAGGGCAGCATGTCCGCCACCGAGTTCGTGGCCTGGTACAACGGCCACCCGGACTATCGCGACCTCAAGCCCAACCTCGACGTGGAAGGCGTTGCTGTCGTCGGCGTCGGCAACGTGGCCATGGATGTCGCGCGCATCCTGGCCAAGTCGTACGACGAGTTGAAGGTGACCGACATTGCCGACCACGCGCTGGAGGCGCTGAAACACAGCAAGGTCAGGCAGATCTATGTGCTGGGCCGGCGCGGTCCCGCGCAGGCCAAGTTTACGAACCCAGAAATCAAAGAGTTCGGACACCTGCAAATTGCCGATGCTGTGGTTAAGCCCGAAGAGATCGAACTCGACCCCGAAAGCCGCAAGACCGTCGATGCGGACCGCCTCACGCGCCAGAACGTCGAGTTTCTGCGCGAGTACGCAGCCCGCGGCATGGGCGACAAGCCGCGCAAGGTGCACTTCCGGTTTCTGGTTTCGCCAGTCGAAATCACGGGCAAAGACGGCTGGGTGAGCAGCGTAAAGATTGAGCGCAATCGGCTGTTGAGCACGCCCGACGGTTACCTGAACTGTGAAGGCATCGGCCAGTTCGAAGTGCTGCCCGCGGGCATGGTGCTGCGAAGTGTGGGTTACTACGGCGTGGCTCTGCCGGGCGTGCCGTACGACAAGCGCAAGGGCATCGTTCCCAACGACCACGGGCGCGTGGTGAACGCCGACGGCAAGTTGCTGCCCGGGGCCTACGTGGTGGGCTGGGCCAAGCGCGGCCCGACCGGCGTGATCGGCACGAACAAGAAAGACGCCGAAGAAACCGTGGCGCTGATGCTGGAAGACGTGAAGAACGTCCGCCGCGTCGAAGCCGGACGCGACATTATGGAATTGCTGAAAGCAGCGGGATGCGCCTACGTCTCGTTTGACGAATGGCAGCAGATCAATGCGCGCGAGATCGAACGCGGCAAGGCGGCCAATCGCCCGCGCGTAAAGTACATCAGTCTCGAGGAAATGCGCGCAAGCTGACCGGCCGGCTGGCGCCTAGATCTTGACCCACAGGTCGTGGCCCAGCTCGCTGGCGAGCAGCAAGCCGCCGAAATAGTTCTCGAGCTGGCGTGTGCAGCGTTCTTCGTCGCCGGCGACGAGGTTCAGGCCGATGCGCTGCACCACCATGCCCGAGTCTTCGCGCTCAACGACAAACAGGTTGGGCAGTGATTGCAGGGGGCGATCAATCGGCAGGTTCGGCGCGAGCAGGTCAAACATGCCCAGCAGAAAGCGCGCGTGCTTGGGCCCGATCTGGCCGGTCTGGAAGAACAACTCAAACACCTGATTGCTTGAAATCTTGCGCCCGTCGGCCAGCCGGCGCACGAGCGGCATGGTGCTTTCGAAGAACACGCCGTGCAGGTTGCGCATGTCGCCTGCGCGGTTGCCGCTGATGCCGTTGTTCTCGAAATAGTTGGCCAGCATCGACGCGGTGGGGTCACCGCCCGAGGCTCGCACGCGCTGCATCAACAGCGTTTCGGCTTTCAGCGTGAACGGAAAGTCAATGCGGCCACGGCACCCGAAGCTCTGCGCCTCAATGCGCGCGCGACAGTCGATGCAGTGGTGTGAATGCCGGTCAAGCTCGGAGTATTGGCGTTCGATGTCAACCGCTGTGGTCGCAACAAGATTGGCGGTGCCGTCGGCGTCTTTGAGCGACAACTCGACGCGCACGTCTTCGGGGCGGGCGTCGGGTTTGGTCTTGCGCGCGCGGTTCATTTCTTCGTGGGCGCGTTCGCGTGCGTACAGCAGGCGCAACATGCGGCCCGGCCGAATCTGCTCTTTGACGGCGCACGGAAAGTCCAGATAGTAAATGATCGACATAGGTCTCAGTGCGCAAGCCGGTGCGCCGTTGCATCGTTCATATCGGCTTTACAGCCAGCAGCCTTGGTTCGGTGTACTCTTCGATGACATACTTGGGGCCTTCGCGCCCCATGCCGCTGGCCTTGATGCCGCCGTATGGCATGTGGTCGACACGATAGGTCGGAATGTCATTCACGATCACTGCGCCCACCTCAAGCTGGTCAAAGGCCATGCTGGTGCGCGGCAACGAGTGGGTAAACACGCCCGCATGCAACCCGAACGGGCTGCTGTTGACCGCGGCGATTGCGGCTTCGAAGTCGTGGTAGCGGTAGAACACGGCCACCGGGCCGAACACCTCGCGGCAGCTGACCTTGGCGTCTTCCGGCACGTCGGTCAGCCACGTCGGGCGATAGAACTGGCCGTCGCGTTCGCCGCCGGTGACCACATTGGCGCCCACCTGCCGCGCCTCGTTGACCCATTCGGCGACGCGCTGCGCCGCCGGCTCGCTGATCATGGGCCCGACCAGCACGTCTTCGCGCGTGGGGTCGCCGATGCCCAGCGTCTCGGTCAGTTCCACCATGCGTGCCAGCAGGACCTGCGCAATCGAGTCATGCGCGAACACGCGCTGCACCTTGATGCACACTTGGCCGGCGTGGGCAAACGCGCCAGTCACAATGCGCTGCGCGGCGTTTTCCAGGTCGGCGTCGGGCTCAACGATCACGGCAGCGTTGCCGCCGAGCTCAAGCAGTACACTCGCGCGCGGCGCAAGCGCCCGCAGCTTCCAGCCCACGGTGTCGCTGCCCGTGAAACTGAGCACCGCCACGCGCTCATCGGTCGCGATGAACTGCGCCACGTCGTTGTCGCACGGCAGAATACTGAACGCGCCCTCGGGCAGCCGGGCGGCTTTCAGCAGCTCGCCCAGCATCAATGCTGTAAGCGGCGCCTGCGGCGCGGGCTTGAGAATGAACGGGCAGGCTGCGGCAATCGCCGGGCCGATCTTGTGCGCGACAAGATTGAGTGGAAAGTTGAACGGCGTGATGGCAACCACAATCCCCTTGGGAAAGCGCCGCACAATGCCGTAGCGGCCGTCGCCCGCCGGCACGGTATCCAGCGCGATCACTTCGCCGACGCAGCGCTTGGTTTCTTCAGCGCATACGCGCAACGTGTTGATCGTGCGCGCCACCTCGCCCCGGCACAGGCTGATCGGCTTGCCCGTTTCGCTGGTCATCATTTGCGCGAACTCTTCGTCGCGACGCTGCAGGCCCTCGGCAATCGTCAACAGCGCCGCTTCGCGGGCCCCCGACGACATGCGCGCCACAGGACCGCGCGCGTGCCACGCAGCCGACAGCGCCGCCGCCGCCTCGCCACGGCTTGCCAAGGACACGGCGCCCAGGTCTTTATGGTCATAAGCGCCACGGTGCTGGAACGACTGTTGGGTAGTCACCAGCGTGCCGGCAAGCCAGAGTGGATGTGTCGTCATTGTGGGTCTGCCTGCTATGTTCCAGCGCGAGTCGTTTCCCGGATGTTACACGAACCATCGAAGTTTGTTACCCGTTCAGGGTGTTGGCAACAACCATGACCGTGCATTCGTCCATCCTCGCCTGCCACAGGCCGGAAGTTGGGAGTTCCGCTTGTGACACATAGCCCGCTGATCGTGGTGGTAGTCCTGTTGACCGCAGCGGGGCTTTGTTCGTTGGCCGGCATCGCCGAGCCCATGGGCGTCGGAAACGACCGCACCCTGCAACTGGCGATGATCCATGCCGAGCTGGCATGTTGCACCCTGCTGTTTCTTCCGCTCGGGGCCCGCACGCGCGGCGCCGCCTTTCGTAACCTGCTGGCAGTGGCGGCGTGCTTTACAGCTGCCAGCGCCAGTGTGCTGCTGCTGGACTTTGTGGCTCGGGGTGGGCTGCCGTGGCAGTCGCGGGGGGGAGCGCTTGGCGCGTGGCTGTTCGCGGGCGGCGCAATCTCGCTGGGTGCCAGGCTGGGTGGCTCGTGGGTCATGCGCGCGCGGGTTGCGTTGCTGTGCATGTTTGCGCTGCCGCCGCTGGCGCACTATCTGGCCCTGGAGTACGCATCAGCCAGCCTGCTGCACCTGCGGCCGGTGTCGCCATCATGGGCGCTGGCCGCGGGTACATTGTCCTGGTGGCCCCTGCTGCCGATGGCGCTGCTGCCTTGGGCGGCGGCGCTTGCCCTGCCGGCGCCTAAGCAGGCGGAGGTTGCGCTGTGAGACCGCCACCAACCGCGCTGATCTTGATTCTGCTGGCCGTCATGGCGGTTGCACCCGTGCACGCACAGGCCATCGACAAAGAACGCAGCCGCTTCCTTTCTGAGCCGCACGGTCGCCCCGGCACGTGCGCGCCATATCGACTGGTGTTCAGGGCGACGGCTGACACCGAACGCGTCGAGGTGACTCACGGCAACGTGAAGCTGGTCATGGAAGTTGCCGCCGTGGCCGGTGCAACCAGCGAGACGATCCTGCCGGTGTACGTCGCTCCGGATGTGGTCATTCGTGTCGCGGGTGACGAGCATACCCCGCGCCTGCCGCCGCGGCGCATCGAGCCTGATTACGAGCAGCCCTATGTGGCGGTGTTCGCTGCCGACGCGATGTACGCCCGGCCGATTTTGCCCAGCGTGCCCGGTCAGCTTGCGTGCGATTACTACGAGAACCGTGAGTTCTTTTCGGACTGGCGTATGTTTGATGGCTACGACGGCCTGGTGCTGTTCAGCCCCGAGGCGCAACGCCCGCCGGCGGGCACGCAGCGCGCGATTGCCGAGTTTTGCAGCTTGGGTGGCGCAGCGATCATCATCGGCTCGTTCCGGATGGGCGAAAGGGTCGAAGGCCTGCCCGCACCTGCCGATGCGCAACTGCTGAAAATCCACGGCGTAGGCGCGCAGCGCATGGCGTACGGCCCGGGCGCGATTTACCGCATCGACTTTGAAGAGCTGCGCCGCAGCGGCAACCCTTACGCCGTGCTGCGCGGAGCGCTGCTCGACCACATGTGGTACGGCGAGGCCCGTGCGCCGGCCGGCAAGCCCCAGTCGCGCGTGCCATCGCCAGCGGCCCTGAACGTGGTTGCAGGTACACCCGAGGCGCCACAGCCGGGCCCGCTGTTCTTCGGACTGGCAGGGGCGCTGCTTGCCCTGTGCGGCGTGCTGCCGCAGGTTGCGCGGCGCATCAAGTTCGGCGCGCTGTGGGCGATGCCTGCGGTTGCCGCCGGCGCCGCGTCGATTGGGGCAATCGCGCTGTTGCAGCCACAGCCGCGGCCGTTGCTCGATTGCTGGGCGGTTGTGTATGCCGAGTCGCAAGATCGCCAGCGGCCGGCCTCGGCTCGGGCGTTTCTGCTGCCCGGGCAGGACATTGACGAGACGCTGGCGGTGGACCTGGCAGGCGCCGCACGGGCCTTGCCGCGGCCGTGGCGCAGCGCGCAGGGCAAGGCCGGCTGGCAGCTGGATCTACCGCTGCAAACTGGCGAGCCTGCGATTGCGGCAGAGCTGACACAGGGCGAAGTCAACGGCACACGGTTTCGCGACTTTGCCGCGTTGGCGTACAAGGGCGAGGGCGGATTTGACGCGGAGAGCGCAAGGCTGCTGGAGTGGTGGCTGGATGAGAATGCCTACCGCGGTCGCCGCAGCGGTCTGGGCGCCGCTGGCTGGCACCTGGAGGAATCCGTACCCAGCCTCGAGAGTGTGGAAAAACGCACACGAGGGGCACTGTGGGTGGTGAACAAGCGGTCTGTTCCAGACCCTCGCTAATGAAGCGTTAAGCTGCAATAATCATGAAGTCGCGTCCCCCGCGGATGCGCCCCTGTCGGGCTGGCAGTAACTGGGCTGTGTGATGCAATTTGCGTGGCATTTCAGCACGCGTCGTTCTGTCGACTCTGAAGGAGGCGGCGGAAAAGAACGTGTGTACCCGGTGAAGACTCCGGATACTCAGCGCACACGAAAGTCTGCGCCGGCCCCGGAGCAGCGCCGTATGCCCGGCGCGCAGCCAAACGGTGCCCAGCCGCCCGGCGAAGAGACCCAAAAGCTGCCGACCATCCCTACCGTTTCCTTTGGGCCGCCACCGGCCAAGGCACCGCAGCCACAGCCGCCGTTGCCCCAGCGCAGCGCCCAGAGCAGCGCCAGCAATCGGCCGGCGGTCAAGCCCCCTGTGCGCCAGGTCAGTTCGGCACCGAGTTCTCCGCGCGAGGGCGTGTTTGACAGCGCGCCCGTGGTGCAGCCGGTGGGGGAAGCCACCGAGATTCCGCACCCCGACCAGCTTGAGAGGACGCCGCCTCGGCCGTCGGTGCAGTACCGCGCGGCGCCGGACCCCGCGTTCGCAGAAACCCAGGACATGGAGCCGGTGGAGCCTGAGCCGGCGCCGGCGAGTGACAACACCGCGCGCCTGAGCTTTGGCCAGGCGGCCGTCAACCTGAGCCTTGTGACTGCGGCGCAGATTCAAGAGTGCGTAAACGTGCAACGCGCCCTGTTGCAGAAGGGGCAGCGCGTGCCGCTGCTTGGCCAATTGCTGATGCAGCGCGGATACCTGGACAAGGCCGGCATTGAACGTGTCAAGGGCTACCAGCAGATGTACCAGATCGCGGACAAGATCCACGGTTACAAGCTGCACGAGAAGCTGGGGCAGGGCGCCATGGGCACGGTCTACAAGGCCCGCCAGGTGCGCATGGAGCGCTGGGTCGCGATCAAGATTCTGCAACCCGAACTTGCCGCCAACGCCACGATCAAGCACCGCTTTCTGCAAGAGTCGCGGGCCAGCGCGCGGCTGAACCACCCCAACGTGATTACCGGCATCGACGCGGGCGAGGTGGAAGGCCTGTGCTACTTCGCGATGGAGTACGTCGAGGGCAAGACGCTGCAGCAACTGGTGAAAGAGCGCGGCGCGATGGACGAGCGCCAGGCCCTTGAGCTGATCGTGCAGGTCGCCAAGGCGCTGGAACATGCCGAGAAGCTGGGGCTTGTGCACCGCGACATCAAGCCCGACAACATCATGGTCACGCGCGACCGGCAGGTAAAGTTGCTCGACCTGGGGCTGGCAAAGGTCCGCGCCGATGGCCCCGAGGGCGCGACCAAGGGCATGGCTGTCGGCACGCCCAACTACATTTCGCCCGAGCAGGCGATGGGCCGCCAGGACATCGACACGCGCAGCGACATCTACAGCCTGGGTGTGACGATGTACTTCTGCCTGACCGCCAAGGTCCCGTTCGAGGGACCGCCCGAGGTCGTGATGTACCGGCACATCCATGAGCCGCCGCCGCACCCGAAAAACTTCCGGCCCGACATCAGCGACGCGACAGCCACGCTGCTGCAGACCATGATGGCCAAGCGGCCCGAAGACCGCCCCGCGAGCGCCATGCAGCTGGTGTCGGACATGGAACACGTGTTGCGTACCGGCAAGCTGCCCGGGTTCTTTGACGCGCCGGCCAGCGGCCCGCTGAAGGTCAATCGTGACAGCCGCGTGATCGGCTCCAAGAGCGGTCGCGCGCCCAACTTGCGCGGCTATGGCATGCCCGGCACATCCAGCGCGTCGCAGGCCCAGCCGGCAGTCCCGCCGCCCGAGCCCGAAGCAGGCAACCCGCGTCTGCCCCGCAAGCGCAAGAAACGCTTCGGCGGCGGATGGTAGGTGTAAGTTCTGAACGCGTGTTTACCGCAAGCGGCGGAGTTGCGCAGAACACGCGCTTTCAAGGCCTCAGCTGTCATTGCATGTGAGGCCCCGCAGGGGCCGTAAGACCGTAGCCCGGCCCGTAAGGGCCGGGTAGCATATTCTCATCAACCCAAGGCCCGTCAGGGCCGACAGAAAACGGGCCGCACGTCATGGGGCACACATACACTCGGCTTCTTTATCACATTGTTTACTCGACAAAAGAGCGCACCCCCCTGCTTGCCGGCGTTTGGTCGCAACGCATGCACGAATACCTTGGCGGCATCACACGCAACCTGAAAGGGACTCCAATCCAGATCGGCGGCGTCGCGGATCATGTGCATCTGTTTGTTCAACTGCCTCCGACAATCGCCGTTTCAGAAGCGGTGAACAAGTTGAAGTCAAACTCGTCTGGATGGATAAATGAGCAGTCCGACTTTAGGGAAAAGTTCGCTTGGCAAGAGGGATATGCGGCGTTCAGTGTCAGTGAAAACCGGGTGGATGAGACGATCCGCTACATCCAGGCACAGGATGCGCACCACGCCCACAAGTTCTTCGCCGACGAATTGCGCGAGTTCCTTGCCAAGAACGGAATGATGATGGATGAGCGCGACCTTGTTTGAGTCTGTCGGCCCTTGCGGGCCTAATCGCTACACGCCAATCAGTACCCGGCCCTTACGGGCCGGGCTGGGGTCTTACGGCCCCTGAGGGGCCTATGGGAGTGCTTCGTATCTTTGCTGGAACCGACAACCGAATGCACGGGCGCTTCATCATCATTGAAGGCATTGACGGCACGGGCAAAAGCACTCTGGCGCGCGCTGTAGGCGAGGCGCTTGAGGCGCGCGGTCGCCGCGTGCTGCTGACCCGTGAGCCTAGCAACCTGCCCACTGGCAAGCTGATCCTCGAGCGGCTTGCCTCGGGCGAGTACGCCACTACGCCCCACGAATGGATGGGCATGTTCGTCACCGACCGACGCCTGAGCATCGACACCATCGTCAAGCCGGCACTCAAGGCCGGCACCGACGTGGTCCAGGACCGCAGCATGTACAGCACGCTGGTGTACCAGGGCGCCATGGGCGTGCCGGAAAGCGAAATCCTGAAGCGCCACGACGGCTGGCACCCCAAGCCCGACCTGCTTGTGATCCTCGACATCGCGCCGCGCTTTGGCCTGGCGCGCACACGCAAGCGCAGCCTTGGGCTGGGCCAGCGCTGGGTGCGGCAAGCCGGGCAGAAGTACATGTTTCGCGACGGCGACGCGCCGCAAAGCACCGAGAAACTGAAGTTCCTGCAGGAGATTCGCCGGCGCTACCGCGCGATCAAGGGCGACTTTGTGTTCAAGCTGCCGGTGCGCCGCAAGAAGGGCAAGGACTGGGTGGATAAGACCACGGCGGAGCTGCGGGACGAAATTCTGAAGCAACTCGACGCTCGCTTTTTGCCCGGTGAAGTGAACGCCTCTCAGCCCACCGCATGAACTCTGCCGTGCAAGCAAAATCCCCGGCGCTGGCGCCGGGGCTCGACGTTCGCTGTCTATTACTCAGCCTTGGCGTATTCGCGAGCGGGCGGCTTGGTGACCTTGCCGGCTTGCAGGCAGCTTGTGCAGACGCTGAGGCGCTGGACGCCGCCGTTGATCCATGCCCGAACCTTCTGGATGTTGGGCCGGAACGTGCGCTTGTTGTGCGCGATGACGCGGCTACCAACGCCGCCGTATTTCTTGGCCATACCGCGGCGCTTGATGCTGCCACCGGCGACAGGTCCCTTACCGCAGATTTCACACTTTCTCGACATGGCTTACTCCGCTTCGGGGCGGCAAAGGTACCCACAGGCCCGGAAAGGTCAAGGGAGAGAACGAGCCGGTAGTGTCTCAGTTTGAAACCAGAATCCGTTAGAGCGCATGGTACACTGACGCCATGCCTAAGCGAACAAGCACACGCAAGAACGCCGACGCCAACCAGCTTGCCAAGTCTATCCTAGACCAGGTGACGGGCGACGAACCAGAGCGCCCCATGACTGAGGCCGAACAACGAAGTCTAGCCGCCCGCCTGCTGGGAAGCCTTGGCGGTAAAAAGGGCGGCAAAGCGCGGGCTAAAGCACTTAGCCCCGCGAAGCGCAAGGCCATAGCCCAAAAGGCCGCCGCCGCTCGCTGGAAGAAGCCCACCGACTAGCCGCCCATCCCCGCAAAACCTTACGCCTAGCCCCTCGCGGGCTATTCTGCATTTGTGCTTGACTATGCTTGAGCGGTCAAGCATACTTATCAGTATGAACAAGCTACCCAAAGAGAAGCGCGTCCAAATCCTCACGGCACTGGTTGAGGGTGTTTCAATGCGGGCCGTCACGCGCATGGCCGGAGTTTCGATTAACACCGTTACGAAGCTGCTGGTTGACGCTGGCAAGGCCGCGCTTGAGTTCAACGAGCGCACCATGACCAACCTCAAGTTGAAGCGCATCCAGTGCGACGAAATCTGGTCGTTCGTGGGCATGAAGGAAAAGAACGTCCCCGCCGAACGCAAAGGACAAGGCGTAGGCGACGTGTGGACGTGGACTGCTATCGACGCTGAAACGAAGTTGGTTCCCTGCTGGTTGATCGGAACGCGGGACGCTGGTTGTGCTACCGAGTTCATGCAGGACTTGGCTTCACGTCTGGCGCATCGCGTGCAACTGACTACGGACGGCCACAAGGCTTATCTGTCAGCGGTTGAAGATGCATTCGGTGGGGAAGTGGACTACGCGCAACTTGTGAAGCTGTACGGGGACGATCCGCACAACCTCAAGCCGGAAGCCCGCTATAGCCCCGGCGAATGTTGCGGGACGCGCAAGACGCAAGTGTGTGGCTTCCCCGACAAGAAGCACGTCAGCACGTCGTTTGTCGAGCGCCAGAACCTAACCATGCGTATGAGCATGAGGCGCTTCACGCGCTTGACCAATGCGTTTTCCAAGAAGGCCGAAAACCTGGCCCATGCCGTCGCGCTTCACTTCTTCAACTACAACTTCTGCCGCGTTCACAAGAGCCTTCACGGCGCTACGCCTGCGATGGCAGCAGGCATCACCCCGGAACCGGCCTCACTGGCCGATCTTGTGGATATGCTCGACTAGGCTGTATTTTTCGTCGCGCGCCTTGTTATGCTGATAGGCATGAGCACCGAAGGGAAACTAACGGCGGTTTTCGAGGTCTCGCGCGAGCGAGATGTTCCCATTGATCTGCTAGTGGTGGCGCTGACAAAGCTCAAATCGATTCTCAACAACGCCGCCGCGTCTGTGGTGAAGAACCAGGACAAGCCCGAGTGGCTCATATCGTCTGTGGGGTACGCCAGCCCACTTACTGTGGTTGCACGGCTGGGAGCGGGTCTAGACCGATACCGCGAACCAATTTTTGCGCAAGTTCACCGGATGTACCGCAGCGCATGGGCCAGCCCGTCGAACGATGCGGAGCGAATGGTTGATTCGCTAAGGGCTCTCCGCAATGGGACGATCACGAATATGTACGTTGTAGACACTGGCACTGGGGCAATGACCACACTTCCGCCGCCGCCAGCAGAGCGAGAACCGGAGCCAACGGGCATCATTGAAACGCGCCCGATCATGGGTCGCGTAGTCGGAAAGGCTCAAGTTCTCCAGAGCCGGAAAGAGCTGATTTTCTGGATTTTCAACTTACGCACAGATGATCCGGTCTTGTGCTACGTTGAGGAAGACCAGCGCGAGTGGCTTGACGGCATTCTCGACAAGACGGTTGAGGTGTACGGCCAGATCACACGCGATCCGCAGACGGGTAAGCCGAAGTTTGTTCGGAACATCACCCGCATTGATGAGGTCGAACCGTTGGCTGCGGGCACGCTAGAGGGCCTTAGGGGCTACTTGGAAGGGCACACGCGGGCACCCAATGGCACGTAACCCAGTCGTCAGAGCGCGGCCAAAACCGGCACCTGCGGGCGACTACTGGGACGCCTGCATTTTCATCGACTACGTTCAGAGCAAATCGTCGGCGGACTCCAACCAGGCCACCGCGCTTTGGGACGAAGCCAAGGAGAAGAAGCGCGTCATACACACGTCCGTCATCACCATTGCGGAAGTTGCATGGTACATGGCGAACACCACTACGCTAACCGAAGAAGAGTCGAAGAAGATCGACGCGTTATGGCACCCCGACGGCCCAGTGCAGCTTTGGGAAGTAACGCCGGAACTAGCCACTCAGGCCCGCCAAATTAGGCGCGATTGCCGCGCCAAGCAGCCTTCAATCCCCATAGACAATATGGACGCCATTCACCTTGCGACCGCAAGAAGCATCCCGGTGGCGCGGTTCATTACGAAAGATCACTTCAAGTACGCGCCAGAGCGCGAGAAAACAACGAATCTGCCGGACCAACGGCCCACGTTGAGCGCAATGTTCGGCATGGAGCTTTGCCACGCGAGACCTGAAACAATGCAGTTTGCCGATGCGAAACTGCCCCACCGCGCGGACGACGAATAGCCCGCACTTCAAACTGAGACACTACCAACGAGCCCCTTAGACGGCAGTCACCGTAACCGCGCCGGAGGCATACAGGTTGATGATCTGCCAGAAGCTGCCGGGCGTGATCAGGTCTTCCATGCGCTTGCGGTACTTTTCGGCGGCTTTCTTGTCGCCCTCGCGCTTGGCCCGATAGTGGCGGGCAAAGTGCACAGGAATGTGACTTTCGGGGTTCTTGGGCATGGCCAGCATCTGTGTCAGCCCGGCGCGCTTGGTGAAGAAAAAGCTGGCCGCGGACTTCAGGGGCTCATAGGCGGCGAGTTTTTCGACCCATGCCTGCGCGTCGCTGTCCTTGTAGGCCAGTTCATAGCACGATGCCAAAAGAAACCACCAGCTCTCCGGGGCGACCCGCTGCTTGATCAGTTCTTCGATGTAACTGCGGCACTTGGCGGCTTCGTTCTGGCCGCCGTACATGCTGCGAATTGCATATGTGAGCGCCCGGTGCTCAATCACCTCAAGCAACTGGGCGTTCGTGCCGTATTCGCGGTTGGCCCACTCGGCGGCTTCGAGGTCTACGAGTGGCTGCGCGCAATCGCCGGCCATCAGGAAGACACGGGCATGCACGACGTAGGCCGGCCCGAACTCGCGGAATTCTTCGATCACCGGGTCAAGGATGTCGATGGCCGACTGCAGGTTGCCGGTCAGGGCAAGCTGCGAGGCCTTGGCGCAGGCTTCTTTGGGTTCCATCTGTCGCACCAGACTGGCAGGGGACCGTGGATGGTACGAACGGTGCTATGGTCTGGAAGGGCAAAGAGGCAAGAAGCGGGGTGGTCCCCAAAAGAAACCGGGCGGCCCGCAGGCCGCCCGATCGCGTGGTTCTGCACTTAGTATGTGTCTACCTGCAGGGTGTAGTCGCCACTTCCGGAGCCCGCGCCAACCCGGATGATGTAGGTGCCCGGGCCAAGGGGCTGCAGCAGGATGTCCGGGTCCGCGTCGCCGATGGGGTCAATGTAGGCCAGTACGTTGCCGTACTCGTCCAGCAACTCCAGGTTGCCGTCGTAGTCGCCGCTGGTGCGGGTCAGGAAGATGTCGCAATCGCAGGCGGAGTTGACGGTAAAGATGTAGCTGTCGACATCAAACAGGTCGGTGATGTCGCCGCCGTTGTCGATGACGCTGTCGGGGATGCCCATCACTCCCAGGTCTGCGCCGCCGATCGGCTCGACGCTGATGTCCACG
Organism: Planctomycetota bacterium; assembly: GCA_020849795.1. Taxonomy (GTDB): domain Bacteria; phylum Planctomycetota; class UBA8742; order UBA2392; family UBA2392; genus JADJRK01. The sequence continues at coordinate 114,574 of JADZFR010000044.1, read as the reverse complement.
GCATAGTCGCCCAGGCTGCCGTTGCTGCTGCCGACCACGAAGAAGTAGTTACCCGCCGATAGCTGGGCCACGATTACCGGGTCAACGCCCGGGCCGCCGTTGTCGTCGCCGCCGAGGAACCCGAAGTTGTCGTCGTAGAGGTCCAGATAGCCGTCCAGGCTGCCGGTGCCGGTCATGGTGATCAGCACGACCGTGGTGCGCGCAAGGCGGAACTCGAAGCCGTCAGTGTCGTCGCTGGTGGTGATCGCCTGCTCGTCGTAGGCGTGGTCGAACTCGTCGAAGAACCCCAGATCAGTGCCGCCGGGCGGAATGATGAACTGCTCGTCGTCGGCGTCATCGTGGTGGTGGTGCGGGTCGCAGGCGCTGAGCATCAGCGCCGCACCCGTACCGAGAATCATGGCAAGCGCAAGGTTCTTCATGGCTGTCTCCCCTCGTTCAACTGCGACGCTGGAAACATAACCCGCGGTCAAGTCGTTTTCTGCGCCAAAAGTCTGGCAGCCGCCCGTGCAGTCGGCAATCGTAGGGTCTGCCAAGTGAATTTCGGATGCACAAACTGCTTCTGCGGCTTGATTTACGACCGAAAAGCAAAGCAGGGGCGGCCAACGCCGCCCCTGCTCGATCGTGCAAAGTTTCTAACCCTTGATGATGGCCAGTGCGTCGTCGATTTCTTTGCGCAACTCGGTGTCGCGGAAGTTCTTCGACAGGGCCTTCAGGCGAGATTCGCCATCCTTGGGTCGGTCCTCAAGAATCGTGTCGATCTCGTCGCGAGTTTTGTCGAGAAGTTCGCGATAGACCTTGATGCCTTCCTCCTGCGCCTTCAAGCCGATGATGCCTTCACCAAAGTTCTTGAAGATCGTCTTGAAGAAGTTGCGCAGGTCGTTCTTTTCCAGGCTGGCCTTGGCTGCATCCAGGTTCTTGCGCAGTTTCTGCTCCATGGCCTCGATGCTGTCGTTGAGGCCATCCAGCTTGGACTTGACGTCCTTGGCCTGGGGTGCCTTGTCAAAGCGCCCGAACTCGTTGCCGTGGTAATCGCATACCAGCAGCGTCGGGTACTTGCTGACGTTGTAGTCGCGGGCCGGGTTGGGGCTTGCGAGCTTGCTGGTCGGGATCGGCGAGCCTGTATTCAGGCTTGGTGTGCGGTCGCCGTTGTACTCGATCAACAGAAAGACTGCGTCGCCGCTCTTGGCCATCTTGGCCAGCTCGGCATCATGAACCTGGCGCGAGCCGTCAACGGCGTCCATGTCCTCTTCCATGAAGAACAGGACCAGCGGCTTCTTTTTCTTCTGGTACTCTTCGATCTTGTCGATCTTGGCGACCTTCCACTCGATCAATTCCTCGGGAGGAATGACCGCGTCGCCGCTCTCGCCGCCCCAGCTTTTCTTGCCCTTGCCGGCGCCTGAGCCTTCTTTGTACTTGTCCTTGTTCAGTGCAGCTTTCGCCGCGCCACCCGAGCTCGATTTCGGGCCGCTACCACCACCGGAGGCACCGCCTCCGCCGCCTCCGCCTCATCACTGCCCGGCAAGCGGTTGCGCAAACACGCCAGCCAGCGCAAATGCGCCGAGCAAGGCTGCGCCCATCAGCAGATTTCGTTTCATGGTTGTCCTCTTCGGGTGACCCAGCAAGTGCACCGGAACCAGTTTATCCACGCCAGTTGAGATGCAAAGCAAATCCGGAGTTACAATTGCCACGAAATTGTCACATTCGCAATGGCAGGCGCCGACCTTCCACAAACGAAAAAACCGGGCCCCAAAGGGCCCGGCTTTGAATCGTGCCCGGATCAGCCCTGTTTGGCGCGTTCCCATCGCTGGCGCAGGGGCATGTAGTCGGTGATCACGCGCTCAGCGCCGATCAGTTCCTTGAGCAGCGACAAGCCGCGTTCGTGTGCGCCCAAGCCGCGGTGACTGCCGCAGAATTCGGCCAGGATGATGGGCTCGATGCTGCGCTCAAACAGGTCGAGTGCGGTCTTGAGGATCTGGGCTTCGGTGTCAGCGCCGGTGATGTACATGCCAGTGTTGTCGAGGTCCAGTTCGGCCAGCAGTTCTTCGAATTCGGGCGTGACACAGGTGTAGGTGTTGTGGGTCAGCAGGTAGCGCTTGGCGCCGTAACCGTCGGCCATCGGCAGCACGCCGTATTGCGTCAGGGGCGGGACCTTGCCGCCCATCACCTCAGAGATCTTCATTTCCATGCCCGCGTCCGAGATCTCGCTCATGGCGGTACTTTCCATGAACAACCTGGCTGGGCTGTCGGCCGTGTTGACGTAGCGCGTGAAAATCACCGGGTTGAAAAGCTCGGCTTTCACGATGCTGGCGACACCGTTGGGGATAAAGCGGTTGTATTCGCTGATGTTGCCGCGCTGGATGTCGACAACGAGCAGGGGACGCTGCATGTTCTCCCTCGTGCTTACGGGCTGCTTTGGGGGCGTCATGCTAGTCCGGCCTGCTGCGCATAACAAGTCACCGGACTGGGCTTACGGGAATGAGGCCCGGCTGCGTGACGACGTTTCGCCGGATTCGTCAGTTTGCCGACTGACGTACCCCCGGGGCAACCGCGGGTGTCGAAACGGTAGCCGCACGGATTGAATTCGCGCCCTGCGCCGCGCTTTCGGGCCTTGGCACAGCGGTTGCTTACTGCGGCGCGAGGACAACGGCACTTTTCTGGAGGAGACGACAATGCTCAAGGCAGCAATGCTGCCGGCGCTGCTTTTGCTTGCGCCGGTACTGATGGCAAACACCAGTCCAACGCCACCCGTTTACCCGGGCCCGGTCATGGAGGTCGACGAGACCTCGGCCGGTGCCACAGTCACAGCGCTTTACGACAACGATGCCGCCGCCTATGGCCGGGTGTTTCGACCGACGCTGGTGGGCAGCACGTCGGAGTGGCTCACGATCAAGATCCGCAGCGTCACAACAATGTTCGGCGGCGGCGACACCCTGTACATGACCACACCGGCGGTGACCGCGGGCGGGGCAAATTTCAGCATCGACACAACGGGTTTCGTCACGACCGGCGTCGCCACGGGCAACGAGACCGAGTTCAAGGTGCGGTTCTCGCCCCAGTCTGCCGGTTCGTTTTCGGGCACGGTGACGTTCACATGGGAGTCTGACCCGTACCAGTACCCCGGCACGTACGTTGACTTTCGCGTCAATGTGCAGGGCAGCACCAGTGCGGCGGCTGTTTCACACCTGAGTGTTCACGAAAGCACGCCTGCCGGCACGCGCGTGTTCCACAACCAGTCGCCAGCCAATGCACGCGAGTTTGGCCGGCGCAAGCTGGCTGCCGGCCCGACGACGGCGCTTGTGCTGTGGCTGAAGAACGACGCGCCCTATGGCGCGCCGGACCTCCACATTGGTACGCCTGTGCTGACGACCGGAAGCGCGGAGTTCACACTCGAGCTGTCCGGGTTTGCAGCCACGATAGCAGCCGGCGCTGCCGCCGAAGTGCGGGTGGCCTTCGATCCCGCCAGCGTCGGCATGCACAATGGCGTCCTGCAGTTCACCCAGGACGACGGCGTGAACGCCAGCCCCTTCGAGGTTCAGTTTCTAGGCGAGGGCACCATCGAGGCCTGGCAGCTGCGGGTGTGCGACAACAACGGGCCGTTCTTCGACAACAACCCCACGCCGCCCGCTTACACGGGGACTCATCTGGCTGAGAATGCCCCTGCCGCCGGCAACCGCGACCTGGGCACTGTAGACGGCGGCAACTCGGCCACGCTGACGCTAACGATCTGCAACGCCGACGTCGGCTACTTTGCCTGGATTGGCTATGTGCCGGGGTCTGACTTGACGCTGGGCACGCCAACAGTGCAGGGCGACGCCGATTTCACGGTTGAGCTGGCAACCTACTCGACCACGGTTACATCGGCGCAGACCACTACGCTGATCGTGCGCTTTTCCCCACTGGCCAACGGTGTGCGCAGCGCGACGATTCTGATCCCGCACATGGATGGCAGTGAACGCGAGCCGTTCCGCGTACACGTGACTGGCACCGGGGCCAACGCTGGAATCGGTGGCGGCACCGGAACCTCCGATGGCGGCGGCTGTGCCTCAGGCCCAGGCTCGGCTGTTGGGCTGCTGCTGTTGACGTTGCTTGGTCTGGTTGCTGCATCGCGGGTAGTGTTGCGTACGCGCACCTGACTCCTGCTTGTTCCAAGGCGGCCTGTGGCTACGATTCGGCCATGGGTCGCCTTGCCATTTTACTGATCTGCTCGCCAGTTCTTGCCGGTTGCGCCGGCGTGATCGGCTATGAGCCCACCGAAGCCGAGGCCGCAGCCATCGCTCGCGGCGAAGACCCCCGCGCCAACGAACAGCCGCGTGAGGCCAACGGCGGCGAAGCCACGGACCCTGAATCGGGCCGGGTCGTAAAGCCCAAAGAGCCGCCGAAGGAACAGCCAGCCGGGCCCGGCGAGGGCACGGTGCTGCGCTGGGTCGATTCCGCGACATTGGTGATTGAGGCAGGCGCCAAGCGGGAAACCGTGGCACTGGTCGGTGAGGCCCCGCGCGAAGACGGCTGGGAAGAGCAGCGGTTGCTGGATGAGCGCATGAACAAGTGGACCTATGGCACCGCCGTCAAGCTGAAGTACCCCACGCGCAACGAAGAAGGCAAGCCGATCTACCGCGACGGCCAGGGCCGCCTGCTGGCAGTGATCGAGTAGGCGCCAGGCGCTTGATGTCCATGGCGCAACGTCTCAAGCTACAATACTGGTATGCAAGGCGAGGACCCCATCCCGCCCTACCGTGAAAGCGCGCGCCATGCCGCGGTGTTGGCAGCGCAGCGCAGGACGCGTGAACAAATGCATGCGACAATCCACGACGCAGATTGGCAGCAACACATGGGCATGCGGGCAAAAGCCCGCAGCCGTCGCGACATGACGCTGGCGACAGGGCTGGTGACTGCTTTCTCGATCGTCGCGGCGCTTTGCATGTACTTCGCCAGCCGCCAGCGCGGCAACGCGGAAGACGCGTTCATGTGGTCTGGTTGGTGGGTATTGGGTTCAACGCTGGCAATCGGCGGGGTATACTTGGCGCTCGGCGGCATTGAGCGCGCGATTCGGCGGCGCAATGCGGGCGAGCGATTGCTGTTGCGCGCGAAAATACAGCGCCGCCGGGCACTTGAGGGCGAGGCGTGAAGGCCTACATCGAAAGCGGCAAACGGGCGGCGCAGCGCCTTGCGGCACGCTGCACGCAGCGCAGCGAGCGCCATTGCCTTGCGCGCTTGCGGGGCTTCAAACAGTTCATCAACCTGTGCTGTTTCAGCGCGATCGTGATGATCCCGACCGTGGGTGTGCTGGCTGACAGTGCAGCCATGGCCGCCGTCGTGGCGCTGGGTTCGTTGCTGTTCATCTGGTTGCTCGAACTGGCCGAGCGCCGCGTAAAGCGCGAGTTGATGCAGATCCGCCAGCAGGCCTAGCGGGACGGCTTGACCTTGGCCGGCGACGGGCGTATCCGGAACTCGCCGGCTTCATTCAACTGGCCCTCTATCAATCTCAGGTAATTGCCGGTGATCGCTTCATAGCCGCGCGGGCTGAGCGAAAACTCTGTGGCGTCTGCGGGCACGCCGGTGATGGTCACATAGCCCTCGGCGTCAGCGCGTCCGGCCAGCCCCCGGGTGCTGTTGTTGGCATGTTTGAAGTACAGCGTGACGCTCGGGCGCTCGGTGACCACGGTGCCGTCTTCATGCAGCAGGCGCACTCGCACGCTGGTGAACGGCGCCATCACGATATCGGGCAGGACATGTTCGCTGCCCGCGAGCACGGTCAGCTTCTCGGGCTGGTCTGGCTCCTGGTGGGTCTTGCTCGCGGCGAAAAATATCCAGTCGCCCGGGATCAGCCCGGTCATCTTGAACTTACCGTCGGCGTCGGTCTGGGCAGTGTGCGTGGCAATGCTTGAACGCCGCGCAGGTTCGCTTTGCTTTTCTCCGCGTGTGCTCGCGCCCTGGATGCAGCGAACAGTCACACCCTTCATCGGGCTGCCCTGACGGTCCACCACGCGGCCCGTGGCGATGCCCGCGCTGAACATGGTCAGGTCGACGCCGGTACGTTGGTCGGCTTGTTTGACGTCCTTCAGGACGACGGCGGCGCCGGGCGCAAATCGCTCGGCCGTGGCGCTCATGGCGACGTTCACCAAGTCCACTTCGGCCGCCAGTCGGGCCGTGATCGTCGCGGAGTAGTGGCCCCCGGCGTCGGTGGTTGCCACAACGCCAGCGTCGGTGGCCGAAGATCGCGCAACTCGGCGACGCGAGTTTTCTTCGCCTGCGGTCGGCTTTGCAAGCGCGTAGCTGAATCGGGCCGAGACCTGTGCCCCGTCCACGCCGCGGCCGGCGTCGTCAATCACGCGGCCTGAGATCGTCACGGTGAACGGAAACGTCTCGGCGTTGATGCTCTCGATTTCGCCGTTCTCAATCTTCTCAAGCAGCTTGGTGAGCTCGGCGACGACCTTTTCTTTCTCGGTCAACTCTGGCTGCGACACCTGACTCGGATCTTCATCGGCGCCTTTGTCAGCTTCTTCGTCGGTCTTGAGCGGTGCCGTTTCGTCCACCGGGCCGATTTTCGTGTCCGATGCAGAAGGCAGGACAATCGTGGTGACTTCGCCGGCGTTCGTGGGGACCCCGGGCCCTGCAGGAGCATCGAGAGCCTCTGGGCCGACACAGGCGCGGATGGCATTGCTTTCGCTTGCTTCGCTGAAGTACAGGCTTCCCGCGAACACGGCGCCGCCAATCAGCAGCGCCAGAATGCCGGCGATCGTGAACCGCGAAGAACGCATCGCTTACCTCCGGGAATCAGCCTAAGTACGCGAGAACCCGGGTCAAAGTTCCACGGAATTTGCGATTCGCCCCGGCCGCCCATGGCGATTCCAGAACTACTGGTGCCGCAGCCACTTGGCGAACCTATCGAACGCCAGGAATCGTGTACGGAAGCGGCAGTGCCTTGGACCACTTTGCCGTGACCTGCTTGCTGCCCCGCTGCATCACTACTGACAGCTCGGTGATTTCCGGCCGGTTTGACGCGTCAGTGACGATTCGCTGCAGCGAGGCCCTGTCGGTGACTTCCTGGCCGTTGCAGGTCAGGATCAGGTCGCCTTCCCTGGCCCCGCCACGGGAGTACCCACTGCCCGTTTCAAGCCAGCCCAGCCGAAGCGCGTTTGGTCTCTGCAACTGCAAAGCCACTTCGGTTTCGCCTTGCCCGACCCGCACTTGCACCATGCGCGATGCGTGTGAATCTGAGTTTGCGCAGATGTAATAGGTACCCTCTTCAAGTGAGATGAAGCGGTCACGCTCGCGGCTGCTGGCCCACGCTTCTTGTGGCTCGTCCGAGACCTCGGAATATATCCAGAGTCGCATCCAGTCGGCAACCGGTTGGCCATCAAGCGTGACGTTCAGGCGAATCCGGCCAGAGTCATTGATCGTGAAGTCGCGCTGGTTTTCGCCCTCGGTGATGGTGACGGTGTCGGTCACCAGCGTCTCGCCCTCCCAACCGCGTGCCAGCTCGACAATCCACGTGCCCGGAAGCAAACCGATTGCGCTGTAGCGTCCCTTGTCGTCGGTATCAGCCGAGATCACACTGTGACCCACCCGGCTGCCCTCGGGACGCAACCTGACGTGAATGCTCGGAACGGGCGTTGAGGCGCCGTCCAGCACACGACCCGAGAGTTCTCCGCCACGCTTGAGCGTCACGTTTAACATCTGCGAGCCTGACCGCATGTCCACGTCAATCCACTGCACGGCATAGCCGGGCGCCGAGACCATGAGCTGAAGCGGCCCGTCCGGCAGCCCGCAAAAGGTGGTCTCGCCGGGTGCGTCGGTTCGATACGAAGTGGTCTCAATCCAGTCCCCGGTTTCGTCGCGCAAATAGGTGCTGGTGCCGCCAACAGGGCGACTTTCAGCGTCAAGCACCCGTACCGTCAGCATCGGCCCGGGGTCAAGCACAAGTGCCAGTTTGAAGTCTTCGCGCAGGTCAACTTCCGCGACTGCAGTCTTGCCATCTCCCCGCAATCTGGCGGTCACCCGGTACTTCCCCGGGCGCAGCGAGTTGAACATAAAGCGACCCAGTACGTCGGTGGTCTGACGCTGATCCTGCTGTTCAGGAAGCACGTCGCCCGTACTTTCGATGGCAAGGATGTCCACTTGGGCCAACTGCACTGGCTCGCCGCTATCGGAAGTCACGGTGCCATGCAGCAGGGGTGCGCGTACCATTACGATTTTCAGGTCCCGGCGATCGCGGAAACTCTTGTCCATTGGGTCTGACGGGATGAACCCGTCGCACACAAGACGTACGTGCTTCATGCCCTCATTGGTCCAGCGGATGACAAACCGGCCGCTCGGTTGAAGTGCCTGGTCCGGGTAGAACTCGGCACCCCAACTGTAGCTGTAGCGGGTGACAAGCGGGTTGCCCGATTCGTCGTGGACGGTGCCTGAGGTGATCGGTGCCAGGTCGAACTGCAGCAGAGTGCGTTGGCCGGCAACGACCCCGCTGCGCACTGCGGTACCCCAGGTTTCGTCCAGTGCGCTCACCGTGTACTGATCCTCGGGGGACACGCCTTCAATCTTGAAAACGCCTTCTTTGCCCGAGACGGCTTCGCGTGTGGCCGCTCGCAGCTCTTCGGCGGCACGCCTCAAGTCTGCTGCCGAGGCATTTCGCCCTCCCGAGTACCCCACGGTCCGCCCGCTGCCATGGGGGCGGATGCGCAGTGCCGTCAGCGGCACTCCTTCCATCGGCTTGCCCATGGGGTCCAGCACGGTGCCCTCAATGACCCCGTCGCCATGGGGCTCGGACGGAGCATCAGGGGCCGGCGCGTCCTGGCGGCCGGGCTGGGCCGGTTGGCCGGCAGGTGTCTTTGCGTTCGGTTTGTCGGGCTTTGGCTCAACCGCCGGTTTGTCGGCGGGATTGTCGCGCTCAGTGCGCGATGTGGCGGCCGCCGTGTGCTCGTCGTGGCCAACGTGCACGGGGTCAGGCTGGGCGACCGGCGCAGTTGTCACGCTGCCGCCAAACAGAAAGCCATAAACACCAAACGCGACAGCCACAACCGTGACCGCCAGCAGCACCACGTTGACTCTGGAACCATTCATCGCCCGCTCCGGATTGAGCGAGCCATTGTAGGGCACAGTGCGGCGCAGAGTCACTAACTACCGGCAACGCATTCTTGAATCCGGAATGGCCGTCCCCGGTGTTGCATCTCTGCACAGCCGGGGGGCGACGCTCAACAGCCGGACATACGCGCCAGCGGCGTGGCACAGCGCGCACGGCGGCGCTCGCGACGCTTGCGCATGGCGACGCGAACGAGCTTCAGGGTGCGGTAAAGCACGGCATCGGCCAATCGGGCGCGCAGGCCGGGGCGGCTGCGGCGGGCATATGCCTTGCGCGAAACAGAATTTTCGCGGCGCAACCCGACGCCGGCGAATGGTGACTCAACGGAAGAAAAGGGGGCTAACACGGCTCTCTCCAGGAACAGACTTCAACGTCCAAACGCATCGCGAACAGAACGCGCGGACAGCCGAAATTGTTTCCGGAATCTTGACGCGTCAACAGTCACAGAATGGGAAACGACGGGACTCCCGAGACTGCTGGCAAACGCGAACTAGGCGGCTTTGATAACCGGGATGCCCGCGGCGTTTTTTACTTCGGCGAGCTTCATGACTTCGGCCAGGTAGGCGTCGTGCATGTAGGTATGGGTAAGGCGCTTCTTGCCGAACCAGCGCCAGAACGCCAGCTTGCGCAGGCCTTTGCGCGCCAGCGCGCCGGTGATCAGCGCAAATGTCTGCACGCGGCCGTACTCGGCCAGGGGCTTGCTGGTCATGCCCATGCGCTGCAGACGCATGTCAGTCGTGGCAATGATGGTCTTCAGGTATTCGGGGATCATGCGCATGACCGGGTGGTCCTGGTCGACTCGCTTGCCGATCCATTTCTCGAAGCGCTTGATCACCCACAGGCTCAGCAGGTGCAGGCCCAGCAGGCGCTTGCGCAGTTTGGGATTTCTTGCCAGTGCCTTCATCGTCTGCTGCTCGCCGAACTCGACGTGGCCTTCTTCCTGGCGCGCGGCTGCATCAAGGCGCTTGGCGAGCTTGTCGTCGTCAATGCAGGCGATGATCGCGTAGAAGATCATCAGCACGAAGCCTTCGCCCTGGGCCATTTCCAGCGCGCAGTGTTCTTCCCAGTCGGCGCTTTCGCTGCTGAGCATGCGCACCACCGGGTGCACTTTCACCGGGCGCGCGCCAAGCCACTTGAAAAACTCCATGAACACATCGACGTGCTGCAACTCTTCAATGCACTGGCGGGCGAGAAACTTGGCGCTTTCCACATCGGGCGCGTGCAGGATCCAGTGGCCGACCTGAATGCCCGTGACTTCGCCATAAAGAAACTGGCTTGCAATCCAGGCCAGCAGGTCACGGTCTTTCACGCGGTCGAACTTCGCGCCGCGAAAGTCAAAGGCCATTTCGTCCCGTGTCAGCAGCATGCTCGTCTCCGGCTTTCATTTAACCGCGTTGGTCCCAAAGCGCCAGCATTGCGCCGGGGATTTGCGGTTACTCGCGCGCCCATGAAACGATCAGCCAGCAATCACCGCGCGGGTAAAGTTCGAACTCGGTGAATTCGGCGGGCCACAATACGGTCTCGCCGGGCATCAGGATCGTAGGTTGCAGGTTGTCCCGCGCGCGGCCGGTGATTTCGCATTCGCCCTTCAGGCAGGTGTGCAGCGTGAACCCGGGCCACGCCTTGGCCTCGTGGGCAGCGCTGCTTATCCGTAACGAGCGCACGCCAAACGGGCCATCCGGCGCCAGCAGCACGTCGCTGCCGTGGGTCGGCACAATCTTCGGCAGCGGCAAGTCGTGCCGAGCAGCCGCCAGTCCTGGCTGCACATGCATCTCGCGCTTTTCGGCGATTCCTGGGCGTGGGAAGTCCCACAGCCGATACGTAGTCGGGCAGTTCTGTTGAATCTCAAGCAGGGCCAGGTCGGCGCCGATCGCATGAACCATGCCCGCCGCGTTGTAAAGAAAGTCGCCAGGTTTGACGGCGCGGGCATTCAGCAGCGCCGGCGGGTCACCGTCCACCAGCGCTTTGCCGAACTGTGCGGCGGTCACGCCCTGTCGCAAACCTTGGTAGATCACCGCGCCCGGCGCGGCATCCAGCACCAGCCAGCACTCACTCTTGCCGCGCCGTATCAGGCGCTTGTCGGCAGCTTCGCGCACATCGGACGGGTGGTCCTGGATGCTCAGCGGCTGTGCGGTGTCGAGGAACTTCACGCACAACGGAAAGTCATCCGGCGCGTCAACCGCGAGTTCGCCCAGCAACTGCGTGCGCCGTGCGCGCGCCAGGTCGTGCAGCGTCTGGCCCCGCCATTCGCCATTGGCAACCACACTGCTCTGGCCCGGGAAGTCGCACAATTCAATCCACTCGCCCGTGCCCGGCGGCACTTCGGCTGCCTGCGCGGGGAAAAGCCGGCGCAAGCGCGCGCCGGCCCAGGGCTTGGCGGCTTCAATGCGTTGAAAGCGCAGTGGGTACATGGCTGGATTGTACTTTCGCTGACCGTTCGTGCCCGTCCCCCGCTGGCAGCGACACCTGTGCTGGTTAAGGTAAGTCCATGCAACCGCCAGCCAAACAGGTCTCCGAGGTCCCGCTTGAGGCCAAGCAGCCGAGGCGCAGCAGCAACCTCGTGCTTGTGTTCATTATGGCGTGCCTGGTGACGGTGGTCGTTGGTCTGGTGTGGGTGTTTGTTTTGCCGGGCCCCGGAACTCAGCCCACGCGCGAGTTTGCACACGAGTACCCGGCTGACCCGTGGCAGAACCCGCCGACGGACCGCAATGCGGCAATCGCGCGGCTGCAGACGCTGGCCGATGCGCTGCTGGCTTACCGCGAGGGCCCGATGGGCGGCGGCGTGAGGTGGCCCGCGACGCTCGACGAACTCAAGTTTGCCGGGCTGCTGCCTGAGGACTTCGCGCTGGCGGGCCTGCTGTCAGGGCGGCCGCTTGCCTATCAGCCGCTGATGCCCATGGGCCACGACCCCGAACGCTGGGTGATGGTCGCCGATGTTGAAACCGGCTGGGTGCGAAGCCGAATCAGCCGCCGCGCAAGCAAGGGACTGGTGTGCGCCGCGGTGATCCTGGGTGACGGCAGCGTTCGCATGATTGAGGGCGAAGACGCCAACCTGTATGGCGGCTTGAACCAGACCGCGGAGGCACTTCGTTGAAGGTCAGCGTGAACGGCACTGTGCGTGAAGTTGAGGCCGGCACCACGGTCGCCGAGTTGGTCGCTCTGCTGCAATTGCGGACCGAGCGTATTGCCACCGAGCGAAACTTGAAAGTGCTGCCCAAGGCCCGTTACGCCGAGACGGTGCTCGAAGAAGGCGACCGGCTCGAAATCGTCACCTTTGTCGGCGGCGGATAGAACTGGAAAGTTGCATGACGGCCACTGCTTCTGAACTCGATTCGCCCCTGCACATCGGCAAGTACACGTTTGCCAGCCGGTTGTTCGTTGGGACAGGCAAGTACGCGGGCTTTGAACTGATGCGTGAATGCCTTGAGGCCAGCGGCACCGAGTGTGTCACGGTTGCGGTGCGCCGCGTGAAGCTGGATGGCGCGCCCTCGGAGAACCTGCTCAGTTTCATCGACGAAGCTCGCTATCGAATTCTGCCGAACACCGCCGGGTGCTTCAGCGTCGAAGACGCGATTCGCACGGCACACTTGTCGCGGGAGGCGCTGGGTACGGAACTGGTGAAGCTGGAAGTACTGGCCGATCCCAAGACCCTGCTGCCCGAGCCGGTTGGCACGCTGGAGGCCTGCCGCGCACTGGTGAAAGAAGGCTTCACCGTGCTGGTGTACACCAGCGACGACCCGGTGATGGCGCGGCGCCTTGCCGACATGGGCGTGGCAAGCGTGATGCCCGCGGGCAGCCCGATCGGCAGTGGGCAGGGCGTGTTGAACCCGAACAACATTCGCATCATCCTTGAGACGGTGCGGCCTGAGTTCAAGATTCCGATCATCGTAGACGCGGGCGTGGGCACCGCCAGCGACGTGAGCATCGCCATGGAATTGGGCGCCGATGGTGTGCTTCTGAACACCGGCATCGCCCATGCCAAAGACCCGCTGCGCATGGCCGTGGCCATGAAGCTCGCTTGCGAAAGTGGCAGGCTGGCGCACCTGGCGGGGCGCATCCCGCGCAAGCTGTACGCCAATGCAAGCAGCCCGATGGATGGCCGCATCGAAAGCGCCAAGGGAATCCCGGGCGAGTAGCGGCATAAAGGTCAGTCTGGCGGTGTTAACACCTGCGGGGCAACCATGACCGAGCGCAAACCATTTGGAGTGCCGTACGAAACCTGGATTGACCGGCTGGTCCGTGAAGCGCAGGAGCGTGGCGATTTTGACGATCTGCCTGTCGGCAAGCCGATCCCTAACCTAGACCGGCCTTGGACGCTCGATGACTGGGCGCGCGAGAAGATCCGCGACGAGGGCGTGAGCATTCTGCCGCCCGGACTGCAACTGCGCCGCGACGTCGAGAAAGAGCTGGACGAAATCATGCTGCTCGGCGCCGAGCAAGGCGTGCGCAACGCCGTGGAGCGCCTGAACGAACACATCCGCAGCGTCAACCGCAGCGTGGTGGAAGGCCCGGCTTCACTGGTCAGGCCCCTGGTGCCCGACGAAGTGGTCGCCCTATGGCGCGCGCGGCGCAAGTGAAACGCAAAATGAAAGGGACCGGCACGCCGCCGGTCCCTTGATGTTGCACGCGTGCGTTACTTGGCCCGTTCCCAGGCTGTGTAGACCTCTTTCGTGTCTTCGCCGCCAAGGAAGAACAGGTCATTGCTGCCTTCGGGGTCGCGCACGAAGCTCACATGCCCTGTTTCAACACGCCAGTCGTCGCCCCGCTTGCCCATCGCGCAAAACATCTGGTTCCCCGACACCGTGATCATGAAAAAGTGCAACTCAACTTTTTCATCACCCTGGTCGACGGTGAGCTTGCCCGCGAGGTGAATGGTCTTGCAGGCTGCAACCATTGCCGCCGAATCGCCAGGATTGGCGGCGCGCGCTGCAGCCAGCACGCGGGGCAGGTTTTCAAGGATGGCCTTCTTGCTGTCTTCGCTCTTCTCGAAGATGAACTTGCTCTTGGCCATGTCCTTGGGCAGTTCGCCCGCGGTGTGCTTGGTCAGGTCTTCTTTCAGCACCCAGGTGCCCCAGATTTCAGCGCCCATTTGGTTATCGGCAGACTCGACAATCTTGACCTCAGGCGGCGCTTCTTCCTTGGCGGAATCCTGGGCGATGCCGGCACTGACCCCGACCACAAGCAACGCAAGCGTTGCGACAAAGATCCATCCACGTTTCGTCATACGGCTCTCTCCCTTTTGGTTGATGGGTGCACTGTTGCCCCGCAACTCTACGTATCGTGCGGTGGCAACGTGTAGAGTCAATTCACAATTGCGGCTGGCGCATCTCGTTCGATTTTGTGGTGGCCCGGCTGTTGGTTTCGTGTTCTGTTGGCGCACCGTATGGCCGACTTTGCCGCGTACTGTGCTGAGCTGATCAACCGTGTGAATGCCGCGGGCTGGGTTGTCATGGCCCAGAAGACCATTCCTTATGGCGTTCAGTACGACCTTGCCGATCGCAGCGGCCGCAAAGCCATGCTGAACGCCTACTCAGGCAAGAAGGGCCTCAGCCATGTGCCGGGCGGCAAAGATGCCGCGGCCCTCGCGGCAGACTTGGGCATGGCGGCTCAGGTTTCGGGCGGCTTGGCCGAAAACACATCAGGCGACCCGTTCAAGCTGGGCACGCCACGCGTCGGGGGCGATGAGTCAGGCAAGGGTGACTTCTTCGGGCCGCTGGTTGTGGCGGCCTTTCATCTGGACGCGGAAACTGAACTGAAGCTGGCTGGCTCTGGCGTCACGGACAGCAAGAGCCTCACGGACACCAAGATCCAGAAACTCGCGGGCCTGCTCGACAAGACCGGGCGCGGCGCGGTGCTTTCACTGATGCCGCGCGAGTACAACCCCGCGTACAAGCAATCCGGCAACCTCAACGTGCTGCTGGCGCAGATGCACGGCAAGTGCGTCAACGCCATCATGAAAGCGCACGGTGCCCCACGTGCTGTACTGATTGACCAGTTTGCCCGCGACGGCGCCGTATTGGCCGCAGCGGTCGCCGCACCATCCGGCGTGAAGCTGGTTACGCGCACCAAGGCCGAAAGCGACCTGGCTGTGGCAGCCGCGAGCGTGCTGGCCAGGGCTGCTTTCGTGCAGGGCCTGAAAGACCTCGGTCACGAGTTCGGCACCGAGTTTCCGCCGGGCGCCGGCGGGCCGGTGATTCAAGCCGGTCGCGCATTTGTGCGGCTGTTCGGCAAAGCGCAGCTGGTGAACGTTGCGAAGGTCCATTTCAAGACGACGGCGCAGCTTTGAGCGGGTTGGCGGGCGCACAAAATGACCTTGTGCGTGAATCACAGCCCCCAATTGACACACCCCCTTCGTCCGCTACCATCCCTGCCTTGTTGACAGGAGCCATAAGTTGAAGCGGGTTCTCATCCTGGGCGGTTTCCTGATCGTGGGCGTGGTGGCGGTGATTGCACTGGCCCAGCCGGTTGCGGACGACTTTTACAAGCCCAACCTTCAGTTGGACAAAGACATCACGGCCAGCGCCGGCGACGTGGCCATTGAGCCCAAGTTCAAGGGCATCGCCGGTGATGTGTTCGGCTATGAAGTCGATTTCAAAGCGGTACGCCGCGGCACCACAAGCGATGACGGTGTGCCATCCGACGCCTTCCGGCGCAGTGAACATTGGGCGACGGCTGTGGATTACAAGCTCGACGAAGACGTGCTCGACGGCAGTTCTGATCTGCGCCTGGCGGTTCGCTACGCGCGCATGAACTTTCTGCTTGATAACGGCGACGCCCGCTACAGTGGCTACATCGGCCCCGACATGGGCCCGATCAAGCCGACCTTTCACGAAGTCATGCCGGACGGGTCGCGCACCGAAGTGAACAACATTCCGGGGTGGGATGGCATCAACGCGCGCACGATCAACACTAACCGGCAGACACAGGCGAACGACCCGGCGGCGGTTGCGTGGTTCAGCATCAGTGACCAATCGCGCCTGTATGATGAAGTGTACTTCGCCGACTACAACGCGGCGGATCAGCGCAACTACCCCGGCCGGTTTCAGGACCCGGTGCAGCTGACGCTTGGCTTGTTTCCGGAGTTCCCGGCGGGCGCAAAACTGAAAATCGGCGAGACGATCAACCTGCGTCGGCGCATGCCCGTGGGGGCCGTGCCGGGCGCGACCACCGAGTATGATGTCAGCTACAAGCTCGAAAAGCTCTACGGCACAGTCACCGAGCCGACAGCCGCGCGCTTCAGCTTTACGGCTGTGCCGGTGGCCCGCGAACACACGGCGCAGGTGAATGGCTTGACCGTCAAGTTCAGCGCGCCGGACTTCCAGGGCGGTACGCTCCTGCTTGACCTGGCCAAGGGCGTGCCCGCGCATGTGCACTGGAGCTATGCGCTGAAGGGAACCATCGCCGGTGACGGAAAGTTCACCGCGACGTTTGAGAACGAAGTTGATTTCACGGCATCATTGCGCTCGGACCGCGCAAAGACGCCCGAATAAGTTTGCGGCTGGCGCTTGCCCGCCACAAGAAACTGATACCGGGCCACGAGCCCGGGAGCACGTTGGCTCGGAGGCGACGGTTTGTCGCCAAAGGCCGGAGGATCCCAGCTCAGGCGGGGCTTCGCCTCGCGGACGGGACCATGGCTTTCAGCCGTTACCGGATGCGCTTTGAAAAGCGCGGGGCTCTGAGGTTCATCTCGCATCATGATCTGATGCGGGTCTTTGAGCTGGCGCTGCGCAGATCCGGGCTGAATGTCGCTTACACACAGGGTTTCAACCCTCACCCGAAGGTCTCGTTTGCGCTTGCGTTGCCGCTGGGGGTCGAGAGCCTCGACGAAATTGTCGACATCGACCTGCAGCACGACCTTGAATCACCGGCGCCAGAATTCGTAGTAGACGAGCTTGCAAGGCAGATGCCCGCGGGGCTGACGCTGAAGCACGCCGAACTGGCATCCGGCAGGCCGCGCGTCATCGCGGCGGATTACGAGTGCGAACTGCCACCTGAACTGGATACGCAGGAACTGCAGATGCGGCTGGAGGTGTTCCTGGCACAAGCCGGGCACGACTTCACCCGCTCGCGCGGCGAGAAAAAGCCGGCGCGCAATTTCGATGCCCGCGAGTTCACACTTGCGGCAAGCATCGAGGCCCGGGTGCTGAACATGCGCCTCAAGGCCGGGCAGGATGGCGGCATGAAACCATCCGACCTGCTGCAGATTCTTGGCCTTGATCCGAACCGGTTGCTGGTCACCAAGACCCGCACGATCCTTGCCGACGCGCAAACCGAAGCGGAAGCACTGGACGAACATGACACGTAAGATTTTCATGAATGTCGCCGAAGGCGACGAATGCCGCATCGCGGTAATGGAAAACGGAAGACTCTTCGAGTACTTCGTTGACCGCCCAAGCCAGCTCAAGCACGTCGGCAACATCTACAAAGGCATCATCAACAACATTGAACCCGGCATCCAGGCCAGCTTTGTCGACGTGGGCCTTGAGCGAAACGGGTTTCTGCACATCAGCGACATCAACTACGCCTACGAAAACTCGCCCAACGTGAAAGACCTGTTCAGCCGCACGCTGCGGGTAAAAGAGCAGGTGCCGGAGGACGCAATTCTCAACAGCGCGCGTGAGCGTGAAGTCGAGGAAGTCGCCGACTTTGTCTCCACACAGCAAGAATCGAACGGCAAGGCACCTGAAGAAGCCCAGTTCCTTGATTCGCTGGACTCGGGACAGCCGGGGCATCGCGTATCGGACTCGCCGCTGAACGTGGCCATGCCGGAGCATGAAGTGCCAGGCGAATCCCGGCCGGTGGCTGAGGACTCCGGCAGGTTCGCGGCCGTGCCCGCACCGGTCGTGGCACCAACGCAACCTGCGACATCCAATGGATCCGCGCCGTCGACACCTGTCGCGGGCGAGGGCGAACAGCGCCGTCGCCGTCGCCGTCGCGGCCGCCGCGGGCGAGGCCGTGGTGAAGGCCGTGGTGAGGCCCGAGCGGACGGCCGTGGCGACATGCCCCGCCCGGCGGCTACGGAGCATGTTACACCCGTTCCGGGTCAGGCCTCCGCGCCACCGCCGCCCGCACCCGCAACACCGGACCGCGCCGAGCCCGTGGTCGCCGCCGCAATTCCCAAGCCGGAGCTGGCGCAGGGTGCGCAGGCTGCGCCAGAGGCCAAGGCCAAGTCCAAGCGATCGCGCCGTCGCCGCACACCCAAACAGCGTGGGGGACACCTGCCCAGGCGCGTGCTCGACGGGTCGGCACCGCCGCAGCCTAACGGCAACTCAGACGCCGGTGGTACCCGCGACATTGACGGCAAGCCCACAGACGGCGGCAGTGGCGGCGTGCCCGGCCCGCAGTATCGCTATCACCGCGGCCCGCCGAAGATTCAAAACATCCTTAAGCGCAACCAGGAAGTCGTGGTCCAGGTGACCAAGGCCAGCCAGGGCGGCAAAGGCCCGGGGCTCAGCACGTTCATCAGTTTGCCCGGCCGCTACATGGTTCTCACGCCCAGCAGCGACCGCGGCGGCGTCAGTCGGAAGATTGAAGACGGCGGCGCACGCAACGAGTTGCGCAAGATGCTCGACAAACTGCCCGTGCCCGAGGGCATGGGCGTGATCATCCGCACCGCGGCCATTGACCGCAGCTACGACGACCTGCTGCGCGACCTGAACTATCTGCTGAAAGTGTGGAGCGTCATCGTCGAGCGCATCCACGAAGCCGAAGCCCCGGCCCTGCTGTACACCGACAGCGACCCGGCGATTCGCGCCGTGCGCGATTACTTCACGGCGGAAACGGAAGAAATTGTCATCGACAACCGCGAAGTGTTTGACCGCGTGGTGGCGTTCTTTGACCAGTTGATGCCCAGCTTTCGCGACCGCGTGAAGCTGTACGAAGACGACATCCCGTTGTTTTTTGCCAACGGCCTGGAAAGCCAGATTGAGCACATCTTCGACAAGAAGGTCACGCTCAAGTCCGGCGGATACCTGTTCATTGAACAGACCGAAGCGCTGATCAGCATTGACGTGAACAGCGGCAAGTTCACCGGCGGCGGCGACGCGGAGAAGACCGCCTACCTGACCAACATGGAGGCGATCCCCGAAATCTGCCGCCAGCTGCGACTTCGGGATTTGGGCGGCATCGTGTGCAACGACTTCATCGACATGATGAGTGCCAAGCACCGCAGCGACGTCGAAAACCTGCTGAAGCGCGAGTTGCGCAAAGACCGTGCCCGCACCAAGGTTGCGCGTTTTTCACCTTTCGGCGTCATGGAAATGACTCGCCAGCGCGTGCGCCCAAGCATCAAGTCGTACACGTTTGTGGGTTGCCCGACTTGCGGCGGCTTCGGCATGGTGCGCAGCGCCGAGACTTCGTGCCTTTCGCTGATTCGGCGCATGAAGCTGGCGCTGGTCGAAGAGCGCGTCAAAGAGCTGGCGGTGCAGGTGCACCCCCACGTGCTGAGCCACCTTCACAGTGAATTCCGAGACGACATCGACGAGCTGGAAGAAAACTACGACAAGCGCATCGTGTTCGAGTACTCACGCGACCTGGATCTCGGCCAGTCACGCTTTTTCTATGTCGGTGACCGAGGCGTGCGCGTGCTGTATGACATGGACCAGCGAATCAACACGTTCGTGAAGGGCGACGTTTACAAGTCGCGTACCAACGTGGCCGTGCCCGAAGCCGCCAGCGGATCGGCCAGCCCGCAGGCAGCGCAGTTGCTGGCAGATGCTGACTCGCGTCGCCGTAAACGCCGCCGCGGCGGCAAAAAACAGCGCGAACGTGAGCAGGAACGCATGGCCCGCGAACAACGCATCAAGGCCGATGCAGGCAAAGCCGTCACGTTTGGCGACAAGCTGCCGGACCAGTTGAAGATCGAGGTCATCCGCGAGGCCGCACCGGCTGCGCCATCCGCGGCAAAGCCGGGCGAATCAGGCGAAAGCCGGCCGGGTGAGAGGCGCGGACGCAGGGGCAGGAGAGGCGGGCGCGGACGCGCGGAAAAAGTACAATCCGGCGCGATCAGCCAGTTGATGCAGAACACGGCAACGGGGTCGGAAAGCAAAGACCCGCCCGCGCAGGAACAAATACCAGCCGCCGGAACGGCCGTCGGCAACGATTCAAGCGAAGCACAGGGGGAAGGCGTTATGGCAAAGAAGAAGCCAGCAAAGAAGAAGGCCGCCAAGAAGGCAGCAAAGAAGCCGGCAATGAAGCCAGCCAAGAAGAAGCCCGCCAAGAAGGCGGCAAAGAAGAAGGCGCCGGCAAAGAAGCCTGTAAAGAAGAAGGCCGCACCAAAGGCCTCACGCGAAGAGGAATAGCCTTCTTCGATCGAGTGACAAGTGACTATAAGCCCCGGGACACATGCCCGGGGCTTACGTCCATGCGGCGGCCAGCCGCTCGCCGGCTTCCACGACCTGGGCCAGCGGCAGCGATGTGAAGCCGATCGTGAGTACGTTCGGCGCCTTGGCCGGCTCGAAGTAGCACGCGCTTTGGTCATACACACGCACGCCGGCCCGGTGGGCCTTCTCGCGGGCTTGCTCGCGCGTCAGTTTCGGCGGAACATTCAGCACCAGTTTCATGCCGCCCGGCGGCAGAGTCTTGGGTGCGACACCCGGCAACTTGTCATTCAATACATCGACCAGCGCCTTGCGCTTGTCGGCATACTGCGACCGCATGCGCCGCAGGTGACGTTCAAAGTCGCCGTCGGCGATGAACTGGGCCAGCGCGGCGCTTTCCAGCATGGGCGGCATGAAGTCGATGTGCCAGCGCAGGCCGACCATCGCCTCGATCAACCAGTCCGGCGCGACCACGAACCCGACCCGCAGGCTCGGGTACATCACTTTGCTGAAGCTGCCCACGTAGATCACCACGCCCGACTGGTCGATGCCTGCCAGCGCTCGCAGGGGGCGGCCCTCGTACCGGAACTCGCTGTCGTAATCGTCCTCGACAATCATGAACCCGTGCCGCGCCGCAAGCTCGAGCATCTCCATGCGCCGGGCCGCCGATAGCGATACTCCCGTCGGGTATTGGTGGCTGGGCGTCAGGTGCAGCAGCTTGGGGTGTGCGCCCTTGTCCAGCATGCGCGCCACCGCAGCCGGCAGTGCGCCTTCCGTATCCACGGGTACCGGCCGCAAATCGGCGCGCACGGCCCGAAAAATGCTGGCTGCCCCAAGATAGCCCGGGTCTTCCATCAACACCTGGTCGCCCGCGCCGACCAGCAGCGAAGTCGCCAGCCACAAGCCCTGCTGGCTGCCGGATGTGATCAGCACGTTGCGGTGCGTGCAGTCAATGCCCCGCGCGCGGCCCAGGTACGCGGCAATCGCCTCGCGAAGTTCCTGCAGTCCGTAAGCGCTGCCATAGTTCATGCGGTAGCGGCGTGTCACCAGCAGCTGGTTGCCAACCACCCGTCGCCATTGCCGCAGCGGAAAGGCGTCAATGTCGGGCGCGCCAAGTCGCAGGTCCAGATAGCCCGGCGCGGGCGGCTGCGGGTTCTCGGGGGCCAGCACGCGCTGGTAAAACGGCGGAGGCACCGGCGAATTGGCAAGCGCAACCCGGCGCAGGGGCTGTTGCTGCTTCTGCGCGGTGCGCACGCTGAAGTTGGCTTGCGGCAACTCGTCGGCCACGAACGTGCCGCTGCCGTGCTTGCCTGCCAGAAACCCCTCCGCAATCAGTTGATCGTAGGCTTGGGCGACGGTGTTGCGGTTCACCTTCAGTTCGCGCGCCAGGCTGCGCGTGCTGGGCACACGCTCGCCGCGGCGAAGTCGGCCCGCCAGCACATCGCTCCGAATGCTGTCGGCAATCCGCTGGTACAGCGGCGTGCCCTCGCGGGCGCTGTCGATGTCAACCAGAAGGTCCGGCATAAGAGGCCTGGTGTGTGGGGTATCATTTGAACAAACTGCGGGGCCACTTTCTTGCCGAATTTCTGATTGTCGGCACAGTCACACTTCTTTGGGCGTTCAGCCTGACTGAACCCGCAATCGCCGGAAATCAAAGTTACAATCAGCGCTGACTCGCAACCCGAAACGAGGCGCACATGGGCAAACCTGAAAAGAAAAAGGGCAAGGGTGGCACCATTCTGCTGGTGCTGTTGCTTCTGGTCGTGGGCGTCATTGCCGCCGGCTATTTCAAGCCGGACCTGCCGGTCATCGGCCCACTGGTAGCCGGGTTCTTCAAGAAGGGCGCCGAGGGCGTTGACCAGAGCGGCGTGTACAAGGTCAAGGTCATGAAAGTGGCGCTGGACCCGCAAGAGTTCAAAGACGGCGAGAAGATTGACCTGCAGGTCTACGTGAAGCGCGTCGATGCCGAGGGCAAAGAACACAAGGTCTGGGACAGCGAACAGTGGGGCGAACGCATCGGCACCGTCGGCCAGGTTGAGTTGACCGCGCAGTGGTCCGACCGTCCCTTTGAATGCACGTGGCAACCGGGCGACAAGCTTGTGGTCGAGGTGTGGGACCGCCGCGGCGGCGACACAAAGGTCGCCGAGTGGACCAGCGACCCAGAGGGCAAGGAGTTTCCGCTCAAGGGTGTGCGCACGGTAAGCCCGTTCAAGGGTGGCAAGACTGTCGAGTCACGCAAAGGCGCGACCAACCAGGTCGTCTTCGAGGCTGAGCGCATCGGAGACTATCCGGTTGAGAAGTAGTTCCTGCCCGCGCCACAGCGCCCGGGGCTGCCCGCCCCTTGCACTGTTGATTGGGAATGGGTTATTGGGCAATTGCTGCTCGAACCGGAACGACTGATGAAGGTAGGCCCACTTACGCTCGACGGTCGAAATCTGTTCTTGATCGCCGGCCCCTGCGTCCTGGAGAACGCCGACGTTCCCCGCGTCATAGCCCAGGGCGTCAAAGCGGCGTGCGCCTCGTTGAACATCCCGTACATTTTCAAGGCCAGCTTCGACAAAGCCAACCGCACCAGCGGCAAGTCGTTCCGCGGCCCGGGCATAGACGAAGGCCTGCGCCAGCTTGAAGCCATCGGCAAAGAGTTTGCAGTGCCGGTGCTCACCGACGTGCACCTGCCCGAGCATTGCGAGCCCGCGGCCCAGGCGATTGATGTTCTGCAGATCCCGGCATTCCTCTGCCGCCAGACTGACTTGCTTGAGGCCGCGGCCAACGCGGCTGTGAAGTACGGCAAGGCCGTCAACGTGAAGAAGGGCCAGTTTCTCGCGCCCTGGGACATGGCCCAGGTTGTGTCGAAAATGAACGCATTCGGCGCCGAAGGGCGCGTCATGTTGACTGAGCGCGGCGCCAGTTTTGGTTACAACAACCTTGTGTCCGACATGCGCAGCATCCCGATCATGCAGCGCACGGGCTGTCCGGTCGTGTTTGATGCGACCCACAGCGTGCAACTGCCCGGCGGCGCTGGCGACAAGAGCGGGGGCCAGCGCGAGTTTGCGCCCGTACTTGCGCGCGCAGCCGTGGCGGCAGGCGCCGACGGCATTTTTGCCGAGACTCACCCTGAGCCTGACAAGGCGCTGTCCGACGGTCCCAACATGATTCCGCTGGCAGAACTGCCAGGCGTGCTGAAAACGCTGCAATCGATCTTCCATACCGTGCGCGTCGCGTGACAGATTCGTTTCCTTTCCGGTGCGAAGCGTGCTAGCCTGATCGCAGGAGCACACCATGCGCCGCTCGCGGGTTTACCTTGGCCTCAGCATCATCTCATTGGCAGTGGCTGCGCTGCTGGGCCACGTCGCGGATGGTGCGAATTGCCCATTCGGGTCATCAGACTGCTACATGGACTGCGAGCAGGCACCGCAGGACGACACCGCTCACGCACAACTCTACGAATACGCCATTTCCGGGCGCCACGATGAGGCAATCCAGATTGCCCAGCGCCTGGCTGCCCGTGACGTCAATGACGCGTGGGCCACGCTGTACCATGCCTACGCTCTGCGCGGCGCGCAGCGGATGGATGAGGCGACCGAGCGCTATTCGCAAGCGCTGCTGCTTGCCGAGCAGCAGGAAGACGCCCAGGCGGCCATCGATGCCTTGACTGGCCGTGCCGCATGCCGCACCGCCGGTGACGACGTGGCCGGCGCCGATCGTGACCTCACGCGCGCGCTGGAAATCGCCACCCGCGCCGAAAGCACCCGCCACACCAAAATCAGTGCCTATCAGTTGGCCTGCATCCATGCCCAACGCGCGGCCGTGTACTCCCGCATTCGCAGCAGCGGCACAGCCGACATTGAAAAGCAGCGCGCCGTGCGCTGGCTGAAGCTCGCCCGGGCTCGCGGCTACGACAACGTGCGGCACATGCGCCATGACCAGGACCTTGGTCCGCTGGCGGGCTACTCGCCCTACGAATCTCTGTTCGACTAGCCGTGGCTGCGTCTTTCGCGATGTCACAGCACTGGTTAGCGTACCGTCATGACCGATGCGGATACGCTGATTGCCGCGCTGTACGACGCCCATGAGCGTTGCCGAGCGCTTGTCGCTGACCTCACGCCCGCACAACTCATCGGCCCGTACTTGCCGGTAGTGAACCCCCTGCGCTGGGAAATCGGCCATGCCAGCTATTTCTATTCGCGCTGGGTGCTGCGTGAGCGCCGCGGCTTGCCGCCGACGCGCCCCGACGAAGATGCGCTGTTCGACTCGATCAGCATTGCCCACACGACGCGCTGGAGCCTGCCGCTGCCCTCTTTCGACGACACGTTGGCGTACTGCAAGACCATCCACGACCGCGTCGCCGACGGTTTGTCACCCGAAGACTTCTACCTCACGCGCTATGCCATCTACCACGAAGACATGCACGGCGAGGCCTTCACATACACACGTCAGACGCTGGGATATCCGCTGCCCAGGCTGGTCTACCAGCCGGCGCCGGATGCCGGGGCACTCGATGGCGACGCCGAAATCCCCGGCGGCACGTTCAGGCTTGGTGCAGCCAAAGATGCGGTGTTCGTCTTTGACAACGAAAAGTGGGCACATCCGGTGACCGTGCAACCGTTCAAGATTGCTCGGGCCGCTGTCAGCCAATCGCAGTTTGCGGCATTCGTGGACGATGGCGGTTATGACGAGCCCCGGTACTGGGGCGAAGACGGCTGGGCTTGGCGCATGGCGCACGGGCGCGCTCACCCGGTGTACTGGCGCAAGCAGGGCGGCGCGTGGCAACGCAGGCAGTTCGACCAATGGGTGCCGCTTGAACCGCACCGCGCCGTGATTCACGTAAGCTGGTATGAAGCGCAGGCCTACTGCCGCTGGGCGGGTCGCCGCCTGCCCACCGAAGCCGAGTGGGAGTGTGCCGCAAGTTGCGAGCCCGACGGCAAGGGCGGCCTGGGCCCGCGCAAGCGGCTTTACCCGTGGGGCGACGAGCCCCCGCGGCCCGAGCACGCCAACCTCGACACCCGCGTGCCGGGTACCGTGGATGTCGGCGCGCACGCCGCAGGCGACAGCGCTTTCGGCGTACGCCAGATGCTGGGCAACGTGTGGGAGTGGACAGACACCGATTTCAAAGGCTACCCCGGCTTCGTCGCCGACATGTACAGCGAGTACAGCGAGCCCTGGTTCGTAGGCTTTAAGGCCCTCCGCGGCGGCGCGTACTGCACGCGCTCGCGCCTGATTCGCAACACCTGGCGCAACTTCTATACGCCGCATCGCAACGACATTCTGGCCGGGTTTCGTACATGCGCGCTTTGAAGATTCAGCTGCACACGCCGTTCAGCCACACGCGCCGCGGCAACGGCATCACGGCCGACCGCTGGGCCGACATATTCGGGCAACTGGGACACACGCTTGTCGACCACGACGCCGATGTGCTGGTCGCGCTGCACGCAAAGCACAGCCATCCCGAGATCCTGAGGTTCAAGGCCGAGTTTCCCAACCGGCCCATCGTGCTGGCCCTTACCGGCACCGACATCTACCGCGATCTGCAAACGGACGAAGAGGCGCAGTTGTCGGTGCGGCTCGCCGATCGATTTGTCGTGCTGCAACCGCACGCGCTTACACAACTGGCGCCCGAGCACCGCGCGCGCGCCCATGTGATTTACCAGTCGGCCGTTGCGCCAGCCGACGCGCCGTCACGACCCTCAGATCACTTCCGGGCGTGCGTGATCGGGCACCTGCGAGAGGTGAAGGACCCGTTTCGTGCAGCCGAAGCGCTGCGCCTGTTGCCTGCCGATTCGCGCGTTCGCCTAGTCCAATTGGGCAGCGCGCTGGACCCCGAGATGCGCGCCCGCGCCGAGCACGAGATGCGCACCAACCCTCGCTACATGTGGCGCGGCGAAGTTACACGCGAAGAAACGCTGAATGTCCTGGCCTCGTCGCACCTGATGGTACTGACGTCGATCATGGAAGGCGGTGCAAACGTACTGACCGAGGCTATCGCTTGCGGCACGCCGGTGCTGCTCAGCCGCATGGGCGCGGCGCTCGGCATCATGGACGAGAACTATCCCGGCCTGTTCGACGTGGGTGACACGAAGGCCCTGGCGAGCCTGTTGCAGCGCGCGTCCACAGATGCCTCATTCTACGCAGAGTTGAAGGCGCGTTGCGACGCGAGGCGCCCGCTCGTGGATCCGTCGCGAGAGCAAGAGTCGTGGCGCCGGCTGCTGAATGAACTGGCGGCCTGAACCACCGTGCAACCTGACTGCGTTCCGGTACAGTACTGACCGAGGACGCAAATGCCGTACAAGATGATTACTCACAAGGGTGCCAAGCCGATCAAGGCGTGGATTGAGGGTGTTCATTTCGACGCCAACGCCGAACAGCAGCTGATCAACACGGCCAGGCTGCCGATCATCCACAAGTGGGTGGCCGCCATGCCCGACGTGCACTGGGGTCTGGGCGCGACCGTTGGCAGCGTCGTACCAACGCTCAAGGCGATCATCCCGGCCGCCGTCGGCGTGGACATCGGCTGCGGCATGTGCGCCGTGAAGACGACCCTGAAGGCCGAGCACCTGCCCGACAACCTGCTGCCGATTCGCGGCGCGATTGAGCGCGCCGTGCCGCACGGCCGCACCGATCGTGGCGGCCGCAACGATCGCGGTGCCTGGAACGACCCGCCCGAACAAGTGGCGGCGGCGTACACGGCCCTGGAGGCGGGCTACAAGGCAATCACCGACAAGTACCCCAAGCTTGCGCGCAACACCCACCCCGCGGGCCAGCTTGGAACGCTTGGCACGGGCAACCATTTCATCGAGGTCTGCCTGGACGAGGCGGGCCACGTGTGGTTCATGCTGCACAGCGGCTCGCGCGGCGTGGGCAACCGCATCGGCACGTACTTCATCCAGCTTGCGAAGAACGACATGCGCCAGCACATGAAGAATCTGCCCGACGAAAACCTCGCCTATCTCGATGAAGGCACCGAGCACTTTGACGATTACGTCGAAGCCGTGCACTGGGCGCAGGAGTACGCGCGCATCAACCGCGAGTGCATGATGCGCGCGGTGATCAACGCCGTGGCGATTACGGGCCTGGTGCCCGAGTTTAACTCCGCGCTGATGGCCGTGAACTGCCACCACAACTACGTCCAGCGCGAGGAGCATTACGGCGAGCACGTGTTCGTGACCCGCAAGGGCGCCGTCAGCGCCCGCAAGGGTGAGTTCGGCATCATTCCCGGCAGCATGGGTGCCCGCAGCTACATCGTGTGCGGCAAGGGTTGCGAGGAGAGCTTTCATTCGTGCAGCCACGGCGCGGGCCGCATCATGAGCCGCAACGAGGCGCGCAAGCGCTTCAGCGTGCAGGACCACGTGGAGGCCACGGCGGGCGTGGAGTGCCGCAAGGACAAGGACGTGATCGACGAGACGCCGGCTGCATACAAGGACATCGACGCGGTGATGGAGGCCCAGAGCGACCTGGTCGAGATTCTGCACACGCTGAAGCAGGTCGTGTGCGTGAAGGGTTGAAGTGATCGAGATTGACGGCAGCGAGGGCGAAGGCGGCGGGCAGGTGCTTCGCACCTCGCTCGCGCTTTCGATCGTCACCGGCCGGCCGTTTCGCCTGTTCAACATCCGTGCCGGCCGCGACAAGCCGGGGCTTGGTAAGCAGCATTTGGCGTGTGCGCGCGCGGCGCAGCAGGTCAGCAACGCCGACGTCACCGGCGACGAGATCGGCAGTGGCGACCTGGCGTTCGCGCCGCAAGGCATCTACCCCGGCAAGTACCGTTTCAGTGTCGGCTCGGCTGGCAGTGCATCTCTGGTGCTGCAGACGGTGCTGTACCCGCTGCTGCATGCTGACAGCGAGAGCCACGTCAGCGTCGAGGGCGGCACGCACAACGCCTGGGCGCCGCCGCTGGACTTTCTGCAGCACACGTTCTTGCCGGTGGTTGCGCGTGCAAGCATGCAGGTCGAGTTGCGGGCTGAGCGGCTGGGGTTCTTCCCAGCCGGTGGCGGCGAAATTCACGCGCAGATCCAGCCGTGGAAAGTGCGCGAGCGGCTGAAGCTGCACGAGCGCGGTGTGGTGGCCCTGGCGGCTGTGGCGTATGTGGCCAACCTGCCGGAGAATGTAGGCGAGCGCGAACTCGGCATCATCGGGCGCGCATTGAATGTCAGCGATCTGCGCCAGGAACGCCCGCGCGGCTTGGGCCCCGGAAACGCGCTGTGCGTGTTTGCACGTGGCGAGCATGTCACCGAGGTCGTCACAGCTTTCGGGAAGCGCGGCAAAGCGGCAGAGACCGTAGCCAAAGAGGCTGTGCGCGAAATGAAGGCGTACCTGAAGTCAGAGGCGCCCGTGGGTGAGCACCTGGCGGACCAGTTGCTGCTGCCCATGGCGCTGGGCGCCGGCGGCAGCTTCACGACGCTGAAGCCCACGCTGCATACGACGACGAACATTGCGACGATCCGCCGTTTTGTGGATGTTGAGATCGATGTGGCGGAGCACCAGGGCGCATGGCGCGTGACTGTGGCGCCGAAAGAAAAGTGAAACTGGCGGCAACCTGCAGGCGTTACAGTATTGACGCGTCAAGAAAAGTATTGACACGTCAAGATGCGCGGGGTAAGCTCGCGTGCAAGGAGATGATCGTGTCGCATTCAAAAGCCATCCGAGATTTCGCGCCCCGCTTTGAGCGGGCACTGCGCGGTCATGGCCCAGGGGGTCCGACGCTTTGAGGGCGCGTGTGCGCCACAAGCGGGGACCCGGTGACGGGTCCCCGCTTCGTTGTGTGCGGGTTGGTGTAGTGGATGCATGTCGCTCTGTGAAAGCGAAGGGGCGGTTCGAGCCCGCGCCCGCACCCATGTGCCGGTGGCTCAACGGTAGAGCGCCGCGTTGAAGCCGCGGAGATCGTGGTTCAAGTCCACGCCGGCACACCACTTCTTTGACAACTGCGTCGAAATGCAAAGCCCTCGTGGTTCAGTGGCAGAATTCCTGATTGCCAGTCAGGGGACGGTCGGTTCGATTCCGCCCGGGGGCTCCAGTTGCTGCGCAAAGGCGCGGCAACTGTCCGCCGAAGCCCCGGCCAAGGCGGACACAATACCCAGGGCCGGTAGTGTCAACGCGAGCACGCGTGCCTTGCAAGCACGCAGACTGGGTTGAACTCCCAGCCGGTCCACCAAACTTTGGCTCGTCGTCTAAGGGAGAGGACGCAAGCTTGCGGAGCTTGTGATGCAGGTTCGAATCCTGCCGAGCCAGCCAATTCAGAGGCATAGCTCAAGGGCAGAGCAGTCGATTGATAATCGACCGATCGTGGTTCGACTCCACGTGTCTCTACCAATGTGTGGCGCGGGCGAGGCGCCTGCGCTGGGGCCCCATGGTCCAACGGCTACGATGCCCGATTGTCTATCGGGAGATCGGGGTTCAACTCCCCGTGGGGTCGCCAATATCGGGCGTATCGTCTAACGGCCAGGATCTCTGATTCTCAATCAGAAGGTCGGGGTTCGATTCCCCGTACGCTCACCATTACTGAAACCCCGCTGCGGAAGCTGCGGGCTCCCGCGTCTTCCGGCGCGGACTTTCGCGGAGTAGTCCAGAGGCCGGACGCTTGCCCCGGGAGCAAGAGACCGTGGGTTCGAATCCCACCTCCGCGACCAGATTCTCCCGGTTCGTCCAATGGCAGGGCCCTTGTCTTACAAACAAGTGACGGGTGTTCGATTCACCCACCGGGAACCAGGCCGCTGTCGTCTAACGCCAGGATGCGCCCCTCGTAGCGGCGCGGCGCGGGTTGAACTCCCGCCGGCGGCTCCATTCGCCTGTAGCTCAACGCCAGAGCACGCGGTTCTTACCCGCGGAGATGTGGGTGCAATCCCCACCGGGCGGACCAACTTTTCGCGGCGCGCGCCGGTGCGCAGCCGGGATTCATAATCCCGGGCTCGAGGGTTCAACTCCCTCCGCCGCCACCAACCACCAGTACCAGAGAGGAGACGCCATGACCCGCATTGAGCTTGAGCGCGTACTGACCCTCAACCGGGTCTGGCAGCCGCTCACCACGCTAGTACTGCGCCGCGCACTGGTGCTGGTGTCGCGCGGCCGCGCGCGCATCGTATGTCCCCAGACCTACCAGATGTTCACCTGGGAGCAGTGGCTGACCGAGCGTGCCGTGCCGGCGGACGCACATGTGATTGAGGCGGATTACATCCGCACGGCTGCCATGCAGGTGCGCATTCCGCAGGTGATTACACTGGCCAAGTTCGCCGGCTATCCAAACGCCGGCGTGCCGTTCTCGCGCCGCGGCGTTTACGAGCGCGACAACGGCCGCTGCCAGTACTGCGACGCGGTCGTGCACAAGCGCGACATGACGCTGGACCACGTGGTGCCGGTGTCGCGCGGCGGTGTGACTACGTGGGGCAACTGCGTGCTGGCGTGCGCGCGCTGCAATCATCGCAAGGCAGACCGCACGCCGCGCGAGGCCGAGATGCACCTGCAGGCAACGCCGCAGCAGCCGACGCGCGAGACACTGCTGCTGCGCGGCGTAACGTCACAGCCGGCGTGGGCGCCGTTCCTCGGCCCCGCGCAGGAGCAGGTAGAGGCAAAGTAGGGGTGCCGCGTGCGGCACCCCTGCACTCGCGGGTCGTCCAACGGATAGGACGCCGGGCTCTGGACCCGGAAATGAACGTTTGAATCGTTCCCCGCGAACCACAGGCCGGGGCCCGGGGCCAGACCGGTTTCCAAAACCAGTCGGGTGAGTTCGACTCTTACACGGCCTGCCAGAACTCGGAACGCAAGAGCATCCTTCACCGGGGCGGGCACGACCGTAGACTGGCCGCATGAAACGCTGGCTCATCACGCAATTCGGCGCAGAACACAAACTCGAGATCGAGGACGTACCCACACCGTCGCCGAGCCCAGGCGAAGTGCTGGTGCGGATGCAAGCGTGGTCGCTGAACTACCGCGACCTGATGATCCTGCGCGGCGAGTACGGCCAACCCAAACACATGCCGCTGGTGCCGCTATCCGACGGTGCCGGCGAAATCGTCGCACTGGGCGCGAATGCCCGCCTCTACAAGCCCGGCCAGCGAGTGTGCAGCACGTTCTTTCAGGGCTGGCTGGCCGGGCCGTTGCATGCCGGCGTGTACGGCACAGACCTCGGCTTTGGATTGCCCGGCGTGCTCAGCGAGTATGTGTGTTTGTCAGAACAGGGCGTGGCAGACGTGCCCGACGGCTTATCAAGCGAGGCCGCGGCCACGCTGCCCGTGGCAGGGCTGACGGCATGGAACGCCGTCAAGGACCTGCCTGCCGGCCGTACGCTGCTTGTGCTGGGCACGGGTGGCGTGAGCCTGTTCGCGTTGCAGATCGCCAAGTCGTTCGGCAATCGCGTGATTGTCACCAGCAGCAGCGACGAAAAACTCGCGCGCGCAAAGGCACTGGGCGCCGATGCCGGAGTCAACTACATCACACACCCCGACTGGGACCGCGAGGTCGTGCGCCTGACCCAGGGCCGCGGCGCAGACTGGATTGTCGAAACCGGAGGCGCAAAGACGTTTCAGCGCAGTCTCAATGCGCTGGCTCCGGCTGGCCGCATCAGCCTGGTCGGGCGCCTGACCGGCGTCTCCGACAACGTGAACATTCAGCCGCTCGTGTACAAAGCCGCCAGCCTGCGCGGCATCTTCGTCGGCAGTCGCATCGAGCTGCTGGAGGCGGCAACGGTGATTGTACGCGCAGGCATACTGCCCGTCATCGATTCCAGGCACGAGTTTTCGGACGCGACAGCGGCTTGGAAAGCACTTGCCAGTGGGCCTTTCGGCAAGGTGGTCATCACGGCATAGGGGCTTTTACCCGCCTGTTACAAAGACAGGGGCCTTCAGGCCGTACTCTAGTGCAGGCGCAACCGTGCGCCGACTGGAGGCCATGATGACTTGCCTGAAACACCTCTTCCCCTTGCTGGCCCTGGGCGCGCTGCTCGCGCCTGCGCTGCTTGCCCAGCGCCAGCCGGATACCCTTGAGCGTCGCGCTCTTTCGGCCAACGTGATCGTCCCGCAATCGCGCACTTTTGCCGCAGGTCAGCAGGGCGTGCAGGTCACCGGCGTGACCGTGCACGTCAAGATTGTCGACCAAGCCGCTACGACCACCTACGAAATCAAGCTGCACAACCCCGGCGCGCGCATGGCCGAAGCCGAGATGCTGCTGCCCGTGCCCGCTGGTTGCGTGATCAGCAAGTTCGACTTTGATGGCATTGGGGCAGAGCCCAGCGCGACACTGCTGCCGATTGTCGAGGCGCGCCGCATCTACAACGAAATCGTTCGGCGCTACAAAGACCCTGCACTGATGCAATTCGCGGGGCTTAACGTGGTGCGCACCAGCGTGTTTCCGGTTGAGCCGGGCGGCAACCAGGCGATTCGCTTTACTTACGAACACGTATGCGACGCCAATGCAAGCCGCGTCGATTACGTGCTGCCCCGCACCGAGGCGCTGAGCTACGAGCTGCCCTGGAACATCAGCGTGAACCTGCACAGCACACGGGCAATCAGCACCGTGTACTCCCCCAGCCACACACTGGAGGTCACGCGCCACGGCGAATCGGCGCTCAGCGCCAAGGTGGCCGACGCCTCGCAGCGCGACCCGGGCGCGTTTCATATCAGCTGGCTGCTCGGCGACGGCGTTACGGCCAGCCTGTTCGCCTACCCCGACCCCGCGCAGGGTGGCGGCTATTTCTTGATGGTGGCGGGAGTGCCGGCCAATGCGCCGGACGCGGAGAATGCGATTCGACGCGAAGTCACGATTGTGCTCGACCGCAGCGGCAGCATGCGCGGCGAAAAGTGGGAGCAGGCCAAAGAAAGCGTACTGCAGGTAGTCGCCAGTCTGCGCGACGGCGAGGCCTTCAATGTGGTCACCTTCAGCAACGCGATCGACACGCTGTTCGCCAAGCCGCAGCTTCGCAGCAAGGACACCGAAAAGTCCGCGGCGGAGTTTCTTGCCGCGCTCAGGCCCAACGGCGGCACCAACATCCACGATGCGCTGGTTGAGGCGCTGCGCCCTGTACCGATCGAGGGCACACTGCCGATGGTGCTGTTCATTACCGACGGCTTGCCCACGATCGGCAACACACAGGAAAAGACGATCCGCGAACTGGCCGCGCAGCACAACGCGCACAAACGCCGCATTTTCAGTGTGGGCGTGGGCACCGATGTGAACGCCCCGCTGCTGGAAGCACTGAGCGACGTGACCCGCGCCGCGCCGACCTTTGTCGCGCCCGGAGAGAACGTTGAGGTCAAGGTCGGCGACATCGCCCGCCGCCTCAAGGGCCCGGTGCTGGCCGACCCGATCGTTGACCTGCCCCGCGACAGCAGCGGCGGAGTGCGCGTGCTTGAGCACATGCCGGGCCTGCTGCCCGACCTGTTCGAGGGTGACCAGCTTGTGCTGATCGGCCGCTACACGGGCGACGCGCCGGTAACGTTTACGCTGCGCGGCAACTACCTGGGCAAGGAACGCACATTCGACTTCACGTTCAGCCTCGACAACGCCACCACGAAGAACGCCTTCGTGCCGCGCCTGTGGGCAAGCCGTCGCGTTGCGCAACTGATTGACGGCATTCGCATGGCCGGCGCGGACACCAGCACCCCCGACAAGATCGACCCCAGGTTCAATGAGGTAGTCGATGAAATCGTCCGGTTGAGCACCGAGTTCGGCATTCTCACCGAGTACACCGCGTTTCTTGCGCTGGAGGGCACGGACTTGAGCCGCAAGTCCGAGGTCCAGAACGAGGCTTGGAGCAACCTGCAACGCCGCGGCCAGCAGCAGCGCAGCGGCAACGGCGGCTGGAGCCAGAGCAACAACGCCGCCGACATGAAGCGCGCAAGCAAAGAAAACAAGCGCAACGAGTATTACGACGACAAGCTCAACCGCGTAAGCGTCGGCGTCGTGCAGCAGATGAATGACCGCGCGTACTTCAAGAAGGGTGCCCGCTGGGTCGACACCCGCCTCGTCGAGAAGACTGAGTTGAGGCCCGACAAGACCATCAAGCTGGGGTCTGACGAGTACGTGAAACTGATTGAGCGTCTCACCGAGCTTGGCCGCGAAGGCACAGCCGCCATCGAGGGTGAAATCATCATCGAAGTGGACGGCACAGTCATCCTGATCCAGCCCTAGTCAACCGGAACCGCCACCATCACCACAGCATCCAATAGAAAGAGGAGAACCCGATGAACCTGTTCATGAAAACCATCTGCGCGGCGGCTGTCGCAAGCTTCTTCAGTGCCGCGATGATCAACAACGTGCAAGCCTGCATGACGTATGAGGAGTATCTGGCAATCAAGAAGTCGGCGGAGTGCTGCAAAGACGAAAAGCCATCGGCGGACGGAAAGGTGGGCGGCACGGAAAAGCCCGCCGACAAAGAAACGCCGCAACTGAAGGGCGACACACCGCCGAAAATCCAGCTTGCGATCCTGCTCGACACCAGCGGCAGCATGAGCGGGCTGATTGACCAGGCGCGCACGCAGATCTGGAAGATTGTCAACGAGTTCGCTTTCGTCACGCAGAAAGGCGTCACGCCCGAGTTCGAGGTTTCGCTGTACGAGTACGGCAACAGCGGATTGCAGGATTCCGAGGGCTACCTGCGTCAGATTGTCGGCTTCAGCACCGACCTCGACAAAATCAGCGAAGAGCTGTTCAAGCTCTCGACCAATGGCGGCAGTGAACACTGCGGCCAGGTGATCAAGTCCGCGGTCGAGGGCTTGAAGTGGAGCGAGCACGAGACCGACTACAAAGCCATCTTCATCGCCGGCAACGAGCCATTCACACAGGGGCCCGTGGAATTCAAAGACGCGTGCAAGGCTGCAATCACGAAGGGCATCATCGTCAACACCATCCACTGCGGCAGCCACCAGGAAGGCATCGACGGCAAATGGCTTGAGGGCGCGCAGTTGGCAGACGGCAGCTACATGTCGATCGACCACAACACGAAGGTCGCACACGTCGAGGCGCCGCAGGACAACGAAATTATCGAGCTGGGCAAGAAGCTGAACGACACCTACATCCACTACGGCAAGGATGGCGAAGAAGGCGCCAAGCGCCAGGAAGCGCAGGACTCCAATGCCAACGATGCGGGCCAGGGTGCCGACGTCAACCGGGCACTCGCCAAGAAGAACAGCCAGTACCGCAACGCCGCCTGGGACCTGATCGACGCGATCGACGAGAAGAAGGTGAAGCTCGAGGACATAAAGGCCGAAGACCTGCCTGAGGCGCTGCGCAAACTCAGCAAGGAAGAACTGGCCAAGTACATCGACGAAAAGCGCAAAGAGCGCGCCGAGATCAAGGAAAAGCTCAACAAGCTCGAGGCCGACCGCAACAAGTTCGTGGTCGCAAAGCGGCTTGAACTGGCCGAGAGCGGCGAAGAGTCGCTCGATGCGGCAATGATCAAGGCGATTCGCGAGCAGGCCGGCAAGCGTGGTTTCAAGAACGAGGGCTAAGTGGCAAGCCCGTACGCGAGTCGATTTTCAGTAGGGGCGCAGCGCGCTGCGCCCCTACAATGCATGCCCATGAACAACCAACGCACGATTCTTGTCATTGAAGACGACGCAGCCATCCGGCGCGGGGTGGTCGATTGCCTGACCTTCGATGGTTACAGTATTTTCGAAGCCGGCGACGGCGAGACCGGCCTGCGCAACGCTTTGCAGGTGGATTGCGATCTGGTACTGCTGGACCTGGCGCTGCCCAAGATCACGGGGCTGGAGATCCTCAAGGAAATCCGCCGTGTGCGGCCCACATTGCCCGTGATCATTATGACCGCCATGGGCGCCGAGAAAGACCGCGTGGCCGGCCTGCGACTTGGCGCCGATGACTACGTCGTCAAGCCGTTCAGCGTCGCGGAGCTCAGTGCCCGAGTGGAAGCCGTAATCCGCCGCAGCCCTGAGCGCCCCGCGGATGTGGACACGTTTGAGTTTGCGGGCGGCGTGGCTGACCTTGCGCGCTGCGAAATTCGCTACACCGACGGCGACCGCGTCGAGTTGTCTGAGCGCGAACGTGAGTTGCTGCGCTATCTGGTCGTGAACCCGGGCCGCGTGATCACCCGCGACGAGATTCTGCAGCGCGTGTGGCGCATTGACCCGCGCGGCCTGAGCACGCGTACGATCGACATGCACGTGGCGCGGCTGCGCGAAAAACTGCGCGACAGCGGCGACGCGCCCACGATTCTTCTGACCGTTCGCGGCAAGGGCTACATGCTGGCGGGGGCGCCATGAAGGGCGGCATGGTCTGGGCTGTCTTTGCCTTCGGCGTCGCGGTTGCGGCGGGGGTGATGGTCTGGGCCAGC
Source organism: Planctomycetota bacterium (assembly GCA_020849795.1). Classification (GTDB taxonomy): domain Bacteria; phylum Planctomycetota; class UBA8742; order UBA2392; family UBA2392; genus JADJRK01. Next base: position 77,907 of record JADZFR010000044.1, on the reverse strand, counting down.
CTGCTGCTGGCTGACCTTGAGCATAGCCACGCCGAAGCCAACCAGCGCGCGCTGTCCGAGCAAAGCGTGCGCAACGCGCTGTGGCAGCTGGAAAGCGAACTGACGCCCATCATCACCGATGAAGCCGCGCGGCCCTACTTTCACTACTCGGCGTTCTACCCGGCCGAGGGCGCCTACACCCGCATGTTCGGCGAGGTCCAGCCGGATGAACCGCTGCTGCCCTCGCCGCTGTTGCGACTTGAAGGTGGCGCGGTGCAGGTTCACTTCCAGTATGAGCCTAGCGGCGAGTTGACCTCGCCGCAGGCGCCGGAAGGCGAAAAGCAGCGTCTGGCCCTGCGCAAGCTGCTTTCTCCGGAAGACATCCGCGCAGCGCAAGCCCGGCTGGCGCATGTGCGCGAACGTGTCACGCGCGAAGCCATGCTGGCACAGCTTCCCAGCCGCAAGGCTGACCCGCGCCAGAGCATCGCAGCCGACATGGTCTATGCCGATGACAGCTGGGCCTCACGCAACACGCAGAACCAGGCGGAGTACCAGAAGCGCTCTGAAGCGAACAAGAAGGCCGCCAGCAAACGCAAAGAGGAAGAACAAAACGACGCCAAGCAGCAGATCGGATATGGCGGCGACGGCCCGCCGCCGGTGGATATCCGCGAAGGGCCGATGTCTGCGCTGTGGATGGGCGAAACGCTGGTGCTCGCGCGGCGCATCAGCCTTGATGGCAGCGAGTACGTGCAAGGCTGCGTGCTGGATTGGGAGGTGATTCGCGGAACATTGAACAGCGCGAGCCGCGACCTGATGCCCAACGCGACGTTCCGGCCAGCGCCGTTGGGCGCAACGGGCGTGGAGAGTGCTTCGGTGCAGCGGCTGGCAGCGCTGCCGATTGAGGTGCTGCCGGGAGAGATGCCGATTGCGGCGCCACAGGCCGGCATCTCGCCGCTTCGCGTCACGCTGTATGTGGCGTGGGGCTGCCTGGTGTTTGTCGCGCTTTCGCTGGCGTTTACGCTGCGGCGCACGTTGGCGCTGTCAGCGCGGCGCGAGGAGTTCGTCAGCGCTGTCACGCATGAGCTGCGTACCCCGCTGACCACGTTTCGCATGTACACCGAGATGCTGCAAAGCGGCCGTGTACCGAACGAAGCGGCGCGCAACGAGTACTACAACACACTGCACAACGAGGCGCTGCGGCTGGGGCACCTGGTCGAAAACGTGCTCGCCTACGCCAAGCTAGAGCGCGGCCGCAAAGAAGACCGGATTGAGGAAGTCGCGCTGTCGCGCCTGCTGGAGCGCAGCACCGAGCGCATGTCGCAGCGCGCACATCAGGCGGGCATGCAGCTCGATATCGCGGCCTGCCCGCAGGCGGCTGTGCTGGCCGACCCCGGTGCGGTTGAGCAGATCATGTTCAACCTGGTCGACAACGCGTGCAAATATGCAACCGGCGGCGAGCGGCGCATTGAGATTACATGCAGCGTGGGCAACAGGGCACGCATCAGTGTCCGCGACCACGGCCCCGGCATCAGCAAGAGCGAGGCGGCCAAGTTGTTTCAGCCCTTCCGCAAATCGGCCCAGCAGGCCGCCAACAGCGCCCCCGGCGTGGGTTTGGGACTGGCATTGAGCCGCAGGCTGGCCAGGGCGATGGGCGGCGACTTGTCCCTGGATACCGGCGTGCAGGATGGCTGCTGCTTTGTCCTGACGTTGCCGCTGGCGTAGCCCGCGGGCGGCGCCCACCCCATTGACGTTGATTGGTGTTCGTTAGACCATTCGCGCGCGGCGTTGCAGGCGCAAGCCACCTTAGCTCAGCGGTAGAGCAATGCTTTCGTAAAGCATAGGTCGTCGGTTCAAATCCGACAGGTGGCTCCAGCCTTCGCCAGGCTACTGCTGGCAAGCCAGCCAACTGGCCAGCTAGTCAGTGCGAAACAGGGGGCGTGCCGAATGTGCCGGCGCGCCCTTGGTCATTTGAGTTTGCCGGCGAATCGCTAGATTGCCGCCATGAAGATTGTGAGCATTGGCGGCGGGCCTGCGGGGCTCTACTTCTCGATCCTGATGAAGAAGCAGGACCCTGCCCACGACATCACCGTCGTCGAGCGCAACCGGCCCTATGACACGTTCGGCTGGGGCGTGGTCTTTTCTGACGAGACGCTGGGTGGCTTTGAAGTCGCCGATAAGCCTACCTTCGACCGCATCACCCGAGAGTTCGCGTACTGGCCAGACATTGATACCTACATCCACGGCGAGCGCATACGCAGCACGGGCCATGGTTTTGCGGGCATGAGCCGCAAGCGCCTGCTGAACATCTTTCAGGAACGCTGCGAAGAACTTGGTGTCAAGCTGGTCTTTGACACGGAAGTGAAGTCGCTTCAGCCCTACGCCAACGCCGACCTGATTCTCGGCGCCGACGGCGTAAACTCGTGGGTGCGCGACCACCTGAAAGCGCGTTTCAAGCCGGAAATCGATTGGCGCAAGTGCAAGTTTTCGTGGCTGGGCGCGGACTTTCGACTGCCCGCGTTCACTTTCATCTATGAGGAAAACGAGCACGGGTTGTTCACCGTGCATGCCTATCCGTTCGACGCGAACACCAGCACGTTCATTGTCGAGTGCCGTGAAGAGACATGGAAGCGCGCCGGGCTGGACCAAGCCGACGAAACCCAGACCATCGCCTACTGCGAGAACCTGTTCCGCAAGTACCTGCACGGACACAAGTTGCTGGGCAACAAGAGCGTGTGGCGCACGTTCCCCACGATTCGCAATGCGACTTGGGTGCACGAAAACATTGTGCTGCTGGGCGATGCCGCGCACACCGCGCACTTCAGTATCGGCAGCGGCACCAAGCTGGCGATGGAAGACGCGATCGAGCTGGCAAGAGCATTCGCCGACCTGCCCGGGAAGCCGGTCAACGGTGTGCTGCGCGAGTATCAGTCACGCCGCTGGGATGAGTCTGCGCGCCTTCAAAAGACCGCGCAGACCAGCCTGGAGTGGTACGAAAACGTCGCCCGGTACTTCAGGACACAGCCGCCAATCCAGTTCACGTTCAACCAGCTCACGCGCAGCAAACGCATCACGTTCGACAACCTCAAGCTACGCGACCCGGAGTTTGTGCAGCGCGCAACCAATTGGTTCGCCGACCAGAACCCGCACAGAGATGCGGCGGTGCCCGTGCCCGAGTACGCGCGCGGCACGGATGCCGACGTTCGCGCAGCAGGCACGAGTCAGCCGGGAGCCGCTGTGCCGCCTGCTTTTCAGCCGTTTCAGTTGCGTGGCATGACGCTGGCCAACCGGATCGTGGTCAGCCCGATGGCGCAGTATTCGTGCAACGACGACGGCATGCCCAACCGCTGGCACCTGGTGCACCTTGGGTCGCGGGCCATCGGGGGCGCCGGCTTGATCTTTACCGAAGAAACGTATGCCACGCCTGCCGGCCGCATTACCAAGGGTTGCACGGGCATCTACGGGCCCGAGCACGTGTTGGCATGGCGCGACATCAACAGTTTCATCCACGGTTCATCCATGGCGCGCACCTGCCTGCAGATCGGCCATGCGGGCCGCAAAGGCAGCTGCCGCCTGCCGTGGCACGGTGATACACCGCTCAAGCCAGAGGAAGGCGCTTGGCCGCTGGTGGCGCCGTCGCCGATTGCTTATGCAGAAGGCTGGCCCGTGCCGCGCGAGATGACTCGCGCCGAGATGGACGCCGTGCGTGAGCAGCACGCTGACGCCGCGGTGCGCGCCCTGCAAGCCGGTTTCGACATGGTCGAAGTTCACATGGCACACGGGTATCTGCTCAGCACCTTCATTTCGCCGGTCACCAACAAGCGCACCGACGGCTATGGCGGCAGCCTGGAAGCGCGCATGCGCTACCCGCTCGAGGTCTTTGACGCCGTGCGCGCGGCCTGGCCAGAGGACAAGCCGGTCAGCGTGCGCATCTCGGCGACCGAGTGGCGACCCGACGGGTTGAGTGACGCAGACCGCGTCGAGATCGGCCGCATGTTCAAAGACCACGGGCTGGACTTGCTGGACGTGTCGGCTGGCCAGGTGGTGAGCGACCAGGAGCCGGTGTACGGGCGCATGTTCCAGGCGCCGTTCAGCGACCAGATCCGCAACGAAGTCGGCATCGCGACCATGACCGTGGGCAACGTGCAGACAATCGACCAGGCCAACACGCTGTTGCTGAGCGGCCGCGCCGACCTGGTGGCCATGGCCAGGCCGCACTTGGCCGACCCGTACACCACACTGCACGCAGCCGCCGACTACGGCCACGAGCAGCAATACTGGCCGCCGCAATACCTGGCAGCCAAACCCAGAAAGCGCAGAGAGCCCCGATCGTAAGTTCGAGGCTCCGGCGTTGAAGTGACGCGTCAAGAGTGGTCACTCCCGAGCCTGCGCTCGGGAGTGGCTGCATCATGCGAATCGCACGCTGTGGATGGGCGGGAAGTTGTTGCCAACGGTCATCCAGCTATCGCCGCGGTTGTTGCTGACGTACAGGTTGCCGTTGGTACTGCCGAAGGCCAACCGATCGCCGCTGTTGTGCAGCCCGTGGCGGTAGATCGTGTCGAAGCACCACTCCTGCGGCAGTCCTTCGCGCAACTGTTCCCACGTGTTGCCGCCGTCTTGCGTGCGGCCAACGAACAACCCGCCGCCGATCGCCATGCGGCTCTGGTCGCCGCCCTGCGGCACGACCCAGGCGGTGGCTCCGTGGCGTTCGTCCACAGCGATGGGCCAGCCGAAATGAATGCCCTTGTCCTTGTTGTCGACGCGCTTCCAGCTTTCGGCGCCGTTGTCGCTGTAGTAGACGCCGCCGTGGTTCTGGTGCCACACGTGGCGCGGGTCGCTCTTGCACCAGTCCATGAAGTGCACGTCAAAGCCCCACACGGGAGCTTTGTCCGGCAGGTAGTCGTTGGTCAAGCCCTTGTTGCGCGGCGCCCAGGTCTGCCCATCATCGCGCGTTTCGACTACGCCGGCGCATGATACGGCAATCATGTAGTGGCGCGGGTCAGCCGGGTTGATTGCGATGCTGTGAATGCCCGCGGCGAACTCGCCCGCGCTGGCGCTGGCTGGCGTGCCGAACCAGAGCTGCTTTTTGCCCTTGCCGCTTGTCGTGAACAGGTCGCCGCCGCGCGAGTCATCGTTCCAGAGGGGTCGGTTCAATTCCCAGGTCTCGCCGTTGTCGTTGCTGACGAACAAGCCGCCGGGAATCGTGCCGCAATAGATGCGGCCGGGCTGGCTTGTGTGGCCGAACTGCAGCACCCACAGCTTCAACAGGCGCGCGTCGCGGATGGCGGGGCCGTCGGGGCCGGGCTCGGTGAAGGGGGCGTCGATGTACTTGGCGCCCTCGGGATACTTGATCTGCCCGGCATCGGCCCATGTTTGGCCGCCATCAGTGCTGCGCGAAAGCTTGCTGCCCCAGTGCCCGTGGTCCAGCGCCGCCCAGTACGTGTTGGTGCGCGGGTCATATGCGGCGTAGGCAACGTTAGTGCCCTTGTGGCTGTGAGAAACCTGGTGCCAGCGGCGGTCGCGGTTCTCGAGGATGAAGGTCCCTTTGCGCGTGCCGAGGATGAGCTTGTCCGTCATGCTTGGTCCCTTGTTCGTTTGAACTGGCGCTTTGGCGGTCAAACGGTTAGCGCTTCTTGTTTGCCTTCTTTGGGGCTTTTTGTGCCGGCTTCTTTGCTGCTTTCCTCACCGGCTTTCTTGCTGCCTTCTTCGCCTTGGTGGCTTTCTTCTTGCTGCCCCCGGCCCTCCGGCCCAGGCTGGGCTTAGCTTTCTTCGGCGCGGCTTTCTTTTTTGATGCCGTTACCTGTCGCTTGCGCTTCGGGCTCTTGTTTCCGGATTTTGCGGTCTTCTTCTTGTTCGGTGCTTTCGCGGGACTGCCAGTGTGCGCTTGGCTTGCTGGACCGGCCTTCCTGGGGCTGATCACTTCAGTGCTGCCGAACCTCACAGAGTACACGGGTGGCAGCGTGTTGCTTAGCGTTTGCCAGGCTGCGCCCCGGTTGTCGGTTACGTACACGTTGCCGGTTGTGCTGCCGAAGGCGAGGCTGTCGCCGGCTTTGTCGAAGGCATGACGGTAGACCACGTCGTGCGCGCGCTGCTGGGGCAGGCCTTCGCGCTGGTGCTGCCAGCTTTGCCCGCCATCCCTGGTGTGCGCAACGAAGAGAGCGTTGTCGATCGTTGTGCGCTCGGCATCAGACTTGCCGGGCACAAGCCACGCCTGGCGGCCGTCATTCTCGTCGACCGCGACCGGAAAGCCGAAGTGCACGCCGTCGGCGGGCTTGCTGACTTCGCGCCAGGTCTTGCTGCCGTCGTTGCTGTAGAACACGCCGCAATGGTTCTGCTGCCAGACGTGGTCGGGGTTGGCTGCGCAGAGGTTCAAATGGTGCGGGTCGTGGCCCCACTCGGCTTCCGGATTGGGCAGGAACGTCGCTTTTAGACCCTTGTTGCGGCCGACCCATGACTTGCCGTCGTCGGTGGATTCAAGCACGCCGGCGCAGCTCACGCCGACCAGAATGCGCTTGCTGTTGCGCGGGTCCACAACCACCGAGTGAATGCCGGGGGCCGAGTCGCCGTCCACGGTCGCGCCGCCGCCGAACCAGAAGCTCTGGCCGGGCGCGCCCTTGCTCAGGTCGCCGCCGCGACTTTCGTGGTTCCATAGCGGCATGTTCAGGTTCCATGACTTGCCGCCGTCGTTGCTGACGAACAAGCCGCCGGGAATCGTTCCCGCGTACATGCGACCCGGTTGATCGGCGCCGCCAAAGGCGAGGCACCAAATTTTGCCCAGCGTGGCGTCTTTCAGCTTTGGCTTCTTCGCGTCACCCTCGCCCTCGTGACCGTCAATGTACTTCGCACCCTCGGGGTACTTGATCTGCCCCGCTTCTTCCCACGTCTTGCCGCCGTCGCGCGAGCGCGAGAGTTTGCAGCCCCAATGGCCGTGGTCGAGTGCCGCCCAGATCGTGCCGTCGCGGGGGTCACGCGCGGCGTAGCTGATCGGCACACCAGCGTGCGCCACGTTGCTGATCTTCCAGCGTCCGCCAACCTTGTCGACGAAGATGGCGCCTTTGCGCGTGCCGAGAATGATGCGGTCAGACATGTGATCTCCAGAAGTCGGGCTCAAGGCTCAGTGCGTGGGGCATAGGGAAAGGCAGTCCCGAGCCCAATGCGCTAACCCCCGGATAGTGCTTGAAGTATGTACACCTTCGAATCGGGCTTTACGCGGTCGCTGAGTTTCTTGCGATCACTGACCATGTTTTCCTCGATGAACATGTTCACGTGCGTGCGCAGGCTGCCGCGCTCGTCGCAGATGTAGAAGGCGAACCCGGGCGCGAGTTTTTCCATTTCCTTTACGACGTCGGCTGCGGACTCGGCCTGCACGTTGAGCTCTTTGCCCTCGAGGTAGGGGAAGAAGGCGTAAAGGTGGCGGGCAAGTTCAACCTTCGGCATCGTGCGGAATATAGTAATGCGCGCAACACGCACCAATAGAACGTTGTAGGTAAAACGAAATTGGACAATGCCACAAGCGCACAAACTGCCTTGCGTTCGCTACCCGAAGGACGGGGTGTCGTCGGTCCAGAGAGCGACTTCGATGCTGTAGCCTGTGGGGTCGTCGATGTACCAGCTTGTGCTGTGGGGCCAGTCGTATGCCCCGCCGTAGTGCACCGTCAGGCGTTCACGCACGACCGTCGCTTCCCAGGCTGCTCGATCGGTAATGCGTAAGCCGAAGTGGGCAATGCGGTGAAAACCGGCTTTGGCCAGTGCGTCAGCGTCTGGTTCATGCTTGAGTTCGGCGTGTTCGTACACGCACAGCATGGCATCACCGCCCTTGAGCACGCCCCAGGGTTGGCCCTGGTAGACGCCCTTTTCGACAACCTCAAAGCCGAATACGCGGCCGTACCAGTCGGCGGTCTGGGCGAAGTTGCGGACGCTGAGGTTCAGGTGATCGAGGTGTTTAACGCCGGGCATGGGAGACTCCTGATCTGTTTATAAAGAAAAATCTGTATATAATAAGTCAAGCGTCTGCTTGCGTAATCCAGGTTTTCGGCGTTTAATTCAGGTCCATGACGACCGAACTGCCCGCCAAGGCGCGAGAGAAAATCCTGTTCTACCTCAAGACCAAGGGGCCCCAGACCGCGGTCCAGGTGGCCAAGCGGCTTGGCGTGACCGCGATGGCGGTTCGCCAGCACCTGTACGCGCTGAAAGAGGCGGGCGACGTGCAGTTCACCGACGAGCGGCGCAAAGTGGGGCGGCCGGCGCGGGTCTGGTGCCTGACGCGCGAGACTGCGGGGCACTTTCCCGACAGCCACGGCGAGCTTGCCGTGGGCATACTGGCCGCCGCGCGCCAGGCGTTCGGCGTAGAGGGAATGTCCAGGCTGATTGCGCGCCGCATGGAAGACCAGGTGCAGCGCTATGAAGGACGTATCGGTCGCAAGCGGGGGCTGGAGGCCAAGGTGGCTGAATTGGCAAGCATCCGCGAAGAAGAGGGCTACATGGCAGAGTGGAGCCGCGAGCAGGACGGCTCATGGCTGCTCATTGAGAATCATTGCCCGATCTGCGCCGCGGCCGAGACCTGCCAGGACCTGTGCATCGGTGAGCTTGGGCTGTTCCGACAGGTGCTTGGCGCAGATGTTGAGCGCCAAGAGCACATCCTCAGCGGCCAGCGCCGCTGTCTCTATCGCATCCAGCCGCGCAAACGCGCAAGCTAGGCTGTCGCGTGGGCGGTGACTCGGGCTGTCTGGGGCCGGTCCGCTTGTTTGCGGGGTTTGTTCTCGCGGTCCTGTACGAGGACCAGCCCGTACACCAGCGCCCCATACCCGATGAACAGTGCCATCCAAAGAATGAAGTAGAACATGGGCTCTCTCCCTGGGCTCGACTCAATGGACATTAGGACAGGAAGATCGATTTAAAACAAGGGCAAGTCGGGGGTGAAACGCCTCGAAAGTGGCTTCAAATAGGGGTTTGTGGACCGCCAATGTCCGCGATGCCCATCGTGAAAATGACCAGACCGGCTCGCGAGGGCCGGTCTGGTTCGCGTGTGCGCGGTTTAGTGAATGCCGTACAAGTACACGGTGGCTTTGCCGCTGCGAGGCTTCTTGCTTTTGTATTTGAAGGTGACCTTGTCGATGCCGCGTGCGCCCCCGCGCAGGTCGATGCGCCGGCTCCAGCTGCCTTCGGCAAAGTGTACGCGGGTGTCGACGTCCTGGTGGCCGCCGTTGATGAAGAACACGTCGATGTCCCACATCTCCAGTTCACTACCCTCTACCTCAATTCGGACGGCATGAAATGTCCCGTCGCGCAAGCTGCAGTTGACCGTGTCGTGGTCACCCTTGAAGTCAACGCGTCGCTGGCCCAGATGCTCAACGCGGTCGTTGTCGCCGTCCTTCGTGTTGACGGGGCGGCTGCCCCGGCCACACGAACTGAGCATGAATGCCGAAACCAGCAACAGCAGCACTACCGATGCACGAGTCATACACTCTCCGGAGGAAACACAGGCGGCGAATTTAGCGTTGCCGCAAGTGCTGCACAAGCGCAGTGTTGCGTCGAGTTGTCACATCAACATTGCTTCGCAACTTGCCCCCGCTATGAGTGTTGCATACCCACGCTCACGTGGGGCCATTGGGAGAGCCATATGAAAACCGGATTGTGGTGTGTCCTTGCGCTTTTGGCGCTGGGGCTGGCTGCATTTGTACCTGCTGACGCACAGCGACGCGACAAGCCGAACTGGAAAGAGAAGTTCCCTGACTACGAGAAGCTCGGGCAGAAGGTCGTCGATTTCGGCGCCGACAAGGACAAGATCGACGTGGGTGCCCGCGATGGGCGCTTTGTCAGCGTCATGATTGGTGTAGACGACGGCAACCTGGAAATGTGGGACATCAAGTTCACGTTCGGCAATGATGAAACCTATTCGCCGGAAGTGCGCGCCAACTTCAGCGACGACGAACGCTCGCGCCAGATGGACCTGCCCGGCGAAGCACGCGTCATCAAGCATGTCACCTTCAAGTACAAGAGCAAACGCAAGGAAGGCAAAGCCACGGTCATGCTGTTCGGAAAACCGGCCAAGGGTGACGGGCCCGACAAGCCAGACAGGCCCGACGCAGGCAAGGGCCCCGACAGCAAAGACGGACTGCACTTCCTGGGTGAACGCAAAGTGGACTATGGTGCGGACAAGGACACAATTGATGTCGGCGCCAGCGAAGGCCGCTTTGTGGCAATCGTGATCAGCGTGACCGACGGCGACCTTGAGATGTGGAATGTGGTCATTGAGTTTGCCAACGGCGAAAAAGAAAGCCCGGACACGCGCCTTAACTTCGATGAGAAAGAACGCTCGCGCCAGATCGACCTGCCGGGCAACAAGCGCGTGATCAAGAAGGTCACGTTCATGTACAAAAGCAAGATCACCCGCGAAGGCAAAGCCCACGTCAAGCTGTGGGGCAAGCCCGCCGGAGCATCGGACCGCTACGAGGGCTGGAAGCACCTGGGCACACGCGTCGTCGACTTTGCCAAGGACACCGACGTGATCATCGTCGGCGAAAGCAAGGGCAAGTTCACATCGTTCATGGTCGAAGTGGAAGACGGCGACCTGGAGATGAGCGACATCACCGTCACCTTCGGCAACGGCAAGCAGCACAGTGTCGACACCCGCATGGACTTCAACGAGAACAGCCGCTCCCGCAAGATTGACCTGCCGGGTGAGGCCCGCACTCTTGAGCGGCTGGCGTTCAAATACAAGAGCGTCAAGGGCGGACGCGACGGCAAAGCCACCGTCAACGTATACGGCAAAGAAGGCAAGTGATTCGCGGCAGAATCGTGCACGGGGCCGGCAATGGCCGGCCCCGTTTGCATGGTTCATGTCTGTGAGGCCGCATAGTCACGAAACAGCAGGTAGCCTTTGGCAACCCAGTCGCGAAACCAGTGCCGCGCGCGCACGGTCAATTCGTGATCGCGCCGCGCCGTGCCCGCCAGCTCCAGAGCGTTGCGATAGTGGCGGGCGAACTCGAAGGGGCTGGGCGTGACTGCGCCGGGAAGCGCCTTGAGAAATCGGTCTGCCGCGTCCAGCTTGCGCAGCGCCTGGCGTCGGTCCCCGGCCAGCCGGGCGATCTGGCTGGCGCTGATTGCCTTGGTGAATTCAAAGTATTCGTCGGCGCCCGGAAACATGGCGGGGTCAACGCCGGCTTCATAGTCATGGGACGCCTGCCGGTCTTTGTCGCGCGCGGCGCGCAGCACGCAGTCCAGAATGTGTCCGAACGGTGATTTGCCGCCAAGTTTGCCGCTGGCGTCCTCGAGAAACCGGCTGTCACCGCCGAAGAATGCCTGGCGATAGTGCGCAAGCCGGTCGATGTCATCAGCGCACAAGGCGAACGACATCAGTGATGCGTTGCGTGTCGGCGAGTTGGGGACCGATGTTTCTGCTGTATTCGGGTCCAGCAAACCGGCAACGACCTGTGCGACCATGTACTTGGGTGCCTCAACGCGCACCTTCAGGCCGGGATCAACCAGCGGCAACATCGCGCTCATGCGGTTCAATCCGCGGTGCAACTCTCCCGCGAGCAGGTCAATCCAGCCGCGCTGAAAGCTGAGCTTGGCGCGTGTGGGAGACTCTCGCTGGTCGCCCAGGATCAGCATGGAGTCGGCGACCGCAGCGGATTCACTCAGTTCGCCCGCAACCTGCAGGGCATTGGCAAAGTTGAACGCAATCATGTGACAGTCTTCGCCCAGCAGCGCCCGCATCGGCAGGGCATGCAGAAACGCCTCACGATACACCACCACTGCTTCGCGCGGCTTGCCGGACAAGCGCGCCAGCATCGCCTGCTGGTTCAGCATGCGCACCTTCAGTTCGCGGTCGTCGCACAGCCGGGCCAGCCGTGCCGCCGTCGCGATACGCACGCGCGCAACATCCATGCGGCGTTCGCGCAGGGCGTCATCGCCCTCGGCGGTCAGTTGCGCCAGGAGTTCCCGCGTGCGGTCCGACAGCTTGCGCTGCAGGCGCTCGTGGCTGTTCAAGGCCTCGTCCAGTTCGCGCACGACGGGTTGCGCGCCGGACAGGGCACCCAGCCGTACCTTTGCCACGGCGTCCATCGCCTCGACGAGTTGCAGGACGTCGTTGGCCATGGAGGCGGTGTGGGGCGCCACGTCAGCTGACCAGGGCGGCCCGTCGCCGGTGTGAAGCCAGCTTGGGTTTACCCCAAACTCAAGCACCAGCCGCGTGAACAGTTCGGCGGGCACGCGCGTGCCATTGAGGTAGCTGTGGATGCATGAAACCGGAAAGCCGGTACGGCGCGCGATCTCGGAAAGGCTATAGCGGTCGGCCACGACCCGCAGGCGCTCCGTGTGCTGGGCGGAGTGGTCGGTTGCCACGGGGTGCGGCCTGGATGGGGTTGCCCTGCGAGTCATGGCGGCCTTTCGGAAATCCGAAAGCTAGTTTAGCACAATTCGTGATCAACTTTCAAGATACCGAAAGCAGCGGGTATCCTGTGCGCAGCCATCAAACCAGGGGCCACACATGAACGCACAAGGAGAAGCCATGCTGAACCGAACGATTCTGACTCTTGCCGTCATGCTGCTGTTTGGCGGCGCGCTGACCGCGCAGTCGAACCTGAAGCTCACCTACAACGACGTCGTGATCACCAACGGCGGGACCGTGCAGATCGACTTGACTGAGGGCACCACCCACATTTGTGCCGGGTTCTTCATCCGCAACACCGGCAGCAGCGTGCTGACCATGCCGACGAACTCTGCGGTCAGCCTTGGCGCCAAGCAGAACTGTACCGCGACGATGGAAACCCAGCCCGCGGACACGCTGAACCCGAACAGCTACACGACGTTTGGCGTGCGGGCACGTTCAACCACGCCGGGCACTTACCAGTATGACGTTTCGATTTCCAGCAACGACCCCGACGACAACCCATTCAACTTCACGGTCATGGGTACGGTGAAGCCTGCCAGCGCCGCAGGCGGCGTGGGCACGGCCGTCAAGGGTGGCGGCGGTGGCGGAGGCGGCTGTGTCAGCGTCGGCGGCGGCTCGGTTTCCCTGCTGGCGCTCGCGCTGCTGGCGGAACTGGCTTTTCTGGCCCGCATCGGGTTCTTCAAGCGCCATCACAACTAGCGCGAACACTTCGTGGCACTCCCTCGTCCAGGCGGGGCCAACGCTGTCGACCCAAGGAGACACAATGTTCAACCAGTTGTTTTTGCCCGCCTTACTGATTGCAGTGCTTGCGGGCGGCACCCTTGCCGCTCAACCACAGCTTGCGCTCTCGTTCAATGGGACGCCCGTGCCGCATGGGGGCAGCGTGCAGCAGAACGCCGGGCAGGGCTTCACTCTGCCCATGAATCCCTTCACGATTACCAATGCCGGTACAAGCAACCTGAACCTGACTCTGCCCTACACAACCTTGATCACCTTCTCAAATGTCGTGAACTGCTCGGTCAGTGTCGGCCAGAACCCTTACTATTTCATAGCGCCGGGAAACGACACGACGTTTACGATCTCGCTCACCACACCCGATGCGGGGCCGTTCAGCTTTGACGTAGCCATTGCCAGCGACGACCCGGTCAACAACCCCTTTGTGTTCACAGTCAATGGCACCGTCCAGAGTCAGAAAAAAAGCACTTCAGGGGCAACGTCCGACGGTGGATGCTCCACCGCGCCGGGCACTCCCTGGTTGATCAGCGCGGCGTTCCTCGCAGCCGCATTGATTGTGACCCGCGGGTTGGTGCCGCTGTTGCGTAGCCGTTGAAGTGCTGACGTCAGGACACGGGGACCAGCCATGGCTGGTCCCCGATTTGTTGGGCGGCAAATCGCCCAAAAACTCCCGCCTCATGTGATAGACTTGGGGGCTGAACCAAACGGACGTTCCATGGGCAAAATCGTTCCCGCGCCACCAGTTACGCCGATTCTGGGTGTAATTTTCCGCGACCCGGCGGTGGTGGACGATTGCATGCTCTGGATCGAGCGGCTGCTGGGCGATGTTGACCTTGTCAGTACAGACTTTCCATTCGACCTGACCGACCACTACGAACCCGAAATGGGGCCAAACCTGGTAAGGCGTTTCTATAGTTTCGAGAACGTCACCGACCCCGAAATGCTCGCAGACTGGAAAGTGCAGACCAACCGGCTGGAAGAAGAAGCTGCCGTGCGCTTTGGCGACTATCGGCCGCTGAATCTTGACCCAGGCTACATCAATGGAGCCAAGCTCGTGTTGGCAAGCGTAAAGGGCTTGGCGCACAGAGTTTACATTGGCCGCGGCATCCATGCTGAGGTCACAATGAGCTATCGGGCCGGCGAGTGGCTCAAGCGCGACTACACGTTTCCGGACTTTGCCGCCGGCCGCTACGACGAGTTTTTCAGCAAGGTACGCGCCCGGCACCTTGAGTTGTCGGGCACCCGCGCGGCCGTCTGATCCCGATTTCGAAATTCACCGCATTGTCGTTGTCACTTCCGGCGAAGGAAGTTGTTTCGTGTTTTGACCACAGCCGGTGGTTGGCTAGCATTTGCAGACCCCGGGAGACCCACATGCGAATCGCCGTGCTGCTGTTTGCAGTGCTTCTGCCTTGCGGCCTGCTCGCCCAAACTTCGCACGATTACTCGGTTGACCTGTCGGCGGCTGTGCAGGTCAGCCCGGCGCAGATTACGCTGAACTGGACGACCGGCGGCAGTGGCACCGCATACTCTGTGTACAAGCGCACCTGGCCCTCCGCGAACTGGGGTACGCCAGTGGCCAACCTCGGCAACGTGCTTACGTGGACAGATACAAACGTTTCGGTCGGAGTGATGTACGAGTACGCGGTTGGCCGCACCGGCGGGGCGTATACGTCCTGGGGGTTCATCACTGCGGCCATCGAGGCGCCGTTCAAGGAAAGCCGCGGGCGGCTGATCTTGATCGTAGACGACACGCACATTACCGCCCTGGCCACAGAACTTGCGCGGCTTGAACAAGACCTGGTCGGCGATGGCTGGCAAGTGGTGCGCCACGACGTCAGCCCGAGTGCCACGGTTGTGAGCATCAAGGCGTTGATCGTGGCCGCGTACAATACATCGCCTGCAACCACGAAGGCGGTCTTCCTGTTCGGCAACATTGCGGTGCCGCACTCCGGCAACATGAACCCTGACGCGCATCCCGACCACATGGGCGCGTGGCCGGCCGACTCGTTCTATGGTGACGTCAACGGTGGATGGACCGACAGCAGCGTGAACAACACCAGCAGCGCCAACCCGCGAAACCACAATATCCCCGGCGACGGCCGATACGATCAGAGCATCGTGCCCAGCGCATCAGAGCTGATGGTGGGCCGGGTCGACCTGTCGGAGATGCCGGCCTTCGCAACCAGTGAACAAGAACTGCTGCGCAATTACCTGAACAAAGACCACGAGTTCCGGACCGCCCAGTGGCGACCGCAGGACCGGGCCCTGGTCGATGACAACTTTTCCGCGGCCAGCTATCCCGAGGCATTTGCGGCAAGCGGCTGGCGCAGTTTTGCACCGATGGTGGGGGCATCCAACGTTACCGCGGCTGACTTTCTTACCAGCACGGGCGCCGGCAGCTACCTATGGGCCTATGGTTGTGGCGGCGGCACATACACCAGCGCCGGCGGCATCGGAAACACCGCCAACTTCGCCGCAACCGCCATCCAGGTGCCGTTTACGTGCCTGTTTGGCAGCTACCACGGCGACTGGGACTACGTCAATGCCTTCATGCGGGCACCGCTGGCCAGTGGCCGCGGGTTGACCTGTGCCTGGTCGGGGCGACCGCACTGGTACTTTCACAGTATGGCGCTGGGCGAGCCGATTGGTGAAAGCCTGCTGTACACGCAGAACCGCCCCGCGCTGAACACGTCGTCTAACGGCGGCGTTCATGTGAACCTGATGGGCGACCCCACGCTGCGCCTGCACTATGTTGCCCCGGCGACCGCGCCGGCCGCGGTGCAAGCCGGCACCAGCGTGCAGCTTTCGTGGACAGGCAGCACAGACGTCGTGACCGGTTATCACGTCTATCGTGCTGCAGCGCTGGGCGGCCCGTACGCGCGCCTGACCACGGCGCCAGTGGCCGGCACCAGCTACGACGACACCTCTCCCCCGGCAGGAGCGTTGTGGTACATGATTCGCGCACTGGCGCTGCAGCAGACCGCCAGCGGCAGCTACTACAACCTGGCAACCGGCGCGCTGATTGACATTACGGTCACGGGCCAGCCCCCGACGATCACGGCTGACCCCAGCGACCAGACCGCACCCGAAGGCGCAACCGCGACGTTCACCGTCAGCGCGACAGGCAGCGGCACGTTGAGCTATCAGTGGCAGCAGGGCGGTGCGGACATCATTGGCGCGAACTCAACAAGCTACACGACGCCCACGCTTACGCTGGCCGACAACGGCGCGCAGTTTCGCTGCGTGGTCAGCAATGCATTCGGGAGCACGACCAGTGCGGTTGCGACGCTGACGATCGGCAACGCAGGCGGCGGTGGCGGAGGAGGCGGCAAGGGCAGCGATGATGGCGGCGGCTGCAGCACGCTGCGCGGCGGCGTGTGGACGGTACCGCTGGCCGTTATGCTGCTGGTGCTGTGGCGCAGACGCCGACGCGTGGCCGGCTAAGCCTATTTCTGGCGGTGCCAATCGAGGACTTGGACGATGCGCGGGATTTCGGCGTCCTCGATTTTCGATTTCTTGCGGCCGGCCATATCTTCGACCATCATTTCAATCTCGTCGCGGTTAGTGCTGGCGTCGACGTACTCAAATACGCGCTCGAGCGAGTGGCACTGGCTGCAACGCTCGCGTGTCATGGGCCAATCGGATTGCACATCCTGGGGTGCGGCGTTGAACTCGGGGTCATAGTTCTTTGAAGTAGCGCACGCGGCGACAAATCCAAACACGGGCAGCAGTAACAGCAGTATGTTCCGGGCATTCATGGCGCGGCTCCTGGGTCGGGTCATCCTACGCCGAACCAGCACCGCAACAACCTTTCTGCCAGCCGAATTGCTGCATGACCTGGTCCCGGCCCGCCGATAGATGCCGGGGGAGCAATGGGCCGCCAACGCCGCACCGGCAAACGAACATTCGAAATTCGCCTTCACGGCCGCGCCGCACACGCGGCTGCCGCTCTATTTGGCGTGAGCCTGCTGGCGGCGCTCGTGGTCGGTTGTGTCGTTTACTCGCGCGAGCCGCGCCCTGAACCGTTGCCCGAGCGCTTCAAGCCAACGCCGCTCGCAGCGCTCGATCGCATGGAAGGCTGGGTTCCGTCCTGGACCGATGAAAGCAGAGTCGCCGCGGAAGCGGCATCTGCCGGCTTTACCGACTTGCTTTTCTTCCACGGCACGGTCGATGAGCAAGGCGTGGTCCGCCTTGAAGACGCCGCCGGCCTGGAAAAGGGCCGCACTACCGCGGTGCTGAAAGCTGTGCGCACCTGGCTGACTGTCACCAACCACGGCAAGTCGTTGGAGGGCGCGCTGGGCCGCGGGCGCCTCAAAGCCCATGCCGACAGCCTGATCGCGGCTTTCGAGGCCAGCGCCTGTCAGCACCTCGACCTGGACTACGAAACGCTGACGACGGCACAGGCCAACGCGCTGCCGGAACTGGCAGAGTTGCTCGGACCGCGCCTTGGTTATGGGAGGCGACTGTCGTTCACGCTGCAGCCGGTGGACGGCGTGCTGCGTCCCGAGCAGATGGACGCCATCAGCCGGTTGCTGCGCGCTGAGCAGGTCTACACCGTGCGCTTCATGATGTACGACTACCACTGGAGCAGCAGCCTGCCGGGCGCGCTGTGCCCGATCGATGCCTACGTGCGCCTGCTTGAGCAATGGGCGCCACAGGCGCACAAGCTGACAATGTGCCTGCCGTTGTATGGCTATGACTGGCCCCGTCCCGACGATGCCACGATCCCGAAGGCAAAGTCGGTGACATTGGCGGACTCGACGCGGCTGGCCCAGCAGCCGGAGTTTGAAGCCGCGTGGATGAGCAGCGAGGCAGAGCTTGCCTGCCGTTATCGCGGCCAATGGGCAGCGCTGCCGTCGTTTCGCGCGACCACCCGCCGCGTCGAGACTGCGCTGGAGTACGGCGTGCCTGCGGTCAGCTACTGGCATCTAGGCTGCGGCCGCCTTGGCGACGTTGCAGACGCGAGCAAGCGCGGCGCCAGCGTGCCGGAAGCCATCGAGTACCGTGAATTGGCAAGTTGGGACGAGTGGCTGGTGTCGTTCAAGCGGCGCGTGTGCACGGTGGTCATGGGTGACGGCCGCACCCTCGATCAATACGCGCAGGCCCACGGCGTAAGTCGCGGCGCGATGTTTCGGTTCAACGAGCACATCACCAACGGCACGTCGGGCAAAGACGTGTTTATCCCGAAGTAGGCCGGCGCAGGCCGCCAATTCCCATCGCGGCCGGGCGCGCTACCCTGTGCCGATGAACCGCGAGCAGGCACACATCCACCTTGGCCTCTATGTAGGGGCATCGCGCGAGCACATCGAAGAGAAGGTACGCCGCAAACGCGCGGAGCTGCAAGGCGACCTGCAGGGCGCACAACTTGAGGCAGCGCTCAAGTTGCTGGAGCAAGCCCGGCTCGCGGCGCTGGATGAACCCGCGTTTGTTTCGACGCCGACCGTAGCCGCGCCGAGTCCTCGCAGGCTGTTCAAGGGCTGGTGGATCCTGCTGGTCATCGCACTTGCACTTGCCGTGTACACGATTGTCACCTTCGCCGCCGGCGACCTGCTCGACAGCCGCATCGCCGACCGCACCACGGACGACAGGATCACGGCCTGTCAGCAAGCCCGCGAGGCGTGGGAAAAGTACCGGCACGAACGCGCGCTGCCGGCAAACGATAATGCGGACAAGGTGTTCGCCGATGCCGAACTGACAAGAAGCACCGGCAACGTGCAAGAGGCACTGACGCTGTATGAAGCCGCCGAAGGCCTGTACATCGGGTCGTTGCGGGGTGAGGGCGACGCGCTGCTGCGGCGCTTTGAAAGCGAAGTGCAAAAACCATGGCGCGAGAGAGTTGCCCACTGCTTTCCCTTTGACCCGGCAGCAGAAGCGGACGCGCCGGTCGAAGAAGTCGAGCGCATCCTGAACCCGAAGTCAGGCGTGCTGTGGGAGATTGCAGCCGACGTCAAGCGCCTGGCAGAAATCGAAATCGGGGGCCGGATCGCGGTGCCTGTGCCGGCGGAATTCACGCGCACGGTGGATTCGGCAGCCGGGCTGCGTGACGCGTTGTTCGACGATGGCGCCGGCATGCAGGTGAAGTTTTCCATGCGGCTCGTAAGTAACACGCGCTACCGAGATCTGGTGCTGGAACTTGGTACGCAGGTCGTGCGCAGCGGCGGCGAGACTTTCACGCCGGTGACGTGGCGGCCGTCGATGCGCGAGCAGGCGCAGATCAGTCTGGTCACGGAAAGCCCGGCGCGCGACCCCAGCATCCAGGTGAAAGAAAGCGACAGCCCGTGGGGGATGCTGCGGATCTTGTGGCGGCTTGAACTCGTGCAGTCGCAGAATGGGCTGCTGGTCTGGCACTTTGACAACGAGTCGGTCAGCAAGCGCCGCCCGCCGGTGCGCAGACCCAAAGACGCGCCCGAGCCGCTGGTCGTGCAAATCCTTGCCGACAAAGACGCCAACCCCTTCGAGCCCGCAATCTTCGCGCGCTTTGCGCCGTGATCAGTCGTCGGTCAGCTTGAGTTCGCCGGAATCGTCCGCGGGAACGATGTAGTCGGTGATGCTGGTGATATCGGCCTGGTCCACCTTGTCCTGCGCCTGGGCAAACGGTGTAGACGGCGGATCGGACTGCTCGCCGACCAGCTCTGCCGCGGACAGGTAGCGGCCGGTTTCAAGGTCCAACAGCCGGGCCTTCAGCGGGATCATCGCCCCGGTGATTGCCTTGAGGACAGAGCTCTTCTTGAAAGGGCCCTTCAGTCCGTGCTTGGTCAGAACCTTGAACCCAATCATCCAGTCACTCCCCGATGCCGGCATTCTATCAACCTGATGTTAACTGCTCGCAGCCTCGGGGCTAGTGCAGGCACAGCGGCTGAACCCACGCGCAATCTCAATTCGTGAGGATCAGCTCGTCGCTCTCTTCGCCCACGGGTGCCTGTTCCGCGGCGGGCAGTTTGGGCCTGGCTTTGAGAGACTTCGGCAGCCGGATCGCCCGCTTCAGCGGCACCTTGCCGACAAAGATGACCTTGGGCAACGTTTCGCCGGCTTGCGGACGCTGGGGTTCCGGTTGCGGTGCCTCATCGGCGAACTTCAGCGGCTCAGCCTTGGTGGTTTCGCCGGGGCCGTGGGGGCGCGTGTCGTCATCGACCTTGTGCAACGGCTCGGGTTTGGCCTTGGGCTCGACCCGTTCGCCAACCAGCTCCGCGGCCGAAATGTAGCGCCCCGAGTCAATTTCAAGCAATCGAGCCTGCAGCGGCAACATGGCGCTGGTAACAGCCTTGTAGATGGAGGATTTCTTGAAGGGGCCCTTGAGGCCCTGCTTGGTGAGTACCTTGTAGCCGGTCATTGGGGTCCTTTCGTCTACGCACGCACAGTGTAACCCGCGGCGCGACCGTCAGGCGTATTCGCGAGGGTGTTGCGGCGCGTTTAGTCGCAGATCGGAAAAGGTGCCAAATGCGTTTGCGGAAAGTACGCCGGCGGGCGGCAAAGCCGGCTGGCCTGTGAAATCGGCACCGGCACCATTACACTCGCGCCATGCCCGCCTACACCATTCGCACCACCAAGGGCCAGCCGATGCGCACGCGCATAGTGTGTACGCTTGGTCCCGCTTCGCGAGACCCCGCCGTCGTGGCTGAGTTGATCGACTCAGGCATGTCTGTGGCGCGCCTGAACATGAGCCACGGCGATCACCAAGTGCATCAGACCACGTTTCAGACCGTGCGCGCCGTCGCCGAGGCGCGCCGGCGCGAAATCGCCGTCATGTTTGATCTCAGCGGACCCAAGATCCGGCTGCGCGAGGTGGCGGATGGCGGTTTTGAACTTAAGCCTTCGGACCTGATTGACTTTGTGCGCGGCGACGCGCCATGCACGCGGCAGGAACTGACCTGCACCTACGAGAGCCTGGTCGATGACCTGGATGTCGGCGATCCAGTTTACATCAACGACGGCGCGATTCGCCTGAGTGTCACCCGCAAGACCCAAGATCGCGTCACCTGCTTGTGCGAAGTCGGCGGCCTGGTCACAAGCCGCAAGGGCATCAATCTGCCGGGCACCCAGATCAGTTCGCCGGCGCTCACGCCCAAAGATGTCATCGACCTTGAGTTCGGCGTGACGCTGGGCGCGGATATCTTTGCGCTGTCGTTCGTGCGCAGCGCCGACGATGTGAACCACCTGCGCGCAAGGCTGGCAGCGCTGGGCAGCAAGGCAGTGATTGTCGCCAAGATCGAGAAGCCGCAGGCGCTGGATAACCTGGACGCCATCATTGAAGCCAGCGACGCGGTCATGGTTGCGCGCGGCGACCTGGGCATTGAGTTGCCCGTCGAAAGCGTGCCACTGCACCAGAAGCGCATTGTCGCCGCGTGCAGCGACGCGCTGAAGCCGGTGATCGTCGCCACGCAGGTGCTCGAGAGCATGATCGAGAACCCGACGCCCACCCGCGCCGAGGTCAGCGACATCGCCAACGCCATCGAAGACGGTTGCGACGCGTTGATGCTCAGCGCCGAAACCGCAGCCGGCAAGTACCCGGTACACGCCGTGCGCACCATGGCGCGCGTCGCCCGTGACGTTGAGCGTGTGCTCGCGCCAAAGGAAGACGCGGACAAGTTTCTGAGCGAACGCAGCGGCGATGCGCTGCGCAAGGCGATGGTGATGGGGGCGGCCATAATCGCCGAGCCGCTGGGCGCCAAGTTCATGGTGGTGCGCAGCGAGTCAGGCGTGACGGCACGCTACCTGTCCAAGATTCGCGGAGGCTGCCCCATTCTTGTCGTGCACCATGACCCCGCCGTGCTGCGACGCCACGCGTTGTTGTGGGGCGTGCTGCCTGTGCGCACGCGGCTTGACGATGAGGCGCCGGACATGCCGGACATGGAATCCGAGTTGCGGCAGCTTGCGCGGGCGATTTTGGACCAGGGGCTGGTGCATACCAGCGATCGCATCGTGGTCATCAGCCGCTACCCGTGGGGCGAGCAGCTGCCGCCCAACAACATCCGCACCCTGCGCGTCGGCGACGCCCTGGGCGCCCTGCCCGAACTGGAGTAGTTTTTTTCGCGCAACTCGGGGCCGGCGCCGGGGTTGAATGCCCGACCAACCGGAGAGCGCCATGCGGAACACTCGACAGGTACTGCTGGGGGCGGCGTTGCTTGCCGCCGGTTCAGTGTTTGGCGTTTTGGGTACGCTGCACACTCCGGCCGGTGCCCAGGCCAACCCCGACAAATCCACGACGGCTGCCCTGCCTGAGCGCGAGGTCACCGCAAACATCGACCGAGAAATCGCCAAGGTCTGGGAGCGCGACAAGCTCACGCCAGCGGGCGTCAGCAGCGACGAAGAGTTCATACGGCGCGTGTATTTTGACACCATCGGCTTGCCGCCCACACCCGCCGAAGTGCGCGCCTTTCTGGCCGACAACGAAAAAGAGAAACGCCGCAACCTGGTCAGCACGCTCGTGTCCGACAAGCGCTTCAGCGAGCACATGGCCGACCAGTGGACGAACATCATCGTGGGCCGCGCCGGGCGCGACTACGGCGGTGCCAACCACCTGTTCGCGATCTGGTTTGCCGAACGCGTCAGCGCCGGCGACAACTTCAACGACATCATCTACGACCTGGTCACGGCCAGCGGCCAACTCAGCGAAAACCCGGCGATAGCGCCGTACATTCGCAGCATTCCGGCCAAGGTGCCGGATCTTGCCGGCAACCTGACACGCAACCTCACCGGGGTGCAGATCCAGTGTGCCCAGTGCCACGACCATCCCTACGAGGAAGCCTGGACCGAGGACGTGTTTACAGGCGTTGCAAGCTTCTTTGCCCCCGTCAGCGTCAACCTGAACATCCGCACGCTGCCCGTGGACCCGTCGGTGGGCGACCAGGCCCGGCCCGTGCGACTGCCGCCCCGCGGCATGGAAGAATTGCCCGCCGACGCGCGCAACCGCATTGAAGAGCAGCAGAAGTACAACAAGCCCGTTACCCTCGATGGCAAGCCGCTCAAGACCGACGACCGCTCGCTGTGGCGGCCCGCGATGGCCAAGTGGATGATTGCCAAGGATAACAAGCAGACCGCGCGCTACATCGTCAACCGCTTCTGGAGCTTCGCCTTCGGCTCTGGCCTGCTGAACCCGGTCGATGACTTCAACAGCTTCAACGAGGCAAGCCACCCACAACTGCTGGATTGGCTGGCGCAGGACCTGATCGACAACGACTACGACTTCCGGCGGCTATACCGTGCTATCTTGAACTCGCGCACCTACCAGCTCAGCAGCACGGGCGCGCACCCCAAGGCTGAAGCGTGGCACTTCGCCAGCGCCGCGGTGCGGCAGCTGAGTGCCGAGCAGTTCTTTGGCGCGTTTGTCCGCATCTCGGGCGGCGACGACATGGCCCGCAGCTATCGTGCACGCAATGTCAGCCCCGGCGAACAGCTCAAGCGCGCCACGGAGCGCCGCATGAAGCAGGCCAACGAGAGCAACGACCCCAACCAGCGCGATGTCGGTTACAGCCAGGAATCGCTGGACCGCTTCGTGGCGTGGTACGACAAGCTGGACGACGGCTGGTACATGCGCCGCACGATGGCCCAGGGCTTTGCGCGGCTTTCCAGCGACGACGAAATGACTGAGGCAGAGGGCTTCAGCCTGACGATCGACCAGGCGCTGGCGGTGATGAACAGCGAGCTTACACAGTCGCTGACCGGCTCTGGCCGCGGCTCGATCATCCAGGGCCTTCAGCGCGACTTCAAAGATGACACAGCGCGACTTGATGAACTTTTCCTGAAGATCGTCGGGCGCTTCCCGACATCCGCCGAACGCGGCACGATGCTGGGATACCTGAAGGACCAGAAGGGCAGCACCGCAGCTTGGGAAGACATCGTGTTCGCACTGCTGGCCGGCACCGAGTTCGCGACGAATCACTAGCGGCCGGCGGTGCGGCAAACCGGTTGGGTACTGGCTTCCAGCCCCTGCGCAACAGGCGTTGGAATCGCGCTGCGCCACATCGTCCGGAAGGTGATGCCACGGCTAGTAATCGTTGATGCGGAAGCGGTTGTAGCCTGTGAACAGGGACAGCACCAACCAGGCAAAGCCCACACCGATCTGCGTCCAGGGCATCACGACCACACTGAACACCGCGCCTTCGGCGGACTTCTTCAGCCAATGGAAACTGGGAAACGACATCTTCACGATCTCGACCCAGCTTTCGATCCAGCTGATTTCGCTGACCCAGGGGTACTTGACCGGGTCCGTCAGCACGCCTACGGCGGTGTCGACGACCACGTAGTAGACGTAGCCCACGACCATTGCCATGCCGGTGCTGCGTGTCCAAAGGCCCACCCAGCCGACGATCGCGTACAGCAGTGCCAGGCTGAACAGTGTCATCGGCAGCGCGCCGAAAAACTGCCATAGCCAGATGCCGTGCATCAGGCCGAACAGCACAAACGTCGCGACGTACATGCCCAGCAGCGCCGCACTGAACAGCAGCAAACCGCCCACATATTTGCCAAAGTAAATGTGCCAGCGCCGGATCGGCTTGCTGAGCACCAGGTCAATGCTGCCGCTTTCCAGCATGTTGGGAATGTAGCCCGCGCAGATCGCGATAAAGCCGAGCATCGCCAGCGAATAGATCATCTGGGCGATCGACGCCATCTGCCATTCGGCACCCTTGTCCAGCTTGCTCACGTGGCCGGTGCGCTGCTCGATCAGCTTGTCGACCTCGTTGCGGATGTAATTGCTCAGTTCGCGGTTATTGTCGCGGGCGAGTTCCATCTTCTGCATCATCTCGCGCTGCAGGTCGCCGGCTTGCCGGATTTCTTCCTCGGGGGCTCCGCGCGAGATCAGTTGCTTGTGCCGGTAATCGGCGTCCTGCCACTGCCGAAACAGCGCGTCGACATCTTTGCGGCCGGCGGCCAGTTTGTCGTCGAGGCCAAGCTGGTGGCGCAGCGCGCTGGCGTAAAGGCCGTCCCACTCGCGCTCAAGGCCGTACAGCACCAGTTCACGGTCTGTTTCAGCCGACAGCACTTTCGTGCCGTCGGGCAGCTCTCGAACCCCGACGAACAGTACGCTCAATGCCACGCCCGCGACCATGAGCACCAACACCAGCGGCATGACCCATTGGTGCTTGCTCTGGCGCCAGGTGTCGCCGACGATTGCCAGGAAGGCGCTCATTGCTGGCCCCCAACCCCCATGGCGTCGCCGTCTTCGACGATCTGCAGAAAGGCTTCTTCCAGACTCGCATGGTACTGTTCAAGCTCGTAGACCTTCACGCCCGCGTCGCGCAGAGCGTCGATCAACGCTGGAATCTCGTCGCGGTCTTTCACGCTGCACTTGAACCCGCCGTCTTCGCGCGTGGCGCCGCTCAGCAGGCCCGGTAACTGCGCCGGCAACTCGCCGGTGCGAAAGCGCAGCTGCATGCGCCCCTCGCGAATGCTCATCTCTTCGGTGAGCTGTTTGACCGGGCCCCGGCGTAACAGCCTGCCGCGGTACATGATCGCGATTTCGTCGCACACCGCCTCGACTTCGGCCAGCAGGTGGCTGTTCAGGAACACGGTAGCGCCCTCGGCACCAAGCGCGCGAATCACGTCGCGGATGGCGTGGCGTCCGCTGGGGTCCACGCCGTCGGTCGGCTCGTCCAGCATGATCAGCCGCGGTCCGCCCATCATGGCCTGCGCCAGCCCGATGCGCTGTTTCATTCCCTTGCTGTACTTGGTGACCTTGCGATCGCCCCAGTCCTGCATGCCGACAATTTTGAGCTTGTGCTCGATTTCTGTCTTGAGTGTGGCGCCAGTCAGGCCCTTGAGCTTGCCGAAGTACTCGCACACGCCGCGGCCCGTCAGGTAGCGCGGGAAGTTCGTGCCCTCAGGCAAGTAGCCAACGTTCTGGCGCGCAGCCGGATCGCGGGCGTCGATCCCGAGGATCTTGCACGTGCCGGTGGTCGGACGGCAGATGCGCAGCACGGTTTTCACGAAGGTTGACTTGCCGGCGCCGTTGCCGCCCAGCAGGCCGAAGACCTTGCCGGTCTCAACCTTCAGGTCAATCGGTTCAAGGGCCCGCACATGGCCGCGCAGGCTCTTGTACACCTTGGACATGCCATCTGTTTCAAGCGCGTAGTCCATCGTCGGTGATCATGCACGACACAGGGCGGCCCGCGCAAGGCGACAACACCTCGCCCCATCGCATCATTTTACGAACTGCGGGGCACTGGCACGAGTCGCGGCTTGCCCGGAACCGTCGCGCACCCCGTTTGAGCCCGTCTCTTCCTTAGTTATATTGCTGCTTCCCCGGCACAGCCCCGGCGTGGCCGACCGTGAGCAAGAAGAAGAAACGCAATCGCAGCGGCCCGCAATCACAGCCCGCCGCGAATGCCCCCAGCCCCGCAGCGCAGCCTGAGCCCGGCGTGCCCGGCACAGCTGACCCGTTACGCGCACCCAGGTGGCTGCCGCTGCTGTTTGTTGTGGTCATCGCCGGTGCCGCCTTTGGAGCTTACGCGGGCAGCCTCGACCACGGGTTCACGAATTGGGACGACAACTGGCTGATTACTGAAAACCGGCACATCCGCGCGCTGTCGTGGGAGAACGTGCAGCGCATGTTCAACCCGATGGCCCCGCGCGAAGAACTGGGCAACGAGTACCTTCCGCTGCGCGATCTGAGCTATGCCGTCAACTACGCGCTCGATGGCTATCAGCCGCGCGGCTATCACGCCACCAACTTGCTGCTGCACATTTTCAACGCGCTGCTGGTGATGCTGGTGGCGTGGCGCCTGACCGGCCGGCGCTGGATCGGCGGCGTGGCCGGCTTGCTGTTCGCGCTGCACCCGGTGCACGTCGAAAGCGTGGCCTGGCTGTCGTCGCGCAAAGACCTACTGGCGACGCTGTTCATGCTGGGGTCGGCAAACCTGTATCTGGCTTCGCGTCTGGGCCGTGGCCACCTGATGCCCAGCGAGAGTTTCGTGGCCCGCGTGCGCCAAAGCAAGCGGCTGGCGTATTCGCTTTCAGTGCTGTTGTTCGTGTTTGCGCTGATGTCAAAGATGACTGCGGTCGTGCTACCGGCGCTGTTGCTGCTGTTTGAACTGTTCCGCGGCCCGGGCCTGCACGCGGCAAGCCTGCGGCGACGAGTGCTCATGCAGGCGCCGTACTGGGGTGTTGCGCTGCTGTTTACCGCGTTGGCGTCGCACATCGGCAGCGGCTTGATGCGAGAGCCGTACGGCGACGGGCGCTGGCAATCTCTGCTCACAGCGATCAGCGCCATTGCGCGCGACTTTCAGGTGTTGTTTGCGACATGGCCGCTGCATGCCGCAGTGGACCTGCCGGTGCAGACAGGCCTGAGCCTTGCGGTCGTCACGGGTGCGCTGATCCTGGTGACGCTGCTGGCTCTGGGCGTTGCCGGCTGGCGACAGAGTCGCAAGGGCGACTGGGACAACCCGTCGCGCATGGCGGTTGGCGTGCTGGGTTTCGGCTCGCTGTGGTTCCTGATTGCGTTGAGCCCGGTCAGCAACATCTTTGTGCAGATCGGCACGGTGTTCGCCGAGCGCTATCTTTACATCCCCAGCATTGGTTTCTGCATCGTCGTCGCTGCACTGGGGGTGATGGCCATTGACCGCTTGCGGCGCCACACGCCGCTCAGGCCGGTGGTGCATGCTGCCGGCCTGCTGGTGCTGCTTGCGGTGTGCGGCTTGTCGGCATGGCGCACGTACGAGGCGGCGCGGCCCTGGGCCGGCAGCCAGAGCCTGTGGACGCATGTCCTTGAGCGCGACCCCGGCAATCACGTGGCATATTTCAACCTGGGTCGCGAACTGGAAGACCAGGCGATGAACGAGTCCGACGAGGCCCGCCGATACGACTTGCTGGCTCGCGCCTATGAGCAGTACGACCATGCCCTGCAAAACCCCGCTCGCACCTATCGCAACGACCCGGCCCGCGTGCTGGGCGCCATGGCGCTCAACCAGGTACATCGGGGCAACGCCGCCAGCGCGCTTGAGCTGCTTGATCGCGCTCGCGGCCACATCGACCAGCCGTGGCGCGACAGCATCGCCCGTGCGGACATTGAGGCGCTGCTGGCCAACCCGCGCGGCCTGGCGCTTTCGGCGCTGGGTCGGCACGAGGAAGCCGTGGCTGCGTTTGAAGAGGCGCTGGCAAAGTCCGACCGCTACCAGGGCGCGCGCATCAACATCGCGGCTGAGCTTGGGCGCGTTGCGCTCAAGGGCGACGCCGTCGACGAAGACAAGCTGAGCCGCGCGCTGCGGCATCTGGCCGAGTACGAACGGATTCGCAGCCGCGATGAATTGAGCATCGAGGCCCGCGCTCGACTCCGACTGGCCGAGTTTGACAAGCGCCTGGCGTTGTCCGGCAGGGGCGGCGAGCAGGTGGTGCCGGCGGCGTTGCAGCCGCTGCTTGACGAGGCACGGGCGCTCTATCGCGAGCTGGTCGAGTTGCGCGCGCAGGGGGCAGCAACGGCGTCGGCCCGGGCGGCGACGCTGGTGGAAGCTGCCGACGCGTTTGGGCGCGCCAGCGCGGGCGATCGGCAGGCCGAGAAGTACCTGCGCGAAGCATTGCGGCTCAAGCCTGACTACGTGGGCCTGCGCACACTGCTGGCACAGCTGCTGTTTGAGCGCGGCGACGGGACTTCACGAATTGAAGCCAACAAGTTTCTCGGCGACGAACTGCAGCGCAACCCGGCTTATAAGCCGGCTCTGGCGCTGAAAGCCGCGGGCCTGCGCCAGACGTGCGTTAACGAAATCGTCAAGCTGCGCCAAGGCTGGCGCAGTGAGTACATCGCGGTGCGCAAGGTTGACGTGGCCGCCAACCCCAGGTTTGAGCCATCGATCGAGTCGCTGATCATTACCTTTCATCAGCGCGAGGGTTTTCGCAACGCGCTGATGGTGTGTGTTGCGTTGATGCGCGACGCCGTGCAGACCGACCCCGACCACGAAGAAGGCCACGGATTGATTGAGGGCACAGGCGTGGACATGGCCATCGGCATGTGGGTGTCGCGTCACCCCGACCTGCGCGCGAACGCCGAAGAACTGCTGCGCACAGGGTTCAACGCGCGACCGATCGACGGGACGATCAGCGAGGTGCTCACGAAGTTCTACATCGAGCTTGCCGAGCAAGTGATCTCGCGCCCCGAAAAGGCCGACACTGACGCCAGGACCAAGCGCGAAGACCTCGACGGCTTGCTTGAGAACATGCTGGAGCTCTCCGAGCGCGCGCGGCGTATTCTTTCTCGCAAGTTGTGGGACATCGGCCTGAAAGTGCAGGAAGGCAAAACGCGCCTCAGGGGCGAGGACGGCCTTGAGCTTGAACTGTCCGAGCTGAGTCGCCGATACGCCGCCAGCGAATTCATCAAAGCAGCCACGCTGCTGAACCCCGAGAACGTCGAGGCTCTGGACTGGCTGAAGTCCTTCTATGAAGAAGAGGGCAACCTGGATGAGGCGCTGCAGGTGTTCCAGAAGCTGCTCAAGGCGCTGGGTCACCGGCCTGAGTTGATGCACGGCGTGAACCTGTCGCTGGCGCAACTGCAGATGAACTACGGCCAGCAATTGCTCAACACGTTCAAGAACAAGCTCAAACTGGGACTGGATGAGGAAGCCCGCAAGCTGCGCGACAGGGCGGTGCAGGCCTACATGGACGCCTTGACTACCACGGGGCACTTGCTCGATTTTCCACAGGATAGCGAAAAGCTCGCACTGCCCATCCGGCTTCGCGGCGCCGCATGCCAGCGCCTGGCCTACCTCGTGACCAACGACGCCGAGATGTACTACACGCTCGCACTGGAAGCATATGAGCGTCAGCCGCTGGACTTTCAGGAAGAAATCAGCGAGGTGCGCAAGAAGCGTTCATGGTTCTATCGCGACCCGTACAAGAAGCTGGCCGAGCTGCGCCAGATCATCAAGGAAGCGCCGGCGGGCAAAGACACCAGCGACATTGAAGCCGACATCTTGAACCTTGAGCGCCGCATCGCGCGCATTGAAGCCGAAGCACTGCTTGCCACCGGCAAGCCCGAGCAGGCGCTGCGCCGGCTTGATGAAGCGTTCAAGGCGCCGACCGCCGAGTTGTACGCCGTGCGCGGGCGGGTGTATCTGGCGCTGGCAAAACTGCGCGATGCCGCCGAGAACACGGTGCTCGCCGCCCGAGACCTGGTGCGCGGATCAACCGAGCCTGAGGCGCTGGTCGACGGGGCGGAGCTGTACTGGACCCACGAAGCGCTGATGTATGAGCCCGACCAGGCCATTCGCGCGCGCATCGCCTACATCCAGGCCGAAGACATTGTCGCCGTCTCGCTGGCGGCCATGGAGGCTGACGCGCCGGCGCGGGCCAGGTACACGGCATTGCGCGAACTGATTCGCAAGCGGCTGCGCGAAGTTGAGTTGCTCGCGACACGCTACTACACGGCGGCGAAGGCCGCGTGGGACATGGGCGAGCTGGAGCAGGCATTGGCCAACGCACTGCGCGCGCAAGAACTTGCCGGCGACAGCCCGCCGGTGCTGCAGCGCTTGGGCCGCATCCAGCGCGCGCTGGCCGAGCGTGGCGGGCCCGAAGCAGAACAATACGCCAACGACGCCCGGGGCAGTTTCATGAATGCGCTGCGCATTGAGCACATCTTGACAGGTCAACGGCTGGAACTGCACTTGGACCTGATCGGCCTGCTGCTGGATGTGATCAAGGACAAGGCGGGGGCACGCAACTGGATCGACATCGGTTACCGCACGCTGGAGTCCGCGGAGGGCCCGAACGTGGATGAACTGCGCCGCGTGTACAGACCGAAGTTCGACGAGTTGAAGAAACGCGCGCGCTGACCGGCCCACCGTTTCCAGGTGTGTCAGGAACTCTCACAGCCGCCAAACCCCTGCATTATCGGACTTTGGGGCAGGCGTCACAGAAGTCCGCAAAACCGCTTGACAAAGCCCATCCCCAAAGAAACACGCGGAAGCCGCTTGACAGGCGAGCTTTCGGGGGCATGCGTCTCGGAGTCTGCTCTGTGGGCGGGTCAGGCGTGTATGAACGTCGGTGCGCTCTGTCAAGCAGTTTCCGCCGGGATGGTGGCATGAAAATGCGTATTTGAAGCGGGTTTGCGGCCACGATTTTTTCAACAATTTAGTATGAGCAGCTTGACCGCCGACTGGCTCTGCGCTATGGTTCCGCACAACGCAAGCCCTTGGGGGCTTACATCAAAGGGTTCAGGGGTGCGGTCCCCGGCAGTGCGAAGTGTGGGGCTTGGGCCGCCGGGATTTCCTGAATCTTGGTTCAAAGAACTTACCAACGGACTACATGTTGTAGTTCGGCACCAAAGCAGAGAATCACGTCACACGGGATGGTCTCGGTGACGCACAGGTTTCAGAACCCCTCGTGGGAACGGAGTACAGTATGAACAAAGCAGAACTGGTTGACCTGATCCTTAAGAACAAGAAGGCCGGCTTCGAGAGCAAGGCCGCCGCTGAACGCGCTTTCGACGCGGTTGTGGACGCGGTTCGTGAAGGCGTCCAGAAGGACGAGAAGGTCCAGATCATCGGCTTCGGCACCTTCGCCGTTCGCTCGCGCGCTGCCCGTAACGGCCGCAACCCGCAGACCGGCCAGTCGATGAAGATCAAGGCCTACAAGACCGTCGGCTTCAAGGTCGGCAAGGACTTCAAGGACAAGATCAACAAGGGCAAGAAGTAACTCTGAACGCCATGCAGAACGGGCCGCGCATCAGCGCGGCCCGTTGTGTTTTCCGACCCGATTACTTGCCGTTCAGCGAGCGCACGTACGCCACAAGCTGCCAGATCTCTTCGTCGGTGCCGTTGGCAAAACCCAGCATGCCGCTGACCTTGCCGTCGTGGTTGCCCCAGCCTGCGTTGCCCGTCTGGATACGCCAGAAGATGTACGCGTCGGTGATGTGATCGTGGACGTCAGGATCGGTCAGGTTGCCGGGCTTAGGGTCCAGGTTTGCGCCCAGCGGGCCGTCGCCTTTGCCACTGGTGCCGTGGCAGCTCACGCAGTTGCCGCGGTCGGCATTGGTGAACAGCTCTTTGCCCTTGGCGATCACGTCGGCGTTCTTCAGGTCCAGCCCGTCGGGCGGCTTGCGGTCCTTGTAATCCGCCGGCACATCCGGGTGAAACCCGTGGGCGTGGGCCTGTCCGCCGGCCTTGCCGCGGTTGCTGGGCGCGGCGTTGTCTCCGCCGCAGGCGGCAAACACTAGGCTGGCGGTTGCCAGCACTGTCATCGAAACTGTTGTCCACCACTTCATGGCTCTCTCCCTGGTTGTGACCTCGCAGCTTGTCGTTCTGCGGACGCAGCTTGTCAATGCGCCGATTTGCGGCGGTGCAGGTATGCTTTGGCAACCAGCACCAGAAATACCACACCGCCAACCGAAGCAAGCACACCGCCCAAGCCCATGATCGACAAGCCGATCCATTCGCCGGTGCTTCGCACCACCTGTTCGCTGCCGTAGGCCTTGCGCTCGGCCCCGGCGACTCCCGCGATTGCGAACCCGATTGCCATCACTGCTTGCCCGCCGCCGAACAGCAGCGGCTGCCACACGGCCAGGCTTCGCAGTCGCGCGGTGGGCAGCGGCGCGCCCAGTGGCTCAAGCAACACAATCAGTGCAGCCATGAACGCGGCGGTCACCGCGCCGATGCTCATGTGGTAGTGGCCGGGAACCAGCGTGTTGTTGTCGCGGATCAGCGAGCCCAGGATGAACCCTGCGACGGTCATGCAGGCGCTGGTCAAGAAGCCCACAAATGCCGCACTGCGCAAGGCACCTTTGGCCAGGCTGCCGCGCGCGCGCCAGAGCGCGTGCGCACACAGCACGATGAATGCACTGACCGCGGGGAAGATTCCCCAGCGCATCAGCTCGGTGAACACTTGCGGCGATCCGTCCGCCAGCACCACCACCGGTCCCGAAAGGCACGGCAGCAACAGCAGCGTCGCCAGGATTGCAGACAAGCTTGCCTTCAGCACGGGCCGTCCCAATGTCTTCGACAGCAAGAACAGCCAGGCTCCCACCATCGCCAGCACGTTGGCGAATTGCAGCAGGTGGCCGCCTCCCCAGAACACGCGTTCATAGTAAGCCAGCGGCAGCAGGCCCTGCGGCTGCGTCGCCCAAGCCGCGCCGAATGTGGCCATCGCCGCCAGGTATGCAATTGCAGCGGCGCGCAGGCCGGCCTGAGCGTCGGCCGGGATCTGCGATGGCAGCGTGGATCGGATCATGCGGGGATCGAAAAAGCCCAGCCCAATCGCCGCGCCAAACAAGCCGATTCCAAACAGAAACAGCCAGTGATCAAGCGCGGGGACATAGTTGCTGCGCACCGGTTCGGCGCTTTCGACGAACAGTGTGGCGCTGAATGCAATCACGCCGACGACGGCAAGAATCTGCGCCAGCGGGGTGACTCGAACCCGCGTTGCGCCGGGCAGCAGGCAGAACAGACCGGCCGTGAAGGCGCTGAACCACACGCCCAGCGCCAGGTTCACGTGAACAATCAGCGCCCGCCACCCGAACTTGGGGTCCGGGATCAGCAGGGTCTCCAAGCCGGGAATGCGCGCCACGGCCAGATACAGCGCGAACGAGCCTGCCACGGCAATGCTGCCGACGGCCACGGCAAACCAGCGGCCGGCGTCAGTCGATGCGAGATCAAGTTTTCGTGACTCAGGCGCCATAGGCAACACCCGCCCCCGTCGGGCATACTCGCACCATACAACAACGCGCAGGCTACGGGTTGAAATCCTGCGCCGCCGGAACTACGGAAAGCATGAACATGCTCACTTATGACTGGCAGAAGGCAGTCCGGCACATCGCAGCCGCCGATCCCGGCCTGGCCCGCGTGATCAGGGCAGCTGGCCCGGCCCGACTTGAGATTAAGCGGTATCGCAGCCCCTATGAGTACCTGTTGCGGGCAATCATCTTTCAGCAGCTTGCGGGCAAGGCGGCCACAACGATTCACGGTCGACTGCTGGACCTGTTTCCGGCGCGGCGGCCCAAGCCTGAACTGTTGCTCAGGACTTCCGCTCCGAAACTCCGCCAAGCGGGCGTGTCGTCCAACAAGCAAAAGGCGATCAAAGACCTCGCGCGGCGCGCAGCGAAAGGCGAGATTCCAACCTTCGCAAAACTGGCACGCATGGAAGACGAGGCGATTATCCAAACGCTGACCCAGGTGCACGGTGTCGGGCGTTGGACGGTCGAGATGCTGCTGATGTTCCAGCTGGGAAGGCCGGACGTGCTGCCGGTCAACGACCTTGGAGTGCAAAAGGGGTTCGCCAAAGCCTGCGGCATGGCACTACCGCCCAAGCCCAAAGAGCTGGAACAGCTTGCCGACCACTGGCGGCCCTATCGCAGCGTCGGAAGCTGGCTGTGCTGGCGCGCCCTGGAACTCTGATGAGCGGGGGGCGCCCGATTCCCTGACTTTCATGCAGGCAAAGCGGGTCCCCGAAACGGTTAAGTACAGATGGGACGTGTTGCACTAGAACGTTGCTTTAACCTTTGTGCGGAGCGGGCTTGGCGCCTTGCTTGTGGTCTGCTGCGTGACCCCCATGAAGCGCACGATTGTGTGCAACAGGCGTTTGTGGCCGCGGCCCGCAAGCCTGAGCGTATTCCGCGCGATGACCCGTGGCCCTGGTTCAGTGCCGTGCTGGTTCACGAAGCGCGCAACCTCAGGCGCAAACGCCGGCCAAGCCATGCGAAGGAATTCGAAATGCAGGATCCATCACCCGGCCCGGAACACGGTGCACAGCGCGGCGAAACAGCACAGCAACTGCGCATGGCACTTGAGACGCTGCCTGAGGCTGAACGCGAGGCGATTGCGCTGACTTACATCTCGGGCCTCACCCACGTCGAGGCCGCGGAGTCGCTGGGCATGCCGGTCAAGACGCTCAGCAGCCACGTCAGCCGCGGCATGGAACGACTGCGCCAGCGCCTTAACCATAAGGAAGAAGCGCTGATGGCATCGCTTGCTGTGCTGCCCGCCTTTGCCCCCCCGGGCGGGTGGGACGCGGCACTTGCGGCATGGAAAGCGGCGGCGTTCAGTTCGGCTTCGGCGGCAGGCATCACCATGGCAACAGGAGCAGTGATGGCAAACAAAGGATTGATCGCAGCCGGCTTGGCGCTGGCCATCGGCATCGGGTTTGGCGGCGGGTTTTTTGCGGAACGGGCCATCCATCCCGACCCGCAGCCGGTGCATGCACCACAGTTGCCGCAGGACTCTTCGGCACAATCCCCCAAAGACCAAGCGGCCAACCCCACCGGGCCGGCTGCAGAAGCGCCTGATGCAACGTCCAGGGAAGCGGATGTCGCAAAAGGCGAAGCACGGCAGGCCAGAGACGAAGCAACGAAGCTGCGGGCGGAACTTGCCGCCGCCGTGACCGAGCGCGACGAGGCACGTGACCGCGCGGAACGGCTGGAGGCCGAGCTTGGCCCGATCAAAGCCGAGCAGCTTGAGCGCGAGCCGACCTTCACGTTCGGCCGCTATGGGCAGATCGACGGCGTGCGCAAGTCAAACTGGAAAGAGCTGTCGCGCGCCAATCGCATCGTTGTCGAGTGCATTCGCGAGATTCGCGCCGCCCAGCGAAAGGGTGAGCAGCCCTCGCGAGACGTGCAGATCCGGCTGCAACGGCACACCGAGATCGTGCGCCAATACGAGTATGAGACCATCGGCGTGATCAAAAGCTGGGCGCGCCACAACGGCGAGCTGACGCACCCGCTGACCGTGGCCAACATGTTCGCCGGCGAGTTGCGCGAAGCCGGCCTGCCGTTGAGCGACGACCAGCGCGCACAGATTGAGCGGCTGGGGCTGGCCTACGAAGGCGACTGGGAAGTCGCCCAGGGCAAGTACGGCAACACCACTCCGCGCTGTGAAAAGCTGCTGGACGAGTACCTGTTGAAGGGCGCGTTCATGGACAGCCTGTACGACGTGCTGACCGCAGAACAGCGGGCCCAGCTGGTGGACCCAGCCACGTATCGCGTGGCCTTCAGCGACCTGCATTGCCCGACGCTGATGCTGATCCACACAAGCCCGATTTTGACAGGTCAAGACAACGCCGAACTGAAGCAGAAGCTACGCGACATGCTGGTGCAGCGATACAAAGTTGAAGAGGCACAGTTGGACACGCTGGCTCCACTGCTTGAGTCGTGGGTGGCTGACGTTGCAGGCGCGCTCACGCCCGTGCCTCAGGCCGAAACGCGTTTCTACACATACGACCAGGCCGCGATTGCGCTGCGCGGGACTGTCAAGCTTGCGAAGTCGATTCGCGACCTGGTGGCACTCAGTGAAGAAGCGCGGGCGGCGTTGCTGGATAGTTACGACGTCTACATCCCGCGAATCGTGCAGTAAGCCGGGGCGGGTGCCAACCCTGACTGCACCCAAGCAACACCCGTCCCGGCTGTTTTCTGTCATCAAGAATTCAGTGTTCGCCCGTGCACCGCAAGCGCGGCTTCTTTCACGCACTCGGCCAGTGTCGGGTGCGCGTGGCTTGAGCGGGCAATGTCCTCGGCGCTAGCGCCGAACTCGATGGCCACGGCGCACTCGGCGATCAGGTCGCCGGCGCGGGGGCCAATGATGTGCGCGCCCAACAGGCGGTCTGTCTCGGCGTGGGCCAGCAGTTTGACGAAGCCGGTGGTGTCGCCGAGCGCGCGGGCGCGGCCATTGGCCATAAACGAGAACTTGCCGGCTTTGAAAGGCACACCCGCTTCGCGCAATTGCTGCCCGGTCTTGCCGACGCCGGCGATTTCGGGGTGCGTATAGACCACGCCCGGTATCGCGTCGTAGTTGATGTGCGCGTGGCCGCCGTGAATGAACTCGGCGCAGGCCGCGCCCTCTTCTTCGGCTTTGTGGGCCAGCATCGGGCCCTCGATCACGTCGCCGATCGCGAAAATGTTCGGCACGCTGGTCTGCCAGTGCGAGTTGACAGGGATTCTGCCGCGCTTGTTTGCGGCGATGCCGACGTTCTCAAGGCCAAGTCCTTCCGTGTGGGGTTTGCGGCCGACGCTGAGCAGCACGCGGTCGCAAGCGATGTCGTCCATGCCATCGGCGCTTACGACGCACTTGCCTTTGGCCGCACGCGCGCCTGTGACCTTGGCGCCGAGGCGAAACTCGAACCCCTGTTTCTTGAAAACCTTCAGCGCCTCTGTGCACAGTTCTTCGTCCATGCCGAAGAGAATTTGGTCCATGTACTCAAGCACCGTGACCTTGCTTCCAAGGCGCAGCCAGACGCTGCCAAGTTCCATGCCGATCACGCCGCCCCCGATCACGACCAGGTGCCCGGGCACTTTGTCGTAGCTGAGCGCGGTGGTGCTGTCGCCGATCAAGTCGCCGTCGAACTCAACGCCGGGCAGCATGCTGGGCACGCTGCCGGTGGCGATGATGATGTGCCTGCATTTCAGCACGGTGTCGCCGACGAGCACGGTGTTCGCGTCGCGGATTGTGCCCGTGCCCTCGTAGCGCGTTACCCCGTTCTTCTTGAACAGCCCCTCGACGCCTTTGGTCAATGCCGTGACCGTGGCGTCTTTGCGCTTCATCATCGTGGGCAGGTCCAGCTCGACGCTGCCCACCTTCACGCCGTGTTTCTTCAGGTCGTGCGAAGTCGCTTCAAAGCGCTCGCTGCTTTCGAGCAACGCTTTGCTCGGGATGCAGCCGACGCGCAGGCACGTGCCGCCAAGCGCTTTCTCTTTCTCGATGCACGCTACGTTCATGCCAAGCTGCGCCGCGCGAATCGCCGCAATGTACCCGCCGGGGCCGGCGCCGATGACAACAAGATCGTGGTTCATGCCTGCGCTACACTTCCATCAACATGCGGGTCGGGTTTTCGATGCATTCTTTGATGCGTTTGAGAAACGTGACGGCTTCGCGTCCGTCGATCAGGCGGTGGTCGTAGCTCATGGCGATATACATCATCGGGCGGATCACGACCTGGCCGTTGATGGCGACGGGGCGGTCCTGGATTGCGTGCATGCCCAGAATGCCGCTCTGGGGCGGGTTCAGGATGGGTGTGCTGAGCAAGCTGCCATAGATGCCGCCGTTGGAAATCGTGAACGTGCCGCCCGTCATCTCGTCGGGTGTGATGCCGCCGGTTTGCGCGCGCTTGCCGAAGTCGGCGATGGTCTGCTCAATCTCGGCGAAACTCAGGCGCTCGGCGTTACGGATCACGGGCACGACCAGGCCCTTGCCGCCGCCGATCGCGACGCCGATGTCCTGGTAGTTGTGGTAGACGATGTCGTCGCCATCGATGCTGGCGTTGACCTGCGGCATGAGCTTCAGCGCGTCAACGGCAGCTTTGACGAAGAAGCTCATGAACCCGAGCTTGATGCCGTACTTTTCGGCGAAGGTGTCTTTGAACTGCTTGCGCAAGTCGTTCACAGCCTGCATGTCGATTTCATTGAACGTGGTCAGGATCGCCGCGCTTTGCTGCGATTCAACCAGCCTCTGCGCGATGCGTTTGCGCAGGTTGGTCATGCGCACACGCTCAACGGCGCGGGATTCACCGGTGCCTGGTGCTGTTTCCCCCCGCCCTTCCGGGCGGGGCTTGGCGCGCTGAATGTCTTCTTTCAGCACGCGGCCGCCGGGGCCGGTGCCTTGGACCGTTGCGGGATCGATGCCCTTCTCGGCCGCGAGATTACGGGCACTGGGCATGACACGGGCTTCGCCGTTGCCGGGTTTGGAACTTGGTGGCGTCGTCCTGGTTGCGTCCGCCTTCCCGTCGCTTGCGCTCCGGGCTCCTGCTTTCTGCGTCGGTGCCTTGCCATTTTCGTCGATGATGGCGATGACTTCGCCGACTTGGGCAGTTTCGCCCTCTTTCTTCAGCAATTTCTGAATCACGCCGCCTTTCGGCGCGCCGACCGCCAGCGTGCTCTTGTCGCTGTCGATCTCGACCATGGTTTCGTCCGTGGCCACGGCGTCCCCCTCGGCTTTCAGCCAGCTGGCGATGATGACCTCGGTGATGCTTTCGCCGGGGCTGGGGACTTTGAGTTCAATCGTCATGGTTCGTTCCTAAACCCGTCGCTTGTGCGTCGGGCTCTTGTTCATGCCAATGCCCGCTCGATCAATTCCGCCTGTTCTTTCTTGTGGCGTCGGGAGCTGCCTGTGGCTGGGCTGGCGGCGATCGGTCGGCAGACCCACTGCAAGCCCTTCTCGCTGCCGAACGCCTTGTGCCAGTGCCAGCGCATGTGCACGCAAGCGCCCATGTTTTCGTGCTCTTCCTGCACCCACACCGGTTGCGCGTTGGGGTACCGTTTCACCAGCTCGTGCAGTTGCGCGTCTTTCAGCGGGTACAGCTGCTCAATGCGCACAATCGCCACGTCTTTGCGGTCGCCCTCGGCGCGCGCGGCGTGCAGGTCGTAGTACACCTTGCCGCTGCACATCAGCACGCGTGTCGGGGCTTCGGCCCAGTCATCCCACAGGATGCGCTGGAACGCGCCCTGCGCAAGCTCAGGCAGAGTGCTCACACACTGGGGGTGCCGCAGCAGGCTCTTGGGCGACATCACGATCAACGGTTTGCGCCAGCGTCGCAGGGCCTGCCTGCGCAACAGGTGAAAAATCTGCGCGGGCGTGGTCACGTTGCAGACCTGGATGTTGTCGTCGATGCTCAAGTTCAAGAAGCGTTCGAGCCGCGCGCTGCTGTGCTCGGGCCCCTGACCCTCCATGCCGTGCGGCAACAGCATGGTAAGCCCGCTTAGGCGGTTCCACTTCTCTTCGGCGCTTACGATGAACTGGTCGATGATCACCTGTGCCACGTTGACGAAGTCGCCGAATTGCGCTTCCCACAGTGTCAGCACGTCGGGACTGTCCAGGCTGTAGCCGTACTCGAAACCCAGCACAGCCACTTCGCTGAGCGCGCTGTTGCGGATGAACACTTTGGCCTGGCCTTCTGCCACGTGTTCCAGCGGTCGCCAGGTGTTGCCGTTTTCGTGGTCGTGCCAAGTGGCGTGGCGGTGCGTGAACGTGCCGCGCTCGGCGTCTTGCCCGGTCAGTCGTACGCGCGTGCCCTGCGCGGCAAGGCTGGCGTAGGCCAGCGACTCTGCGGCGCCCCAGTCGAGCGGTTTGTCGCCCGCCGCCATTTCCAGGCGCGCGGCTGCAAAGCGTTCGAGCTTCGGGTGCAGCGTGAAGCCATCGGGCACGTGGCCCAGCCGCTTGAGACAGCCGGACAGCATGGACTCCTCGACGGCGGTGTTCACTTCGTCGGCGCGTGTTTCGTCGCCGCCGATGTAGCTGTGCCAGACGATTTCGAGCTGGTCCTTGCGGAAGATGCGGCTCTGGCGCCTTGCGGCCAGCAGTTCTTCATCGAAGAACGCCTTTGGGTGCTGGGTGATCTGCTCGGCCTCGGCCTCGGTGATGCCGCCGGATTTCAGCAGGCAACCGAGGTAGCTGTCGCGCACGTCCTGCCGCGCGCGGATCGTCTTGTACATCAACGGCTGCGTGAAGGCGGGTTCGTCGGCTTCGTTATGGCCGCGCGAGCGGTAGCAGTACATGTCGATCACCACGTCGCGCTGGAACTTTTCGCGGAAGTCCATGGCTGTGCGCACGACGTGCGCGACGGCTTCGGGGTCTTCGCCGTTCACGTGAAACACCGGCACCTGCAGCATCTTGGCAACGTCGGTGGCGTAGGTGCTGCTGCGGCCCTGCTCTGGTGTGGTGGTAAACCCGATCTGGTTGTTCAGCACGATGTGGATCGCGCCGCCCGTGTGGTAGGCCTCAAGCTGGCTGATGTTCAGCGTTTCCTGCGAAACACCCTGGCCGATGAAAGCAGCGTCGCCATGGATAAGCAGGGCCGCACCGCGGCGGCGCGCGGTGTCGCCCACGCGGTCTTGCTTGGCACGCACGCGGCCCAGCGCAATCGGGTTGATGAACTCAAGGTGGCTGGGGTTGAAGCACAGTCCCAGGTGCACCGTGCGGCCGTTTTCGGCGACCCAGTCGTTGCTGTAGCCCATGTGGTACTTCACGTCGCCGTGTTCGTTGTCGGTTTCAAAATCCTCGAACTCGGCGAAAATCTGGCGCGGCGTCTTGCCCATAATGTTGGCAAGCACGTTCAGGCGGCCGCGGTGTGCCATCGCAATCACGATTTCGTCCAGCCCCTGCTCGGCGCCGCGTTCGATGGCGAGGTCAAGCAGCGGGATCAGGCTTTCGGCGCCTTCCAGGCTGAACGACTTGCTGCCGATGTACTTGGTCTGCAGAAACTTCTCGAACGTGACCGCGTCGTTCAAGCGCCGGAAGATGCGAATCTTCTCGGCCCTGGAAAGCTCGGTGTGGTTGCGCGTGCTTTCGACGCGCTGGCTGATCCAGCCGGTTACATCCAGCTCGTCAATATGCATGAACTGCACGCCGATGCTGCGGCAGTAGGTCGCCTGCAAGTGCTCAAGCACTTTGCGCGGGGTGTCGAGGCCCGGAAAGGGGATAGTCGTGCAGACCACGGGCTTGTCGAGGTCCTCTTCACGCAGGCCCAGCGATTCCAGCTCGAGCTCGCGAATGCGCGGCAGCGGGC
Source organism: Planctomycetota bacterium (assembly GCA_020849795.1). GTDB lineage: Bacteria > Planctomycetota > UBA8742 > UBA2392 > UBA2392 > JADJRK01. The sequence goes on along the minus strand of JADZFR010000044.1, from coordinate 36,404 downwards.
GGCCCAGCGGGTCCACATGCGCAAGGCGGTGGCCGCGCACACGGTACACGCGAATCAGGCGGTCCACCTTTTCCTGTAACACGGCTGCCGCGTATGCCCCGCTGCTTGCCGCGGCGGTGGCTGACGGCGCGGCCGGGTTGAAAATGCTGCGCGGCTTGAACGATGGGCGCAGGGTGACTGCGCCATCGCCATTGTTCGAGGCAAAGAACTCGCGCCAGCGGGCGGGCACAGAATCGGGGTCCTTGAGGTAATCCTCAAAGAGCGCCTCAACATAAGGAAGGTTCTGGCTGTCCATTGCGACTCATTCTCCGGCCGGATTGTAGGACATGGGCGGCAACGCGCCACTTGCAGCCTGCGGGTACCGGCGGAAAGCAGAGCCTTGCATGCCCACCGAGAGAATGTAGTTGGCAATGACGCGGACAAAAGCTAATCGCGGGCAAGATTCGATAACCACAACGGAGAGCCCATGATCGCCCGTACAGGAATGTTCGCTGTAATCGCATTGGCCGTGCTCGTCACCGCATGTGAAAGCACTCGCAAAATCAAAGAGGATGTCAGGAACGACGCCACCAAGCGCACCATTGAGCGGGCGCGAGTGCACAGCGCGGCTGACATCAAAGCGGCGTACGATAAAGAAGGCACCGACGCCGACGAAACGCTGCTGCTGTTTTTCAACGCGCTGCTGCTGATTGAGGAAGACGAGACGGCGGGTTACGCGGCCGCGGCCTACCTGAGCCGCAAGAACGACCAGTGGTCCGACCCGAAGGGTCCGACCGGCGTCAAGCCCAGCCAGGCCGCATCTGAGGGCATGCGACGCATCCGCGACAACCCGGAACGCGCGCGCAGCTACACCGGCGGCAAGCCTACCGACTACAAAATGGCGAACGCCGAAGCGATCGTGATCGAGATCAAAGAGACGCGCGAGAATTCCAGCACCGAACTGAAGTACTTCGTCTGGAGCAGCGGTAAGGACAACGCCTCGCCGATCACGCTCAGGTCCGATGGCGGCAAGTGGTACGTGGACGAATGGAGCAGCATCCAGACCGGCGTGCGTAAGTAGATCTCGGACAAACCTCAAGGCCGTCGGCAATTGCCGGCGGCCTTTTGCTATTCTGCGGCCATGAAGCGAAAGAAGCCGCCGCAGGATCACACGTCAGGCGCGGAACAGCCGCTGCACGTTACGGCGCGCGTGATCGGCTATGTTCGCTCGCCCTATAAAGAGCGCTTTGGCACACCGCGCCAGCCTACCGTCACCGAGCAGACGCTGGCCGACGCTGCTGTGGACGCGACCATCGAACTGCTGCCAGGCCACAACTTTGAGCAGGCGCTGAAAGACCTGTCCGGCTTCGAGTACGTTTGGGTGATCGCCTGGTGTCACCTGAACGAAAGCTGGCAGCCGACGGTGATTCCGCCGCGCGGGCCAAAAGTGCGGCGCGGCTTGTTCGCGACCCGAAGCCCGCACCGTCCCAACCCGATCGTGATTTCAGCGCTGAAGCTCACCCGGGTTGAGGGCCGCACGCTGCACGTGCACGGGATTGACCTGCTGGACGGCACGCCCGTGCTCGATATCAAGCCGTACGTGCCCTACGCCGACGCGTTTCCGGATGCGCGGGAAGGTTGGCTTGAAGAAATCGGCCAGGCGCCGGACGCCCCCGACCGCTGTGAGTGAGCGCTACACCAGCCCCTCAAGCACCTTAACCGTCGCGCGCAGGCCGTCGGGGCTGATCGTGTGCGGGCCGTCGAATGGCAGCCACTCAACCTGCCAGCCGCTTTGCTGCATGAAGTCGCGCAGGTGTTCGGCCCATTCGTAGGGCAGCAGCGGATCCTGCCGGCCGTGGGATTGCACGACCTTCAGCCCGGCGTGGCGCGGTGCGAGTTTGCGCCACTCGTCTTCATTCATGAGTGTGCCGGACCACGCGATCAGCGCCGCCGGCGTTTCTGCAAGCTGCGTTGCCACGTCCACGGTCAGAAAGCTGCCTTGGCTGAAACCGCCCAGCGCGATGCGCGACGTGGGCAAGCCGGTCTGGGATTTCACGGCCTCGATCATCGCCAGCAGCGCGGCGCGCGCCTCAAGCATCCCGTCGGGGCGCTCGTTGCGGGCGCGCTGCCGAAAACCGCCCTCGTCCATGGCGCGCTGGATGGCCTCAAAGTCGATCAGCCACCACGCGCGCCCGCCCCACATGCCGTAGCGATCAAGCGAAAGCGGCGCCTCCGGAAAATAGAAGCGGGTGCCCGCCGCAAGTACCGCGGAAGCCTCCAGCATCTCGGCACCCAGCCCGACCAGGTCAGTCCCCGGCGCACCGAAACCGTGGCACAGGATCACAGCCAGCGATGGCTTGGCGCCTTTCGGCAGGGCGTCAACCACTCGCGTATTCAACCCGCCGATCTCATGGACATTGATGCTCATGCTTGGCCTTTCTGTGCTGCGATTCAGCCTCAATGGCGCTGCGTGCTCAAGGGCCTGAGCATGCATGTTCAAGATTGACATCGGCCCGTCGGCTGGGAGACTCGTATCACTGCAATCTTCGGAGACGGCGATGCGATTCCAACTGATGGTGGCGATGTTGCTGGCCGCAAGCGCGGCCCCGGTGTTCGCGCAAAACGTGGTGGGCGTGTACGGCACGCCGCAGATCCCGGCGAACAGTGTCGCGCAGGGCCGCACGGATTACACGGCGTTTGCGTTCGCACCGGTGCAGGTTCTGGGCTCAACGCCGATCAGCTTTACGGCCTGCACCATCGCCAACGCCAATACCACCAACCCGGCGGTCACTGCCGACACGGTGCGCATCAGGCTGGTGCGTGACGCGTATCCCTTCAACCTGTCCATCGACGCCGGCGACACCATTGTCGCAACTGTAAACAACCCGTCTTTTCCCGTGGTGTTCAGCGGTTTCAATGAAACGCTGCCGACATTGTCTACGCTGCCATCGCCATGGCCCTATTTTGTGGCGATTGACGTGGCAGGTGTGGGCACCTCTACCGTGGGCCGCATCTACCAGCTCAGCCTGACCAGCATTGTCACAACCGGCATTCTGTCGCCGACAACGCCGCTTCCCATCACCGGCAACGACCAGACTATCGCCGCGCCCAGCACCGCCGAGATGGATGTGCAGCGCAACAGCCTTTCCATCGCCGCGGGCTCGCAGGATGACACAGGCAACCGGCTGGCTGGCACGCCGTTTACGCTCACTTACACGATCCTCAACACCGGCAGCACGGCACTGAACCTGACCGGCAGCCCGCTGGTAGAGATCATTACGCTTTCGATTGTGAACTGCGCCGCCAACGTCGCGTTGCAGCCGACCACGCCGGTCCCCGCAACGACAGGCAGCACGACCTTTCAGGTCAGCATTACGCCAACCACGTCCGGCCAGCCGTTCGGGCTAGGCTTCATCATTAACAACAACGACAGTGACGAAAACCCATACAACATCGTGGTGATCGGCGATGCGGTTGCCAGCGTGCCCGCAGCCACGCAACTCGTGATCACCACACAGCCGGGCAACGGCACGGCGGGTGGCACCCTTTCGGCGCAGCCGGTGCTTGAGGCGCGCGACGGCAGCGGCAACGTGGACACGAACTACACGGCCAACGTGACTGCGACCATCACCAGCGGCACTGGTACAAGCGGAGCCGCGATACTCGGCACGGCGATGGTAGCAGCCTCAGGGGGCGTCGCGGTGTTCACGAACCTCGGTATCGACCTGGCGGGCACGGGCTACACGCTGACGTTCACGTCGGGTGCGTTGCCCCAGGCGGTCTCGAACACGTTCAACATCACAGGCGGCGGCCCCGGCCCCGCCGACCGCCTGTTCATTGCCACGCAGCCGGGCGGCGCAGCGCCAAGCGCGGCGTTTTCGCCACAGCCGGTGGTTGAGGTGCACGACGCCAGTGGTGTGCTCGTGCCGCAGAACGGCACGACTGTCAGCGCGGCGATCGTGTCGGGGCCAGTGACCGCATTGTTTGTCGGGGCGAACGTGGTCAACGTCGTGAACGGCGTGGCAGCATTCACGAACCTGGGCATCGACACGGCTGGTACGTACACGATTGAGTTCACGCATAGCGGCGGACTTACCCCGGCAACGTCTGCGGCTGTCATCGTTTCGACAGGCGGCGGTGGGGGCGGCGGCGGCGGCAGTGGCGGCAGTGACGGCGGCGGCTGTGTTGCCGCAGGCTCGACGATGCCGCTGGCACTTCTGGCACTTCTGGCATGGTCCCGCCGCAGGCGACGCACAGCCTGACCACTCCGTACCGTTGCGATACGCCGCTGCTATGCTGCGGGCATGGTTGAGGCGCAGCTAACGGAACTGCTCAAGCGGCGCATCCTGGTGCTTGATGGCGCCATGGGCACGATGATCCAGCGTTACATGCTGGACGAGGGCGACTTTCGTGGCGAGCGCTTCAAGAAACACGGCTCGCCGTTGCAGGGCAACAACGACCTGCTGTGCCTGACCGCGCCACAAATCATTCGCGACATCCACACCCAGTATCTGCAAGCCGGCGCAGACATCATTGAGACCAATACATTCAACGCCAACGCTTTCAGCCAGCGCGACTACGGCTTGGAAGAACTGGCCTACGAAATCAACCGCGAGGCTGCCAAACTTGCGCGCCAGGCGGTTTCGGCGTTCACCGACAAGCCGCGCTTTGTCGCCGGCGCGCTTGGCCCCACGAACGTCACCGCCAGCATCAGCCCCGATGTAAACGACCCCGGCTGGCGCAAGGTGAGCTTTGACGAGCTGGCGGCGGCGTACTACGACTGCGCGCGCGGGTTGGCCGACGGCGGCGCCGACATCCTGCTGGTTGAGACAATCTTCGACACGCTGAACGGCAAAGCCGCCATCTACGCGATACGCCGCCTCTTCCGCGAAACCGGCAAGCGCCTGCCCGTGATGGTCAGCGGCACGATTACCGACAAATCCGGCCGCACACTTAGCGGCCAGACGGCCGAGGCCTTTCTTTACAGTGTCGAGCACGCCGGCGCCCTGAGTATCGGGCTGAATTGCGCGCTGGGCGCCGAAGACCTGCGCGAGCACATTGAGAGCATCAGCAATCGCGCGAGTACATTTACCAGCATCTACCCCAACGCCGGCTTGCCCAACGCCATGGGCGGCTACGACGACACGCCCGAGTACATGGCCGACATCATCGGCGACTTTGCGCGGCGCGGGTACGTCAACATTGTCGGCGGCTGCTGCGGCACCACACCCGACCACGTGCGCGCGATTGCCCAAGCAGTTCGGGATGTCGAGCCACGTGTCCCGCGCGAGCCCGACATGCGCCTGCACCTGAGTGGCATGGAACCCTTCGTGATCGGCCCGGGCAGTTTGTTCTGCAACATCGGCGAGCGTACCAACGTGACCGGCAGCAAGCGCTTCGAAAAGCTGATCAAAGCCGGCGACTATCACGAAGCGCTGAACGTCGCGCGCCAGCAGGTGGAAAGCGGCGCGCAGGTCATCGACATCAACATGGACGAGGGGATGCTCGATTCGGCCGATGCCATGAAGCGTTTCCTGAACTTGGCTGCCGCCGAGCCCGACATCGCGCGCGTGCCGTTCATGCTCGATAGCAGCAAGTTCCACGTGATTGAGACCGGCCTGAAATGCGTGCAGGGCAAGTGCATCGTCAACTCAATCTCGATGAAGGAAGGCGAAGCCGAGTTCCTTCGTCAGGCGGGCATCTGCCGCGATTACGGCGCTGCGATGGTCGTGATGGCATTTGACGAACAAGGCCAGGCCGACACGGTGGCGCGCAAAGTCAGCATCTGCAAGCGCGCGTACGCGTTGCTGACGGCCCACGGCATCCCGGCCCACGACATCATCTTTGACCCCAACATCTTTGCCGTGGGCACGGGCATCGACGAACACAACGAATACGCGCTGGCGTACATCGAAGCCGTCCGGCAGATCAAGGCCGAATGCCCGCACGCAAGAGTTTCGGGCGGCGTGAGCAACCTGTCGTTCAGCTTTCGCGGCAACGAGCCGGTGCGCGAAGCCATGCACAGCGTGTTTCTGTATCACGCGATCCAGGCCGGCATGGACATGGGCATTGTCAACGCCGGTCAACTGGCGGTGTATGCCGACGTCTCGAAGGACTTGCTGAAACTGATCGAAGACGTGCTGTTCAACCGCGACCCGGGCGCGACCGAACGGCTGGTCGAATTTGCGGAAGGCTTCAAGGGCAAAAAGCAGTCGCGCGATGAAGACCTGGCCTGGCGCGAGACCGACGTGCGCGAGCGGCTGATTTACGCGCTGGTGCATGGGATGGACAAGTTCGTCGTCGAAGACACCGAAGAGGCGCGGGGCAAGTACGCGCGGCCGATTGAGGTGATCGAGGGCCCGCTGATGGACGGCATGAACGTCGTCGGCGACCTGTTCGGAAGCGGCAAGATGTTTCTGCCGCAGGTCGTGAAGTCAGCTCGGGTAATGAAAAAGGCCGTCGCGCACCTGGTGCCTTTCATCGAGGCAGAAAACGCCGGCAAGCGCGAAAGCAAGGGGCGCATCGTCATGGCCACGGTCAAGGGCGACGTGCACGACATTGGCAAGAATATCGTCGGCGTTGTGCTTGGCTGTAACGGCTATGAGGTCATCGACCTGGGCGTGATGGTGCCCGCGGACAAGATTCTGGCGGCGGCGCGCGAACACCACGCCGACATGATCGGGCTGAGTGGATTGATCACGCCCAGCCTCGACGAAATGGTGCACGCAGCGCGCGAAATGCAGCGCGTGGGCATGAAACTGCCGCTGCTGATCGGCGGCGCCACAACAAGCCGCCTGCACACGGCGGTCAGGGTTGATCCCGCCTACGACGGTCCGGTGATCCATGTTCTTGACGCGTCAAGGTGCGTGGGCGTGGTCAGCAGCCTGCGCTCGCGCGACATGCACGAGAAGTTCATCTCCGATACCCGCGCCGACTACGCCCGTATCCGTGACAAGCACCAGGGCAGCGCCGAGGCGCACAAGCTGATCTCGCTGGCTGACGCACGCGCTAACGCTTTGCGCGCCGAGTTTGCAGGCAACATCACGGCGCCGCGCATGCCAGGCACCCACGAGTTTGATGACTACCCGCTGGCCGAGCTGCGTGAACGCATCGACTGGTCACCCTTCTTCCAGGCGTGGGAAATGGCGGGCAAGTACCCGGCCATCCTGCGCGACAAAGTAGTGGGCAAACAAGCCAAAGCGCTGTTCGATGATGCCAACCGGCTGCTCGATCAAATCGTCCAGGGCCGGCAGCTGCGGGCGCGCGGCGTCATCGGCATGTGGCCCGCGAACAGCAAGGGCGACGACATTGAGGTCTACGCCGACGAGTCGCGCCGCGAACCCGTGGCCGTCTTCCGAACACTGCGCCAGCAGATCCGCCGCGGCTCGGGCATGCCCAACACGGCGCTGGCGGACTACATCGCGCCGCGAGGTACCCCGGACTGGGTTGGCGGCTTCTGCGTGACCGCCGGCATCGGCGTAGACGAGCTGGTCGCCAAGTACCAGGCCGACCACGACGACTACCACGCCATCATGGTCAAGGCTCTGGCCGACAGGCTGGCCGAGGCGTTTGCCGAGCGGCTGCACGAGCGTGTGCGCAAAGAGTTCTGGGCCTACGCGCCCGACGAGGCGCTGGGCAACGATGAGATGATCGCCGAGAAGTATCGTGGCATTCGGCCCGCGCCCGGCTATCCCGCGTGCCCCGACCACAGCGAGAAGGCAACATTGTTCGCGCTGCTGGATGCAACGCGGGCGACGGGCGTGACACTGACCGAGCACTTTGCGATGCACCCGACGGCGGCGGTCAGCGGTTTGTACTTTGCCCACCCGCAGGCGAAGTATTTCGGTGTCGGCAAACTCGGGCTCGACCAGGCTGAAGACTACGCGCAGCGCAAAGGCATCACGCTGGACGAAGCTCAGAAGTGGCTGAGTGCCAACCTCGGCTACGAACCCCGCGCGACAGCCGTCTCGCCGTAATCGCAGACTCTTCAAGAATGCAAAGAGGGCCGATGTGGGGTCGGCCCTCTTTTAGCCTTGCGGTTGCTCCGCGCGGCTGGCTGGTTCCTGGAGCACTTTCAAGGTTTGTTTGCAGGCTTCCGCTTGCGGCGAGCTTCGCATCTCTTCGTCGCGCTTCCTCAGCGTGGCTTCCAGCCCCGCCTGTGTCCGCGCTCCTTGATCTGCTCGCTCGGCGCGGCGCGGAATCTCTGCAAACAAACCCCGAAAGCGCTCTTGGGGGCGGGGTGAGTGCTCACACCGCCCCCGGATTCCTGGCAGAAGGCTCATGCCTTCTCACGCCTGGGTAGTCTTGTCCGACGCCAGGCCAAGACACCCATTGCGATCATCATTGCCAGGATTGTGAGGCTCGTGTGCTCAGTGCCGGCGCAACCGCCGCCGCCACCTCCGCCCTTTGCGCTTCCGATATCAAATCCACCGCCATTGCCGGGGACTGTTGCGGTGCAGCCCAGTGACCAGGTCGGCGTGGCCGGGTCGTCGCTTGTCACCGTGACAGTGAACCCCAAGCCACCCGAATTCTGGGTCGTTACGGCAAGAATGAAGGTTGCGCTTGTGCCCGCAGCCAGCCCCGCCGGCAGCTGCTGCACGACCGTGACCGTGCAGTTGCTCTGGTTGCTGACTGAGACGCGGGGGGTGCCGGTAAAGGTCAGCGGCGCCGTGCCGGTGTTCGCGACAGTGTAGACGTAGCTCGTCGAGCCGCCGATCACCAGCGTGCCGAGCGCGTCGCTGGCGCCGCTGGGCAACATGCCGCCGCGCGAAACCTGGATCGTCGGCGTGCCTGTCCCGCCGCCGCCGCCGCCACCACCGCCACCACCGCCGCCACCGCCGCCACTTGTCACGGCGTCGCCGGTGAAGTGCACAACGTAGCTGCCGTTGACCGGGTCGTTGCTCGCCACCGTGATCGTGAAACCGAACGTGCTGCCAGCCGTGGTCGGTGTCACGTCCACCGGCACGCCGTAGCTCCAGCCGCCCGAAGGCAGGTAGTTCTGGGTCGGCTGCGCAAAGCTGGCTGTGCAGTTGTTGAGCGCGGAGATGGCAATGATCGGGTTGCCGGTGAAGTCGAGCTGCGCGGTGCCGTTATTGAAGATTGTGAAACCGCCGCCGAATGGCACGCCTGCGTCGCGACTGCCGTAGTTGTGCGTGCTGCCGTTGGCCATGACGGTGTAGGTCGGGCGATGAATCTCAATCAGCGGCGCGGGTGCGCTGCCGTTGCCCTGCACGGTCCAGCTGAAGGTAGGCTTCTGGGGATCGTTCGTGGGGATGTGCATCCTGAACGAAAACGGCGCGCTGGTCGTCGGGGTCACCATGGCAATCGTTGAGAAGCCCAGCGTGTTCGGCGAAAGCGTCACGCCGTTGCCCGGTGTGAACAGGCTGACGCTGCAGTTCTGCGCGTTGCTGTGGGTGATCGTCGCGTTGGGATAGGCGTTGGTGAAGCGCACAAAGCAGCTGGCTGTCGCCTCGTTGCCCAGCAGCCAGTACAGGTTGTGCTGGTAGCCCGAAGTCAGGCTGCCGACGTTCTGCGTGCCGTTGTTCGCGATCATGTTGCCGACCGTCCACCAGCCGTCGTAGTCCGCGACCTGGAACTTGGCGCCGGTGTCGGTGCCGTAAGCAACGTCGTGGTCTTCGACCTCACCCCAGTCGGTGTATCCGTAACCCGATGCGCCGCCCGGGTGGCCGCCGCCGTTGAGTGCCATCGGCCCGCTGGGGTGGGCAGTCACGTCCCACACCAGGGCGCGCACCTTGACGCTGGTGCCGACCGCCGTGCTCGGGATCGACACGCTGTAAGTGTTGAAGCTGGTGCTGCTGCCGCCGTAGGGCGGGGCAACGCGCGGCTGAAAGTCGCCCTGTGGGGCGCTGGGAGACTTGCCGGCCCACACCACACGCTCGCCGGCGTCGGCCCAGTCGCCGTCGTTGTTGAAGTCCATCCAGATGCACAAGTCGCTGTTGGCGTTGGTGACCACCACCGAGACCTTGAGGGTCGCCGTGCCACCCTTGGTCATGTTGAAGAACTCTAGGCCATCGTCCTCGGTGTCTGTGGTCCAACCGCTGAACGGCGCGGTGTCGTCCGAGCACCCGTTGCCAAGGTAATCAAGGCGTGTGCCGCCTTGCGGCTGGAAACAGGTAAAGGTCGGGTAGGGTGACGGCGCGTCGCTCATGTCCTGCGCGCTCAGCGCCCCGGTAAGGAAGATTGCCGCGATGGCGAGCCAGTTGTGGAGCCGCATGGGTTGTCTCCGGTTTCGTTCGAAGTTGCGGGTGATGGACGCAGGTGCTCCTTTGTCCATCACCCGGAACCAACTGTAACGAGAACGCGACAATGGCGTAGCAATCTCTGAAACATCGTGTATCGTATAAATGACGACCAATTGTGAGTTGTCACGGAAAGTGAACAGCGCGTCCTGTGTGGTGACTGTGCGATGCGCCGTGACGTGTGGGGCGCGGCCCAATACCGCAGACCCGAGACCCGAAATCTCATGCCGACCGAATTCCAGGACCGCCTGACCTTCCTTTGTGAGCGCTGGCCGCAGGCTGAGATCGCACGCAAGACCGGCACCCAGCGCAACAACGTCAGTCGCTACATGCGCGGCGGAAAAATGCCCATGGACTTCGGCGCTGACCTTGTGCGCAAACTCGGCGTTAACCCCGCGTGGCTGCTGGTGGGGGAGGGCACAGCATTCTTAAGCGACGTGAACTCAGGCACCGAGCGCATGGCCGGCGACCTGCTTGAACTCGTGGCTGCCATGAACAGCGTGGCAAGCATGCAGCTGGGCTCGTTGACCGGCAAACACCACCTGAAGGTGCTGCGCGAACTCAATGATGCGCTGACCCGCTACCAGGACCTGCGCGCGCGAATCAACGAGCGCACAGCACCCATCTTCGACAAACTGCTGACCGACTATTGGGCTGCCCTGGATGCCTGGCAGCTCGAGAAAGCCGACGACCTCAAGCGTGCCGCTGAACAGGTTGCGCGGCTGTGCGACGACGAAGCGCTGCAGCAGCGCTTCGACCGTACACTTAGCTATCACGCGTTTCTGCGTCGCGACGGCGACGCTGCTATCCGCGCCCAGAGCAAGCTGTTTCGGCGCGCGCTGGCACGCGACGCGTTGATTGACGCCAGCGGCTTGAACGAAGCCTTCAACCTGGCTAACGCACTGCAGAGTGTGGGCCGCCTTCGCGAGTCGCAGGCATTATGTGAGGGTGTGCGCGCGATGTGCGGCGAAGCGCTGCAACGAAGCAACGTGGGGAAGTTCCTGTTGGCGATGTCCGGCTACGCGCTGATGGAACAGGGCAATCTGCACGAGGCGCTGCGCCGCATCGTCGAGGCCGAGCCTCAACCTGAGGCGCGCATGGCCGACGCGCAGCGCAGCATGCTGATCATGTGCCTGATGTACACCGGCCGGCTCACGTTTACACAGGCGCTCGACATGGGAGAATGCGGCCAGGCGCACCGCCAGGGTATGGTCGCGCAGGCGCTGTGGCGCGACGACGCCCAGGCACTGTCACAGGCTCTGAAGCGCTGGGACAACGGCGAGGGTCGAGACTGGTTCTGGGCACTGGTGCGCCATGTAGCCGAGTGCGACCGCGGCGAAACGCGAAAAGCCGCCGAGTTTGTGAAAGACGGGCCGCCCACCACGCGCGCCGCCGACAACGAACACTTTGATCGCTTTGTCTACATCACGCTGCTTGCCCGAAAGTGCAAAGACCGCAGCGCGAAGAAGTGGCTGGCCAAGGCCAACGAGCAGTTGCAGGCCGCGCCCGCCAACCAGTGCATGTCGATGCTCGCGCGCACGATGCACTATCGCAATGCGCAGCTTCTGAACGTTGGAGGCGAGCTACAGCAGCAAGCCAACACGTTTTTTCGAGAACATTACGAAAAAGGCTTCGGCGCGTTTGCAGGATGGTTCGCGTAAGTTGGCCGAGTGGGTCTCATCCCAATCGGCTACGCGCCCAGCGCCGCGCACTCGACGGCTGTCAACCACCGCCAGGTGCCGCTGGCCACGTCCAACTGCAATGGCCCCATCTCCGTGCGCTTGAGGTCGGTCACCTTGAGTGCCTTGCCGGTCTGCGGGTCTTCGAGCGCGCTGAACATGCGGCGGATCTGGCGGTTCTGGCCTTCGTCAAGCGTGACCAGCACGCGCGACTTGGGCCCGGCCCCGCCCTTGAGTTCAACCGCTTTGGCCCGCATCACACCCAGCGGCGTCTCAATGCCAGCCCGCAGCGCCGCGATGTGCGCCGGCGTGACACGGCCGCGTACCCAGACCTCGTAGACTTTGTCGTGCAGCCCCGGCCGCGAAAGCCGCTCTTGCAGGGCGCCGTCGCGCACGAACAGCAGCAGTCCTCTCGAGTCCATGTCAAGCCGCCCCACAGCTTGCCAACCCTCATCGCGCACCCAGCCGGGCAGAAGATCGAAAACAGTACGACGCCCGTGCTCATCCGCGCGGGTAACCACACAAGCGCGGGGCTTGTGGAACATGAAGACCGGCGACTCCATCAGGGCAGCATAGCCAGTACCGGGCAGTAATGCCTGCGCGGGAATCCTTGAGGCAGGTGGCAGAAACTGCTCACCCGCGTTCGACGAAAGTTCCGTGATTCTGTTCGGCAAGCTTCTTCATCAGGTCTTTGTCGGCGTCCTTGCCGATCGCGATGGCGTGGATCACGATCTTCCGGAACGTGTTCACGCGGGCGATGTCGGCCAGGATGTTCGCGGGCTCGCAGAAGCGGCCGTTGCCGATGGAGCCCCACTTGGGGTCTACGCGGCCATAGGCTGTGCTGTCGTCACTCCAGCTCGGGCTGCCGTCGGTCATGAAAAAGATCGTGTCCGCGCCCTCCAGCATTGCGGTGCGGTCCAGCGCGGGGTCGTCTTTCACCTGTCCCTTGCGCACCACACCAAACGCTCGAATCAGGCTGCCATGGATGTTGGTACCCCCGTTTGCCTTCAGCGCGCGCACCGCGTTGCTTAGCTTGAACTTGTTGGCGCTATTGGCTTCGACCAGTCCGGTTACGGCTTCGTCGATCAGCTTGTGCTTGGTCTCGTAGGTGATGATGTTGAAGTAGTAGTCCTCGGGCAGATGCTCCAGGCTCCAGAGCAGTTCAACCTTGGCCAGGTCCAGCTTGGTGCGAACGCCCGTGTAGTCGGGGCCCTTGTCGGCACCCTTGCCGGTCACGGGGTTTCGCACGCGGTCCATGTCGGCGGGCCACTCCATGCTGCCGCTTACGTCAATTGCGAAGATTACGCGTTTGCCCACGGCTTCGGCGTTGAAAAACGTCGGCGCGGCGACGGACTTGCCCTGGTGTTCTTCGGCGTCGCCCTTGAGCAGCCAGTTGCGCCACCAGCGTCCGTCCAGGTACGCGGGTTTGCCGGTGATGCGGCTCAGGCCCAGCGCGGCGAAGTACTTGATGCGGTCGTCCTGCGATTGCTCCAGCACGTTGAGCAGCGCCAGGATGAACGGCTTCTGCACGTCAATGCCTTCCGCCGGGCAGAGTTTACGCGCGGCGGTGATGGCCGACAGCGTCTCGAACACGTTGCCCTTGTCGTGCTCGGGCGCGTACGCGGTGAGAATGGGCAGCACATGTTCCGCCAGTTCGATGCGGCTTGACTCGCCGATGGCTTCCAGGGCGCAGGCGGCGAGGCTGACTTCTTTGGCATGTTTCTTGGTCAACGCGGTCTTGAGGATCGCGTCGCCCTTTTCCGTGGCGCCGTGAGCAAGGCCGGTGAGCGCCCAGTACGCGGCGAACATTTCTTCTGTCTTGCGCCAGCCCGTAATCGTGCGCTCGGCCTGCGCGAGGCCATCCTCGTCCTTGAGGTCTTTGAGTGTCATGCCCATTTCGCGGCCGGCGAAACCGTCCTGTTCTGTCGTCAGGGCCTTGAGCAACGCGAGAATGGACTTCTTGTCGCCGTCGTTGACCAGGCGACGGGCGCCCTCAACGCGGTGTTCGGGTTCTTTGGCGCCCAGAAGGGCCACGGAGTTGGCGTTCTGCGCGCTGGTTGAAACCGTAGCAAGGCAGAGCAACAGCGGCAGGGCCAAGAGAAGGCGTCCCATGGTCGTCTCCGGATCGATGAGTTTCCAGCATAGCCAAACACAAGCGGCAAATGTCACGGCCAAGTCAAGTTTTTGGGATACTCCCGTCGGCTGGATGGGTCTGGTCAGCCCGGCCAGCACGAGCGTCATGGGGCTTGAAACAACAACGTCTGGGCAGGTTGCACACCTCGCATCACGCGGCACGTTTGTTTTGGTGAAAGGCGGCAGCCGGCGGGTACACTTGTAAATGAACCACACTCATAGGAATGCCCCGTGCGCCTTGCCTGTCTCGTCATCGCCTTGTGCCTTGCGCCATCTCTGTGCGCGCAATTGCAGCTCGTTGGCCAGGATGCGCCCGAATTCCATGCCAAGACGCTGGTCAACCCGCCCGCCGACGAGGCGATCACCATGCACCAGTGCAAAGGCGACGTGGTGCTGTTCAAGTACTGGGGCCCCAAGTGAGGGCCCTGCGTGAAGGCGTTGCCTTCTAACCAGGCCATGTGGAACGAGTTCAAAGACCGCGGCCTGCGCATGTTCCTGATCAATTGTCAGGACAGCACCAAAGAAGAGATGGAGAAGTACGCGTTGGCACGCGGCTTGACCATGCCGATTGCGATTCATCTCGAGTGCGACTTCATCAAGTACGACGGCGCCCAGCGCCTGCACCTGCCGTACAGCTACGTGATCGGCCCCGACGGCAAAGTCGCGTGGCAGGGCGGCGGGGACGGTTATGCCGCCGAAGTGCGCAAACAGCTGGCGCGTATCAAGTATGTGAAGCTGCGCCGCATGGAAATCGCGCCTGAGCTGGTGCCCGCGGCCACACAGTTCGAGGCAGGCGAGTACGCGGCGGCCCGGGCGTCGGCGCTGAAAGTCAAAGAGGCTGCGCCCAACGATGCAGCCGTGGCCGACGCCGAGTATGTCGTTGCCGCGGTCGATGAGCACGTCATGAAGCTGCGCCTGAAGATCGATGAGTTGAAGGCGGGCCGCCGCTACCACGAGGCGATCCCGATGCTCGAGGCTCTGGCAGGCAAGGCCTACAAGGGCCTGCCACTGGGCGACGAAGCAGGCGAGGAACTCAAGGAGCTGAAGAAGGACAAGCAGGTGAAAGAAGAGCTCAAGGCGTGGGACCAGTTGGCCAAGACGCATGAAGCGAACAAGAAGGCCAAGTCGGACGAAGATCGCCGCACAAACCTGGAGAAGTTTATCAAGAAGTACGAGGGCACAGCCGCCGCCGAAGAGGCCGCCGGGCTGCTGCAATGACCCGGCGGCACCGCGGCCAGCGCATCAATCCGTGATCGGAAGCGCGCCAACACCACGCAGGAACATCCAGCCCAGGTAACCCAGCAACATCATCACCACCACAAGCACCGGGGCGCTGATTGACCAGCCGGCGACATAGCGCAGCACCGGACTATGGCTGCGCGATTCGCCGAGTGGCTTGAGAAGCAAGGTGACTGCGGCATCGCGCACTCGCAGCGCAGACTCGGCCAGGGGCGTGGCAATCTCTTTCCAGAAGCGGGGCAGGAACTGGCGCCATGTCCAATCGACGTCCAGGGTGATCGTGCGCTTGCGTTCAAGCATCGGCAGCAACATGAAGAACGCAAGGCCGCTGAACAGCAACAAGCCCAGCATCTTCATGACGTGTGAGTAGTCGAACACAATCGGCGCGTACTCAAGCGCTGCCGCCTCGTACGGCAGAATCCCGTACAACACACCCGGGAACACGCCAAGCAGGATGCACAGCGCGGCAAGAACCACCATCCCGGCCTGCATGTTCCAGGGTGGGTCCTTGGGGCGGAGGCCCGAGTCCTTGGCAAAGAACACGAACCACGGGAACTTGATGCCGGCATGCAGGAACACGCCTGCCGAAGCAATCTCAAGCCCCAGCCACACGAGAATCAGGGTAGAGCGCGGCTCGCCGCTTGCCGCCAGCACGTGGGCCTGGTGGGCGACCGCATCATCGACCATCGTCTTGGTGGTGAACCCGCTGGTGAGCGGAAACGCCGAAATCGCAAGCGCGGCGATCACGCAGCACACGAGCGTCACCGGCATGCTGCGGTACAGTCCACCCAGTTCGCTGAGGTTGCGGCGCGAAGTCATGTAGATGACACTGCCGGCGGCCATCATCAGCGCGGCTTTGTAAATGATGTGCGCAAAGGCGTGGGCTGTGGCGCCGTCGATGGCCAGTTCACTTCCGATGCCGATGCCGACAAGCATGAACCCGACCTGGTTCACGATGCTGTAGGCAAGCACGCGCCGGATGTCGTTCTCCAGCATCGCATAGACAATGCCGTAGAACGCCATGAACAGGCCGAGCCACATCAGCAGCTCAAACCCGGCGAAAGCAACGATAAGCGCAAACACGGCGGCCTTGGTCGTGTAGGCGCTGAGAAACACGCTGCCCCACACGCTGGCCTCAGGGTACGCGTCAGAGACCCATGCGCTGAAGGGCGGCGCGGCTGCGCACACCAGTAGCGCAAGCAGGATCAGCCAGCGGCCGGCATTGGCCAACGATACTTCGGACCAGCCCGACGCCATGTCTGCGAACGGCACGAACGCCAGCGGGTCTGGTGCGCCGGCGCTGGTGCGCGCCGCGGCCACAATGGACACGCCGATCAGCATGGCGACACCGGCCAGCGCGTGCAGCCCGAAGTAGCGTAATCCGGCGCTGTAGCTCTGCCGATATCCGCCGCACCAGATAATGACTGCGCTGCTGACCAGCATGACTTCCCAGAACACGAGCATGCTCAGCAGGTCGCCGGCGAACGTGACGCCCAATGCGCCGCCTGCATAGACGAACGCAGCCGGAAGTTCTGCCTTTCGCTGCTGGTTCAGGGCGAACAGCGTGCCGATGCCCGCCATCAGGCAGAAGATCGTGGCGAATGCGGCCGATGCCGGATGCACGTGCACGGGCGAAAGCTCCATGCCCATGAACATCATGCTGGAGTTGACACCCTGCGTAATCACCACCCAGCTCTGCGTCAGCGCGAGCGCGGGGACAACCAAGCCGACAACCCAGCGCACACGGCCGCGCGACAGCAGCAGCATGAGCGCGCCGATGAACATCACGACTGCCGGCGGAATCTCAGTCAGAAACATAGTAGTGGTCCTTCCTGCACAGCAAGATTCCGAGCGACTTGGCAACCACCACCAGCAGTACCGTGCTCAGGAAACCGAGCATCGGATAGAACCACGGCAGAGCGTCGAGGGTGAAGCCGTACTCAGCGAAGTGGGGCTTGTGCGACGAGAACAGGTCAAGCACCAGCACCAGGGCCAGTATCACCAGGCCGACGAAGCGCAGTCGGCGCGCTGTATTGTAGTTGAGCGAGTCCATAACACGTCCTTCGGACTACCGATGCGATGGCGCAACAAGCCGCCCGCACGGGTCGTCCCGACTCTTCGAAGAGAGCACCGCACGCGCGGCGCAGCTGTTGGAATGCCCGGACCGTGCGATTGCCATCAGCCGCAAAGGCGGCAGTGAGACGGCAAGCATGGCTGGGTCAATTGGCCCGAGAGCCGGGCCAGCTTCATTCTCGCGATAGCGCGCAAGTCTGCCACGCCACGGAGATGACGTTGGCCGCGCCCATGGCAAGGCGCGACGTCGCACGAATCAAATGGATGCTGGTATGCCGGGTCATTTGACGTGTCAACATGCAAGTGAAGCAACACACTCCAAGTAATGAATTTGCAGCAGCGGCGTCCAGCGAAATCGGCCGCCCGAGAACGAAAACCGTCCCAGTCGGGCCACTGGAGCCCAATTGGGCATGCCCTCTGTGACGGATGTTGCCGCGCGCGATCAATCGCGAACGCGCCGGACCAAGCGGGTGAGCGCCACGGCGCAGGCGTCAGTGATGTCGGCCGGTTCGGGCGGCCTGGCGAGGCCGAGTTGCAGGGCCACCATGCGCGCCACCTGGTCTTTGCTCGCGCTGCCATTACCAGTGACTGCGCGCTTGATGACCTTGGCGGCATACGAACTAACCGTCAGCCCGGCGGTGCCAAGCGCGGCCAGCGCTACGCCGCGCCCCTGCCCGATCGCGAGCGCGCTTTTCATGTTCTTGCCGGCGAACACTTCCTCGACGGCGGCTTCGGCGGCGCTGTGCAGCCGCGCCGCATCCAATAGCCCGGCGTGGATCATGGCCAGCCGCTGCTCAAGCGTTTCGCCGCGTGCGCGGATGGCCCCGCACGCCACCAGCCGAAAACTCCGGCCTTGTTGCTGCACCACCGCCCATCCGACAACGCGGGTACCCGGGTCGACGCCCAGCACGCTTAAATTAGACTGCGCTCCCATGGCCGAGAGGGTAGCTGAGCCCGAGGTTGCTTGGTACCGGCTTACCCGGGCAGAGGTGGCAGTGCTCGGCCTGCTGTGCGCGGTGCTCGTCGCGCTATGTGTCGTGATGATCGCGGGTGGGCGCGGGCCGCAGGAGATTACACGCAAGCACGCAGACCTGCCGCCGGCGCGCGTGAACGTAAACGCCGCCAGCGCCGCAGAGCTGATGGCCCTGCCCGGCATCGGCGAGCGCAAAGCCGCGCGCATCATCCAGGCCCGTCAGGCCAAGCCCATCCGCACACTCGAAGAGTTTGCCGCAGCGGCTGGCGGCATTCCCGCGGATACATTGCAGCGGATTCGTCCGTTCGTGACATTCGGCGACGAGAGTTAGTGCCGGCCATCCGGCACTTCAACATTCTTTCCACTCCCGCCGCCTAACCCTCGGAAACTTCGGCTCTTGCGCTGATCTTGCAGCGCTGCGTTGTAGCCGGCTTGGCCTTCGCTACACTGGCACCCTTCCACGGAGGCTCGGTGGCCGTTGCCCCAACGCTTGGCCGTGGCTGCGCAAGGACTTCCATGACACTGCTGAATGCCCACGGCATTACCAAGCCATCGACCATCCATCACAACCTTACGGCTGCGCGACTGCTTGAAGAGGCTGTGCGCCGCGGCGAAGGCACCTTCAGCGACCATGGCGCGCTGATTGTCAACACCGGCAAGTACACCGGCCGCTCACCCAACGACAAGTTCACGGTTCAGGACGCCGAAACCAAGGACACCGTGTGGTGGGGCAAGGTCAACCGGCCGATTACGCCCGAGACCTTCGACAAGTTGCATCGGCAAGTCCTGGACTACTACAACAAGCGCGACGAAGCCTTCGTGCTGGATTGCTATGCCGGCACCGACCCTGAGTTCAGGCTGCCGGTTCGCATCGTTTGCGAAGCCGCGTGGCACAACCTTTTCGCGCGCAACATGTTCGTGCGCATCAGTGGCGACGAATTGGCCAACTTCAAGCCGGCGTTCACGGTACTGCACGCGCCCTACTTCGAAGCCAAAGGCGCCACCGACGGCTTGAACAGCGAAGCGTTCATCCTGGCCAACTTCAGCAAGAAGGTGGTTCTGATCGGTGGCACCAAGTACGCCGGTGAAGTGAAGAAAAGCGTCTTCACGATTATGAACTACCTGCTGCCCGCGCGCGGTGTGTTGCCGATGCATTGCAGCGCCAACATCGGGCCGGCGGGCGACAGCGCGCTGTTCTTCGGCCTTAGCGGCACCGGCAAGACCACCCTCAGCGCCGACCCCAAACGCAAGCTGATCGGCGACGATGAGCACGGCTGGAGCGATGCCGGCGTGTTCAACTTCGAGGGCGGCTGCTACGCCAAGGTGATCAACCTGAGCCCCGAGGCCGAGCCCGAGATTTACGCCACGACCAAGCGCTTCGGCACTGTGCTTGAGAACGTGGTGTTCGACGAACACACGCGCGCGATTGACCTGGACAGCAACAAGCTGACCGAGAATACCCGCGCCAGCTACCCGATCGAGATGATCCCGAACCACGAGCCCAGCGGCCGCGGCAGCAACCCGAAGAATGTGGTCTTCCTGACCTGTGACGCGTTCGGCGTTCTGCCACCGATCAGCAAGCTCACGCCCGAGCAGGCGCAGTACCACTTCATCTCGGGCTATACCGCCAAAGTCGCCGGCACTGAGCGCGGGGTGAAAGAACCCAGTGCCACGTTCAGCTCATGCTTTGGCGCGCCGTTCATGCCGCGCCATCCCGGCGTCTACGCCAAGCTGCTGGCCGAGAAGCTGACCAAGCACGGGGCTAACTGCTGGCTGCTTAACACCGGCTGGGCGGGCGGCGCGTACGGCGTTGGCTCGCGCATGAAAATCAAGCACACGCGCGCGATGCTGAATGCGGCCCTTGAGGGCAAGCTCGCGAACGTCGAGTTCAAGACGCACCCGGTGCTGGGCTTGAAGTACGCAGCCGCGTGCCCGGATGTGCCCTCCGGGATCATGGACCCGCGTGAAGGCTGGGCTGACAAGGCGGCGTACGACGCCAAGGCCAAGCACCTGGCGGGCTTGTTCCGCGACAATTTCAAACAGTTCGAAGATGGCGTAAGCGACGCAGTCAAGAACGCCGGCCCGAAGGGATAGAGCCGTTCCGGGTTCTGAGTTCCGAGTTTGGGCGGGCACACCTGCGCCCTGATGCTGAACGCGAGACTCGGAACGCGGACTCAGGACGAATGGAAGCGGAGCTCAAACTGATCTGGATTGACCTCGAGATGACCGGGCTGAACCCGGACAGCGATGTCATTCTGGAAATTGCGTGCATCATCACCGGTGCAGATCTTAGGCCCGTGGCCGAGTACCACGCCGTGATTTTTCAGCCCGAAGATGCGCTGGAACGGATGGGCCCCTTCGTGCGCGACATGCACACGGGCAACGGCCTGATCAGCCGCGTGCGGGCAAGTCGAACCGAACTCAAAGAAGCCGAGGCGGCAACGCTGGCACTGGTCGCCAAGCACTGCAAACCCGGCGAGGGGGTGTTGGCCGGCAACAGCATTCACCAGGACCGTCGGTTCATGGTGCGCTATATGCCAGCTCTTGAGGGCTATCTGCACTACCGCCAGGTCGACGTGAGCACGCTGAAAGTGCTGACACGGGCTTGGTATCCGGACAAACCGAAGTTCGAAAAGCCGGGCAAGGACCATACGGCACTGGCCGACATCCGTGACAGCATCGCGGAACTGGCGTACTACCGGCAGCAAGTCTTTCAGCCCCCGGCGTAAACTGGGGGCACATGAGGCTGGACGGACCGGATCTTCGGGTTGTGGGAAGACCAGGCCCGACTTATGCCGATGCGCCGTTTTCTCCGTGCCCTCCGTGCTCTCCGTGGTTAAACACGTCCTTGCGAATTCTGGAGACCGCCATGCCGCTGGAAATCCTTGGCAAGATGTATGAGAAAGCCAACCGCGAGTACTACGCGATCGGCCAATTCAACTTTTCCAACCTTGAGTTCCTGCAGTCGGCACTCGATGCAGCAGAGGAAATGAAGTCGCCGGTGATCGTTGCGCTGTCTACCGGTGCGATCAAGTACGGCGGCATCAAGAACCTGGTGTCGATGACTCGCACCATGGCGGACCAGATCAAGGCTCCGGTTGCACTGCACCTTGACCACGGCGCGAACATGGACGACGTGAAGATGTGCGTCGATGCCGGTTTTACTAGCGTCATGATAGACGGCTCGCATCACCCGCTTGAAGAGAACATCGCGCTCACACGCCAGGCCGTCGAGTACGCCCACAAACACGGCGGCATCACGGTTGAGGCCGAGCTCGGCCGCTTGGGCGGCATCGAGGACGACGTCAACGTGGACGAGCGTGACGCGCGCTTGACCGACCCCGCAGAAGCCGTGAGATTTCACAAGGAGTCCGGTTGTGACGCGCTTGCGGTTGCGGTGGGCACCAGCCACGGGGCCTATAAATTCAAGGGCGAGAATAAGATCGACTTTGACCGCATCAAAGTGATCAAGGACAAGCTGAAGATTCCGTTGGTACTGCACGGCGCATCCAGCGTCGACGCCGAGAGCGTGAAACTGATCAACCAGTACGGCGGCAAGATTGAAGGCGCCAAGGGCCTCGACGCCGAAAGCTATGCCCGCGCGATCAAGAATGGCATCAACAAGGTGAACATCGACACCGACCTCCGCCTCAAGTGGACGGCCGTGCTGCGCAAGCTCATGCACGACAAGCCCGGCGAGTTCGACCCCCGCAAGTTCCTGGGCCCGGCCCGCGACGCGGTGAAAGAACTGATCAAGGAAAAGATGAGACTGCTGGGCAGCGCCGGCAAAGCGTAGCGCGCCCGAGTTTCACCATTCCCTACCGGACATGTTGCACGCGGCCGGCTGAGCTACCCGGGCTTCTTCAGTCTTGCCGGTACGGGGCCGCCCTTGGCATGCTTTTTCGGCAACCTGGCACGTGAGGGCAATGCACGTGATTCCGGCTTCTTAAGTCCCAGGGCGTCGCGCATCAGGTTTGGGTCGATGCCCTGGTCGGGTTCTGCGTCGAGCTCGTCGATTTTCTGCAGGTGCATCTGCAAGTCGAGTTCAGTGATCACGCCCTTTTCAACCAGTGCCGCCACCAGGCTCATGCACACCAGGGCCAGCGAGTTGATGTCGGCTTGCAAGTCCACAGCGACGCGAGTGGGTGAGGTCTTGCGGCCGCCGCCGGTTTTCAGTGCCTGTGCAACCTCACGCAGGTGGCGGGCCTGGGCCCATTGCGGCCAAAAGAAATCGAGCAATTCCATGGTGTCTCCTCTCGTGCCGCCAGTGTAGCCAACCAGCAGGCGGCGTCGATTACACCCCGCCATGTGGAATGTAAATGGACCCAACGTTGCGGGGCAGCACACTCCCGCGCCAGACTCGCCGGAACCGGGGATCGGGCTCTGCGGCGATACGACCGTGCCAGCGCTCAGGCCGGCTCACGCCGACGCATGCGGGCTGCGGGCATGAGAGTCGCTGTGACGACCAGTGCCAGGCAAATCCACCCTGCCGGCCCGGATGGCTGTGCGCTGCATCCGCCACCGCCGCTGTCTTTTTTGCCGGGGGGCGACGGGTCCACCACGGGCACCGCGATGCTGGCTTCGTTGCTTGCGGCGCTTTCGCCTGACGCGTTCACGGCGTACACCCGGTAGTACCAGGTGCCGGGGCCGGGATTGTCCGCGTGACTGGTTGTATTTGCCGCGACCGTGGCAAGTGTCGCGTAGGTTCCGGCAGGTGCCGAGCGACGCTCAATGCGAAATCCGGTTTCATTGTTGCTGTTGTCCTGCCAGTTCAGCGTCACCGTGCCGGTGGCGGTCAGGTTGGTCGGCGCGCTGGGCGAGCCGGGCGCACCAACTCCGCCGCCCGTGCCCACAGTGCCGGCGGCCGGCGGGGTTGGCAGCGGTGTGCCGCCGGACTCGTCGGCGCCGATGTCCCACGCGCCGCTGCGCGTATTGCCGTCGTAGTCGTCCACGAAGCTGGCGAACGTGGTCGCGGCGTCAATGCACGCGCTGCCGCCGCCCAGATGATAGGTCGTGGCGCTTACGCCGGGGTCGCCGGTGGTGGACAGCATGTCGAACCCGGTGCGCGTCTGCCACTGCGCCAGGCTGAGGTTGTACGCAGCCGTGGCCGCCACCAGTTCGTCCCAGAACACGCCGTTGGCGGTACCGAGGTTGAAGTAGCGGTTGTAGTTGAAGACTACGCTGCCGTCGTGGCTGCCGGTTGTGACCTGCACGAAGGGTCGGCCGGTCTGCCCGACCACGACAATGTTGTTCACGAATTCGGTCTGCTTGATCGGTGTGTCCGGGTAGCTCCCGTGCGCGCCCTTGATCAGGCGCAAGCCCGCGCCGCCTGTGCCGGTGGCGCAGTTGTACACGGTGTTGTTGTAGAACTTGCAGCGCAGGCTGCCGTAGGTGACCAGCCCGCTGGCGGCGGCGTTGGCGACAATGTTGTTGCGCACGACGCCGTCGATCGCTTCGTAAAGCTCGGGGTTGCCGACGGTGTCCATAAACGCGACGCCCGTGCTCTCGCCAAGCAGAATGCCGTCTCCCGCCACGTTGCGCACCAGGTTGCGTTCAACCAGCGCGTTGCGCAGGCCGCCCTTCAGGTAGATGCCGGTGCCGTTGCAGTCATGGAAGTGGCAATCCTGGATCAGGATGTTGTCGCCGTTGACGCAGTCGATGCCCATGCCGCCCGCAGTTACGCTGCCAGTGTTGTAAATCTCGCAGCGGCGCAGCTTCACGTTGTCCGGCTGGCTGACCTTAATGCCGATCCAGTCGGCGCCGTGGATTTTGCAGTCCACGAACTCACAGCCGTTGCAGGGTGCCACGACATGCACGCTGTAGGGGCTGCCGCCGCTGACTTCAAGCCGCTCAATTCGCGCGCCCGTGTTGTAGATCCACAGCGTGACGTTGGTGGTGCCGCTGTTGGGCATGTGGATCACGGCCCATTCGCCGGTGTAGGAGCGCAGGGTCAGGTTGTCCTTGTTCAGCTCTACGTTGCCGGCATAGGTGCCCGCGCGCAGGATGATGGTGTCGCCCGCGGCCGCCTGCTGCGCGGCGTGGCGCGGTGTAGCGTACGGTGCGCCGATTGCGCCCGTGCCGGTCGTGTCGCTGCCGGTCGTGGCGACGTAAATGTCAGCGGCGCCGAGCGCGCTGCACATGGCGACCAGTGTCGCGCACAGTGTGGTGCGTATCATGGGTACCTCGTGCCACCAGGTGGCAAACGAGCTGCGTTGGCGTCGAAGCGAAAAGACTAGCAGACTTTGTCTGTGCATGGCAACACCGCGCTGCAGCGTTTGGGCCGGCACACCGCCGCAACCAGTAGCCCCGACAGCAGCAGCGCAGCTCCGGGCATAGCCGGGTCGGCAGAACACCCACCGCCGCCACTGCTGCCTTTCGACTTGCCGCCGCTGCCGCCGCCGACTGTCACCGAAACCTGGTTGCTGGGCGAGCTGTCGCCGCCGGCGTTGTAGGCGATCACGCGGTAGATCCATGTTCCGCTGGTGGCTGTTGTGTCGCTGTGGCTGGTCACGTCGGCCGCGACCGTCGCCAAGGTTGTGAATACGCCGCCGCTGGGACGTCGCTCAATGCGAAAACCGGTTTCGTTGCTGCTGTTGTCCTGCCAGCTCAGGTCCACCGTGCCGGTGTAGGCCAGACCGGTGGGGGCGGCGGGCGTGCCGGCGGGCGGCTGGCCGCCGCCGGTGCCGACGGTGCCGGCCGCGGGCGGCGTTGGCAGCGCGGTGCCGCCGGTTTCGTCGGCGCCGATGTCCCATGTGCCGCTGCGAGCGTTGCCGTCAAAGTCGTCATTGAAGCCGGCAATGGTCATGGCCGCGTCAATGCACGGGCTGCCGGTGTTCAGGTGCCAGTTTGCCGCGAGTTGCGGGTCGCCTTCCGTGCTGTTGGAGTCTGTGCCGCTGGTGGTCTTCCAGGCCGCGAGCGTGAGGCTGTAGCTTGTCGGCTCCCACCAGAAGACCGCGCTGCCGCCGGTTTTGTAGTAGCGGTTGTTGCTCATGGTCAGGGTACCGGTGTGGCTGTTGTTGCCCATGAACACGGCGGGGCGTGTGCCCGTGCTGGGAAGCACGATGATGTTGTTGCGAATCTCGCAGTCGCGACACTGCACGATGCCGACCGTTCCGCCCTTGTCGGCGCTGGCGATGCGGATGCCGCCCTGCTGGCTTTGCGCCACGTTGACCATGGTGTTGTTGTAGACCCTGGCGCGCAGGGCTGACTCAAGGTCGATGCCGCTGCCGACACAGTCCTCGATGATGTTGTTGCGCGCGATGCAGTCGCGGCACGAGTAATACTCGGGGTTCTGGACAGTGTCGTAGAATTGCAGGCCGCTGGACTGAGCCATGCTGATGCCCTTTTGTCCGCAATTGCGAATCAGGCAGCGCTCAATGATGCTGCCGATGCTGCCGCCCTTGGGGTATACGCCGTTGGTGGCGATGTCGTGGATGTAGCAGTCCTGCACCAGCATGTAGTCGCCGTTGACGTTGTCGATGCCCTCGGCATTGCTGGGGTCGCGCAGGCCTGAGTCATAGATCTCGCAGCGCCGGATGGTGATGTTGTCGGCCCCCGGAATCTTCACGCAATCGCGGCCGCTGCCATGGATGCGGCAGTCCTCAACCAGGCAGGGCCCGGTGTCGATCTTGATCGCGTAGTAGAAACCACCCTGCAGGGTAAGGCGCCGCACGGTGCAGTTGCCCGCTGTGCCAAGGTAGAACGCGACGTCCTGGCCGCTGACGTTGTTGGGCAGCGAAATGACAGCCGTTTCGCCGGAGTAGCCCTGGAAGGTCAGGTTGCTCTTGGTGATGTACAGCCCGCCGCTGTACGTGCCGGCGCGAAACGTAATCGTGTCACCCGAAGCCGCAGCCTGGTGCGCACGGGAAAGCGTGGCGAACGGCGCCGCGATGGCGCCGGTGCCGGTAGTGTCGTTGCCCGAAGGCGCAACAAAAATCTCGGCTGCAGAGAGTGTCCCGCACAACAGTAGAAGCGCCAGATACCGCATACATGGCTCCGCCGGATGATCCGGTCCGCAAGGCTGCAATTGGCGTCGAAGGCGACAGTCTAGGTGGGCGGGCCCTCGTTGCCAACAGAAACGGGCGCCGACTCTCTTGCGGGCCCTTGGCGTCTTATACTGAGCCCCCCGGTTACCCATGGGCGCGACCGTGCCTTCCGCCGAAGACATCTACCTTTTCCGGCACGCGATCTATCGTGAGGTGGCTTATCAGCTTCAGGTGCCATCGGCTCGTTCGCTGCTGCACATTGCAGCAATCGGGGTGATGGAAAGCGAATTCCGCGGCCAGCTTGAGCGGGTCGCGCTTGAACTCGCAGATCACGCTGCTTCGGCCCAGGACGGAGCGCCACAGTCGCAGATCGCCGAGTTGCAGCAATTGGAGACCCAGTTTCTTTACCGGGCAATGTCACACGCAAGTCGTACCCATCAGACTGCTGCAATGCTGGCAATATCCCGGCGCATCCTGGACCTGCCGTGCTTCTGGCGACCGCTTCACCTCGCTGCCGCGTTGGCCAAGGCGAGTTCCTGTCGAACGCTGGGAAAGCTGTTACTTGCGGACGAGTCTTACGCACTTTGCATTGAACTTGCGTCGGCAGAGCAGTCCTTTGTTGATGTCGCCGATGCCCTTGTGGCCCGAACGACACTTGCACTGCTGATGGGAAATACTGACTTGGCGCGTCGGTGGCTCAGTGACGCCGAAGCCGCCGCCGCGCGAACGTCAGACGCCGGGATGGCCGGATGGGTCGTGGCGGCACGCGCGAATTTTCTCGACATGGAAGGCGACATTGCGGGTGCAGAGCAGACTCTGCGCAACGCGCTTCGGATGCTTGAGGGGTCCAGGCACCCCACACTGGCGCTGGCGACGCGCGGCAACCTGGCCAATCTGTTGTCTTCCAGCGGGCGACGCGATGAAGCCATTGCCGAGTATCGCGCGCTGATCGACGCGTTTCGTCGCCAGGGCGTTGAGTTGAATGCCGCGATCGCGTTGTCGAATCTCGGGCGGCAACTGTTGCTGACCGGCAAGTTGCCCGAGGCAGAACGGATCATCCGCGAAGCCATGCAGATCATCCAGCAAGCCGGCATGCGCAGTTCGTACGCATTCTGCGCAACCAACCTGGCCGAAGTATACAGCCGGACCGGACGCCTTGACGATGCGCGCGAACTGCTTGCGCAAGCCTCAGAGATTGCGCGCGAGTACGGCGTGCACCAGCGCTATGCGGCCACGCTTGCTACGCAGGCTGGGCTTGAACTGTTGTGCGGCCACGAGCAGGCGGCACACGAGTTGATTGAGCGTTCGCGCACCGAGTTTGAGGTTGCGGCATCGGCGATCTACATCCCCGAGTTCTGCGACATCTGGCGCCTGCGGATTGCGGTCTCTTCGGCGACTACTGCCAAGGCCTTGGTCGGCACGGCCCGGCTGCGGGCGGAGCCGCCGCAACGTCGTTGGCTGGCCGTTGCGCGCGAACTGTTGGGGGGCCTGGAGCGTGCCTACGCTGCACTGAAACGGAAGCACGGCACGCTGCTTGAAGAAAGCGTGTTTGCCGGGCGCGCCTTGCTGGCAGAACTTGATGCAGCAGTGAAAGAGAACCGGCCCGCGACGGTTTTCAGGGGCTGGCTGCCGCAAGAGTTCCGGCCAGAGCTGAGGCGGGCCCTGCTTGAAAGAATGCAGCAGCGCTCACCGGCCGAGCTCAGTGCGATGAAGCGGTTTCACCCGGCACTCTGGGCGGCCATGCAGCCGTGATGCGTTCGCCAGAACGTCACGGTGACTATTCCGGCGAAGCGGTCAGGGCCTCAAGCTCCTGCCACTTCGCGTACAGGGCCTCAAGCTCAGTCGCCAGCGCCTGGCGCCGCGCGGCGAGCTTGGCCGCTTCGGCTTTTCCGCCCGCCTTGGTGTACAGGCCGGCGTCAGCCATCTGGTCGTCGAGGGACAGGCATTCGGCTTCGAGTTGCTCAATGCGGTCGGGCAGCCGCTTGAGTTCGTTCTCGGCTTTCTTGCGTGCCTTGCGGGCGACTTCGTCGGGGCGTTCGCGGGCGGGCGCTGCGACGGGCGCGGCGGGCTGGCTGGCCATTCGCAGATCTGCCAGCAGGTCCTCGATCTCACCTTCGTGAAAGCGGGCGTGGCCGCTGCCATCCAGGTAGAGAATGCGTGTGCACACCCGGTCAAGAAAGTAGCGATCGTGGCTCACGACCAGCACGACACCGGCAAAGGCGCACAGCGCCTCTTCAAGCGCGCGCAGGGTCGGCAGGTCCAGGTCGTTGGTCGGCTCGTCCAGGGACAGCACGTTGCCGTGCTGCAGCAGCAGCTTGGCCAGCAGCACACGGTTGCGCTCACCGCCCGAGAGTTCGCGAATGCGTGTGTGCTTGCGCTGGCCGGGAAACAGGAATTGCTCGAGAAACGGCGCGACGCGCTGCACCTGCCCGTCCACTTTCACCAAGCCGTCGGCCTGGCCTGCAACTTCTTCGACCACGCTCTTGCTTTCATCCAGCACGCTGCGCGACTGGTCAATGCTTGCCACCCTTACCGTCTCACCGATTTCGACGGTGCCTGAGTCAGGCGCGAGCTTGCCCGTGAGAATACGCAGCAGCGTGGTCTTGCCGGTGCCGTTGGCGCCGACAATGCCAAGGCGCATGCCCGCGCTCAGCTCGACGGTAACATCGCGCAGAATCGTGCGCTCGCCATAGCTCTTGTCCACGTGCTCGATGCGAATCACCTTGCCGCCAAGCCGCGGGCCCGCCGGAATCTCGAACGCGAGGTCAGGCCGCGTTTCAAGGTCAGCCTGCTGGGTCATCTCGCGGTAGCGGCCGACGCGCGCTTTTTCCTTGGTGGTGCGGCCGTGGGCGCCGCGCCTGATCCAGGCGGTTTCGCGCCGAATCATCGACAGGCGGTTCTGCTCGGTGTTCGCCTCGGCTTCAAGCCGTGTCGCCTGCTGCGCAAGAAAGTCCTGGTAGCCGCCATTGGTCGAGTACAGCTTGGCGCGGTCCACCTCGATGATGCGATGGACCACACGATCAAGGAAATAGCGATCGTGCGTGACCATCACCAGGGGCGTGTGGCTGGCCAGCAGAAAGCTCTCCAACCAGTCAATCGCCACGACGTCGAGATGGTTTGTCGGCTCGTCCAGCAGCAGCACGTCGGGTTGCGACAGCAGCATGGCCGCCAGCGAGACGCGGCGGGCCTCGCCGCCGGACAGTGTGCCGCACAGGGCATCGGGCTCTCGCAGTCCCAGATGACCGATCATTTCTTCCACGCGGTGCTCGACGTTGTGGCCGCCCATTTCGGCCAGTCGCGTCTCGTACAGCGATTGCAGGTCGATCAGCTCAGATAGTGCTTCCTGCGTCAGGCCGGGCTGGGCCATCGAGTTGTGCAACTCATCGAGCCGCGCATGCAATGCGTCGCGATTGCCAAGCCCTGCGCGTACGGCGTCGCGCACGCGCAGGCCCGGGTCCAGCCTGGGCTCTTGCGAAATGAACCCGATGCGCAGGCCGGTGGCGCAGATGCGCTGGCCTTCGTCCGGCGCCTCAATCCCCGCGAGCAGTCGCAGCAGCGTAGACTTGCCTTCGCCGTTCGGCCCGACAAGACCGACGCGTTCTCTGCTGGCGAGACCAAAGCTGACGCCCTTGAACAGCACGCGGCTGTCGTAGCTCTTGGTGACGTTATTCAGGGCAAGGATCGACATGCCGCGAGCATAGCAAAGAACGCCGCCGGCATCGGGGGTTAGCGCGGCTCGTGCTCTGTCGGCGAGATGTCGGCATCCTGGGGGCCGCCTGGCTTTTTCAAGCGTTGGAGGATGTGCTGCCACTCGGGCGGGAACTGCATAGTGTCCAGCCGGTGCTCGAACTGCGCCGTAAGCTCGGTGCCGCTGCCGCGGCTTTGCCTTGCGAGGTCATGGATGCCCAGCACGTGGCGCTTGAGCTTGCGCACGTAGGACGCTGTGTACATGGCCTCATCGCGTTCGTAGTCGCTGACCTGGTCGATGTTGGTGCTGCTGAGCCAGAGCAGGGTCTCGCCGATCAGCGGCTCAATCTGTTCTGCGGCGACGGCGAGCTGGCTGTGGGTGCCGCCGCGCACTTCTTCAAGGTAGGCCCAGGTGTCGTACAGCCGCGCCATGGTCAGTTGATACTGGCGGGCGTGGTCGTGGTGGTCAGGCTCGCCGACAGCCCGCATGATGCGGTGGCTGGTTTCGCGAACGGCCTTCAGCTCCGGCAGACGCTGCTTGGCGTTCTCGAGGTGGAAGAACATGCGCTGGCGCAGAATCTGCAGGCTGCGGTACTCGGGCAGGTGCTCGCTCAGGTCGTGGATGATGCCGTAGAGCTTGCGGCCTTGCTCACTTTCGAGTGGCTGGTTGATGTCCAGCATCGCACCTTCAATGCTGCCTTCAATGCGGTCAACGTCGCGCGCCAGCCCGGAGTAGGCCTTGTAAGTCGCCTTCCACTGGTTGAGCAGCATCTCTGCGGCCTTGAAGGCCTCGTCAAAAATCGCCATGGCGCGCGCGCCGCGCTTGCCCAGTTCACTGACCTTGCGGCGTGCCGATTCAAGCTTCGCGCGCGCTTCCTGTTCGCCTTCCACTTTGCTCATGAGCTGGCGGCGGGCCGTCACGACAAGCTCGTTCATGTTGGCGACCACGCCTTCCATGCCCGCGAAAGCTTCGTCGGCTTCGCGCAGGGCGGCTTCGGCGCCTGCACCGAGGTTGATGGCGGCGTCGATGCGTTCCTGCACCAGCTTGGCACTTTCGACCACGCGGTTGTACAGCGGGCGCCGGATTGCCTCGCGGTCCGGTGCAGGCAGTGGCTGCAGCGAGGCGATAGCTTGCAGGGCGTTCAGAGCCCACTCGCCGGCCATGCCGCTTTCGGCGCTGGCATACAGTTTCTTGACCTTGCCCTTCTGCTCCCGTGCTTCGGCCTGGACTTGCTTCAACTCGTCCTGCAGCAGCTTGGCGGCGGCAATTTCCTGCTGGTGGCCGGTGGCACCCTTGAGCAGCAGGCGCGCGCTGGTGGCGAGTTCTGTGCCTTCCGCGATCTCGACCAGCCTCTGCAGCTTGTCCATGCCTTCGCGCTGGTTGCGCAGCACGCGTACAAGTTCGTTGGCCATGGCGCTGATCAGCGCCGAGTAGTGACGGCCCTTGATGCGCTCGCCCACTTCTTCGCCGATCAGGTTGAAGGCCTCTTCGACCAGCATGGCCGCGCTGGGTGGCAGGTCTTCGGTGGGGGGCAGCGCCCGCGCGTCGTTGAACTGGCTGCCCGCATCATGCAGCTCTTTTCGGCCTTCATCGCCCTTGATGGCCCGGGCAAATGCGCGCTCCACATTACTGGCTGCACCGCGCAACTCGCGCACCGCAGCGCGCATCACCTTCAGTGGCGCCTCGGCGTCAAGCTCGCCCAGCACATCCAGCAACTCTTCGGGCGTGTCGACTTCAAAGCCTGTCACCTGGCCGGTGCGCACGCCGATGCGTTTGGCAGTCTGGTCAAGGTTGCGCAGGCGTTGCTCGGCTTCCTGGCGGGCTTTGCGCTCGTTGTCGAGAGATTCCTGCATGTCGGCAAGGCGCTGCTCAATCGTCTCGGCGGTGCCCTGCACCTTCTGGATTTCGCGTTCGCCGCGCTGCTGCAGGCGCTCAACGTCTTTCACATGGCGCGCTTCAAGGTCGGCGACGCGTTTTTCCCAGCGGTCACGCTCTTTCTGAATTTCGATCTGGTGACGCTCTTTCAGGTCCTTGATTTCTGCGCTCAGTGATTCGCGCTCGCCCTTGATCTCCTGGTCGAACTCTTTCTGCGCATCGTTCAGGCCCAGCTTGAGCTTGCGCTCCAGTTCGCTGACTTTGGCATTGGCGACGCTGATCTTCTTCTGCAGATCGGCGGCGATCGTGCGCAGCTTTTCGTTTTCCTGCGCGAGTTGCTGCACGCGCACGCGCTCGGCCTCGATCTTCTTCGTGGCGATCTCGCGCAGGATCGCGCCTTCGTCTGCGGGTTGGGGCTGGTTGCGTGCCATGCTGGAGTTTTAGCAAACACCCGTCCGTTGGGAAACGACGGCAGAGGTGTGCAAAGGCAGGCACTTACAGGCGATAGACCAGGTTGTGGCTGCCGCTGATGAAGCTGCGGTCAATGGTCGTGCCGGCCACGGGTTTGAACGTCTCGGCGTCGAGCAGCACCAGCCTGGTCTCGCGATCGTACGTCACGGCAAAATAGTTGCCGTCCAAGGTCAGGCTTATGCCGCGAGGCCACTTGAGGTCGCCCTCGATCTTGTGCACCAGCTTGCCGGTCTTGAAATCCCAGAATGTGACAAGATCGCCGGCAGGGTTCGTGGCGGCCACGACCATGCTGGGCACATGGATCGCGACGCTGAGCGTCTCACCCTTCATCTTGGCGCGGATCGGGTCCTCCGCCGTGACCAGCTTGTCTGTTGCCGGATCATAGAAACTGATCGCGCCCAGCCACGCCGGGTTGGGCTCGCCCTCTTTGGTCTGCGGAATGCCTTCGCGCGGCGCCGACACACATGCCAGCTCGCCGCGTGGTGTGATCGCGATGTGCCCGGCGTTGATCTTTTCGTCGCGGAACTTCAGAACGCGCCGGGCCGCCCCGGTCTTCACGTCGACATAGGCGATGCCCGCGGGCTCTTCGGGTTTGCTGACCGGCCCGCCGCCGTTGGTGATCACCAGCGTTGCGCCATCATCGACAAGTATGCAGTCATGGGGTGCAACGCCATGTGTCGGAAAGTTCTCTGCCCTAAGCTCAAAGCTTTCGCCGTCGCGCACGGCCAGCACGCCCGCATAGCTCGAATCGCCGACTTCGGCTTCGGTGCAATAGAACAGCTTGCCATCGGGTGTGAACGCCCCGTGGCCGTAGAACTCGCGGCCCTGCGTGGTCCGGACGCGCCGCAGGACTTTGCCTTTGACCAGGTCAACCTCACAGCAGCCCTGACCGTGCTTTTCACATACCACGGCCGTGGTCGGCTTGACGGGGTTGGGCGAGAAGCCATGGCCTAGAAAGCCAACGTCGCTGATGGTGCGCACCGCAGGCTTGTCAGAGTCGAGGTCTACAATGCCGATAAAGAAGTGCTTGGCGCCATCTACGTCGGCCACGCCACCGCCAATCACTGTGCCAAGTGCGCCGCGCTTGAATTCGCGCGGCAGCTTGGGGTCGGTGGCGGCATTGGCCGGCGGCACGTTGGCCGCAAGATTGCTGCTGGGGCCGCAAGCCGCAAGCAGACCGGCACCGGCGACCAGCGAACCGGCCAGAAAGCGACGTCGTGCAGGATTGGGGTTGCCCGTAGTCATGGGTCTATTCTGGCATGCCGGGTCGCCGGTGACCACCTTGTTGCGGTGGCCTGGCGGGGTCCAACAGGTCCGGAATCTCAGGCCGGAGCATCGCAGGAATGAAGAGGGGAGCCCGCAGGCTCCCCTGAAGTCTTGACCCAGCACTGGGTTCCTATGCTGCGATGTATGTACCGCCGCCAAGGGCCGCCAGTTGCTGCATGAAGCTTGCGCCGCCGCCTGCGATGCAGATGCAGATCAGCTGGCAGTCTTCAAACTTGTTCCACCAAGCCGGGAAGTCGGCCAGAATCTGGCTTGAGCTGCCGGTGATGTTGGGATATCCGTCGGTGATGAAGAAGAACTTGTCGAGGTCAGACGGATAGGTCTGGCACGCCGACTGCAGCGCCGCATAGCTGGGCGTCATGCCGCCGGGGTTGGTGCTGGGGCCGTTCACCCAGCTGATGGCGCTGTTCTTGTTGCCGTCGGTCGCGGGCAGCAAAGCGCCCCACATGTACTTTACGTAGCCTGTGGATTCGAACTGGCCGCCGTATGCCATGCAGTCGAGTTCGTCGTCTTCGGTCAGGTCCTGGATCACGCTTGTGGTTTCAGCGCGCAGGCTCGCAATGCGGCTGCCATACATGCTGCCGCTGGCGTCCATAATGAATGCGAACTTGCCCTGGACCGGCTCGCCGTAGTACGTCGGCGGATCTTCCGGCGGCGGCGGGTCAGGAGGAGTCTCGCTGGGAGGAATGTCTTCGCCTTCGCTTGGGGGTGTCGGGTTCTGGGGCGGCGGGGGCGGTGCCGGTTCCGGCGGGGTGGTCGGCGGGGTCGCCGGGGCCGGGACCTTGATGACGGCGTGGCCAGCCGAGCGGTCATGCGTGTTCGGCTTGTTGGAGTCCGGGCTGGTGATCTCGGACGTGGCTTGGGCGTTGAGCCCAACCGCGCACCCGAGCAGCGCGAACACCGCAAGTGATGCAAAAATATTACGCATAGTACAGTTCCTTGTGCCTACGGGTCCAAGAAGCGAAAGGCCCAGTCCTCGATGGCCGTAATCGCACTTGCCGTGCCAGTTTTCAGGCACTTGTGCCCATTGACGCACCGGCCTCCAGGTCGGCCAGTAGTATGGGTTTCGAGTAGTAGGTGTCCGGATGACCACGCCATTACTTTACAACCACGGCTGGTTGGTACCTGGCGGGAACATCACGGCACCAGCCGGGAATCGGCCTCAGATGCCTTATTTTACAGGCCCGCGAGGATCGACTAAAACGCACACCATCTGACCAGTGCAATACTACACTGGATCAAGTGTACGATTTCAAGTGGCCTAGAGATCGTATGTGATGAAGTGCGAGCCCGTAACCAGTGACGGTTTGAAACGGCTGGCCTCAACGGGCGTCAGGTCATCGGCGCGGATCATCAGGATGTCGCTTTCCGTGCCGTAGCTGACGACGAAGTAGCGCTGGTCCAAGGTCAGGGCAATTCCGCGCGCTATGGTCAGGTCGAAGCTCTTCAGCAGCTTGCCCCGTTTGATGTCCCAGAAGGTCACAATGTTGCCGGCGGGGTTTGTTGCGCCGGCGATGCCGCGTTCGGCATGAATCACCACGCTAAGTGTTTCGCCGAGCATCTTGTTGACCACTTCTGTCGGCTCGCTGGCGAGCGTCAGCTTTGCCGCCCCCGTCGCCCGCAACGACAAGCCGCCCGGCACGGTCTTGAAGCCCTCGGGGCCGCTGCCCGGCGGGCTGTGCGGTGTGGAGCCGACGACCAGGTCATCAGAGCGGGAGCCCGCGGAGACGGCCAAGTGGCCGGCCTGCAAATTGGGAATGGTCAGGCGCTCAAGCAACTGGCGCGACTGGACATCGACAAAAGTAACACAACCTGGGTCGCTACTGCCAGGCTCACCGCCGCCGTTGGTGAT
This sequence comes from Planctomycetota bacterium, assembly GCA_020849795.1. GTDB lineage: Bacteria > Planctomycetota > UBA8742 > UBA2392 > UBA2392 > JADJRK01. Next base: position 914 of record JADZFR010000044.1, on the reverse strand, counting down.
GGCCAAGGTCTTGCCGCCGTCCAGCAGGTGGCAGTCGTGGGGCTTCTTACCGTAAGTTGGAAACTCGTCAGTCGCGGCCAGCGTCTTTCCGTCGCGGACAACGACATAGCCATCGTATGGGCCAAGCGCGGGGTCCGTGCTCTCGACCGAGTAAAGCACGCTGCCGTCCGGCGCCCAGGCGCCATGGCCGTAAAACATGCGGTCTGGCGCGGTGGTGATCGGGCGCACCAGCTTCAGTTCGCGCAGGTCGATTTCGCAGGCGCCGGGGCCCCACTTTTCGAAGACGGCGGCTTTGTGGCGCTCAAGCGGGTGGGGCACAACCGCGTGTCCCACGAACGTGATCGGGATCAGCGTAGGCTTCAACTCGCCGCTTGCGTACTTTTCGACGCGGTCAAGGTCAATCAAGGCTACCCAGCACTCCGTGCCTTTCTTGCGGCTTCCGGCGCCGATCAGCATGCCGCGGCGGTCCGTCGGGTCGAGTCCGGTACCAACGGGCTTTGGCGTGTCGTCGGATGGCGTGTTCGCCGGCTGGTTGCCTGTGCCCGCATTTGCCGCGTTCTCTTTGTTCGAGCAACCGGCCAACATAGCCAAGCCAGCCCAGGCCGAGGCGGCGGCGATAAACGAGCGGCGAGAATGGTCCACGTTGAGCTCCCAGCGCCGGATGGTCGCAGTCTAGCACCTGCGCCACGGGCGTGAACTTTGATTCAGCGGGTAAAGCACAGGTTGTGCCGAAAATACTCGGGGGAGCCCGAAGGCTCCCCCGCTGGTCCGTGACTTTCTCTTGCGACTAGGCCGCGATGTAGGTACCGCCAGCCAGTGCCGCGAGCTGCTGCATGAAGCTTGCGCCGCCGCCTGCGATGCACACACAGATCAGTTCGCAGTCTTCAAACTTGGCCCACCAGCCCGGGAATGCG
>JADZFR010000043.1 GCA_020849795.1 Planctomycetota bacterium | reverse complement strand
GCGGCGGGACGAACCTGCAGATCGTGGTGACCAGCGCCAGCCTGCCCAACCAGACGCTGACGCAGCGCTTCACGTACAGCAACGTAGGCGTGATCGGCGGCGGAGGCGGCGGTGGCGGAGGCGGCGGTGGCGGCTGCGAAACAGGCAGCAACCACACGCCGTGGGCATTGCTCATGGCAGCAATGGCCGCAGCAGCCGCAGCAGTAACCATCCAACGCCGCAAACGCGCCTAGCAGCCAGCACCAGGAAACCAGGACCGGGCCGCCCAAAGGCGGCCCGGTTGCTTGTGCCAGCGCTTGGGGCGTGAGTCACAAGCCTGTGCAGTGACGCGACTGACTGACGCAGAACAAGAACGCCCAAGTGCGACACTTAGCTGGTGCACTCAGTGCAGATGTTGAATTTTCGTGAAGATGTGTTACGCTTTCTGAATACTTTCCATTTCAACTAATGCGTCAGGAGATGTCCATGAACCGTGGTCACGCTGCTGTGTGGATGCTGGCTGCAATGCTGTTCGCTTCTGGACTCAGCGCCGTCACCATCGTTGGTGGTGATTATGCCGGAGCCGACTTGGTTCCTGCCGACGGTGACGAACTTTCGGGCACTTTCACAAACGTCGGTACGTTCCGAGTCATGTCGGGCCGCACGGTTCATGTACTCCAGGGCACGGCACTGAATGTCACCGCCAACTTGATTCTGATCGAAGGCACGCTGAACGGCCTGGGTCGCGGCAATACCGGCGGCGCTGCGGTAGCGAACAACAGCAACCTGGGCGGTGTCAACGGCACCGGCACGGGCTTTGGCGGCGGCGGACAGTATGGCTCATGCTGCCACGGCACAGGCGGTGGCGGCGGCGCTTACGGCGGGAACGGCGGTGCCGGCGGGCGCTTTCTAACAAGTCCTAACCCAGGAACTGGCGGCACCGCACACGGCGCAGCCGGCAGCCCGACCAGCGCTGGCATGGGCGCGGGTGGCGGCAGCGGCTCCAGTGTTGCAACCGGCACAGGCGCAAGTGGCGCGGGTGGCGCCGGCGGCGCTTCGATTACACTCAATGCGGGCACGATCAGTCTATCAGGCACGATCAATGCTGATGGCGCAGCAGGCGGCAACGCAACCCAGACCGGGTCTTCTGTCAGCCCACATGGCGGCGGCGGCGGCTCTGGCGGAGGCGTGCTATTGAACGGCGCAATGACACTCACCGGAAGCATCACGGCACGCGGCGGCGCGGGTGGCAACCAGATCGGTACATCCGGCTGGGGCTCGGGCGGCGGCGGCGGTGGCGGCGGGCGGATCTGGTTGAACGGTGTCAAAGTAAGCCAGTCAGGCGGGTTCACGACGAGCGTGACAGGTGGCGCGGCAGGTACCAGCCTGGCCGGCGCATCGCTAAACCCCGTGGCGGGCAGCGCAGGCAGCATGACCGACAACACCACGACCGTGGCACTGCTGGCGGAAGCAACGGCGGGCACTGCATCCAACGTCTTCAACAACGAAAACGGTGGCGGCGACGGGTATCAGGCTGCAACCTTTACGCTGCGCAACCTGTCCACAACCATCACCCAGGGCTTCAGCGCAATCACGATTCGTTCAGCCGGCACCGGGAACGATCTGACCGATTACTCAGAAGTCGCGCTGTACCGCGATGCAAATTCCAGCGGCTCATTTGAACTGGCAAGCGACACACTGATCGGTAACACTGCCACCGCGTTTTCAGCCGACAACGGCACGGTTTCCTTCAACGTACAGACCGGCGAGCAAGACCTGAACGCAAGCGAGACGCGCCGATACTTTGTGGTCATCAAGCTAAGTGGCGTGGCCTCGCCGAACGAAACATTCAACTTTGGTGTAAGTGACTTCACGGCCGTTGCAGGCTCAACCAAGGCGGGTGTTCCATCTGTGACCATTCTGGGCATGGTCATTGATACACCCAATTTTGCTTTCACGGACGCCAGCGCCGCATCCGCCGCAATGGCGTTCTTGGGCAGCAGCGACAATGTTTGCCAGTCGTTCACCATCGCCTACCCGTCTGGTCCCAACGACAAGCCATCGACCATCACGGTGACCGGCCTGGGCACTGCGAACGAGAGCACGGACCTCAACTCGGTCCAGCTCTGGCATGACTCTGACAGCAGCGGCACATACAGCTCGACCGGCGACACGCAGGTCGACAGCCAGACCTACACGCTGGACAACGGCACGGTCACCTTCAGCATGGCAAGCCACGCAAACTTTCAGGCGGGCCAGACGCGCCGCTTCTTTGTCGTCTACAACCTGAACAACAACGCCTCTGACACTGAGACGTTTCAGTGCTACGTCTCGGCAGCCGGCGCTTCGGCCGGCGGAGCAACGTTCAGCGGCATGCCAGCGCCGTCAGTCACGGGAACACCGGGTTTGGTCGTCAGCGCGAATGTGTTGCTCGTAACGCTGAACGGCCCAAGCGCGGCTTCCACGGTAAACAGCAACTATCAGGGCCCGACCAGTGATGGCGCACTGTTGTGCGACGTGACACTGGCTGCCGCACCAGGCGGCGCATGGACGGTTACCAGTCTCACTTTCAATGCCTCCGGGACAGGCAACCACAACACGGCATACAGCGAGGTCGCGCTGTACGAAGACAATGGAAACGGCACTTGGGACGGCACACCGCCTGACACGCTTGCGGCTGCGACGGCTACAGCATTTACCGCAAACGCTGTAACGATGACCCTGACCAACAGCGCCTTTGCCGCCGGCACCTCGCGACGCTTCTACCTGGTCGGCAAGTTGAACGGGACTGCTACCGCAGGACAGACCTTCAACGCCAACCTGCAAAGCTCCGTTACAACCCCGCCTTCGGGCGGAACCGTCACCGGCATTCCCACAAGTTCCACCACGGCGCTCATTATTGACGTGGCCAGTCTCAGCGTCGCCAACGGCCCGGCAGTCGCCACTCCCGCCACGCATTTTGCCGGCACCGCGGCCAGCTACGTGGTCTCCCGCTGGACGTTGACAGCCAGCAACAGCAACGTGAACGTCAACGCGATCACGATCACGACCGGCGGAACCGGCAACTGGACCAGCGATGTGGACGGGACGTCCGGCGTCGCGGTTTGGCGAGACGATGGTGACGGCGCGTTCGGTGCCACTACGGATACGCTGCTGTATCAGGGTGCCGGCGCCGGCACCGTGATCGCAACCTTCACCAGCACACTCAGCCTGAGCAACTCAAGCAGCGCAGACCTTTGGGTACGTGTCGGCCTGACAAACACTGCGGGTGCGGGCATGGCAACCGCAGCCGAGACCTTCACGCTGGGAATCCAGAACGCCAGTGACGTAAGCGCCACGGGCGGCGTGACGGTACTGCTGAGCACGCCGGCACCGAACAGCGTCACGCTGGGCGCGATTGAGTTCTTCGTGACCACGTTTGACCCGGCAGGTGACTTGCCGGCCGGCGGCAAGCCGATCACTATCACCGGCAGCGGTTTCCTCAGCCCGCTGACGGTGACGATTGGTGGCGTAGTCTGCCCCGGCACGCCTGTGATCACCGGCGGTACCTCGGTGACCGGGTTGATCGTTCCGCCGGGCGGCGGAAGCAACCTTCCGATCGTGATCACCAGCGGCAGTCTCGGGCCACAAACGATCACGCAGCGGTTCACGTACAGCAACGTCGGCCAGGTGGGCGGCGGTGGCGGCGGCAAGGGCGGCGGCGGTGGCGGCTGCGAAACCGGCAGCAACCACACTCCGTGGGCCGTGCTCTTGGCAGCCATGGCCGCAGTCGCAGCAGTAACGACCCTGCGCCGCAAACGCGCCTAGCAGCTAGCACCAAGAAACCAGGACCGGGCCGCCCAAAGGCGGCCCGGTTGCTTGCCTGCCCCGGATGGCTCGCCTGAGCCTACTCGCCGAGAGTTACTTCGATTGTGTGAGATTGGCCGTTGCGCACGTACGTGACCTGCACTTTCTCGCCCGGCTGGCGGCCCGCCAGAGCCGTACGCAAGTCGTCGAGCCCCCTGACCTTGCTGCCGCCGATGTCCACGATCAGGTCGCCTGCCTGTAGGCCAGCCTTGTCCGCGGCGGTCGCGTAGATTACTGAGCGCACCCGTGCTCCCTCTTCGCCGCGCTCGGGCCGATAGCCGTCGTCGATGCTCACGCCCAGAAAGGCACTTTGCAGGCTGCGTGGGCGGCTGCTGATTGTGCTGTCGCGGTTGCGGTCGTCAGCGTTGATGATGGCTTCAAACACGCGGCGTGCGGTGTTGATCGGAATGGCAAAGCCGATGCTGTCGCTGCCGTCGGGCCCCTGGGACGCGAGCTTCCAGGTATTGATGCCAATGACGCGGCCGGTCAGGTCAATCAGCGGCCCGCCGCTGTTGCCTGGGTTGATCGCGGCACTTGTCTGCAGATAGTTGCGCACGAGCGTACCTGTCGCTTCGCTGCGGCGGCCGGCATAACTGATGATGCCCTCGGTCGCGGTATGAAACAGGCCGTGCGGGCTGCCGATGGCGACCACCACATCGCCCTGCTCGGCCTTGTCACTGTCGCCCAGCGATGCTGGCACCAAGCCCTTGGCATTGACCTTGATGACCGCGAGGTCGTACTCAGGGCGGTGGCCGACAAATCTCGCTTCGTAAAGGTCATCGCCCAGCACCACAGACAGCTCAGTTGCGTCACTCGGGATGACGTGAGCGTTGGTCAGGATGTAGCCGTCCTCGGTCAGGATCACGCCGCTGCCGACGTGCGTCTGGCCGGGAATGCGCCCGAGCGCGTCACCGGCGCGCACCGCGCGGTCGGGCGACTTAGCAACGATGCCAACGGTGAAGCGCTTGGCCCAGTTGATTGCATTGACGTACTGCTTGGGTTTTTCCTGCGAAAGCGCAGGGTCTTCGACCACAGGCTCCGCGCCAAGGCGATCCAGCACACCGGCGTTGGCCACCAGGAACATTAAGCCGCCGCCAAAGAACATGCCGACCAGCAGATACATCAGAGAACGGCGGGCCAGCATCCTGGCGGTGTCGCGGTGGCCGCGGTTGTAGCCTTCGTAGTAGGAAACCTCGGCTGGCTCCTGCGGATCAAGCTTGCGGATGCTCATGCGCGTCTCCTGTCCACTATTGTTACGCGAGAGCAGCCGCTGTCGATACCCGGAAAACAGAACGGGCCGGCAGTCGCCGGCCCGCGTGAGTGGTTCAGGCGCTATCTCTTGCCCTTCACTTCCTGCACTTTGCCGTTGCGCATGATTGTGAGCGTGAACTCGCTGCCGCGTTCCATCGCTGTCATCGCGTCGCGCAACTCGGTGCGGCTATCGACAGCCTTTCCGTTCACTTCGGTGATGATGTCGTAGACCTCAAGGCCGGCGCGGGCCAGCGGCTTGTCTGCATCCACGATTTCGTTGACGCTCAGGCCGTTGTCGAGTCCGAGCTGCTTGCGCGGTAGCGGCAGCAGGCGTGAAACGCGCACGCCATCGACCACGTCCATCTGTTCGCCGGGCGGCAGCTTGACGTCACGGTCGGGCGCGTCCTTCGGCTTTGAGCCCAGCTCAATCTTGCGCTGCCACAAATTGATGGCGTCCACGAACAGCTTGTAGTGCTTTTCGGCAGACTTCTGGATCTCGGGCCAGTCGCCCTTGTCGCGGCTCAGCACCTTTTCTCTCAAGTCGGCAAACGTCTCCTTGATGCTGTCCTCTACCTCGTCGAGCTCGCTTTCGTATTTGTCGCCGCCAAGGCGGCGCACTTGACTTACGCGGTCAAGGAGGTCGCTGCGCAGCTCGGCGATGACTTCAAGCGGCGATGCCACGGCCTCATCCACGCCCGCTTCCTTGGCCCACTTGTCGAGGTCTGCTGAGTACTGGATAAAGAACTTCTCTGCGGTCTCAAGAATGCCGGGCCAGCCAGACGGCGGCGTGTCTTTGACCTTGGACTCAAGGCTCTCGAAGCTGTCGAGGATCTTTTCTTCCAGGTCATCGAGGTTGCTTTCGACGCGCTTTGCGCCATGTTTGCGAATGCGTTTCAGCCTGTCGCGCAACTGGGTCTTCATTTCCGTAACGCGGCGCGGCACATCCATGACCTTGGCATCGATATTGATGTCTTTGCCCCATTTTGAAAGCTCGTCGCCGAACTGTTTGTGGAACTTGCGGCCGTCGCCCAATGCAACTTCCCAGTCCTTGGGGCCACCGTCGTCGACCTTATCGTGCAGCGTCGAGAACGTATCGCGGATGCGTTCATCCAGGTCGTCGAGGTTGCTTTCGTACTGGTCGCCGCCGGGGCGACGCAACTCCGCCAGGCGATAGATCAGGTCACGCTCAAGGGCCTTGAGGCTGGCGCGGTAGCGGTCTTTCTTGATGTCGATGCTCTCTTCCGGGTCTTTCTCGCGGGCGTTGTCTTTTTCGCGCTCTTGCAGCTTCTGCATATCCTTCTCAAGCTTCTGGCGCGCCTTCTCGGCCAGCACTTTGCGCTCTTCGTCAGTCAGGTCGCCGTCGGCGAAGTTCACGCCGTTCAAGGCGTCGATGTCGTCCAGAAAGTCCTGCAATTCGCCGTTGTCTTTGCGGGCGTTGCCGTCGCCGATGCCATGCTCTTGCGACGGGTCGGCAGGATTGGCCTGGCCGTGCGCCTGTGGTGCTGCTTCAAGCTCGCGGTGCAAAGCGGCGTCGTGCTTGCGCAGGTCTTCGGCGCTGGCATACGTTTCCACATTCACTTCGCCAGCCGCACGAATCTCCACGCGCACGCTGCCGTCATCCCGACGCTCAAACTTGAACGACTTACCTTCTTTGCTGATGCGTACTTCGCCGCCGCTACCGGTCACCTCGATGCTGCGTTCGGCAGTCTTGATGCGCAGCTTCATTTCCGACTTTTGCCGCGCCAGTGGCTCGGCCATGCCGCCAAGCATTTTGATCGATGCGCGAACTTCATCCAGCGCGGCTGCCGATAAAGTCTCGCTATCAAGGTGTTTGCGAAGGTGTGGAATAGCGCTTTCGCCCAAGGCGATCAATGCCGCGCGGGCCTGCGTGCGAATCTCAAGGTTGGGGTGGTCCAGCAGCTTGACCTGTTCGTCCACTTCGGCGGACAGCGGCTTGGCCTCCTGGATCAGGCTGAACGTAGGGGCAACATCCCCGACCGCGCCGTGTAGCGATGCGGCAAGTCCAAACACACCAAATGAAAACACAAGGCGCCCGAAGCGATGCATACACGTCTCCAATCCGGCCCGACAAAGCGACGCACTATTCTACGCGATGAAGGTCAATCCTGCTCCCGGATTCTGGCAGTCCCCCGGATTGACCACTGAACAGGCATTTAGATACTACACCCTTGCTAAATGGTTTGCTGGCAGGAGTTTGCGTTGACACCCCTGAAGTACGGCAACTTGCAACTCAAGAACAACCTGGTTGCCGCCCCACTCGCGGGCATCAGCAACCGGGCGTATCGCGTCTTGTGCAAGCGCTATGGGGCCGGCTTGACTTATGTCGAGATGCTCAAGGTCGAGAGCTTCCTGCACCACAACCGCAAGACGATGACGCTCAAGTACTACCGTGAAGACGAGCGCCCGGTTGGCATCCAGTTCGCCGGCAACAATCCTGCATGGCTGGCCGAAGCCTGCCGCATGGCGCAGGACGAGGGCTATGACACGGTCGATTTCAACATGGGCTGCCCGGTACCCAAGATCGGAAAATGCGGCGCGGGCAGCGCACTGATGGCCTACCCCGATCGTGCCGCCAAGTGCTTCGAAGCCATGGTCGGCGCCGTAAGCATCCCGGTGACAGTAAAGATTCGGGCCGGCGTCAACGACAACTGCATGAACTTTCTCGACATCGGCCGCATGGCGCAGGACAGCGGCATGGTTGCCATCACAATTCATCCGCGCACCCGCGCCCAGAGCTTCACGGGGCTGGCCAACCACGCCCTCACTGGCGAGTTGAAGGCCGCGCTGAGCATTCCGGTGATCGCGTCGGGCGACGTCAAAGAGCCCGAAGATGCGCTGCGCGTGTTCAGCCAGAGCCACTGCGACGGCATCATGATTGGTCGCGGCTGCTGGGGCCGGCCGTGGCTGTTCCGCGAGATCAACGAGACGCTGGCCCACGGCCGCGTGGTCACCGAGACTCCTGATGCGCTAGAGAGACTGGCAGTACTCCGCGAACACTTCGAGATGCTGCTGGAGAGCTTTGACGCTCGGCGCGCAAGCCAAGTCGTGCGACGCTATGCCACGTGGTACATCAAGGACATCCCCGGCAGCGCCCAGTTTCGGGCGTTGATGACGCGTGTCGATTCGCGTGAAGAGTTCCACGAGGTGCTGGATGAAGTCACCGAGCACTTTGAGTGCGCGGTAGGCATCCCGGAAGACGAGTTCGTGGGGCGACGCCCTCTGCTTGCAAGCGCCTGAACCCCTTTGCATTTCCCCCACCACGGCATACAAAGACTCAATGCGCGTCTTGCTGGCCTTGCTTTTACTTGTGATTGCCGTTGCCGGCTGCACGGTCGGTGGTGACCGGCCGCCTACTCGCACATACGCGTGGCCGTTTTTCAACGAGTCCACGGGCGTTGACGGCAGCGTCAACACGCGCGCCGCCGGCCCCTTCTACGAGAAAAAGACCGGCCCCGACGGTTACGTGCAGACCAGCGTGCGGCCTTTCTACAGCTACACTGAGTCCCCGGCCCGGGCAGAGCGCGATCAGCTGTTTTTCTATCCCATTGGGCGTTGGCGCGAACGGCGCACAGCCGGGTGGGAAGGCAGGCTGGAACGCCAGATTCACGTGATGCCGGTGTTCTGGTGGAACGACGTGAGTTACTCGCCTGGTCACCGCGAACTGGATTACTTTTTCTTTCCGCTCGTGTTTGGAGGCGAGAGCAGCATCGAGGGCTCGCACTTCGCGGTAGCACCGTTTGGCGGCAACCTCAAGGGCGTCTTCGGCAACGACGAAGTCCGCTTTATCATGTTTCCGCTCTACGTTGAGTTGCACCGGCAGGGGCGCACGACGTTTTACATGCCCTTCCCGATTGTGAAGTGGGGCTACGGTCCCGGCTACCGAACCTACGGCGTTCTGCCGCTATTCAGCCGCACCGAGGTCTGGCGCGAAGTTCCCGACGACATCACCGGCGGCACCAAGAAACTGCCGGTGGCTGACCGCTGGACGATCCTGTGGCCGATTTTCCGGTACGACCGCGAAGCCATGGACCGCAAGTATCCGCGCGAGGCGCTGATGGTGTACCCGTTGTTCGGCTACAAGAAGAGCGCGGTCACGCTGAATTTCAGCATGCTGTTCATCTACAACTACCCGATGTTCAGCTACACGCGGGCGGACCTGTCCGACACCACGATCCTTGACCTGTTCTGGCCGGTGTTCCGGTATGCCAAGGGCGACGCCTTCAAGCAGTATCGCGTGTGGCCGCTGTGGGATTACAGCGAGCGCAAGTATCCCGACGGCAGCACCTCCACGGCAATCAATGTGCTGTGGCCGCTATTCTGGTACTACGAGGACAAGCTGCCCACGTACACCGAGACGCGCTACCAGGTGTTCCCGATCTTCTTTGCCAACTTCAAGCGCTACCTGCCCGAGCCCGACGGAACGATCCGCACCAAAGACCTCGTCCGCATCTGGCCGCTGGCCAAATACAAGAAAGACGTCGATGGCACCGTGGACTTCGAGATGCTGTCGATCTTTCCGTTCAATGACCTGAAGTTCGACAACACCTATGGGCCGTTCTTCAAGTTCTTCAGCGTGCGCGTGGGCCCCGACGAAACCAAGGTGCAGGCATTGTTCCGCATTTTCAATTACGAAGAAGACCCGTACAAGATTGACGTCTCGCTCGCGCCGTTGTTCGACTGGCATGTGGTAAAGCAGGCGAAAGACCGCCTCTATCCCTCGGGGCCCAACCCGGGCGACATCGAAGACTTCAACCTGTTCTATGGGCTGCTGGGCTATCACCACGGGCCGGATGACCGCTACACCCGACTATTCTGGGGCCTGAAGATCCGCAAATGAAAGATTTCATCGGGCTAAGGGCGATCAGGGGCGCAGGCTACACGCTGTTGCTGTTGCTGGAGGCGTTAGGGTACATCAACCACGCCTGGAAGCGGCGTCGCGCGCTGTTCACGCAGATGCACGTGATCGGCACGCAGAGTCTGGCCATCACCTGCTTCTTCATGCTGCTGGTCGGCATGGTGTTCGCGCTGCAGACCGGCATTGAGTTTGCCCGTTTCGGCCAGACCAGCCTGGTCGGCTTGGTGATCGTCAGCGCCATGGTTCGTGAGCTTGGCCCGTGGATGACGGCGTTTGTGCTGATTGCCCGCGTCGGCAGCAGCATGGCGGCCGAAATCGGCACCATGAAGACCTCGGAAGAAATTGACGCCCTTGAGGTCATGAGCATCAACCCGGTCAGTTTTGTCGTGATGCCGCGGCTGCTTGGCTACGCGATCATGGGGCCAATCCTGACTATCTTTGGCACGCTGGTCGGCGTGGCGGGCGGCGCATTGGTGTCGAAAGTGCAGCTTGGCGTGCCGCTGGACGACTTCTTGCGCATGGCCGAGCGCGGGGCTGAGCCTCTGGACATCTACTGGGGCCTGCTCAAATCGCTGGTCTTCAGCCTGTGCGCAGGCGCCGTCGCCTGCGCCAACGGCATGCGCACCACCGGTGGCGCCGTGGGCGTTGGTCGTGCAAGCCGCAACACTGTCGTGGTGGCGCTGACGTTGACCGTGTTTTTGAACTACCTGCTGACGAGTTTCTATAGGATGGTGAAACGACTCGTGGCAGGCATCCTGTAGAGGTGACGTTGCGTTCGGAGCATCCAGCTTGGCATTGAATGTGCAAACGGAAAAGTCTTCACCAGCCGCGTTGGTTGATACGACGCCGATGGTCGAGTTTGCCGGCGTCAGCAAGACACTTGCCGGCCGCAGAATCCTCGACCGGCTCACGTTCAACGTCAAGAAGGGCGAGACGTTCGTGATCATCGGCTATTCGGGCACGGGCAAGTCGGTGACGTTGCGCAACCTGATCGGTCTGATGCGCCCCGACGAAGGCAGCATCCGCGTTGCGGGCGAAGAAATCACCACGATGTCCAACAAAGAGCTTGAGGTGATGCGCCGCAAGTTCGGTGTGCTGTTCCAGTCAGGCGCGCTGATTGCCTGGCTTGACCTGTTCCAGAACGTCGAGTTGCCGCTGCTTGAGCACACCAAGATGAGCCGCCGCAAGCGCACCGAGATCGTGCAACAGAAACTTGAACTGGTGAACCTGTGGCAGGACAAAGACAAGTTCCCCGCCGAAATCTCGGGCGGCATGAAGAAGCGCGCGGGCCTTGCGCGCGCAATTGCACTCGACCCTGAACTGGTGCTGTACGATGAGCCGAGCAGCGGCCTGGACCCGGTCATCGCATACGAAATCGACAAACTTATCAATCGCCTGCGCGACCAGCTGAAGATGACGCAGATCGTGGTGACGCACGACATGGAAAGCGCGTACACCATCGCAAGCAGGATTGGCATGTTTTACCAGGGCGGCATGCTGCAGATCGGCACGCCCGACGAGATCCGCGCCAGCGACATCGCAGAAGTGCAGCACTTCATCACCGGCGGCCGCGAAGGCGCCGTCAGCCGCCGCAGCACCACCGCCATCATGAAAGGCCGCTCACCGACTTTCAGTGCGCGTCTCGAAGCAGGCATGGACGAAGCAGAAGCAGAAACTACGGGCGAAGCAACGCCCGCGATTATGGAACTTGAGCCTGAGCCTTCCCCGCCAGAACCGGAGAACAAGCCATGAAAGCACGTGACATCATTGCCGGCCTGCTGTTCTTTGCGGCTATCGGAATCGTTCTGTTCTTTGCGGTCCGCCTTGGCGGCGACGGCGCGATCAGTTTCAAAGCCGACCAGCCCGCCCAGATCCTGTTTCCAAACGTGCAGGGCCTGCAACTGAATTCGCCGGTGTGGATCAGCGGTGTTCCCAAGGGCAAGGTCAAGGACATGATCGTCGACACGCGCAACGGCACGGTGCTGGTGCGCATCAGCATTGACAGCGACGTGCGACTGAACTCGGATTGCTACGCCGAGATTATTCCCAGCAGCGCTTTCGGCGGACGTGCAATTGCCCTTTACATGGGTGAGGCCCCCACGCCCCATGACATGGAAACACCGATTGAGGGCCGAGTTGTCGAAGACCTGTTCACAGCGGCGGGCCGTGGCATCGGCAAGATCAACGAAGGCATCGACCTTGCCGTGGACACGGTCAAGGACGTGAACGCCATCGTCAAGGACGTGCGCGACGGACGCGGGCCCATCGGCACCATCCTGCGCGATGAAAAAGTAGCGGGCGACATCGCGGCAACAGTCGAGAACGTGCGCGCAACCAGCGAAGACGTCAAAGGCATCACCAGCAACGTGCGCGACATCACCGACAAAGTGAATAGCGGCGAAGGCATGGCAGCCATGCTGCTCGACGACGCCGACACGGCAATGCGCATGAAGAACATCGTCAAGAACGTTGAAGACGCCACTGACAACACCGTCGGCGCTACACGCAGCGCCAAGTCTATCGCCGAGAAGCTGGACAACGGCAAGGGACTGTTCGGCGTTCTGCTGAATGATGAAGAGACCGGCCAGAACATGAAAGAGACCATCGCCCGCGCGCCCACGCTGGTGGATAATGCTTCGCGCGTTGCCAAAGAACTCGGCGATACGATGGAGGGCGTCAACCGCGGCGAGGGCACCGTCGGCAAGCTGTTCAAGAACGACACGCTGTTCAACGACACGCTCAACGCCATCAACACCCTGCGCGCGGGCTTTGAAGACATCCGGGAGCAGGCACCGATTACCACGTTTGCGTCTTTGCTGTTTCAAGTTCTTCAATAAGGCCGACACCGCGCAGAGGAATCATCATCGCCGGCTTACCGGTCGCTTGCGCTCGGGGCTCTTGTCTTCTGCAATGGCACCATGCTGTTACAGACGTTCCATTCTTTCACCCAGCACGCCATGGGCCCTGCCGCCCTGGTGGCGCTGCATGCCAGCATTCTGCTGTTTGTCATTGCTGCCGTGATCTCCGTGACGGCTTTGCTTCAGCCCCGCAAGGTCCGCATGGCCTGGGCCGACTGGACTGGCGCCGCCGGCGCGTTCTGCCTCAGCGCCTACTTCATCGCGCGATTTGCCGAAGCCGGCAGCGAGCCTTTCACCAACCTGTTCGAGGTGATTGAACTCGCCGGCTTGTGCCTGGTGCTCGCCTACTTCGTGGCCACCCGCCTGCGCAAACTTCCTGCACTCGGGGCGTTTGCGTTCCCGGCTGTGGCCATCATCTTCATTGTCAACCTGGCGTTTGCCGACAGCGCCGCCCAGGGCCGCGAAAGCACGCCGTTGCTGGTCGTGCACGTTTTGTTGACGCTTCTCAGCTATGGCGCGTTCTTCATGGCAACGCTCGCGGCTGTCATGTTCCTGATGCTGGAGCGTGCGCTCAAGCGGCATCGTGACCCGGCACTGATTCGCAACTTTCCGCCGCTCGAAAGTCTCAAGCGGCTGGTGAATACGTGCATTCTGGTCGGGCTGCCTCTGCTGACCGCCGGGCTGGTGCTGGGGTTCCTGGCGCTGTCGTCTTCTGGCTGGGAGTCGATTGCCCGCAACCCCAAGATCCCGCCTAGCGTGGTGCTGTGGTTTGTCCTGTTGGTGGCGGCTGCGGGGCGCAGGCTGGGCTTTCTGCAGGGTCGTCGCAATTTCTACATGGTGTTGGCGGGGTTTGCGCTTGTCGTCATGACGTTCGTCGGCTTGGGCATCTGGTCGCGGACAAACTCGAGAACCAACGTGGCGGTGACGGTGTCATGCATCGATACCTAGTACTCGGGATCAATCACAAATTCGCGCCCCTTGAGGTGCGGGAGCGCCTTGCCTACCCGGAACGCAAGGTGCCCGGGGCATTGCAGCACGTTCAGCAATGCCTGGACACCGACGAAGCCGTGCTGCTCTCGACGTGCAACCGCGTGGAGATTTACGCCTTTGCCGAGGGCATGGACGCCCGCGAGAAGCTGCTTGCTGCGCTGGCTGCCGACCACGGCATGAAAGCCGAGTATCTTGAGAAGCTGTGCTACTTTCACCGCGGCCGCGATGCCGTCGAGCACCTGCTGCGCGTCTGTGGCGGCCTTGACAGCCTGGTGCTGGGCGAAACCCAGATCTTGAGCCAGGTGAAACGTTCATACCTGCTGGCCCAGAGCGAAAGCAGCACCGGCAAACAGCTCAACGCACTGTTTCATCGCGCTTTTCACGTCGCCAAGCGGCTGCACACTGACACCGGCATCGGGCAGGGACAGGTCAGCGTCAGTTCCGTGGCCGTGCGCTTTGTGAAGCGGATCTTCGACGACCTTGCCAGCAAAACCGCGCTGCTGATCGGCGCCGGCGAAGTCGGCGAACTAACGCTGACCTATTTGCGCGAAGCCGGCATTGGCCGCGTTGTGGTCGTCTCGCGCAGCCTGGATCGGGCCAAAGAAGTTGCCGAACGCTACAAGGGCGACGCGGTGCCGGTGAACCTGCTTGAAGATTACCTGCCCACCGCCGACGTCGTGATCAGCCAGACCGCGGCCGAGGACCGCATCCTGACCAAGGCCCAGTTCGCGCGCTCCCAGAAACAGCGCCGCCATGCGCCTGTGTTCGCCCTTGACCTGGCGGTGCCCCGCGACATTGAGGAAAGCACGGCTGAGCTCGAAGGCGTGTTTCTTTACAACGTGGACGACCTCGAGCACGTCGTGGCCGAAAACACAGACGAACGAAGCCGCGAGCTGGAACGGTGTGCCGCCATCGTGCGCCAGGAAGCGGACCAGTTTCTCGCGAGCTTTCAGACTTATGCAGCCGGCCCGCTGATCACCGAGCTGCGAGCAAAAGCAATTGCCATCAAGAACGCAGAGCTGGAACGAGTGATGTCGAAGTTTCCGGAGCTGACCGAGGCACAACGCCATGAGCTGGCAGCGTTCAGCGAGCGGCTGGTGAACAAGCTGCTTCACCCGCAGATCCAGGGCATCAAGCAGGAAGCCGCGCGCGGCGACACCGACAGCATCCGGCGTATTGCACTTGCGCTTGGCATCGACAAGGCAGAGGAAACGACGGGACCGGCTGGGGCGGGCCAGCCCGCATCCGAGGATGCCCCGAGCAGGCCCGAACCGCGCGACAACTAGTCGCCGTGCAGCTTCCAGCCCTTCGGTATTGACACGTCAATGTCAAAGCGCCGCGACAGAGTCTTCACCGCAGTCTCCAGCACCGTGACACGGGCGAACCACTTGCGCTCGGCCGCGACAGCATGCCATGGCGCCCACTCTGTCGAGGTCTCTTCAAACATGTCGTCCACGGCGGTAATGTACTTCGACCACCTCTTGCGATTGCGCCAGTCTTCGGGGCCAATCTTCCATTTCTTGAACGGGTCTTCTTCGCGCGCGCGAAAGCGCCGCAATTGCTCGGCCTTGGAGATGTGCAGGTAGAACTTCAGAATCGGTACGTTGTCGGCGTCCAGCATGCGCTCAAAGGCATTGATCTCTTCGTACGCGCGCTTCCATTCGTGCTTTGTTGCGAACTTTTCGACACGTTCGACCAGCACCCGCCCGTACCAACTGCGGTCAAAGATCGCGATACACCCTGGCTCAGGGATACGGTCCCAAAAGCGTTGAAGGTAGTGCCGGCCCCGCTCGCGGGAACTTGGCGCGCCAATCGGGTGCACGATGTATCCGCGCGGGTCAAGGCGCTCGATCAGGCGGCGGATGCTGCCACCCTTGCCCGCGGCATCGGCACCCTCGAAGACAAGCAGTGCTTCGCGTTTGTGTTCAAACATCCAGCGCTGGATCAGCAGCATGCGCATCTGCGCCAGCGTCTGGCGTTCTTCGTACTGCTGCTTGTCCTCTATCTTGGACGACAGGTCGATTGAAGCAACGGTCAATGCCATGTTTTCGCACCGGGCAAGGTCTCATTCAGGATCAGCAGACCCCCACATTAGGCCGTCTTGCCCCGGCAAAGAAAAGCCGGAAAATGCCGCAGGCGCGGCAAAGGGGCGACACGCGCGGGGTTTCGATGTATGAAGCACAGGCATGAGCAACGCCAACTCACGGCTTGAGTTTCTTGGCCAGCTTGCGGGCGGGTTGGCCCATGAGATCAAGAACCCGCTCAGCACGATTAAGCTGACGTTGGAATTGCTGGACGAAGACCTTGCAAAAGAGAAGGCTGCGGCTGCCCAGCGCGCGCATCGCAAGATCGAAGTGTTGCTGCGCGAGGTGAAGCACCTTGACGACATCGTGCAGGAGTTTCTGCATTTCGCGCGCGGCCATGACCTGAAGCTCACGCGCACCGACCTGTACGCGTTGATTGTCGAGCTGTTCGAGTTTCTGGGCGACGACGCGCACCGCCGCAACATACGCATTCACTTTGACGCCGACGGAGCGCTGAACGACCTGGTGCTTGACCCCACGCTGGTGCGCAACGCGCTGATGAACCTGTTGCGCAACGCCTTTGATGCGCTTGACGAAAAGGGCGGCGGCGAAGTCATTGTCCGCGCCCGAGTAAAGGGCGACCTGCTGGGGATCGAAGTCATCGACACCGGATGCGGCATTGCCGAAAGCAACATGGATCGTATGTTTCGCCCCTACTTCACGACAAAGAAGCACGGCACCGGGATGGGACTGGCAATGGTGCGCAGAATCGTTGAAGAACACGGCGGGCAGATCACGTTCGAGAGCGAAGCCGGCAAGGGGACACGCTTTATCATCCTGCTGCCCGTCGACCCAGGCAAACGTGGCAGCCTGAAATCGATGGTAGCCGTGGACCCGAACACAGCGCCGCAACGGGGAGAGCAGTAATGAAGGTCCTGGTGATTGGCAGCGGCGCGCGCGAACACGCACTTGCCTGGAAGCTGAGGCAGTCGCCCCACGTCACCGAGCTGTATGCCGCGCCCGGCAGCGACGGCATGTGCAGCGTTGCGACGCCCGTGAACATCAAGGCCAGCGATCTCAACGGCCTGGCCACGTTCGCCCGCGACAAGAAAATCGACCTGACCGTGGTAGGCCCCGAAGACCCGCTGGTCGAGGGTATTGTCGACCTGTTTCAGAAGAAACATCTGCGCATCTTTGGCCCCACGCGCAAGGCCTCGCGCCTTGAGGGCAGCAAGAACTTCGCCAAGGACATCATGTCGCGCCACGGCATCCAGACCGCCGGGCACAAGATGTACGAACAGCCGGCGCCGGCACTCGAGTACCTGAAAAACTGCGACTACCCGGTAGTGCTGAAGGCCGACGGGTTGGCCGCCGGCAAGGGCGTGACCATCGCGCGCACCTACGAAGAGGCCGAAGCCGCCGTCCACGAAGCCATGGTGGCCAAGCGCTTTGGCAGCGCCGGCCGGCAGGTCTTGATTGAAGATTTCCTGGTCGGTGAAGAAGTCAGCGTGCACGCCATCAGCGACGGACACAACATTTTGCCGCTGTGCCTGGCGCAGGACCACAAACCCGTTGGCGAAGGCGACACAGGCGAGAACACCGGTGGTATGGGCACCTACAGCCCTCTTCCGCAGATCAACACGGACACTGTACACCAGCTTGAACGCGACGTGATTGTCCAGACGATTCACGCCATGAATGTTGAAGGCGAGCCGTTTAAAGGCACGCTTTTCGCCGGGTGCATGATGACCAAGCAGGGCCCGAAGGTGCTGGAGTACAACGTGCGATTCGGCGACCCCGAGACGCAGAGCATCATGTTGCGGATGCAGGCCGACCTGTACGAGGTGTTGAGCGCAACGATCGACGGCGAACTGGACAAGGTCGAAGTCAACTGGGACCCGCGCAGCGTGGTGACAGTTGTGCTCGCAAGCGGCGGCTACCCGCGCACCCACGAAAAAGGCTACAAGATCAAAGGCCTGGAGTGGGAACTCGGGCCCGACATCCAGGTCTTCCATGCCGGCACGAAGAAAGTGGACGGCGACTGGTACACCAACGGCGGCCGCGTACTCAGTGTAAGCGCCCTTGGCGCCGACCTTGAGGACGCCCGCGCCAAGGCCTACGCAGCCGTGGAGAAGATCCAGTTCGACAAGATGCTGTACCGCAGAGACATTGGGTTTCGCGGCTTGAAGGCCCGGCGCTAACATTGCGGCCGCACAATTGCCACACCATCCGGAGACGCCCATGGCAGGCACAGCAGTCTCGCAACTCAGTATCGGCGCCGGCCCGTTGACCAACGTCGCCGACTTCATCATCGACGGCGGCGCCCTGGACGACGCGACGGCATTGCGGCTGTTGACCTTGCCCGACGATCGCGTCTACGACCTGATGTACGCGGCCTACCTCGTGAAGCGGCACTACCAGGGCGACAAGCTGCACCGTTGCAGCATCGTGAACGCAAAGAGCGGCGCATGCGGCGAAAACTGCACCTTCTGCGCCCAGAGCTCGTTCTACCAGAAGGACACCGGCGTCGAGACCTACCCGATCATGAACGCCGACGCCATCCTGCGCGCCGCTGACGAAGCGGTCGAGTACGGCAGCAGCAACTTCGGCATCGTCACCGCCGTCAAGGGCGTGCAGGAAGGTCCGATGCTTGAGGCCATTCTGCAGGCTGTGCGCAAGATTCGCGCCAGCGGCCGTATCGCGCCCGATGCCAGCCTTGGTGTCGTCAGCAAGCGCGTCCTGAAGAAGTTGAAAGAGGCGGGTTTGCAGGTCTATCACCACAACCTGGAAAGCTCGCGCACGTTTTATCCTAAGGTGTGCACGACCCGCGACTGGAGCGAGAACTACGAAACCATCCAGCGAGCCAAAGAGACCGGCCTTGAGGTCTGCTGCGGCGGTATTCTGGGCATGGGCGAAAGCCCGGCCCAGCGCGTTGAGCTGATGCAGCAGGTCGCCAGCCTGAAGCCTGAGCACATCCCGCTGAACTTTCTGGTCGCCGTGAAAGGCACGCCGCTGGCCGACCTGCCGCCCATGCGGCCGGTGGATTGCCTGAAGTCGATCGCCGTGTTTCGACTCACGAACCCCACCAGCGACCTGTTTGTCGCGGGCGGCCGCGTGCAGCAACTGCGGCAGTTGCAGCCGTTCATCTTCATGGCCGGCGCCAACGGCATGATGGTCGGCAACTACCTGACCACGCCCGGCCGCACGAAAGACGACGACCTTGAGCTGGTGCGCGACCTTGGCCTGAACGCGTGATGAGAGCGCATGCAGCTGCGGGGGGCGCAGTACTCCGGCCGCCGTCTGGGGCTTTTCGGCCGTACTGGTGCGCGCAAAAGACCGGAATCACCGCGCTACTTCACGGGCGGCCATATGCGATTGAACGGATAAATCCGGAAAATCACCCGGCCCTCGACGCTGGAAGTATGCACCCACAGGCGGTTCACACCCGGCGGCTCGCTGCGGCGCACGTCGATTTCAAGCCAGCGGCGGCTGTCATTGCTGTGCGTGCGATTGTCGCCCATCACGAAAATGCGCTGCGGTGGTACCTCGATCTCGTCGCCCTCGGAAATGTGGCTGCCGAGGTCGCCGATCGAATACGAGCGGAACGTGCCGTCTTCGTTCTTCAGTTCTTCGGCGTTGAGATAGTCTTCTGTGACCTGTGCGAATTCTGATGAGCCCTTGGGCTTGAGCCAGAGCTTACCGTCCTCGAACTTGATCGTGTCACCGGGTAGCGCGATCAGGCGCTTCACCAGCTCTGCACCCGGGTCTTCGGGGCTGCGAATCACAACAATGTCACCGCGCCTAAGTTCAGGCGTGAGGAAGCCAGGCAACCAATTGATCCACCACTTGTCCTGGTTATTCGCAATCAGCGGCGTCACGCGCTCAACCACCAGCCGGTCGCCCTGTTCCAGCGTGCCTTCCATGCTCGGGCCCTGCACCTGGCTGACCTGCACTACGTAAGCGCGCAACAACAGCACGAGCATCAGGATTTTCAGCACTTCCACAAACACGCTCCAGGCCATGCCCAGCGGCGTCTTCTTTGCGCCCTTCTTCTTGGGCATGCTGCCCGAGCGCGCGAAACCGCCGCCCTTTCCCTCAGCTCGGGTTTCGTCACCTTCAGACTCTGGGGCCTTGGTCAGGCGCAGGCTGTCACCGACTTTGCCCCAGAAGCTCTTCGGCCCGGCCGGCGCGGCAATCGGCTTGGGCGGGCGGCCTGCACCCTTGCCCTTGCCTTTCACACTCTGGTTCTTGATGGCTTCGTCGGTCAGGTCGGCGCGGATGCCCACGGGCACCATTCGTCCGCTGTCGGTCTTGCCTACCTTTACGCCGAACTCCTCTGCGGCCATGGCTGGAAAGTCGCCTGCGGCATACTCTTCCCAGTTCACGTCATCATCGTCGTTGCGATTGCGACTCTGCTCGTGGAAGTCCGGTTCGGGTTCCGGCGTGGATGGCACGTTGCGCACTTTGGACTGCGGCGGTGCCTTGGGCGGCTCATCTTCGACGCGCCGGACCCCGCTGGGCGTCAGCACGACGCCGCTTCTGGGCACTTCGCGTGACGGCGTGCGGTCGTGAATCTTGGGCAAGCCGGGGCTGAGGCCGGGGCCCTTGGGCTGGCGCGGTTGCGGCGCGGCACTGCCGCTGGGGGCGAGCGGGTGATCTCCGCCGACCTGGTCATCAAACGGGTCCGGCACGTGCCGAAAGTCGGCCGGGTCGGGCTTCTCATTGTTCAGGCTTGACGGCCGCCGCATGCGCGGGGTGGCAGGCTGATCGAGATGTCCGAAGAATTCGTTGCTTTCCTCGGGTGCCATTGACGCGCTTTCTGAAGCGTTCCCGGTCCGCAGATCAGGTTACCAGTGAATGAGAAAAGAAGAAGCTACTCGCCGAACGGATCGAGATCCTCCGGGCCGGAGTCAATCCCACCTTGGCCGCGGGGCGAGCTGCCGGCAGTTCCGCTGCCGAGGTCAAGTTCGTCCGCGTCGACAACGTCGCTGCCGCCGATACCTGACTCGTCCAGATCGCTCTCGCTCACGGCGGAATGACGCCCGGTCTCTGACTGCGAATCGAACTCGGAATCATCCAACTCGCTCATGCCTACGTCGCTGGGAGGCGGCGGCGCGTTGGGATCGATCGGCGCGTACAGGCCCGAGTCTTCGCCGCTGAGCGTCGGGTCGTACTTCTCTTCCAGGGCATCACCTTCCCCGGTGATCTCGCTGTCGTCATGCGCTGCGCCTCGGTCACTCGGCTTGGGCGAACGAAGCGTCGCCGCGCTTGCCGGCGGATAGTAGCGGGCCAGCGCGTCGTCAATCTCGTCTTCAGTGACGACAAACAGTTTCACTTTGCTTGCGGTCAGGCGCCGCAACTCCAGTAGTCTGCGCGGGTCAAACGGGAATGCCGCCGCAACAAGCAGGATCTCGCCTACTTTCTCAATCGGCACCACGCGGTAGCTGCGGGCGATCGCCGGGCGCAGCACGGCCAGCGCCGCTTCGGATGGGCGCACCCGTTCCAAGTCCACGGGCGCCAGACTTTCATGGCGCGCCAGAAACCGGTACAGCGTTACCTGGTCGGTGAACGTGTTTTCCATCAACAATTCGTAGGCGGCATCACTGACCTGGCTTTCCGCCAACGCATCGTCAACTTCTTCGCGGGTGATCACTCCTTGCAGCCACAGCAGGTAGCCTGCACGCTGCTCCATTTCATCGTGCGCGGCTGACTCGCGGGCCACGGGCTCCTCGTCGTTGACGACCGCGCTACCCTGTCCGCCGTCCCCGAAATCCACCGGGCGCTCATAGCCCAAATCATCCGGCGGTGGTTCCTGCACATATCCGGTCTCGTAATCCGCCGGCATCGGCGTCTGAACCACTTCACGCTGCGCCTGCCGTGGCGGACCCTTCAAAAAGCTTCCTTGAGGCGACAATTCATCATCGGGCTGCACGGACTGCATGTCCTGTTCAGCACCGTACTCAGCCGACTGAAACGCCATGCGGGACGAGTCCTGCATGCGCGGCTGCAACGGGCCGCCCTGTGGCTGCTCAGCGTCGCGCTGCTTGTACATACCGCCCGGGTTGGCCTGCGGTGGCGGCTGCGTGCGCGCCTCTTGCTCGCGGCGACGCATCTCGTGCAGCATCTTCTTGCCTTCTTCGCCAAGAAGTTCTTCGGCGCTTACCCCGGCAAGGGTATTCCCGCGCGCCGTTGGCGGCGGCGGCGCCTGGTGCGCGCGTGGCACGTTGGCGCGCGGCACCGGCATGTTGACTACCGGTGGCACGTTTTCACCGCGCTGCGGCGGGCCGGGATCGATTGACGGGCGACGGCCGGAACCCATGCTGTCCATGACAGGCGCCTCGCCCTGGAATCCGCCACCCGCCTTGGGAATTCGACGCGTGCCGCCACGGCGAATCACCATGGTCTCCATGTCCTTCTTGCTGTCTCCGCCAAGGTCAACGGGCTTGCCGTCATCGGTGCGTCGCAGTGAAGGCTTGGCTGTGTTCTTCTGCGGGGTCGGCTGCTTTTGGACCGTGTTGGTTTTCTCACGGCCGATGTTGCCCATCAGGCTGCGGTTGCGCGCGGATTGGGTGTTCGGGCCTGCCATGCCGTCCATGCGCGCGTCGCGCATAATGCCGGGGCCGCGGTTGCGCCGCGGAGGTTCCAGCGAAAGAATCTGCGTGCGCCGTTTGGGACCACCGCCTTCAACTGGGCCGGTCTTCTTGCGCTCAGGCAACTGCTTGCTTTCGGCCGTTGGCGGGCGTTTGGCTTCGCCTGTCGGGATTCGGCGGTTTTCGTTGGTTGGCGGCCGCATAGCGGGGGCCGGCTGCCCCGGCGGCAGCGGGCGCTTGGGCGGCGGAGGTTGCTTGCCAGCGTCGTCGTCCGGAATGTCAACCATGAAGCTGCTCGTCTCGTTCCCGGTGATGTGAGAACACGCCACACGCGCTACGCCAGGAAAGCGACGCGGTGTTCGTTGCCGACAGACCGTCACAACTGGCGGCCTTTGCTAAAACCAGACAAGGAGACTGTCCTTATCCCGATGCGTGGATTGTAATTCACACAGCCAATCGGGCAATGGGGGTCAGGCGACTGGAAAAACTGTGGATTTCCGTAACTCTCGTTTGCGGTTGACTCTACGAGCGAGGTGATGTATCCATTACGGGCCAAACGGCCAACAGCTATATTGGATGTGAACAGGAACGAACCCCTGATTGGGGTGTGCAAGACTTGCGTTTTAGAGTCTGGCACAAGGTAAGTATCGAAGGAGCACCCTTGACCGACCTGCGCTTTGACATCACTCCCATCGACGCCTTGGCCAACACCGCCCGGGTTGTCGTAGAAGGCGCGATCGACGCCACCACAGTAATCTCTTTCGAGTCGCAGCTCAAACAACTGCAGGAGGACGGCTACACCAACTTCGTCCTCGACATGCAAGGCATCAAGTACGTGAACTCAACCGGCTTGGGCAGCCTGGTCGCCACCGCAGACAATCTGGAAAAGGTTGGCGGCGGATTGGCTCTGATTCGGGTGCACCCCAAGGTCAAGGTTGTGTTTGACATGCTTGGCCTGAACTCGTTCTTTCGCATCTTCACCAACGAAGATGAAGCCGTGAACTTTCTGGCCACCAGCAAAGGCGGCGAAGCTGCCGCGCCGGCGGCGCCGCAGCACGCGCCCGCACAGCAGCAGCAGCGCGCGCCGGCCCAGCAACAGCAGCAGCGCCAGCCCACCGGCCAGTATCAGCAGCCGGGATACGGCCAGCCGCAGCAGCAGCAGCGCGGCGCTCCGCCGCAGCAGGTGCCCCAACAGCAGCAGCGCCGTCAGACCAGCGTGGTACAGCAGCAACAGTTCCAGCAGCAGCGTCCGCCGACCGGCCAATACCAGCAGCGCCCCGGCACCGGCCAGTGGTCACCGCCGTCGCGAGACAATCCGCAGGTCGTGGCGTGCCCCAATTGCGGCGCATCGTTCAAGGTCAGCCAGACCGGGCGCTACAAGTGCCCGTCGTGCGCTACCGCGTTCGTGGTGGACCCGCAGTTCGGTGTTGAGCTTGCCCCAGCGACAAGCCAGTTGACGTTGGCGTTCACGCCCGAGTGCCGCGAGGGCTTCAACCTGTACCTCGGCGCCATGTGCCGTCGCGCCGGCTACAGCGAACAGGACTACAACGGCCTTCGCGCCGGCCTTGACCAGGTGCTGCAGGGCGTGCTGCAGAATTGCTACCAGGGTCGCATCTACGAAAGCTATGCCGTGGCGTTCCTGCCCGCTCGCCGCAACTTGCAAATCAAATTCATTGTCGCAGGCCCGACGCTCCAGGGCGACCCGCGCGCATATTTCCCGCAGGCTGCGCAGCAGATGCCGGACTTGGCCATGCGCCCGCACCCCAAGGGCGGCACGGTCATCGTCATGAGCTTCCGCCGCTAGTCTGGCGTCCCATCCCGCCAAATCATGCGCGCCGCCACCCTTGGCGGCGCGCATCGTTGGCCCCCGCACATGCGGCCCCATCCAATCTGCCATCGGCAACCTACAATCCGGTTGAATGACTGACTGGTTTGCCAATCCCGCCGGCTTCTGGGCTATCACGCTGCTTGCGCCGCTGCTGCTGCTCTACATGCTTCGCCACAGGCCCGTGCGTCGGCGTGTTCCCAGCGTGCTGCTGTGGGCCGGAGTCGCTGAGGCGCAAGTTTCGACTTCGCCGTTTCAGCGGCTGCGCAAATCGGTATCGCTGTTCATGATGCTGGCGGCGCTGCTTGCGATGCTGCTCGCGCTGTCCGGTTTTCGGATCCCGCGGGGCAGCCCGCAGGGCCTGCCCATCACCATCGTGGTTGACGCCACCGCCGGCATGGGCGCCCGCGAGGGCGACCGCACTCGCCTTGACCTGGCGCGCGACCTGGCACGACAAGTCATCGACGCCGCCGGCAACAGCCGCGTGTCTGCCCTTTCGTGGGACGGCAGCCTGAGGCCGCTGGCGCCGGCGGACAGTTCGGCGGCGGCGGCTTCGGACGCGCTGGACGCGTTACAGGCTTCCCATAGGGGCGCCGACAGCGCTGGGCTTTCACGCGCCCTGAAGCAACTCGCCGGCGACGGCGGCCGCCACGTTGTGATCATCGGCGACCGCGACCCCGGCACCGAGGGCGACGTGCGTTTTCTGCGGGTCGGCGGCAATCGGCCCAACGCGGCGATTGTCACCGCGGGTGTGAATGAGCCTGCGCCGGGACGCATCGAAATCAACTTCGGCATTGAACTGTTCGGTGCCGATCAACCTCAGCGCGTGACCGTTGCGCTGGAGCGCAGCAGGGGCGACAGCACTGAGCTGGTAGATGCCCGCGACGAAACACTTGAGCCGGGCCGTCGCATTGCCTGCACTTTCACGGTGCGTGATGCGGGACTGTACCGCGGCGTGCTGCGTATCAACGACGCGCTTGGCACCGACGACAGCGCGTGGCTGCGGGCCACGCTGCTGCAGGTGTTACCCGTGTACGTCAGCGCCGACGCTCCCGAGTCCGTCCGGCGCGCACTTTCAGCCATTGAACAGGGCATGGGCACGATTCGCTTGGTGACTTCCGCAGACAGTGCAGCCACCGTATTGACCGGCAGCGAAGGATCGGGCGCACAACCGCGGTTGCCGGCCGCTTTCCTGGGACCGATCGCCGCGCCACCTGGGGTAACCTTCGGCGCTGTGACAGACGCGTCGGCCACGGCTGCACGGCCGCTGCCGACCCTTCTTTGGCGCGGCGCGGGCACGCCGGGCGTGATCGCGCGGCAGGTGTGGCCAATCATGTCGGATGGACTCATGCGCCCGGTGCTTGAAGTAGACGGCGGCCCGGCCATCGCGCTATGCGAGCGCGACAACGGTCTGCGCGACCTTGTCGTTGGCATGTCACTCACGCCCGATGGCGGCACGTTTCAGGACCAGCCGGCGTTCATCATTTTCTGGGCAAACTGGTTTGACTATGTGCGCGGACTGCTCGACCCGTTGCCACGCGGCGCGCTGAGCACGCGCGACAGCCTGCGCGTGCCCGCGCTGGATGGGCGCGAACGATTTTTCGTGACTGGCCCGTCTGCCGACGTTGAGGTCGAGCTTGCGCCCGGTGCCGGCCACAGCCTGCACGCACCGGGCATCTATCGCACGCGCGGCCTGGAAACCAGCGTCGCGGACTTTGGCGTCTCGCTGCTCGACGCATCTGAAAGCGACCTGGCCGTTACGCAGAACATCGACAACGATTCGGTCATGGAGTGGATTGGGCAAGGCGCAGAATCCGGCGAGCGTGGTGCGCTGGACTTGGGCCCGTGGCTTGCGCTGATTGCCGCCGCGTTGCTGGTCATGGAGTGGCTGCTGTTCCGTCGGCGCTTTCCACGCCGACCGGTCGATGCAGTGCAGACTTTAGGGCATCCCCATACTCGTGCAACGCGCGCTTGAACTCTGCTGCCATGTTGCTGTTTTCGCCAAAGCGCATTGCGTAATACATTTCAGTCAGTGCCTCCACTTGGCCGTGGGTTTCGCCGCCGCGCCGCATCACTCTTTGCGCAAACTCGCGCGGGGTTTCGCTGGGCCGCTTGTGATAGCCGTACCCGGCCAGCAGAAGCAGCAGTTGAAAGTACAAGCCGCGTTCGCGCTTGCGATCCTGGCCACCCATGCCCTTCAACACGTGCCTCTCAATGCGCTTGCGCCTGCTGCGGCGCAGCACCACAAACGCAAGCGCGGCTGCCACCGGCAGCAGCAGCACTACAGCGCGCAGGATGCCGCTGCGCGGCACCAACCCGTCCGGCAGCCACGAGGTCACCGCCAGCAGCGCATCGTCCAGTTGCGAGACTGTACCCTCGGCCCAGGTAACAACCCCGGAAATCATTTCCTTCTGTTTCGAGCCGTCGAAATCCTTGATCCAGTCGGTGTCTTTCTCACCGCCCGCATCGACTTCTCCGCCCGAATCCGCCGGCTCTACCGGCGGTGGAGGCTCTGGCGGCTCCGGCTCGACGGGATCAACGGGGCTTGTTCCTGCGCCGCCGACCTGGCTTGCCGGTGTCGGGTCAAACGACACCCATCCGTGGCTCTTGAAGTACACTTCGACCCAGGCGTGCGCCTCAGAAGTCGTCACCTCCCATACGCCGTCCAGATTGGCCCTGCGCGCGGCAAACCCCGCGGCCAGCCGGCACGGCACGCCAAAGCAGCGCAACAACGCGCACATGGCACTGGCAAAGTACTCGCAATGTCCAAATCGTTCCGTGGCCTTGGGGTCAGTGTCAAGAAACCTGGCCAACGCGTCTGGCCCCGCCAGCGGCCTGAAATCAAGCGAGTATGTCCACGCCGGCTTGCCCGCGATGCTGGCGCCTTCAAACATACGCACAATCCACTGGGCGGCGGCGTAGACGCCGCGTTCATCTTCGGGTGCCGTGCGGTTGGTGGCTGTGACCTGGCGCTGCAACTGGTCAAACCACTTGAAGCGCTGCCGAATCTGCGCACGCAGCGCCGGCGGGATCGCGCTGTAGATGGCAGCGACATCGCCCTCGGTTGTGCCGCTGTTGCGAAGTTCGCGCGCCATCTGCTGCGGGGTTGCCACCAGGTGTTGCGCCTCAATCAGCAATGACTGTCCCGCGCGCAGACTTGCCGCACGCAGTGTGTGCTCGACGGTGTTGTACTGTAGCGGGCCCGTGTAATCGCGCACAAGCTGGGCCTCAACGGGCATCGGCACTACGCCGCCCTTACCCAAACCCGCCTGCTGCATGGTCAACTCATAGGCGCGCGTGCGCACGCCCATGCGCTCGCGGACCGGGGCGCCCGGCAACGTGCGGATTGCGCCCTCCCGGACTGTCACTTCCCTTGCTGGGTCTGCTGCAAAAGGGCTCCAGCGCTCGCCGTCAAATTTCGCGTAAGTAAACGCCCGCAAGTACAGCACGCTGGGCGCGTCGGCTGCGTCGTACAACGCGCGAACCTCAAGGGCAGGCGTGCCGGTGCGCTGGATCTCGCCAAAGTCGCCCAGGTCAACGCCATCGGTAAGCCCGGCCACCGACGGTGGCGGCTTGTTCGGGTCGCGCGGCGGGCCGGTCTCGCCGGGGTCTCGCGGCCCGCTGTCACCGCCATCGGTGCCGGGGTCAGGGCCCTGGCCGGGAAGTTGCGAGCCCGTCGGTTGATCGGCAAAGCTGATGCGCGGCGCGGCAAAATACAAAAACATCGTCAGCACCACGGTGCACGTTGCCAGCACCGGCAGTGTCGCAATAAACGACTGGCGCAGCACCCCGCCCGGCCGAGCAGCCGGCGGCAGGTGGCTTGTGCGCCTGATGTACACGCCATGAAACAGCATGCCCGGGTGCTGCAGCGCCAGAAACAGCGCGCCCAGTGCCGCGATCCCCGCAAGCCATGGCCACACCGAGTCATCAAGCGGCCGACGCACGCCTATCACGGTGCTGAACAATGCCAGCACCAGCACCACCGAGACAAGCCGCGGCGCATCGCGCACGTACAGCACCATGATCTGCACACTGACCAGCACCAGCGGCAACGGAGTGTTCAGCACTGCTTTCACGAAGTCGCCAGAGTGCGCCCGAATCTGCACGCTGTGAAACAGGATCAGCAGCAGCGGCGCCATGGAGTAGGCAATCAACATCGGCGTGCGCCAGCGGCGCAGGTTCGGCAGGCGCAGGAATGACTCCTGCAATCCGATGCACGCGCCAAGAAACACCAGTTCGGACCAGTGCATCAGACCGCGCCGCTGAAAGAACACCGTCAGCAACACCAGCCCAATGCCGCTCATTCGCGCCAGGCTGAAGTACATCGACTCGCGCGACGTGGGTTTCACGGTTGCGCCTCGGTCTGCGGGCCGCCAAAGCGCGCCAGCTCGGTGCCGGCGATGCTCTTGCGACCCATCGCGTCAAAGCGCAGAAACTGCTTGAAGTCAGGCTCGCCGGCGCTGACCACGATCGCGCCGCGTCCGGCGCGGAGCGATGCTTCTGCGTGTTCCTTCGGGCCCAGCGTCACCAGCACCGGCACTTCGTGCAGTGCCCCGACGCCGATGTCATCAATCCACTCGCCGAGGCGACGTTCAGAAAAGCCAGCCACGCCCAATTTCTCCATCACCGCGTGGTAGTGAGCGTCACCGCGACCCGGCCGGCTTGCATGCACGGCGCCCCCGTACCACGCAAATCGGAACATCACACCCTGCCGCGTAAGAAAGTAAGTGATGCCCGCAAACAAGCCGATCGCGCTTTCAAGCCTCTGACGCAGCGTGCCGGGGTCGCCCACGGTCGCGGTGTCGAGAGTCAGCACAAAGCTGGCGTCCTGGCGCCCTTCCAGTTCCAGGATCATCGGCTTGCCGGTGCGGGCAGTCGTGCGCCAGTGAATGCGCGCGACGTTCTGGCCGGGCAGATACTCGCGCACTCCGTACACCTCTTCCTGGCCGCGCGAAGCAACGCTGGACTCACCGAAGAACCGCGCAGATTCCAGCAGCCGTTGCTCAAAACCCTCTGAAAGCCGCGCCGGACGCGGATAGACAAGGATATCGCTTCGGAAAGAGAGCGTCCGCGACATCCGCATCAACCCGAACGGAAACGCGCTTGAGACCGTGCACGCGCTGAGCCTGTGCTTGCCGCGGCGCCCGAAGGCCGCGGCATAGCTGGCCCGGTGCACGAAACCAGGGCTGACCGCCATGACAAGGTTTGCGGTTTCGTCGCGGTAAAGGTCGGGCAGCGAGGTGTCATCCAGCTCAAGAGCAAAGCGCGGAATCGGCCCGTGGTTGTGAAGCAGCAGCACAACGTCAATGCTTTCGCCGGCATGGGTCTCAGCCGGCAGTTGCCGTTTGAGACTCAGGCCACGCACATTGAAGAACACCAGCAAGCCGTTGATCAGCAGCAGCGCGAACGGGATGCACGACAGCAGGATGAAGCTGTTTTCGCGGTAGTAGCTTCCGGCAATAAACAACAGCACCGACGCGCCAAGGAAGTACCAGCCAAGCCGCGTCGGCATGGGCAGAACGGCAAGGCGACGGACCAGCCTTGCGACTCGACTCTTGGCGCCTGGTTTCACCGCCATACTGTGCGATTAAACGAATACCGAAGCGATAAGTTCCCTGCTATCGGTACGGGAACCAGCTGACGTTGCCATTGCGCAGGCTTTGCATGTACACACGCCCGACCGCAGGCGCGAACAGCAACTCCAGCGGGTCGACAGCCACCGGCACCCGGCCGATGCGGCGACGGCTGTTGACATCAAATTCAAGAATGTCGCCCGACAGCGGCCGCGCGACCAGCGCGCTTGCGCCATCCTGGCTGAAAACCACGCTGCCGATAAACCCGACCATGCGCTCGCCTCGGTGCCAGCGCAATTCGTCTTCAATGGTGATTTCCCCAAGCAGTTCCAGCGTTTCGCGGTGGTACACGAACACGCTGGAAAGCCCGCTGACCCAGGCCTCGTCGCGCGTCGGATGAAACGCCACCCGCGCCAGCGCCTGCTGCTCGACGGGCCAGACAATGTCGCCGACCAGCACGTGACTGGCAGCATCCAGCACAAACAGGTGGTTGCTGTCCCCCACCGTAAGCCAGCGGCGTGCACCCCCAGGCTCGTCGTAAAGCGCGCCCGGCAGCGCCGTCTGCTGCAGAAACTTCAGCGGCACAACCCTTGAGCTGGCATTCCGGCCATCCAGCTCGTACAGCGCCGGGGCCTGCAGATCGCCGTCAATCGGGCACAAGCCCGGCACCACCACCTGCTCGCCGCGCACGGCTTCAAACACCGGCACGGGCAGGGCTGCGCGCTCGGTGGTGAAGTTCGAGATTTCGGGCACGTCGGTCAGTTTTTCGTTCAATTTGCCCGCATGGCGCCCCAGCAGGTCCGAGATGCGCGCCATGTCATACAGCTTCAGGCGCAGGCCCCCGGGGTTTCGCGGCCATGAGCTGCACACAACGAGTTGCCCGCTGTTCGTGGGCCACGCGCGAAGCTGTGTCGGCGACGCGGCAAGCTGGGCGTGAAACTCGACACGCGCGGTGTCAGGCTGAAACGCATACAGCACGTCCAGGCCGTCGACGCGGCGCCGATAGAACAGTGTGTCGCCGGTCGGGGAAAGAAACACGCGCGCCCTTAGTGATGCGAACGAAAGTCGTCGATCGCCCTGCCCAGCAGCTCAAGCCCCTGCCGAAGGCGGGTCGGCTCAATCTTGTAGCCGATACGCAGCCACCCCGGAGACTGGAAGTACTCGCCGGGCACGACCAGCACGCCATAATCGTTGCGGCAGACAGTGGTCAGGTTGCCGGTTTCTTCAATGTCTTTGACGCGCAACCACACCGTGATCCCGCCGGGCGGGTGAAAGTACTCGATGTCTTTGCGCGACTTCAGCCATTCCTGCACCACCGGCCAGTTCTGTTCATGAAGCCGGCGCGCCACCGGCCGCAGCCGCGGCAGTGCCTCAAGGGCACGGTGCGCCAGGTTCTGCGCGATCGTCGGCAGTTCGGGGTCGACGATGTCGATCAGGTCCAGCATGCGCGATACCAGCCGCTCGGGCGCCGCCGCCCAGCCAAAGCGCAGGCCCGAAAGGCCGTACACCTTGGTCAGGCTGCTGGTGACCGCCACGTTGTCGCCTAGACTGAACGCGCTGTAGTCGTCACCGGGCTTGAGATGGTCGATATACACTTCATCGACCAGCACGAGCGCGTCGTGATCGGCCGCCAGGTCCACAATCGCCTGCATGGTTTCGCGCGGCATGAAACTCATGGTCGGGTTGTGCAGGTTCGTCAACACGATCATGCGGACGTTGTCGTCCATCCGTGTCTTCAACTGCGCAAGGTCGGGCAGAAACCCGTTCTCAGCTTTGCGCGGCAAGCGCACGACTTCGGCCTGTACCAGGCTGGCCAGGCTGAAAAACTGCGGATAGCCCGGCGTCTCGATGATGACCTTGTCACCCGGGTTCAGTTGTGCGGCATACACCAGAAAGTTGGCTTCGCTGCTGCCCGCCGCCAGCATGATGCGCTCCCCGCCGCAGCCATACTTGTCGGCCAACCACGCCACATTGCGCGGGTCGCCGTAGTTGCTGCACAGGCTGGTCAGGCTGAAGTCGTCCGGCTGAAAGGATAGCAGGTCAGCCTTGGGCGGGCTCATGCCGCTGCCTGCCATGAAGATGCCGTCGGCATACTCAAGCCGCTTGGCATAGCGCATGTACTGAAAGGGCTCAAAGTCCATGACGGACTTGTAACGCCTGCAAGGGCACGTGACAAGGCGCGTATGCCGTGCCTGGTACGCGGTTGCTGTCGCCCCCCACCCTGCCGAAAGTTCAGGTTCGGGATTCAAGTTCCCAGGCCGCTGCGTCCGATAAACCTATGGCGGATGTGCCGGAGACCATCGTGAGCAGTGAAACCACTACCGGCCTTTCCAAGGTCGAGGTCATACGCATCGACGAAACCCGCATCGGCGAAGCCGCCGTCGAGTACGTGCCCGCCGAAGCCGAGTTCAAAATCGTCGTCAACGGCCGCGTCGAGACCTCGCTGCATTGTGCCCCCCACCGCATCAAGAGCCTGGTGGTCGGGTGGCTGATGGCCGAAGGAATCATCGAGCGCGACATCGACTTTCTGGCCATTGATACGGACCTTGACCAGTTCGTGATTCGCGTGACGCTGAGCCGCGAGGCGGCGATTGCGCTCGAGGCCCGGGCATTCACAGGACCGATCGGGCAGTTCAATGAACCGGACTTTCCGCGCAAAGTAACCACGGCGCTTGAGTTGAAGCCTGAGCAGGTGACGGACCTTGCCCAGCAGTTCAAGAAGCTGTTTCTCGGTCTTCGCAGCAGCGAACGCATGTGCTACCTGGCGGCGTTTGCGCAGAACGGTGAAATCCAGAGTTACGGCGAAGGCTTTCACCGCGTGAACGCTCTGTACCGTGCCTTGGGCGAGCTTGTCGTGGCGGGCGTTGCACCCAACGACCGCATTGCACTTGCCAACTTCGGTTTGACACGCCAGATGACATTGCGGCTTGCCCGAGCAGGCGTGTGCATGGCCATCTGCGCCGCACCACCCAGCAATGCCGCGATTGAAGTGGGCAACGACTACTACCTCAGCATCATCAGCACGGCCATCGGCGGCAGAATCACAGTCTACAGCGCGCCCTGGCGCGTCGTCTGAATCTGAGACTACCCCAGCGCCACTGCCAAACCAATGATGTTGACCGCCAGCAGAATCAGTGGCGGCAGCAGGATGCCGACTGTGCGCACCGGGTGCGGCGCGCGAAAGCGTCCGTCGGGCCCGATCGTCACGCCGGCCGGCAGTGCATCCACCACACACGAACGCAACGGGTTGCGCTGGTGGTAGAGAATCTGTTCGGTCTCTTCGTCTTGAAGCCGGTGGGTTTCGTGGGTCCGCGCCACGGCGATGTGCCGGCTGCCGTCTTCGGCTTCGAACTCGAACTCGAACTTGTACACCTGCTGGTTGTTGATGCGCGTGTTTGTGGGCGACTTGCCCACGAGCCTGCCGCGCACCAGCTTGCCGTTGCCCAGCAGAGCCGTGCGGCGTATGCCCTCGCGCAGGCCAAAGAACAGGAACACAACGCCGATCGTCGGAAAGATCATGATCACCAGCAGCAACCAGATCGGCACCGGGGCGGTTCGGGCCCCGACGATGCGAGAGGTCTTGGGGTCGTCGGCGCGATACTCAATGTTCAAGGGGCCGCCCTGGGCATACACGGAACCCAGCGTGTACGAGGTGCCTTCGTGCACCACGCCGCGGCTGTCGGCAAACTCATACCGCACCGAGTAAACCGGCGTGCCGGGCGTATCGTCACTGCCGCCCTCGCTGAAGCCGGTGCTTTCCTGCGCAATCACACGGCCGCTGGCCTGTACCAGTTCGCCGCTGAACCGCCAAAGCGAACTCACGTCGGTCATCGGCACGAATACCCACACCGCAATCATCGAAATCGAGAGCCAGA
The DNA here is from genome assembly GCA_020849795.1 of Planctomycetota bacterium. Taxonomy (GTDB): domain Bacteria; phylum Planctomycetota; class UBA8742; order UBA2392; family UBA2392; genus JADJRK01. The sequence continues at coordinate 19,118 of JADZFR010000043.1, read as the reverse complement.
TCGAGCCGAACAAGTTCGCAAAGCCGCCAAACAGCGCAACAGCATACACGCTGAGCGGAACGCCACGCTCGGCCGGGCTGGCCACTGCACCCGGCTCCGGTGAACGACGTGAATACTTGTCGAGGTTGCTCATGCGCGCCTCAAAGCCTCACCCGCCGCGACAAACCCCTTCATCATGGCAGCACAAAGCCAGACGACCACCATCAGCGCGCCAATGGCCGGGAAAATCAGGATGAACCACAACACGTCGTCATTGGGCATCAATTGCGTGCCCAACACGCGGGCGGTGTGCGGGTCGTCGGGTTCATACTCGATGGTGACGGCCTGGCCAGGCCTGTAGTCGATGGCGCCGGTGTAGCTGGTGCCAAGGAAGTGCTTGCCATTGAGCGTGAACTTGAAGCTCACTGCACGCAACGGCTGCGAACCGGATTCGTCGCCCCTGTCGTGAAACGGCATGGGCCCGACTTCGATGACTTCGCCAGGCGCGGTGGCAATCGCCCCCTGGAAAGCGCCGATGTACGGAACGTCGGAATCCGAGAGCATCACCCACGACCCCCCGGCCGAGAACGCGCACCACAACAGCACGAAAATGCATGCGGGATGCGCGAGCGCCTTCCCGAAGCCCACGGCGAAACGGCCGATCAGTTCAAGAACAATCACGGCATGAACCCGGTGCGGCGCAGCAGCTCGTCGGTAACGGCGCTGCCCGGCATAGCGGCTTCAAGCTGGCGGCGCACATACTTGCCAATCAGGTCCGCCTCAAGGTTCACCGGGGTGCCCGGCTTCCAGTGCCCTATGTTGGTGACTTGGCGCGTGTGCGGGATCACTGCGACGGTAAGGCTCGACACGTCAAGCTCAGCAATCGTCAAGCTGATCCCGTCGATACATACGCTGCCCTTGAGGATGCACTGGCGGGCGAATGCACCCCCACAATCAATCCCGACCCGCACCTCGCCGCCGGCTTCATCCAGCGCCAGCACGCGGCCGGTGCCATCCACGTGACCCTGCACGAAGTGCCCGTCAAAGCGCGCGCCAGCCTTTAGAGCGCGCTCGACATTCACCACGCTGCCAGCGTGCAAGCCGCCGAGATTGGTCAGGCGTTGCGTTTCAGGCACGGCTTCAAACGTGGCGACCGCGCCGGCCAGATGCGCCACAGTCAGGCAGCAGCCATTCAGTGCGACGCTGTCGCCAAGTTTCAGCGATGCCGCATCCGGTAATGTTGACAGGTCAAGTTTCAGGCGCAGCAGCCCGTCATTCCGCTGCGCGGAACGTACGGCAATCGCGGCCTCCACAATTCCGGTGAACACGCTGCCATCAACCTTTCGCAAGTGCCGCGTCGATTTCTTTAGCCAGTTTTTCCGCGGCCTTGCGCTCGGCGCAGTCAGGGTACCAGCGCCAGTCGCTGCCCAGCGTTTTCGCCGCGCGGTCGGGCTTGCCCTTGTCCAGCTCTTTCTGGGCCTTCTCGACGTCCGGCTTCAATGCCTTGTCGGCATCTGCGGTCATCTGGTCCAGCGCTGCCTTGTCTGCCTTGATTGTGTCCATGATCGCCCTGGCATGTTCGGCGCTTGGCGCGAACTTGTGCGCAGCCGTCTGGGCGGCGAGCATCCACGCCTTCAGCCAACGCTTGCCCTTCTGCTCGGCTTGTGCCTTGCGCAGCAACTTGCCGGCATCTTTCTCCTGGTCTTTGGCGACTTTGTCTTTGAACTCCAGCAGGGCGGCGTGAATCGAAAGCCCCTGCCAGCGCTCCAGCGCACTTTCAAAGTCCGCAGTGTCGGTGACATCTTCCTCAAACTTCGCTTTCATCGCGGCGAACAGGCGCTCAAGCTCGGCATCAAATGGTTTGCTGAGGCCCTCAAGCCATGCATCGAGGTTCATGCCCTTGACCAGAAAACGCAAGTCCGCCAGCGCGTCCAGCGCTGCCACCGCGTCGGTCTTGACCATGTCGAGAATCGCCTGCTGACGCGCCTTCAACAGATCAAGCGCCACCGGCATCAGTGTCAGGCCTTCCGTGTCCACGGGGTCGGCGCCGTCGACCGGTAGCAGCGACAGCGCGACGGCCTTTCGATAGCGCTCGTGCGTGGCCGCGTACCCGCCCGGGTAGGGCGTGTACAGCGGGTCGCCGCAGAAGACTGCCTGCCATGACAGAAGCCGGTTCGCCACCTGGCCCGCCTCGCCGAAGTTCCAGCCCTTGATCAGACGATCCCAGAAAACATTCTCGAACGGAAAACCAAGCGTGTAGGGCTCATACACCGTGCCGTAGCTGCACGTCGCATTCCAGCGCAGCAGCGGGCCGACCCAATTGTTCTCGCCTCGCACGGTGGATGCACTGAAACTGTGCAGGTGTATGCAGATGCCGCCGGTGCGGAACTTCACCGCGCCCGCCGGTTTCTGCGTGCCGGCGTACCAGCCGTAATAGTGCAGTGTTTCGGCGCGCGTCGAAAGGTCCACAACGTCGCCCTGCGTATCATGCACATACGGCAACTTGGCGGCCTTCCAGGAATCCTCGACCTTTTCCATGATGTTGTCGCGCTCAGTGTAGCCGTCTTCTTTGGTCAAACCGCGCGTGTCGAGAAAGCTCTCGCCGCTGCAACCCAGCGCCTCAGCCAGAATCGCCTTTTCGACCAGCCCCTTGGCGATCTCCACCGTCGCGCCATCAAGCCGCGACACCACGAGAATTTTGTCGGCCGCCGTGAGGGGCTCCGCCTTGTCGAACACCGGGTTCTCGACGATGCCCTTGACGTCATATTCGCCGTTCCGGATCAGTGCAAGTTCGCCGTCAACACTGCCCCAGTCGCGGCCCGCAAACGCGCCGTTGTCGTCTTCGCGATCGACTTCTTTCACTTTCAGCGGCACGCCGCGCGTCGGCACGATCACCATGATGCTGTCATCGGCCAGTACTGCCTTGGTGACAGGTTCCCAGATCTGCTTGTTGAACGTTTCGCGATCGATTTCCTCGGCTTCGCTGGTGCTGAGCCTGAGGATGCGGGCAGGCGCAATGCCGCGCGCCCTGGCGTAGTACTCGGCGATTTCGACGCTTCCTGCCGCTTTGTCGTTGGCAACAATCAGCACGTTGTCAGGCCCGAACGCCCACAGCGGCGAGCAGGCGGCAAACATGCACAAAGCTAACCAGCGCATTCACATCTCCTTAACCGGGCGTCGGCCGTGTGGACTGATGCTACACCCGCGGCATGGATTCGTGCTAGGATAATGGCATGCGAATCCTGCTGACCGCTCTAGCAGCCTTGGCCCTTTTCAGTGGCGCAGCCCAAGCCTGCTGCATCTGGGACAACGACTTTCTTGAAGACGAAATGCTGCCCTGGCCGGATGCGCTGGACACGATTGCCGGTCGTGTCGAGCGTCAACCTGCCGCCTACTACGAAACACGACTCGATAAATCCCTGCGCGAATCACTGCCGGGCGGGCGCATACACAACCTGATGGTCGCGGCCCATTGCCTGGACCAGTTGAACCGACAGGAAGAAGCCATCGCGATGCTGCGCCCCCTGCTCGACGAGATTTTGCCGGCGGCGGAACGCACGAGCGCTCGCGGCTTGCTCGCGCTGATGTTTACCAACCTGTGGTGGCAGGGCGGCACGACGCATATCTCCACCTCGGTGTGCATCGCCGAGGCGCGTCTTCACAACGCGGGGCTGCCGAAGTCGCACTTTCTGGATGCAATTCTCGAATGGGCCGAAAAGACCGACCCCGCAGAAATGGGCGGCATGCTTGCCGACATGTTCAGCCTGCGTCACGCGGGCCTGAAGACTGCCTTGACGAACAACGGGCAGTTGCGCGATCGCGGCCTTGAGGGCGCCGCAGACATGCTGCTGGCGATGATCCGGCTGCACCCGCTGTGGGAAAACTTCGACACGTTCTACACACTCAGCCTGGCGTGGGCCGTGGATGGGCGGCAGTCGCTGGCCCACATGGCACGGCTGCGAGCATGGGAACTGCACGCGCAAGGCAAGACTTCGCGCGTGCCGGGCATCGAGTCGGTGACCGACATCAAGGTGATCACCGTCGCGCGACAGCCAACCCTGGGAGTCATGAAAGACATGACGCCCCTCGAGCCCAAGTACCGCGCAGCGCTGGAGGAGTGCTATGCGGCATATCGCGAGTACGGCAACGCCTGGCAGAACGCCCGCCGCGACTATATTGCCAACACGCTGGCCGAGGGGACGGCAGGCGATGACCCAGCCTTCTGGGCCGGCTTCAAGGCACCCAAGCCTTCGTTGCCGGCTCTGCCGCGCCCAGAGTTGATACCCGCACCACAACCCCCGGAGCCTGCGCCGGCGGTCAACGAGAAAACGACCGACGATGCCGCCGACGCAACCGAAGAGCCTGACAACGGCACGTCCACCTGGATCATGGTGATTGCCCTTCTGTCGCTGCTGGCGGTCGGCTTCTTCGTCAACAGCCGCACTTCGCCCAAAGCGCCGGGACCGACGCCGTGATGCGCCTGTGGCTGCTCTGCATTCTGGCTTGTACGCCTGTGTGGGCGGGTATCTGGGATATTGACCGGCCCGACGACGCGGCCCTTCAGGACGTCATCGCAATTCTCGGCGGTCGCTTTGACCGGCCAGCGCCTGACTTTTATCGCGCGCGCCTGAACCGCACACGGCCGTTGATTGAGGCACTGCCCTCACCCCCCACAGAGGCTGACTTGCCGCGCATACTTGAGGCGCTGCCGCTGTACGACGACGCCGCTATCGCGCTGATGCGGCTTGGCGAGTTCAACGACGCCATCATCCTGCTGGATCGCAAGACACTGTGCGCGCAACAGGTCAAGGCACTCGACACAGCCCAAGGGCGCAAACACCACATTCGTGCGCTCGCAAACAAGGCGGCCTGCCTGCACGCGCGCTTCCAACGCGACGGCACACGCGACGACCTGGCGCTCGCCCGCACCACGTTGCGTGAGGTGCTTGAGATGGACACATACAACGCCGATGCCTCTTTCGCGCTCGAAGAGGTGGCGTGGCTGCTCAGCCCGCCCGCCTACAAGGGCAACAACGGGCTGCCCTTTCCCAACCTTCTGGATTTCGGCTACCGTCAAGTCTCCGTTACGCGCGGCCCGGGCGCACTCGCCCAGTTCGGGCGCGCCGGCGCTGTGCAGCACCTGTGCAGGCGCATCGTGCATGGCGGAGGCTGGCGGGATGTTGATGTGCTGCATGCCCTGAGCCTTGCGTTGTGGGTCGAGGGCCGCGACGAAGAAGCCATCACGGCATGGCTGCGCGTGAACGAACTGACAGCCTCGGGTGCAACATCGCGAGTGGTATCGGCGCCTGCGAACCCCGCCGCGGCGATGGCGGTCCACCTTGGCGAACTGACGAACACGGCAACGCAGCAGTCACTGTTCAATGACATTCGTGCGGCCGCAGAAACGTGGGTGACTGAACGAAACGCCTACGCAACGGAGCGAATCAAACAAGGCCAGCACCCGGACACCGACCCCGCATTCTGGAACGGGTTTGGTGCTGCTCCACTGCCGCAACCTGGCGTGCCGGGGCCGGAGCCCGAACCGCCGCCGGTCAGCACGACGTTTGTGATTGGCGGGCTGGCTGCCTTTCTGGTGATGCTGTTCGTGATGGGCGCCATGGCGCTGCACATCGGGCGCCGACACCCCAAGGCCCCCACCGTCGATGAAGTGTAAGCCGCTCACGTCAACGCCATGCGGCCCTACTTGCCTGGGCCTTTGCCCAGCGGGCCGTCGGGCACGCCGCTGTTGCGTTGATACCAGCGTTGGGCATTGTGGTAATAGGTCATCGCACGCCACTTGTTGTGTTCATACTCTTCGTCCGTGACCTGCCGGACGACCTTGCCGGGCATGCCCATCACCAGGCTGCGCGGAGGGATAACTTTATTTTCGGTGACCATGGCGCCCGCGGCAATGATGCAGCCATCGCCAATCACGCTGCCACCCATGATAATGGCGTGCATGCCGATCAGTGTGCAGTCGCCGACTTCGCGCCCGTGCACCAGCGCGTGATGAGCGACGCTGACGTAGTCGCCGATGACGTTCTCCTCTTCAGGATCGATGTGCACGCAGGCAAGGTCCTGGATGTTGGTGAACTTGCCGATGCGGATGGGCGCAATGTCGCCGCGCAGCACGCACCCGAACCAGATGCTGCTGCCTTCGCCTACGCTGACCCGGTCAACGACGATGGCGTTGCTGGCCTTGTACCAGCCGCCGGGCATCAGGTGCACGAGCGACTCGGCGTTAGACATGAGTCTCGGGTCGGTCATGTGCTTCCCTTGCGCGGCCGCAGGTAGATGAACCAGTACATCGCCCCCACCAGCACGCCGCCGCCGATGATGTTGCCAAGCGTGACCGCGACAAGGTTTTTCGCGAAGCCGGCATGCGTCAGGCCTTCCGCTGCGCCGCCCACGTTGGCTACGTCTCGGATCAGCATCGCCACCGGGATGTAGTACATGTTCGCCACGCAATGCTCAAAGCCTGCGGCAACAAACATCGCAATTGGCGGAATCACCACCAGCATGCGGTCGGTGGTGCTGCGTGCCGAAAAAGCCAGCCACACGGCAATGCACACCATCGCGTTGCCCAGCACGCCGCGGGCCAGCAGCTCGCCAAAACCGGCTTCGCACTTGGCTTCGGCGACGCGCACGGCGTAGCGGCCTACCAGCTCGTTGCCCATGCCGTACTGCGCGGCCAGAAACACCAGCAAAGCCGTACCCGCCGCGCCCGCAAAGTTGCCGATGTACACCAGCACCCAGTTTCGCAGCAGCGCGGTTGTCTTCACTTTGCGGCCGGCCCATGCCATTACGATCAGCGTGTTGCCGGTGAACAGCTCGGCGCCGCCGACCACGACCATGATCAACCCAACGCTGAACACCAGCCCGCCCATCAACCGCTGCCAGCCGAAACTCAATGCCGGGTCGGCCATCACGGTCGTGCTGAACACCGCACCCATGGCGATGAATGCGCCTGCCAGCACCGACAGCGCAAGCGTGCTGAGCACATCAAGGCCCGCTTTCTTGACACCCAACGCCTCGGCTTTGGCGGCCATTTCGGGCGGCATGAGTGCATCGGGGTTGCTGATGGGTTCGGTCATCCGCCGCTCACAGGCGGGATGAAGGCGACGGTCTGGCCGTCGGCCAAGGGCGTTGCGTCCTGCACAAACTCCTCGTTGATGGCGACGCGGCAACTCTCCAGGGCGCCCCCGAGTTCGGGATGCGCTTTCTCCAGCAGTGCCCGCAGTTGTCCCGCGCTTGTACCGTCCGGGACGGCAAGCGTCTCTTCGCGGGTGCCCGTGCGCTCAGGCAGATGGGCAAAGTACAGGATCACGACTTGCATGCTCCCCAATAAACCAAGGTTCCACGGATATGAACACTGGCAATGGCCCTGCGCCATCCGCGTTAATCGATGCCCGGCGACGACACCGCTCATTGCGGTTTGCCGCCGCTGCGATTGAATAAGGCCGCGATGGAAAGCGTACTCGAAAAGGTCAAGCCGCACCTGCTTAGCGTAAAGACGCCCGCCCAATACATGGGCGGCGAAGTCAACGCGATCCGCAAAGACTGGGGCGGCCGCGTGCGCTTCGCCTTGTGCTTTCCCGATACCTACGCCATCGGCATGAGCAACCAGGGATTTCGCATTCTCTACCACCTGGTCAACGAGTGCCACGACGACCTGTTGTGCGAACGGGCGTTTGCCCCTTGGGCCGACATGGAAGGCGTGCTGCGCCAGAACGCGATCCCGCTCTACTCGCTCGACAGCTATCAGCCGCTGCGCGACTTTGACGTGCTGGGCTTCAGCCTGCAGAACGAGACCAGCTACAGCAACCTGCTGAACATGCTGGACCTGGCGGGGCTGCCGCTGCGTCGTGATTCGAACGCTCAACCGGCCAGTGACCCCATCATCATCGCGGGCGGCACCGGCGCATTGACGCCAGAGCCGTTGGCTGACTTCGTTGACCTCTTCCTGCTTGGCGAAGGCGAAGACGTGCTGCCAGCCTTTCTGCACCTGGTCGGCGTATGGCGCAGCCGGCTTGAACCCGCCGTGCTTGAGCGCTACCGCCTGCCCGCCGACTTCAGCGCAAAAGACGTTTACACCGAAAAACCGTTTGTGTTGCGCTTTGCGGCGCTGCCCGACGACCTGGCTGCCATTCGCGCGCTCACTCGTCGCGAGTTTCTGGCGATGTGTGCGGCGGCTCTGCCCGGCTGCTATGTGCCGTCGGCCTACGATGTCACCTACTACGACGACGGCACGATCAGCGCCATGAAGCCAAATGCGCCCGGTGTTCCGGCGCGCGTGAAGAAGAACGCCGTCGCCAACCTCAACACAACCTTTTACCCCACCAAGCAGATTCTGCCCTTTGTCGAAGTCGTCCAGGATCGCGTCACCATCGAGGTCATGCGCGGATGCACCGAGGGATGCCGCTATTGCCAAGCCGGAATGATCGACCGGCCGCAGCGCTACCGCACACCCGAAACCGTGGTCAAGCTGGCCGAAGAGCTTGTGCGCAACACCGGTTACAACGAAATCAGCCTGCTGTCCCTCAGCAGCAGCGACCACCCCCAGCTTGTGCCGATGATCAAGCTGTTGCAGGCGCGCTTTGCCGGCGAACACATCAGCGTGGCGCTGCCCAGCCTGCGCGTCGACCAGCAGCTCACGTACCTGCCGGGATTGACCAAGAACGTGCGCAAGTCCGGCCTGACGCTGGCGCCCGAGACAGGCAGCGAGCGGCTGCGGCGGGTGATCAATAAGACGATCACGCAGCACGACTTGGTGGAAGGCGCGCGCGCCGCGCTGAGCGAAGGTTACAAGACCATCAAGTTTTACATGATGATCGGCTTGCCCACGGAAACCGAAGACGACATCCGTGAATCGGCGGCGCTGCTGAACCTGATTGCCGAGATGGCGCGGCAAATGAAACGCCACAACTTCACGCTCAACGTGACCGTCAGCCTGTTCGTGCCCAAGGCGTTCACGCCGTTCCAGTGGGAGCCGATGTGCGACCGCGAAACGCTTGAGCGCCACACCAAGCTGCTGCGTTCGCTGATCAAGCACCGCAGCATTCGACTGAAAGTCCACCACTACAATACAAGCTGGCTTGAGGCGCTGTATTCGCGCGGCGACAGGCGCCTGGGCAAAGTCACCGAGCTGGCTTGGCGCAAGGGTGCACGCTTTGACGCCTGGGAAGAATGCTGCGACCTGAACCTGTGGCATGCCGCCTGCGCCGAAGCCGGTGTGGACGCTGACTTCTACATTCACCGACAGCGCGGCGAGCAGGAGTTTCTGCCGTGGGACATGATCAGCGTCGGCACGAACAAACAGTTTCTGTGGGACGAGCGCGTGCGTTCGCGCCTTGAGCAGTACACGAAAGACTGCAGCGGGCACACGCCGGGCTGCATCGCGTGCGGCGTTGACCCGCTGACCTGCCGCACCGGCCTTGAGCAGCCGCAAGACGAAATGGACGCGGCCATGCAGCGGCGCGCCAAAGTGTTGTACGCGCCCGAGTTCAAAGAACGCCTGGCGCAGAAAACTGCGCTTGTTGCCGCGGGCGCGAAACACTTCGTCAAGTAAGGGTCACGCCGCAACCCTTGCGTGGCTGCAAACCTGGTTGCCCGCTTAACGTAAGAGGGGCGGCCATACACAGGCCGCCCCGGAGTCGGCGTATCGCGCACACGCCGCTATTCCTGTAATCGTTGCTCGTTCAACAGTCGCGGCGCACGCCTTCACCGTGAAGAATCAAGGCGGTGTCCTTGCAGTCGCCTTTGGCACGCTGGGGCCGGTCGCGCATCGCGTACGCCACGCTGCCGACGGCCACCAGCGCCGCGGAGATTGCGCCACCCATCAGAACCCAGTGTGCAATATCGAAGAATGTCATGTGGCTCTCCTCACGACAGTAGAACAGCCTGTCGATGTAGAGTTATTCCGATACGCAAACCGGAAATTTCAGCGGGCCAGCAGGACGTTCTCGATGTACCCGGTGTCCACGTCGCCCTTGATGAAGTTGGCGTCGTGCATGATCTTCTGGTGCAGCGGAATCGTGGTCTTGATGCCCTCGATCACGAATTCGCCAAGTGCCCGCCGCATGCGGGCAATCGCCGTCGGCCGGTCCTTCGCGAACACCAGCAGCTTGCCGACCATGCTGTCGTAAGTAGGCGGAATCGTGTACCCGACCTTGATGTGGCTGTCCCAGCGCACGCCGGGGCCGCCGGGGACGAACAGATCCGTGATTTTGCCCGGGCTTGGGCGAAACCCGTTGTCGGGGTCCTCGGCATTGATGCGCACTTCGATGGCGTGGCCGCGCACCTCAACGTCTGCCTGCGTGAATGGCAGTTTTTCGCCGGCGGCAGCCATGATCTGCGCCTGGATCAGGTCAGTGCGGGTTACAAGCTCAGACACCGGGTGCTCGACCTGTATGCGCGTATTCACTTCCATAAAAAAGAAGTTGCCCTTCTTGTCGACCAGGAACTCGGCGGTGCCTGCCGTTACGTAGTTCGCGGCCTTGCACAACGTCACCGCGGCGGCGCCCATCTTCTGGCGCAGCTCGGGCGTCATGATCGGGCTGGGCGCCTCTTCGACTAGTTTCTGGTGGCGCCGCTGCAATGAGCAATCGCGCTCGCCGCAGTACACGTAATTGCCCGCGCTGTCGGCAATGATCTGGATTTCGACGTGGCGTGGGCGCTCAAGGTATTTCTCGATGTACACGCCGTCGTCCTTGAAGGCGGTCGCGGCTTCCGACTTGGCCTGCAAGAACCCGTTCACCAACGCAATCTCGTTGTGCGCCACACGCATGCCGCGCCCACCGCCACCGGCTGCCGCCTTCACGATCACCGGGTAGCCGATGTCGTTGGCGATCTCGATGGCTTCTTTGTCGTCAGCGACAAGCTCTTTGGTGCCCGGCAGCAATGGCACGCCGACCTTCACTGCAAGCTCGCGGGCCTTGGCCTTGTTGCCCAGCAACCGAATCGCCTCGGGCGACGGGCCGATAAAGCTGATGCCGCTGCTCTGGCACACTTCGGCAAAGTGGGCGTTCTCGCTCAGGAATCCGTAGCCGGGGTGAATCGCGTCAACGTCCGCGACTTCGGCTGCGGCCATGATGCGGCTGATATCGAGATAGCTCTTGATGCTCGGTGCCGGGCCAATGCAGTACTTTTCGTCGGCGATGTCCAGCCACGGCCCGTGCTTGTCGGCCTCGCTGTACACGCAAACGGCCTTGATGCCCATCTCGCGGCAGGCGCGAATGATGCGCAGGGCGATTTCACCCCGGTTGGCGATGAGGATTTTGCTGAACATGCGCGTCGGCCCCAGGGAACTAAGCCGGTTTCACGAGGAACATCGGCTGTCCGTATTCGACCGTCTGGCCGTTCTCAATCAGGATAGCGACGATCGTGCCCTCAACCTCGGCCTTGATCTCGTTGAAGACCTTCATGGCCTCCACGATGCAGACCGCGGACTCCGGGGTGACCTGGTCGCCTTCCTCGACATACGCAGGAGATTCAGGACTGCTGGAGCGGTAGAACGTGCCGACCATCGGGCTCTTGATTTCAATCGTGCCGGCGGCAGGGCTCGCCGGCGCATGCGTGGCCGGGGCCGCCGCCGCGGCATGGCCCGCCTGGGCCACCATGGGCGCCGCGATCATGCGCGGGCCGCCGTCGTATTTTTTCTTGAGTCGGATTTTCTTGCTGTCCTCAACCAGCTCGAGTTCCAGCAAGTCATTTTCGTTCATCAGCTCGATGAGCCGATGGATCTCTTTGATGTCCATGACCTCTCCGGTTATTCCGCCCGAGGCGCGGCACACACGGTCCGCCCCGGGATTCGCAACCGATGACCGGGGGAAACTAGCGATTCGGTCGTAATAGGACAAGTACCAAGCGGCACAGTGGTTACGGATGTCGCAGTTTCAGCTAAACTGTTTCCGGAGGCCGGGAGGACTTTCTGTCGTGAAAACCAAGCTCAATCTCATGGGCGTGTGCAGCGCCGTATTGACCACCGCCATCGTGGCTGCCTGTATGACCGCAGTAACGCCCGCGGTTGTGACACCAGCCCTGGCACAGGACCAGCCGGCCCAACCGGAAGAACCCAAAGTTGACACGCCGCCCAAAGGCGAGAAGACCGCCAAGGGGCTGACGTTCAAGGTCCCCTACGAGCGCGGCGAGGGCACTCTCACGTTTGCTCGCCAGAACGAGCTGATGCGCGTCGATGCAGACGTGCGCATCCCGTACCATGGCGGCGACGGCGGCCGTGACCGCGGCGCCTCATTTACGCTGTCGCTGACCGTTGACGGCGTGCATGGGCGGCACCTGTCGTATTTCCCGTCGCCGGTGTGGATGCCGAGCGGCGACGGCAACATGCCGCCCTTCCGCAGCGAAATTGCGTTTGCCAAGGGTGAGGCTCCGCGCCGCATCGGCGAAGAACCTTCGTTTGCGGCAGCGTCTTCGATTGCCTACTGGGATCACTTCACCGTCACGCTGTTCATCGACATGCGCCGCGTGGTGGTGCCGGGCAACACCCCCGGCTCGCAGTCCGACGAGTGGCGCGCCGGCCTGACCGCCGGCAGCCTCGCCGGCCTGGCTACGTTTCCCGCCGGCCTGGACGCCCAGAACCCGGCCAACGCCCCCAAGAACATGCTGACGTTCAAGCTGTCGGAACTGCCCGAACTCGAAGAGCTTGATGACGACCCGCGCGAGCGTCACACCAACCGCGAAAAGGCAATGTACGAGTCGATGAAGGGCGTTTTCGCCAAGCTGCAGGCCCGTGACCCGGGCGGCGTCTTCAAGGACCTGCTCAAGGCACGCACCGAGTATCCCGAACATCTGTGGAGCCACTACCTCACATACCTGCTTTCTCGGCAGGCCGGCGCGCAAGGCATTGAAGGCATCGACACCGACTATCTGCCCCACCTGAAGAGCTATCTGGATGCCTGCCCCGGCCAGTCGCGCACCCACAAAGATTACCTCGAGGCACTGTTGCAGGCCGGACGCGATGCCGACGCCTTCGCGCACTTCAAGATCATCGACGAATCGCCGCTGTGCACCGGCCGCGCCGAGACAGCCGCATTCATGCGCATGGAGTGGTGCGAAGCCATCATCGCATGGGGCTACACTAAAGAAGCAACCGAGATTCTCGGTAAACTCAAGGCCGACGAAAGTCTCGCAAAGAACGACGCGCTGCGGGTGAACCTGAAGATGGCCATGGCTGCGCTGGCAGAGCGGCAGGGTGACTCCGCCGCAGCAGCCGACGTGTACAAAGACTTGCTGACTTCTGAGCGCAAGTTCCTGACGCCGCAGCAACTGGGAAGCATGCAGCAGTTGCAGCAGTTCCAGTTACAAGCCAAAGAGCAGTGGGTCGATGAGTTGAAGTACCAGGCCGAAGACGCCAAGAAGAAGAACCCGCGCCTGGTTGTCGAAACCGACAAGGGCAAGATTGTGTTTGAGTTGTTCGAAGACGATGCGCCAAACACCGTCAAGTCGCTGGTCAGCCTGACCAAGAAGAAGTTCTACGACGGCCTGAACTTTCACCGCGTTGAACCCAACTTCGTGGCCCAGGGCGGCTGTCCCAAGGGTGACGGCACCGGCAGCCCCGGCTATCGCACGAAGTTTGAGGACAACAAGCGAAAGCACTTCCGAGGCACGGTAGCCATGGCACGCTCGATGGACCCGGACAGCCAGGGCAGCCAATTCTACATCTGCGTCTCGAATGGCCCCAACGTCATCAACCTCAGCGATAACAAGTATCTGGTAGTCGGCCGGGTGATCGAGGGCATGGACGTGGCCGACAAGCTGCGAGTGGGTGATAAAATCAAATCGGTCCGCGCAGAAAATTTGCGCGACCACGAGTACAAGCCGCAAACCCTGCCCGAGCCGAAGTGATCGCTGGCAGAATCGGAGTTCGCGCGTGAAAGATCGGGCCGCTGTGTGACAATAACCGGTAGTCCAGACGGAGCGTACCATGACTCGGATGCTTGCTTTGGCTGCTGCCGGCGCAGCGTTGCTGTTTGTGCCCGGCTGTAAAGACCAGTCCGATGAAATCGCCGGCCTTCAGGCCAGCGTTGCCACCCAGCGTCGTCAGCTTGAAGATAGCGAAAAGCAGCGCCACGACGAAAACAAGCGCCTTCAGGATGAGATCGATGCGCTTCGCAGCCAGATCGGGCCCGTCAAGCTGGATGGCGAGAAACCGGTCGCTGAGAGGCTGGCCGATCTCGAAGCCAGCGCCGGCAAAGACAACTCTGCCGAGACGCAGAAGAAAGTTGCCGAGCTGGAAAAGAAGATCGACGCCGCCCGCAAAGAGACCGCGGCTGTGCAGGAAGAGCTGGCCAAGGTCGCCGCTGGTGGTGGCGAAATTGACGAGAACAAGGTGGCGGAGCTTGCGGCGAAGAAGATTGCCGAGAACGCCCCCACCAAGGACCTGAAGCAGGCGATGGACCGCCTGAACATCAGCCAGGCCGAGAAAGACATGATCCGCCAGGAGATCCTGGACGCGAAGAAGGGCATTCTCGAGACGCTGGAAGTGCCCACCGCGGACGGCCGCAACATGGCCGAAGAGCTGATCGACACCATGCTGAGGGTTCAGGCCGGCAAAGGCGAAAACACCGACTTCATGAAGCTGATCGGCGAGCTGTCGTCTCAGAAAATCCCCGGCGATGCCCAGGGCCGCTCGTACTGGGACGCCATCAACGACGTCAAGAAACGCAACCGTGAAAACATCAGCCGTATCCTTTCACCCGAAGACCAGGCCAAGCTCGACAAGGCGCACGGCGACTGGTCTGACTTTGAAGTCGGGGAAGGCGACCCGTGGGGCCCGCTGTACATGGAACGGCTGGAAAAGTACCAGGCCGCGAACAAGTGACTCAGGCAATCGGGTTCAGGCCCTGCGCGACCATCCGACGGTCAAGCCGCAGAACCACAACGGTGGCGATCAGCAGCAGGCATGATGCGGTGACGAACACGGGCAGCAGCGTGTTCTCAAACACCTTCATCAGCAGGTAGCCCAGCGGAAATCCCACCAGCGCGCGCAGGCCGACCATGGCGGCGTGCGTGCTGGTGTATGCCAGCGAATTGGTCTGGCGTGCAAAGGCCAGTGCGCCCAGGTTCCACACGAAATGGACACCGCTCATCGCCAGCCCGAACACCACGAACGCCAGGTACGCAAACGTCACGTCACGCGTATACGCCGCCACCATCATCATCACCGGAAACACCGCCAGTGAACTGAATGCAGCCGCCGTCACCAGCGTGACCCGGCGCCCGATCGACAGCCACGCGACCACCGGCGCCATGACCATGAGTGTAAGCTGCATCGTGACCACGGTGGCGCGGGTGAACTCGCCGTAGTCGGCTTGCAGGTAGTTCGCAAACAGCACGGGAATCGCAGGCATCATCATCATGAACGCGATGCCATAGATGAAGAAGCCCAGTTCATAGGTTCGGAAGTGCTTGTCGTCTCGCAGCAATGACCAGGCCCGGCCGTAGCTGTCTTTCAGCTTTGCAAGAAAGCCGCGCTCACGCACCGGTGCGGCGTATGCAAAGCGCATCCGTATTGCGTAAAAGCCAAGCAGCGCAAGCGCGCCGGACACCGCAGCGACCGGGTACAGGATCACGTGGTTGCCATAACCGGCGATCACCGGCTCCGAGTCCAGGAAGTGGCCGGCCACGAACGCACCCGTCATCACCATCAACATGCTCAGGCTGCTGTTCCATGCAAACCGCCGACCGCGCGAAGCCGGAATATAGTTCGCGCCCCAAAGCTGATTGAGTGCAGGCGGAATGCCCGCGCAAATCACTGCCGAGAACGCCACCAGCGCGACAAAGGCAAACGACTGCATGAGGCCGGGCAGCAGCGCAATCAGCGGCACCAGTATGAACACCATGCGCCCCAGCCCGGCAGCAAACAGAAAGTACCCGCGCCTGCCCCGGACTGCCGGCCCCGCGTCATAGGCGGTAGCAAACAGCATCGCCACCGACGGCAGCATCGTGATCAGTGTGGCGACTTCGCGTTCATAGCCCGCTTCCAGCGCCCCCATGCTCTTGATGGCCACGTACGCATTCAGGCTCATCAGGCCCCCCGTCAGGCCCTCGCCCGCGCTGGCAAATGCGGCCTGGCGGAATGTGCGTCGTTCGATGCCACGCGACAGCACGAAGCGGCCCGAGCCCCTGGCGCGGCGGGGTTTTTCCTTCGGCGGTAACTCGACAGTCGGGGCATTCATGGCGGGACATTCTGTGCCGGACGGTGCCGGCGGAAAGCATGTAACCAACCAGACTGCAGGTCACTGATTCTCTTACGATCAAAACAAGCGGGGCGGCGCTTTCGCGCCGCCCCGATCGGAAGTTTCGTGCGGCGCCTACAGGTTGACTCTTTCCACAAACTCACCGGTTCGAGTGTCCACGCGGACCATGTCGCCCTGGTGAATGTGGTTCGGAACTTTGATTTCAAGGCCTGTCTCAAGGGTTGCCGGCTTGGTGACGTTCTGGACCGTGTCGCCGCGGACGCCCGGCTCAGTGTACGTAATCTTGAGCACAACGTTCGGCGGCAGCTCAAGCGAGACCACTTCGCCCTCATAAAAGTAGATGTTGCACTCGTCATTCTCTTTGAGGTAGGCGGCAGAGTCGCCGACCACGTCTTCGCCAAGCTCCGGCTGTTCAAACGTTTCGTTGTCCATGAACACGTACTTGTCGCCGGACTTGTACAGGTAGGACATCTTGCGGTTGTCGAGGAACACGTCCTCGAACTTGTCTTCCGGGCTGATGCGCTTCTGGCTGCCGTTGCCGGTGATGATGTCCTTGAACTTGATCTGGACAATGCCGCGCCAGTTTCCGGGCGTGATGTGTTGAAAGTCGGTAATACGCACGAGCTTGCCATCCATCTTGATGATCTTGCCCTTGCGAAGGTCAGTGGCCTTGAGCACGCTTAGTCTCCGTAAATCGAGCCGCTAGAAATAGCGGGGTTGAAGGCAAGTGTCAACGAGGGGATTGCATGGAAATCCACACCGACAAGGCGCCCGCGTTTCCCACCATTCTCACGCAGGCGCGCCGCAGCGGCAACCTGGTCTTCACCAGCGGCACGGTGCCGATGCATCCAGGCGACAAGCAGGTCGTCGGCAAAAATATCACCGAGCAGGCCCGGGTGTCACTGCAGAACCTGAGCCGTGTGCTTGAGGCCGCTGGCGCGCGCCTTCAGGACGTGGTCAAGGTGACGGTATATCTGACCGACATGAAGGACTACAGCGCCATGAACGCCGTGTACAAAGAGTTCTTCAAGCCCCCGATGCCCGCAAGAAGCTGCGTCGGGGTACTCGAACTCGCGCTGCCCCAGATGCGCATCGAGATTGAAGCCGTGGCCGAGATTGCGGTACAGTCTTAGTACGCCAACGCATGCGCGGGTTGTGCTTGCCACGCAGTCGCCGACCACCCCCAAACCGCTTGCCAATGGGCGACTTGGCGATAAGTTCGCGCCAGCAGAACCGGAGAAGATCATGCCCGAAACTCGTATCGAAAAAGACTCCATGGGCGAAATGCCCGTGCCTGCGGACGCCCTTTACGGCGCGTCCACCGCACGTTCCGTGATCAACTTTCCGGTCAGCGGCATGACCGGGCGCAGCCTGCCCGACCTGCTGCTGGCGTTCGCCTACCAGAAAAAGGCCAGCGCGCTGGCCAACGCCGATTGCGGAGCGATCGACCGCAAGATGGCTGAAACCATCGCCAAAGCCGCCGACGAGATCATTGCCGGCAAGCACCACGAACACTTTGTCGTGGACGTGTTCCAGGCCGGTGCGGGTACCAGCATCCACATGAACATGAACGAGGTGTTGGCCAACCGCGCCATGCAGCTCGAGCCCGGCATCAAGGTCAACCCCAACGATCATGTGAACTACGGGCAATCCACCAACGACACCGTGCCCACCAACCTGCACTTGTCAGCGCTGTTGGCGATGCCGCGGCTTGATGCCGGCCTGGAGGCCCTTCAGGACGCGTGCGAGGCCAAAGGCAGGCAATGGGCGCGCGTGATGAAGTCCGGCCGCACGCACTTGCAGGACGCCGTGCCGATTACGCTGGGCCAGGAGTTCATGAGTTGGCGCAACTGCGTGCGCCACGTGCGCCAGAACCTGCAACATGCAGCCAACAACCTGCTTGAGCTTGCATTGGGCGGCAGCGCCATCGGCAGCGGCTTGAACACCGCCGACGGTTACCGCGCCAAGGCCTTCGAGTATCTGCGCATCTTTACGGGCTTGAAGGTGCGCGAGCCGGAAGACCCATTTGAAGCGATCAACAGCCGCTGGGCGTTCAACAACTTCAGCGCAGCGATTCGCACGATGGCCGTAGAACTCACGCGCATTACGAATGACATCCGACTGCTGTCGTGCGGCCCGACCACGGGGCTGGATGAGTTCCGGCTGAAGCCGATTCAGCCGGGCAGCAGCATCATGCCGGGCAAGATCAACCCCAGTAACCCGGAAGCGATGAACCAGTTGCTGTACCAGGTGCTCGGCAACGACCACACGGTGTACCTGTGCGCGATGGCGGGACAACTCGACTTGAACGTGATGATGCCGACAATGGCGTGCAGCACGCTATGGAGCATGAACTGGCTGGCCAACTTCCTGCCGGTGTTCGCGGCAGACAGCTTTGCCGGATGCACGGTGAACGAAGAGCGCTGCAAAGCTTACTTTGAGACCAGCCAGGCGCTGGTCACGGTGCTGAACCCGATCATTGGCTATCAGGCCAGCGCCAAGATCGCTAAGGAAACCCTGACCACAGGCAAGACCCCGAAAGAGCTGATCCGCGAGCACGGCATACTGACGCCCGAGCAGGAAAAGAAGTACTACGACATCGACTATCTAACGAAACGCTACCCGCAAGCGGGGTTTGAGGGGTAGAGGACCGCGGGCGTCCAGCCCTGTAACAGATTCGCACGCACCTGGTCGCAAGAAGCCAAGTTGGCGGACGCAGTCCCTACAGCTACAATATTGCCATGCGCACGGGTGAGACCAAGAACAAGCGCAAGTTTGCTGTGGCTTCGCTTGAGGCCATGGACTCTGAAATCGAGTCCATGCCGGCTGCGCCCTTTGGCGCGTTGATTGTTGTCGCCGACGACGAAATCCCCCTGAAAGAATACGCCAAGGTTGCCAAGCGCCTGTTGGAAAGTGGCTGTG
>JADZFR010000042.1 GCA_020849795.1 Planctomycetota bacterium | reverse complement strand
TGATGACCCAGGCCCGCGACGCTGCCCTGCAATGCGTCGAAGAAAAGTTCGGCCCACAGCCGCAGCATGATACGGCGGTGACACAGCAGGCCGCGGCAGAGATCCCGCCGCCGCCAAAGCCCGCGCAGGAGCCGCTGCCAACACGGACGCCAAAATACGACCCGGCGACCGACCCCGAAACGCAGGCCATGTGGAACCAGTACGTGGAATCGCTGAAGCAAACGCCGGAGTTAGCCACGGCAGGCACGTAGTGCAGTGGCACTGGCTTCCAGCCGCTGCCACCTGGGCAAGCACGCTTACTTCTGGAAGTCGGCCCAGATTTCGTGGCCCTTGCGGCGCTCTACACTGTGGGGCGTGACCTCGAGGCGATGAATCGTGAACAGCGGCTGATAAAGAGACTGCACCTGCTCGCGCGTGATGTCAAACGGCGGGCCGCCTTCGCGCCCGTGGTTGTAGAAACTGCCGATCAGCCGGCCGCCCGGCTTCAGCAAGTCGTGGCAAAGTCGCGCATACTCGGCGCGGCGCGCGGGCTGAATGGCGACCATGCAGGTGTATTCGTAAAGGTAGTCAAAGGACGCGGCGTCGGTTTTCGGCAGGTCGAAAATGTCGGCGCAGCGCCATTCTACGCGTGCGGTGGCGTGCATCTGCTTCGCGCGCTCAATCGCCAACGGGGCAAAATCGACGGCGACCACTTCGTAGCCGTGTTGGGCGAACAGTACCGCGTCGTGCCCGTAGCCACAGCCCGGCAGCAGCACGCGGCCCGGCTTTGCGCCAGAAGTCTCAAGCCAGTGCCTCAGCGCCGGCGCAACGCCGATACTCCACCGCGGCGATTCCTCTGCTTCGTAAATAGCATTCCAGTATGCGGATTTGTTAACCTTCTGGTCAGTTACGCCATCATCGGGATTGCCGGGCATGGATGCTCCGTTTTCTGCCAGTCAGCTTCTCAGCATGGCCGCTCGCTATAACGCCTATATCGAGCCGCTTCAAATCCTGATTTACATCCCCACGCTGTTGATTTTCGTCTTGCTGCTGCGCGGCACCAAGCAGGACACAAGCCGCGGCGTACTGCTGTTGCTCGCGGCCGAGTGGGCGATGATCGGCGTACTGTTCTTTTTCAACGTCATGGCCACCGTGCACTGGATCGGTCACGTCGCCGGCGCGGTGTGCGTGGCGGCCGGCATTTACTATGCCATTGCCGCTTCATACTCGTTTCCGCCGCACTTTCACTGGCGGCGTGACAACCCGACGCTGGCATCGCTGTTCATTGTCGCTTTCGGTGCCATCGGTTATCCGGGTGTCAGCTGGCTGCTAGGGCGCGAGTACCCGGCTGTCACGACCTATGGCCTGATGCCGGGTTCCGTGTCGCTGATCACGCTGGGTGTTGCTGTATCTGCGCGGCCGGGGCCGAGGTTCTGGATGATGGTGCCGCCGCTGATCTTTGCGGTGACATCGTTCGCGACAATTGCCTGGTGGGACATTTACGAAGACTACGCGCTGCTGCCGTGCATGCTTCTGGCGCTGTGGGGCTGGAAGCTTTGGCACAGCAAGAACACCGAGGCGCCGACGAAAGACACCATCCGCTTCGATTTCTGAGCTACATGCCGTGCTTCATGCACGTGTACAGGTTCGCCTTGGCATCACGCACGAGCTCAAGCAGGTCGCGGTTGTCGGGCACGATGCGCAGCGCGGCTTCCAGCTTGTCCTTGGCCACGCGCAGGATCTTGGCGGCTTCCCGGATTTTGCGGCGCCCTTCCATGCCGGTTTCGCCGGGCTGGCGGAACTCGCGGTCGCCTTCCTTCAGCAGTTCGGTACCTTCTTTCAGTGACTTCAGGCCCTCAAGTGCGCGGGCGCGCGCTTCAGCCGGCAGGTCATTGAAGTGGTACTCGTCCTGCAGCGCTGCGTCGTCGCTGGTCGGCTCTGACACTTCATCGGTTGCCTTGGGCGGCGGCAGCTCCGAGCTTGGCAGCGGCGTCTTCACTTCCGCGTCGGGCTCACGAGTAGGCAAGCCATCCCAGCGGCGGTCGAGGTTCAACTCGTCCAGTGCGTTGGGTGGCACCACGCGCGTCGGAATGCCGGTAAGTTCCGTGCGGCCGAAGCCCTTCTCAAGCGAGATCGGCTTGGCAAGCGGAATGAGCGGCCGGTCGGGCGGCCGTGCTGTGTTCAGAACGATCGGCGATGCGTTCTGCGCAACCGCAATCTCGTCTGCGCCTTCGATCGGCCGTGCCGCGCCCCAGATGGCCATCGCACCGCCGGCGGCAATGCCGGAGAAGATGAACACGTTGCGCAGCAACCCGCCGATGAACATCAATCTGCTCCCTTGCAGACACGCGGCAACCACTCGGCGACGAACCTGCCATACTCGCCTGCCGCAATCGCCTCGCGCGCACGCCGCATCAGCGACGTGTAGAAGTATAGATTATGGATGGTCAAAAGCGTCATGCCAAGCATCTCGCCTGCCATCAACAGATGCCGCACATAGCCGCGGCTGTAACCGGCGCACGCGTAGCAGCCGCAGCCGGCTTCCAGCGGGCCGGGGCTGCGGGCGTGCCGCGCGTTGCGCATGCGCAGGCGGCCGTGCGACGTGAACACCAGCGAGTGCCGCGCCGAGCGCGTAGGCAATACGCAATCGAACATGTCCACGCCCAGGCCGATCGCCGCAAGCATGTCTTCGGGATAGCCCACCCCCATCAGGTAGCGCGGCTTGTCGGCGGGCAGCAATTCCGTGACCACGCCCAGTATGTCCTCCATCTGCCGCTTGGTTTCGCCGACGCTCAGCCCCCCCACCGCGTAGCCGGCCAAGTCGCGCGCCACAAGCTCAGTCGCGGATTCGCTGCGCAGGGCCGGGTTCAAGCCGCCCTGCACAATGCCGAACAGCCGCTGGCGCTTGCCCTGGGCCGACTGCGCCGGCAGAGAATCAATGCAGCGGTCGAGCCAGCGCACGCTGCGGCGCATGGTGTCGGCTTCGCGCTCGGGCGTTGCGGGTAGCGCCGGCACGTCATCGAGCTGCATGACAATGTCGGCGCCGAGCTGGTGCTGGATTTGCATGCTGCGCTCAGGCGAGAGCAATTCCGGCCGGCCATCGAGATGGTTCTGGAAGGTGCAGCCTTGCTCGGTCACCTGGTTCATGGCGCCAAGGCTGAACACCTGGTAGCCGCCGCTGTCGGTCAGCATCGGCCCGTTCCAGCGCGCAAAGGCGTGCAAACCGCCCAGCTCTGCCACGACGTCGGCGCCCGGCCGCACCATCAGGTGGTAGGTGTTGCCCAGCACGACGCGCACGTTAGCGTCCAGCAGCTGCTCGGGCGTGCAGCCCTTGACGGTACCTTGCGTGCCGACGGCCATGAACAGCGGGGTCTGCGCCTGGCCCCGGTCGGTGCGCAATGTGCCGGCGCGGGCGGCGCCATCGGTGTGATCGAGCTGGAAGAAGTCGGCCATTGCCGCGCAAGATTACAGGCCTGACCCGGACAAGGTAGTGGCATGCGGCGTATGGCATACCAGACCCAACGCCTCTAACCTCTGCGCCCTGAGATGAAGTTCGTCCTGAAAAATCTGGCCCGCCGCAAGCTGCGCACGTTCTTCAGCGTGCTGGGTGTCGGCGTGGGCGTGTCGATCATGGTCGCGCTGTTCACGATCAGCGACGACCTGGTCGGCCAGATCCAGGAAGCGTTTGAAACACAGCGCGGCGACATCGTCGTCACGCAGGCCACGGCCGAAGAGCTCGAAAGCGACGTGCCGCTGTACCACGAAGACCAGCTCAAGGCGATTGAGGGCGTACACACCGTTTCGCCGATGATCGCGGCGATCTTGCGCACCGACGCCGACTTTGATGACCGGCCGGCAATCCTGTACTACGGCCTCACGGGCAACAACCCCATGATTCGCCACATGGAGATGCTTGAGGGCGAGCCGATCAGCGACGAACACCCCAACGGTGTCGTCTTTGGCTGGCGCGCCTGGGAGATCTTGCAGGACAAGATGGGCCAGAAGGCCCCTGTCGTGGGCCAGTCGCTCGACCTGATGAACATCGTGACCAGCGAGGGCTTCACCCAGGTCTTCAGCCGCCCCGACAACTGGGAGGAAATGTCGGACTACGGCAAGAAGATGTGGGCGCTGATGCGCCTGACGAAAGAACTTGGCGTGCACCAGGACGCCATCAAGGAAGAAACGCCCGAAGAGTACGAGGCCCGCACCGGCCGCAAGGCGCCTCCACCGCGGCCGCTGAACGTGCTGGGCATGCCGCTGGATGATGACCAGTACGCCAAGTGGCTGAAAGAGCGCCACGGCATCGATTACAACCCGGCGGACCCGGTCTACGCCTACCAGATGAAGCTGCAGTTGATGACGCGGGGTGTGTGCCGCACGGGCATCATGATCCAGGATTCAGCGGTGTTCTTTCACCTTAAGGTCGCGCAGATCATCAAGGGCAAGCACGAACGCACCGAGAAGATCAAGGTCAAGAAGGGCGGCAAAATGGTCGAGGAAGAAGTCGCCCGGGCCGCCTCGTGCACCAACTTCCTGCTTGAGGTGAACAAGCGCCACGCCACCGAAGACCGCGCCCTGACCGAAGCTGAGCACGCAGCACTGGTGTCGGACGTTCGCGGCAAGATCAACGAATCGATCGACGAGTTGCGGGCGATCAAGAGCGCCGACATTCTGCAGCGGCACAAGGAAGTCGAGTTCTTTGAGAAGTTCGGGCTGGTCATCAGCCTGATCGCGGCGCTGGCCGGCGCCATCGGCATTCTGAACACGATGACTCTGAGCGTGTACGAACGCACGCGCGAGATCGGCCTGCTGCTGGCGGTCGGCTGGAGCCGCACGCGGGTACTGAGCAGCATCATGCTGGAAGGGCTGATCCTGTCGATTCTTGGCGGCGGCGCGGGCGTGGCGTTCGGGTTGCTGGAGGTGCAGATCGCGCGGCAATACTTCGCGATGGATGCGCTGAGCGGCACGCTGAACGTCGAGCGCAGCTTGCAGGCACTGGGGCTGGCCTTCGCAATCGGTTTTCTGGCCAGCCTGTACCCGGCCATCCGCGCGTCGCTGCTGCAACCCATCGACGCATTGCGCCACGAATAGTGGCTGCGTTACACCGCGAAGTTGAACCCGGTTTCGAGCTTCACGCCCACGCCGCCAACCTGGCGGCCCACGCGCACCGGCACGGCGGCGGCTTCAACACCTTTGAAGGGGCCGTCCATGATGGTGAACTGGATGCGGACGAACTCGCCGATTTCTTCGGGCTTGACGCCATCGAACGTTTCCTGGATTTCGATGGCGGTAAGAAACGCGCCATCCAGGCTCAGGTCGCGCAGCAGGGCCTTGCCCTTGCACAGATCTCTGTTGCCG
Source organism: Planctomycetota bacterium (assembly GCA_020849795.1). Taxonomy (GTDB): domain Bacteria; phylum Planctomycetota; class UBA8742; order UBA2392; family UBA2392; genus JADJRK01. Next base: position 54,323 of record JADZFR010000042.1, on the reverse strand, counting down.
GGGCCAAGCAGCTTCAACGCGATGGGTACTTCAAGCGTGGCGCGCTGGTAGCGGCGGCGGTCCTGGGCATCGAAATCGAACTGGCCTGCCGCGTCTGTCGCGTCAAAGTCCAGCTCGTCCGGCGCGATCTCGCGGATGCGCCCGCCCTTGCCTGAATTCTCGCCCATGCCCTCCCCTGCATCCTGATCGTGAGCGACCGGTGCGTGTGCGATTGTAGCGAGCATTGCCGATTCCCCCAAGTGTACCCGCGCCTGTGAACGGCAAATGGCTGTTTGGTGTTCGGCACAGTTCTGTCACGTTTCCATATCGCCCGTGACTTGCGAATCGTTAAGATGCCGCGAAGAATGGCGTAACGGCACGCCAAGTGCCGACTTGTGGACCCGGATGCCAGACACTTCTGCCATTGCTGACGCACCCACAGGCGCACACCAATCGGTGTCGCCCGGCGAGTTGCGCGAGATTGCCGACATCCGCGCCCGCACCGCTCCCGTCGCCCTGTGGCGTTGGGCCTTCTGTCTCTTTCGCTTTGAAGAAGCCATCATCGTCGGCCTGCTGGCCTGCTTCGTCACGCTGTACCTGCTTCTGCCGGGCACGCCTTCGTTTGAAACGCTTTGGGCCGGCTTCACTTACAACTTTCATGGCCGCGGCACGATGTGGATGTTCACGCTGTGGTGCGCCCTGGGCACGGCCTTTCTGCTGCTTGTGGCCATGCTTCCGCTGGCCCGTGGCGGCGCCGGTCGCAAGCTGATGCACGGCGTATGGGGCGAAGCCGTCGGGCCGGCAGCACGCAGCAAAGCCACCGTGCTCTGGGGCATCGGCGGCGTGCGTGCCTACGTGCCGTTTCTGGCGTGCATGGGCGTGTATGAGATGAACAAGCGGCTGATCCCGGCAGTGCGCGGCGACACGCTTTACGATGTTGAGATGGCAAAGTTTGACTTCTGGCTTGTCGGCGACCTGAGCGCCGCGATCGTGCGCAAGTGGATGCACGCGGACTGGATCACAAGCCTGATCGGCACGTTCGGGTTGACTCAAATGGACATCCACGAAGCGGCCTACATCAGTTATGTGTACGCGGCGCCGGCGCTGGCGCTGGCGCTGTGGTTTCTGGGGCGGCGCACGGTCTATAACCGCTTTATCGGCGCGCTGGTGATCTGCGGCGCGCTGGCCTACATCGGGTATGTGTTGGTGCCCGTGGTCGGCCCAAAGTACGTGTTTGAAGACCGCTGGCTTGCCGGCAGTGAAGGCGCGCTGGCCTTCATGGACGACATCAAGGGCCGCAACCGCGACTGCTTTCCGAGCCTGCACACAGCCTGGACCACACTGTTCCTGATCGCAAGCTGGAAGGGCATTCGCCCGCTGTTCTGGGTGTATCTGCCGGTGGGCATCGCCGTCTATATCGCGACCCTGTACGGCGGCTACCACTACATTCCCGACATCATCGCCGGCCACGCGCTGGCCTTCTTCGCGTGGTGGTCCGCCAAACCGCTGCGCGAATGGTGGGACCGCCGCGCGGGCAAAGTGCCCGAACTGCAACTTGCGGCGCGCTGAACCGCGTTCCATTCTTCGCGAAATTCTGGAATCGCCTGAAAGATCAGGACGGTTACACTGAACTATCTACGTCTCGCCGGGGGGCTTGCATTGATCTCAATCAACACAGACCTGCTGGGCCGCCTGAAGAAGGCTGACGCCTCGGCGTGGTACGAAATGTGGGACGTCTTCGGGCCCAGCATTGAGCGCATGATCGGCAGCATTGCGTCGCGCTACTTCGGCCAGGAGACGATCAAGGATGTGAGCCAGGAAACCCTGGCCCGCGTATACCAGGAAATCGCCAAGTTCGACCCCAACCGCGGCGTCAAGTTCAGCACCTGGCTTTACGCAATCGCCAAGCACGTGGTTTACAGCGAATTGACTTCCCGCAGCGCACAGAAACGCGGCGGCGGCGCCAAACCGATGAGCCTGGACGACACCCTGTACGAGGTAAGCACCACCGCCCCGCCCGACGCTGAGTTTGAAGCCGCCGTGTTTCGCGCCAAGGTTTACCGGGCGCTCAAAGAAGTAGAAAAGATCGCCGACTTCACTGAGTTCGAGTGCTACCGGCTGCGCCTGACCGACGGCATCCAGGGCAAGGAAATCAGCGACAAACTTGGCGTCAGCGAAGCCAGCGTGTCGCGCTATCTCAAGCGCGTGCGCGACCAGATTCGCGAAGCCGTGGGCCAGGCCATTGTGGGCTATTCATGGACCGACGACGAAAAGTCTGAGTTCGATGCCAGCGGTCTGACCAACCACGACGACGACAGTTTTGACGCGGCACTTAGCGACATTTACCTGCAGGACGAAGCCACCAGGCGCGATTACGGCAAGCTGCAAAAAACCGCGCGTAGCGTCAGGTGAACTGCCATCGCCGCCAAGCCGCCAATAATCCAGGCCCCCTTTGGCGTTTTGTCGCGTGCGTGGTTCTAATAGAACCGTGAAAGAACGGAGGGCCCTTCCTCAATAACCACTGGCCGGTCTTGTCGGAGATGCCGTGTATTGTTGGGGGGCTGCCATGCGCGCGAAAACTGCTCAGGTCATGGATAGTGCTGAAGCCGGCGTGCCGCCCGGCCGCGCCGACGTGTTCACTGAGTACAAACGGCGCAAGCTCGCCCGCGCCGCGGCTGACAAACCGCCGCTGACGCTGGGCAACGTTGTTCACTTCATCATTGCGGTCTTTTTCCTCTGGCCGATTTTCCTGATCATCGCCGCCATCTGGTCTCTGGGCGATGCGGTCAACTTCATCCGCCACAGTGTTGAGGCCTGCATCAGCAGCACGTTCTGGTTCGGGCGCCTTTGCAAAGAGTGGACCGGCGGCATGTACCTGCACAAAACCTCGCCCGCAATGATGCGCCTTCGCGGCCAGCGCAAAGCCTTTGGCCACGAAGCCGCCAAAGACTGGAAAGACGCGGGTCGCGCCCTGCTGGGCATTGGCCGGGCATGGAGCAAGACGTTCGGCCTTGGCGGCTTGTTCAACAGCCTTGAGAAACGTATCGAGCACGCCAACCACGACTGGCGCCGCTATGTGGCGACAGCAGCCTACGACAACAGCGAAGCACCGGCGGAGTTTCCCGGGCAGTACGTCGTCGTCGACGAGCTGCCCCGTGGCGGCTCAAGCGCGCGGCTTTACGTGGTGCGCAAATCCGACGAACCGAACGGGCAGCTGTTCGTGCTCAAGTACTTCAACCTGCGCAGCGGCGGCAACCTGGAAAGCGTGGTGCGCGAAAGCCAGGCTGCGCAGCTTGCCCAGAAGCTGGGCCTGATTATTGAAAGTCAGCTGGGCGACAACTCGTTCTGGTACGTCATGCCTTACTACTCGGGCGAAACGCTGACCGAGGGCGTGATGCGCAACATTCGCGAAGCCCGCGAGAAAGACGGCCTCGGCAACCACTACCGCGTCAGCCTTGGCTACTGCCACCAGTTGCTGCAGATCATCGCCCAGTACCACGAGTCAGGCGTGTTTCACAAAGACATCAAGCCCGACAACCTGATCATCAACGGCGAGAAGATCTATCTCGTGGACATTGGCCTCATGACGCCGCTTTCCAGCATGGCGCAGCTCACGACTCACGGCACCGAATACTTCCGCGACCCCGAGATGGTCAAGCTTGCGCTTGAAGGCCGCGAAGTGCGCGAAGTGGACGCCAGCAAGTTCGACGTCTACAGCATCGGCGCGGTGCTCTTTTTTGCACTCAGCGGCGAGTTCCCCACCAGCGGCGCACTGTCGCGCCTGCCCCGCGAAGTGCCCATGGCCGCGCAGTGGGTCGTCAACCGCGCCATGACCGGCATGCACCAGCGCTACGACAACGCCCGCGCCATGCTGACCGACATCGACTACCTGTGCTGGGCCGCAAGCCAGGGCACGCTCGATCAGGTCAAACCTGCCGACCTGCCCAGCTTCAAGGGCATGCCCGTGCCGCCGCACCTGCAAGGCCTGCCCGCAGACAACAACACCGAGTGGCGCGACAGGCTGGCAGCGGCGCCCGGCGGTTACGGCGCATGGTACAGCGCGCCGCATTACGACAAGCCGCGCGCCGAATTCGGCTTCAAGAAGGTGGCCGCGATTCTGGTACTGGTCGGCGGGCTGGCGTTCATCGGCCTGGCGTCGCTGGGCGCGATCGCCGATTACAAGCAGCGCAAACGCGAAGCCGAGGCCGCGCTGGTCACGCCCCAGAGTTCACTTGCGGAAAAGCTGCCGGCAGATCGTGCCGCGCTGACGCCCCTGTATAAGGACATCGACAAGGCGCTGTCGCAACGCGTGCTTCGTGGGCAAGAAGGAATCGTGGGTGCGCCGAGCCGGGTTGACCTGGCCCCGGCCATCGTGCAATCGGTCGCGCGCATCACCGCCGAGTGGGAAAGCGCAATCCTCGCCGACCTGCGCAAGCAGGGCCTGACGAAGCCCGGCGCCGTGTTTGACAAACGCCGCGTCATCTTTGTGTCGCTTGACGGCGCGGACGACAGCAACCGGGTCTCGCGCGGCATGGAAGGCGAGCTGGCGCTCGAGGCGGCCCGCCAGTCGCTGGAACCCGCCACGACCACGGAAGCCGAGCTTGAGCAAATTCGTGCCATGTTTGCGCTGCTGCAGGACGACCTCGCCCTGCACCGCGAGATTGCAGCCCAAAGCGCCGCGGCTGGCGACGTGCCGCCGATGATCGTGGCGTTTACGGTCGTCCATGAACTCGGCGCTCGCAAGTTCAAGGCCCGCATCATCTATCCCGGTCGTGAATTCGCGCTGGAGGTAGCCTTCAAGTAGCGGCGTTACACACCCCGGCGCCTTTTGTAGATTCAGCGGCGCGTAGCATCCGTTACATTTCCTCGGGGGTGCGCCATCGGCAAGGCGTTGCAGAACCGTTCGCTGCTCAGTACCGCGTCGCTTGATCGCATCGAGCAGGCGGTCGCTGCTGCTGAAAAGTCCACAAGCTGCGAATTCATCGTCGTGCTCGCGCCCGCCAGCAGCCGCTACGAGGGCCGTGCGCTGCGCACTGGCACCGCCGTGGCTGTGCTGGTGTTCGTCGCACTGTACTGGATCAATGAGTTGTGGCTTTACGGCGCCCCGGATGCGCTGCTGCTGTTGCTGGAAGCTGCCGCTGCCGGATTGCTTACCGCGCTGGCGTTTTCTCGCGTTGCGGTGTTGCGCCGCTCGATTCTGCCGCGCTGGCGCATGCAGGCGGCGGTTCAGGACGCCGCCAACGCCGTTTTCACTGACGAGAACGTTTCGCTGACCAAGGACCGCAACGCCGTGCTGCTGTATGTGTCGGTGCTTGAGGGAGAGGCCAGGCTGATGCCCGACATCGGTGCGCAGAACCGACTGCACGCTGCAACCGTCGGCGAAATCGCCGCCGCGCTGGGCAATGCGAAGTCAGGCGACCCGACCGAACTGGTGTGCGACGCCATTCGCAAGCTCGGGCAGGGTTGCGTCGAGTGTTTTCCGGTGCAGGCCGACGACCTGAACGAGCTTCCGGACCGCCCGCAGATAAGGATGCCGTGAAACGCGCCCTTGCATGGTTTCTGTTGCTGTCGCCGCTGTTTGCGGCTGTGCTCGCCTCTGAGCTTGGGGCGCGGGCGGGCGGTGGCGGCGGCTACTCCGGCGGCGGCGGCGGCGGCGGCGGTGGAAGCGGCGGCGGCGGAGATGGCATCGGCGCGCTGATTTACCTGGTGGTTCGGCTGGTGATCTTTCTGTGGACCGAGGGCGGAGTGCCGGGAAAGATTGCTTCGGTCGCTATCATTGCTGCGTTGGTGTGGTTCCTGATCTGGCGCTTCAAGCAGAAGCAGAAAGAGCAGGAGGAGGCCCGGCAAGCCGGTCGCCTGATTCACAGCCGCGGGCAGCAACGCCGACAGGCGCAGGGTGTGGGACTGGTGCGGCAGCACGACCCGAACTTCTCGCGCGTGTTGTTCATCGATTTTGCGCACCTGGTATACGTGAAACTGCACGAGTCGCGCGGTGGCATGGCGCGGCGCAACCCGGAACAGTTCGCAGTCGCGCCGTACCTGGCGCCGGAATTGCGCGAGCAGATCAAGCAATCCAACGTGCAGATCAGCGAGGTCGTGGTCGGCGCGCTGACCCTTGAGCGCACCTGGGTCGTCGGCGATTTCGTGAACATCGCGGTGCGCGTGAAGTCCAACGTCGTCGAGAACGGCAAACGCCTTTACCTTGAGCAGCGCCTCAGTTTCCGGCGCGTCAAGGGCGTCACGACGCGCGCGCCAGAAAAGGTGCTCGACCTCGGGTGCCCGAATTGCGGCTCGCCCCAAGAGCCCGGCCCGGACGGCCGCTGCCCCAGTTGCGGCAGCATCACCAGCCGCGGCGAGCTGGACTGGCAGGTCGCGCGCATCGAGACACTGGACCGCAAGCAGGTGCCACCGCCGATCGGCCACTCGGGCGGCGTTGAGGTGGGCACCAACGACCCCACGCTGTTCGCACCGGACCTGGCGGCAGCGCGCCGCAGCCTGGCCATGCGCGACCCGGCGTTTTCGTGGCACGCGTTTACGGCGCGTGTGCAACACATGTTCATGCAGATCCAGCTCGGCTGGAGCACGCTGGATGAATCGAAGCTGCGGCCGTTTGAGACGGACACGGTCTTTGATGCCCACCGTTACTGGTTGCAGCGCTATCGTGAAACCGGCACGCGCAACGTGCTGACCGACGTTCGCATCCTGCGGATTGAGGTCGCCAAGATTGAACATGACGCGTACTTCGACGCGATCACAACGCGCATCTTTGCCACGATCAAGGACAGCACCGTGGACAGCGCGGGCAAGGTGCTGAGCGGCAACCCGAACAAAGACCGCACGTTCAGCGAATACTGGACTGTGGTGCGCCGCAGCGACGTCGCCCACAGGCAGAGTGGCGACCCGCGCCAGTGCCCGAACTGCGGCGCGGCACTCGACCGCATCAACATGGCCGGCAAGTGCGAGTACTGCGGCGGCAAAATCATCAGCGGCGAGTTTGACTGGGTGCTCGCAATCATCGAACAAGACGAAGAATACGCGGGTTAGGGTTGGCGCGTGACAGTCGCGTTACGGCTTCAGGCCGGCGATGAACCGAAAGCCCTTGCTGCCCCAGTCTTCAAAGAACCGTTTTGCGGCTGTGCGGTCTGCGCCCTTGGCGTCGAGCAGCAGCGCGTTGCGGTGGTGCATGGCACTCATTTCTACGGCTGGAGTGATTTGCCCCATGGCTGTCCTCGCGCGCCTGTGTGCTTCGCGCGCGCGTTTTCGGTCGCCCGACAGCCGCCAGATGGTTGCTTCAATAATCGCTGCCAGCGGCGAGCGCATCCCGTGTGCCTCGGCAGACGTAGCGGCCCGCTGCAACTCGCTTTGCAGCGCCGTGACCGGCTTGCCCAGCACCCTCGCCATCAGGCCGGCATAGTGAGGCACTGGGCTGACCTCGCGCGGCACGCGACCCTCAGGGCTTTCCAGAAACCTGGCTGCCTTGTGCAGCGTGTGCGCGTCTTCGGCTGCGGCGGCCAGCAGCGAAAGGTGCAGCCATTTCGGGCCGTCCAATCCCGGCGCGTAGCAAGCATCGGCCGGTGAAAGCACTCCCGCCAGCACTTGTGCCCGCATCAGGGAGGCTTGCGAGTTGCCAATGCGCCGGGCGTCGCATCCCGGCATGTGCCGGGTCAACGCGGCAATGCCCTCCACCAATTGCCCATCGTTCACCATGTGCATGGCATGGGCGCACATCGCCACCGACCAGACGGGCAGGCTGCGCGATTGCTCATCGGCCAGTGCAATGATCGCCTCGAGGATTCGGCGCGACTCGTCCCCCTTGCCGATGTCCTGCAGTGTCAGCGCCAAACGCAATCCCATTTCCATGCTTTCTGGCGTGCTCAAGTCGCCTTTGGCCAGAGCCAGGCCAAAGCGCTTTCGCATGAAGGCCACCGATGCATCCAGTCGGCGCGCCAGAAACGAGTGATGCGCCTGGGCCGTCAGCAGCCGTACATCCAGCGCCTCATCGTCGCACAGCCGCGCAAGCTGCACCGCGCTGCCCAGCAGGGCGCCGGCGCGCGCGATGTCCATCTGCTTCAGCGCGGCTTCAAGCTGGGTGAGTACATGGTCCAGCAGCTCGCTGGTGCGCAGGTTGAGCTTCGCGCGCAGTCGCTCGTAGGAACCCAGCGCCTCGTCAAGTTCGCGCATCATTTTCAGGCCGCGATCTGAGGCGACGCTGCCAAGCCGCATGCGCGAAACCGCCCCCAGCGCCTCTACCAGCTTCAGCAGGTCGCCAGCCGTCTGCGACTGGTCCTGCGCCACGTCGGCCACGCGCATCGGCCCCTGCCCGGCCATCAGCCACGCCGGGTTAACGCCGAACTCGCGGCATAGCGCCATGCAGAAGGCGGCGGGCACGCGCGTGCCGCCCAGGTAGCGGCTGACGTTCATGAGCGAGGTGCCGGTGCGGCGTGCAATTTCGCTGCGTGAGGTTTCGCGGGTGAGAACGGTGAGCCGCTCACGCAATGCCTGTTCGTCATCGTTCATGGCGCGTTCCGGGCGGGGGTAACAAATACGTTAGTCTATCTCGCGGCAGCACTGCAAGTGCAGCCTGCCTTTTCGTGCAATGGGCGTGTCCCCAAGGAGGACATACGATGAACGCACGACTCTTCAGCCTGCTTCTTCTCTGCTTCGGCACTGTGCTGTCCGGCCAGGCATCGGGCTCCGGCTCCGGCACTCCAAACCCCGGCGGCGGCACCTCGGGCCCGCCACCCACTGCGACCAACACCTACACCGTTTCGTCCGCAGCGGACGGGTACGTCGACCTGCCGGCGCCAACTGCGCTGACGTTGGCCGATGACGACCTGACGGCATGGATGTCGCTGGGCGGCTACACTCTTCGCTACTTCGGCAAGACGTATGGCCAGTTCCGTGTCGGCAGCAACGGCTACATCCTGATCGGCAACGGCGCCGCCACAACGTCGACTTCGCCGCAGCAAGCCGGCGCGATTGCCCCGTACTGGGCTGACCTGGCGCCCGCAGCTGGCCAGATCGGCTACGAGTTGTCGGTCGAGGGCATCCTGATCGTGGAATGGCGCGACGTGGATGTGCGGGTTGGGGGCGCGACCGGCACCTATGCCGTGCGTATGCAGGCGCACATCAACTGCGTCACGGCGGCCGTTGAATTCCGTTATGCGCAGCCGACCAACGGCTTGGCAGGCCCCACCAGCGGTACCGCCGGCACAGTGTCGGTGTCTGACCTTGCGGGCATCACCACGCTGGTGGTGCCGGGCACAGACGCCGGATTCGTGGAAACGGACGGCTCGGTCAGCACCTGGCCGACGGGGCGCCGCATCCGGTACATCGAGAACGGCCCCATGGGCAACGGCGAACCGGTGCGCATCGAGTCATCGTCCGTGCTGCCACAGGCCACGCCGGGGTCGGCATACCAGCATCAGTTCACATCCGCCGGCGGAAGTGCGACTCACAACTGGTTGCCCCGGGTGACAACCTCTCTACCGCAAGGTTGGACGCTCAGTCTCTCGGGCGCCCTGACGATTGATGCCGCCTACGCGACCACCGGCGTCTACCTGTTCTGGCTGAACGCCTACGGCACTCAGCTCCAGGATGGCAAATACTTCATGCTCGTGATCGCTGACCCGCTTGTGATCATGACAACGTCGCCACTGCCGGCCGGCACCGAGAACTCGCCCTACTCTCTCGCATTTCAGGCAAGCGGCGGCATTGCACCGCACACGTGGTCCGCATCGGGCCTGCCCGCAGGCTGGAACATCGACACCGCGGGCAACCTGACCGCGCCGCCAGCCAGCGTCATCCAGGGCCAGTACAATTTCTCCGTGACGGTTGCCGACGCGCAGGCCCTGCCGGTGCAGGTCACCCTGCCCTGCGTGATTGACATCGTGTTGCAGGGCGCGCCGCTGGTCATTACCACCACCGGCCTTGCTCCGGGGGTAGAGGGCGTTGCGTACAGCCACCAGTTCACAGCCGCGGGCGGCTACCCTGGCTACACCTGGAGCGCAAGCAACTTGCCAGCCGGCTGGACGATGGACGTTGGTGGCGTACTGAGCGCACCGCCAAGCGCCGTTGCCAGCGGCACCTACAACTTCAGCGCGATCGTGGAAGATACACAACTGAACACGACATCCAGCCCGTTCACTGTGTTGATCGCGAGCACTTCGACGGGCCCCGGCCCGAATGTGGGCGCGAACTCAAGTTCTGGCTGCAGCACCGGCGGCAGCGGGCCGGGTTGGTTGATCTTGCTGGGACTAGTGGCTGCACTGGTAACAATCAGAGCAGTGAAACCACGCGTTGTATAACAACTATACGAAGCGCTAGGTCGCCAGTGTTGAGAACAACGGCGCAAGTCTTATAGATACAACGCTTTGCGACATTGGGTGATTGGCACGTCGGTTGCAATACATGCTTTCGGAAGACCGGCCCCCAAGCCGTTTTCTACGCCGAGCTCGCCGAGGAATGTTCCTCGGCGTGTCTCGTTTTTCGCCAGGTTCGCCCGAATCGAACGACGGCTTGGGGCCCCGCGCTTCGCTTACGCCCGACTCCGCCAAGGCTGCGTCGGGCTGCTTCGCTCTCGCGGCAGTCCACTGGACTGCCGCGACCCAAGCCGTTTTCTACGCCGAGCTCGCCGAGGACTGTTCCTCGGCGTGTCTCGTTTTTCGCCCTGAAAGCCCGCGACGGAAGTCGCGGGCCGCCAACCGAGAGGTCGGCGAACTTCTCTTGCGGCACAAACACTTGTCGCGGCAACTGCGCCGCGGCACTCGCGACTGCCGTCGCGGGATTTCAACCTAGCAGCGCCTCTACTTCGCCATCGGCGAATGCGCCGCCCTTGCCGGTGAGAAACGTGATCAGGTTGTTGTTCTCGTTGTAGATGTCGCCGGCCAGCAGACTGGTGATGCTGCTTTGCAGCAGCGGGCGGCGACGGCTTGTGACCATCTGCTTGAGAAAGTCGCGGTTGTAAAAGGCGTCTATGAACGCCCAGAAGACTTTGGTGCCATGTCGAATGCGCGCCTCATAGTCCGCAAACATCGCGGCGCTGAAGTCATCAGCGTCAAACGCGCGCGAGATCGCCTGTGCTGCCAGTTCAGCCGCCTTGGTGCTCAGGAACACGCCTGAACTGAACACCGGGTCAATGAACGCGCCCGCATCCCCCACCTTGATCCAGCGGTCGCCGGCGTGCCGGTCACTCGTATAGCTGAAGTCGCTTTCCGCCCTGATCGCGCCGCACAGCTCGGCGTCTTTCATGCGCGGCGCAATCGACCGGCTTGCGGCTATGCTGCGCTCAAAGAACTCGGCTGCGCCCAACCCGCTGTCCTTGAAGTATCCGGCATCGGCAACTACGCCGACGCTGGTCGTGCCATCGGTAAACGGGATCAGCCAGAACCATCCCATCCGTGTATCGCCAAAGCGCGCGATGATGATGTTGCTGGGGTCCTGTTCGCAGCGCACGACGTTCTTGAAGTGCCCGAACGCCGTGACTTTGCGGTGGCTTGGGTGAATCTTGCGCTGGCCTTGCCTGGTGCTGAGAAACGTCCAGCGCCCCGACACGTCGCACACGATTTTGGCGCTGATTTCGCCGGCAGGCGTTGTCACTACCGCTGCATCGGCAGAGACTCGAAGCTCATTGGCCTGCACCGGCTGGTGTACGGTGACACCAAGCTCGCGCGCGTGATTCAACAGCAACTCGTCAAACGCCGCGCGCTGCACCTGGAAAGCGTATGGATGGTCCTTGTCGAGGCCGTTCTTGAACCAGAAGCACTCTTCTTCAAGGGACTCGTCGATCACGAAGCGCGCGCCATGCTTGACCATGAAGCCCGCATCGTGAATCTTCTGCAGTACGCCGGTCTTGGCAAAGATGTCGATGCTGAATGGCAGCAGGCTTTCGCCAATGCGGAAGCGCGGAAACGCGTCGCGCTCAATGATGCAGACACGCCGGCCCTGCTGCGCCAGCAACGCGCCCAGCGTGCTGCCGCCGGGGCCGCCACCGATGATCGTGACGTCAAAAGACTGCATGAGCTGATTGTGCTGCGGCGCAGCCCCTAAAACAAGCGGCCTGAAGCGGAGTATGGCAGTCCGCAATTCGTATCACTAGAGTGCCGCCCTTGCTGAATACAGGAACTGAGCGTGCTGTCACTATTGCCTCACCCCAACATTGACCCGGTCATTTTCCAGCTTGGCGATACGCCGCTCGCGCTGCGCTGGTACGGCCTGATGTATGTGCTGGCGTTCACGATCGGTTACCTGTTTCTGCGTTGGCTTCAAAAGACGGGCTACCTGCGCTGCAAAGCCGAAGACATCACCAACATCATTGTGTACGGCGTGCTGGGCACGTTCGTGGGCGGGCGGCTTGGCTATCTGCTTTTCTACCAGTTCGACAAGCTGGTCCTGAACAAGGACAACCTGGAACTTGGCGCGCGCATCAAGATGATTTTTGCGGTCTGGGACGGCGGCATGAGCTTTCACGGCGGCGTGTTCGGCGTCGGACTTGCTGTGCTGTTGTATGCGTGGCGGCACAAAGCCAGTGTCTGGAACATTCTGGACGCCGGGGTGCACATTGTCCCGCTGGGCGTGGCGCTGGTGCGCGTCGGCAACTTCATCAATGGCGAGTTGTACGGCCGCGCAATCACCGACGATGCGGGCAAGCCGATCTACGACGCCGACAAGCTGCCGTGGTACGCGATGAAGTTCCCCACCGACCACAATGACACGATCGCGCAGGGCAAACTGATGCGCGCCCTGCAGGACGACTGGATGGCCGCCAATCCGGGCGCCAGCTACCGCGACATTCCCAATGAGGCTCTGCACCCGTTGCCCGTGAAGCCCGAAATCTGGGAGCAGGTGCAACAGTACTTTCCCGGGCGCTATCCCAGCCAGGCCGTGCAATTCCTGTTCGAGGGCGTCACCGTGCTGCTGCTGGTGTGGCTGCTGCGGCGCCGCTTAAAGTTTCCCGGACAATTGGCCGGCGCATTCCTGATGCTGTATGCGATCTTCCGGATCCCGGCTGAAATGATTCGCCAACCTGACAGCCAGATCGACCCGGCGCAGGCCGAGGCACTTGGCGGCACAGCGCAGTTCCTGCACGCAATCGGCTTGACGATGGGTCAGTTTTTGTCGGTGGTGATTTTCGCCTGCGGGCTGGCGATGTTTTTCATGCACCGCGTGGCCAAGTTGCGCGGCAAAGAATACAGCGCTGAAGAAAGGCGCGGCGGGTTCTGGCGCGAAACCATTCGCGACTTCCCCGAGATCATCGGCGTGCGCAAGAAGAAAGAAGCACCGTCCGAAGACACGCCGAATCAGGCGGCCCCGGAAACACCGGACACAAACAAGCCGGGCGAGCAGCCGCCCGCAGCAAGTTGATCGAGCTGTTGATCAGCGCAGAGTCACTTCGAGAATTTCGCCGGCATGGGTGCCGATGACGATACGCGTCTTGTCGCCGGTTGCGGTAGCAACCAGCGCGACGCCGGGGCGAACCAGTTCAACCGTTTTTGAAATCTGCATGGTCGCCGGATCAAGCACCGAAATGCCGCTCTTGCTGAACACCAGCAGACCTTTTCCATCGGGAGTTGCTGTTACGAACGCCTGCTCTGCATCGAACACCGGGCCTTGAACACCATCCGGGAGCAGCCGCTGCACTTGGTTGCCGAAGGCCGCATACACTGCCTCGCCGGTGTCGGTCATCATCACGACGGGCGCCGGCAGGTTCGGGAAGCTGCTGATCACGCGCAGGCCTTCGTCCCCAAAGTCATAGCGTGCGATGGTTTTGCCCGCGCTCACCCACAGTTCGCCGGCGCGCCATAGCATCGTGCTGATGGCCGCCCCGTCTTCGCTTACCTGTACCGGGTCCGCACCCAAAGAGGTGCGCACCCTGCCCTTACTGTCGCCAATCAGCAACAGGCCGGCCGACGGATAAGACAGTGCGGTAATGCGCACGCCGGGCAGATGCACAATCTGATTGCGCATGATGCTCAGGTTGGCGGCATCCAGTTCAATGACTTCGCCGGCGTCGTTGCCCACAGCCACACGCTGGCCGTCGCCACGCACCGCAAGCGCGGTGATGGACCCGCGCAGTTTTTGCGAGTAGGCAGGCTCAGACTGGCCGGGCATCCAGCTGCGAACTTCGCCTTCTTCCGTGCCTGAATAGACAACGGCCCCGCTGCGCGCGGCGGCAACGGCTGCAATGCCGCCCTTGGCTGCCGCTTTGAAGCGCCGCACGGAAGGCTCAGTGCTCTCAGGCCCGCCGTCGGTGGGCTGTGTGCCACTCTGATCTCGCAGAAAAAACCACCAGCCGCCGAAGGCAGCCGCGCCGATGACGACCAGCGTAAGCAACGCACCCAGGCTGCCGCTCTTCCTGCGCGGCGCCACGTACACGGAATGTGCCGGCGCTTCCATGCCGACCGGGGCGTGCAGGCCGCTGGCATGCCGCTCGATGCTTGAACTGGACGCCGCGGCACGTTCACGGGCCGAGCGGTCCATGATCGAGCTCTTCTCGAAGGTGGGGAAGCTCTTGGCGGCGTACGTCTGCCATTCGCTCTCATCCATCTCCGGGTTCTGCACCACCGGCTGGCGGCGGCTTGAGCTGGTCGTGGGGCGCTGCTCGCGGTGCGGCGACATCGCGGGGTTGCTGTTGGTCGCGCGGCGTACGCCGGAGCCTTCTCCGGTGTCGCGCGGCAAGGCCGCAATCTGGCCTGAACTGCGGCGCGCGCGTGAGCGCGCTTCCCGAACCATGTCGCCGGTCAGCTCCGCCATTTCGCTGGGCAACGGCTTTGCCTTGGCTTGCGGCTCGGGGATCGCGGCGTGCATGCCGCTGCGCGCCTTTTCGGCGGCTTTCCGCAACTTCTCGAGGTGCGGGGACTCGACGCGCCCCTTATCCAGCTCTTCGACTGCTTCGCTTTCTTTGGCCTTGTTGATCGCGTCGACGTCGATTTTCACGCCCGCGGTCGCAAACAGAGTCGCACCCTCAGACAGCAGCTTTTGGGTACGCTTGTTGGCGCGGGCGATCTCGACCAGGCGCCGCGCCACCGCATCAAGGTCCTTGGCGCGCTTGGCCGGGTCTTTCTGCGTCAGCTCATGGATGACCCGAGTCAGCTGGCGGCTGGCTTCGTCCTTGACCATGTTCTCTGGCACGACAATCCGGCTGGTGACGTGCTGCAACGCGACAGCCATCGGCGTCGCACCCTGAAAGGGTGGGCGCCCGACGAACAGGTGGAACAACGTCGCGCCCAGGCTGTATGCGTCGGCCAGGGGGCCAACGCTTACGCCCTGCGCCTGTTCAGGTGCCATGTAGTCGGGCGTGCCCATGATCGCGCCGGTCATGGTGAGCCCGGACTCACTGGCCAGCGCGCGCGCCAACCCGAAGTCGGCGACCTTGACGCCGCCCGAGTTCGGCAACATCAGGTTCGCCGGTTTGATGTCGCGGTGAATCACGTCGTTCTTGTGTGCGGAATCCAGCGCACGGGCGGCGCCGGCGCCGATGTCGGCAACGACGGCGGCACTCTGGGGGCCGAGGCGGCGCAACAACTCCAGCGCGTCGGTGCCGTCGATGAACTCCATGACCAGGTAGTAGTAGCCCGACTCTTCGCCAACGTCGTACACGCGCACTGTGTTGACGTGATTCAGACGGGCCGCAAGTTTGGCTTCGCGCATGAAGCGCTCAACCAGGTTGGAATTGATCGCGAGGTGCGGCGGCAGAATCTTGACCGCGACCTCAATGTCGAGGCCCTGGTGCATGCCCTTGTACACTGTGCCCATCGCGCCGCGGCCGCAGATGCGCAGCAGCTTGCACTTGCCGATGGTGTAACCCACCAGGGACTTCTGGTCCGGTGCTGGGGGTTTTGACATGCGGGACTCCGAACGCACGAAATGCACTTGCTAGGCGCATTTTGGCCCAATGCGACTGTTTAGTCGAGGGGCTGTGCGCCTGTGGAAAAGATAACCGCGCGCCGCGTGACTTCAGTTCATTAAAGCAGCCAACAGCATCGGCCCACCACGGAAGAACTGGGCGAACGGGGCATGCCGGATGCCGTCGTCGCCGATGGTGGTTGCCTCAATGTTGGGGTCCTGAGCAGAGAGCAGGTTCTGGGCGGCTGTGCGCCAGTTGACCTGACCGCTTTGCCGGTAGGCCGCGCCGTAGCCTGCGCCGATCATCAGGTTCGGTGCGCCGTAATCGGTGGTGCCGCCCGGGGCCAGCGCAAACTTGCCAAACTGCGGCGTTGGCAGATTGCCCAGGTACACCTGCGCGTTGGTGCCGAGCAGCCAGTTCATCATGTCCAGCATGAAGACCTGGATGTTCGGTATCTCAAGCGCGTAAGTGGCGTACTCCATGGCTTCGGCCAGGTGGCCGATCTTGTACGCTTCGAAGTTGCCGCTGCTGTCATCGAATCCGTTGCCGTTGGGGTCGCGCGGACTGGTGGTGGTCTGCCGCAGGCGAACCGCGTTCCAGACGTAGGATGCAACCGTGCTCGCGGCCGGGTCGTTCAGGCCGTTGGCCACGAGATATGCGCTGGCGATGTACAGCGCGTTGCTGAGCCACATGGTGGGCGCGGTCATCGTGCTGTCGACGCCGCCGTTGCCCGCGTCAAAGAAGCGCTTCCAGGTGCCGCGCAGGTAGGTGAAGCACTCTTTGAGGATGTCGAGGCTGAGCGCGTCGCCGGTCAGCAGGTAATGCTCGGCCAGGAATGCGCCCTTGAACACATCCAGGTGATGCTCGCCCAGGTGATAGTTGCCCAGGTCGTGCTGCTTGTTGTTGGGCGCGTAGCGCGTCTTGCCCAATTGGCTTGCCTTGCCGCCGCTGACCGCCGGGTTGCCCGACTCGGTGTAGTCAAAGCGCATGCCGATGTCGCTGTGCATGACAACGACGTCACGGAAATGCCGTACAGACTCGTCGGCAAACCGGAACATATTGATGTTGCCG
The DNA here is from genome assembly GCA_020849795.1 of Planctomycetota bacterium. Classification (GTDB taxonomy): domain Bacteria; phylum Planctomycetota; class UBA8742; order UBA2392; family UBA2392; genus JADJRK01. Next base: position 37,429 of record JADZFR010000042.1, on the reverse strand, counting down.
CTTGCGGCAAACCAGCTCAGGCAGGCGCGGGCGATTTCCCAGTTGCAGTTTTCCCAGCCGTGGGCGGGCGTGAACGTCTTGCCGTCGCCAAAGTGCCAGAAGCCGTACTCATGGCCGGTCGCGGTGCCGTTGCCATCGAAGCGGTCGACCAGAATGTCGCCCATGTGCGTAACAATCTCGGCCAGATAGCTGCTGACGAAGGGCTGCGATGTGCTGGTGTATGCGGCCACATCAGTCATGGTTTCGTTGGTGACGCCAATTTCGCCGAAGACCTGCGAGGCCTTGTAGTGACGCGGGTTGCACACGCCCAATGGTGGATCATTCAGGAAGTTATGCCGCGAGAGCCCAACAGCCGCGCTGAGACTGCCTGATCGGTCAATGCTGTACAGAAGTTCATGCGTGCGCATGCTGCCGGCAAACACCTGCAACTGGTTGGCCGCGGCATCAGGCCACAGGCCCACACGCAGCAGCCCGTCGCCCTGGACGCGCAGGCTCTTGGGATACATCTGCCAGAAGTCGCGCAGCACCGCGGTCACGCGCAAGTCGCTGCCCACAAGCTGGGCCCAGCCGCTGGCATGGTTGCCGGTGTTGGTGATCTTGCCGCTGCATGCAAACGTGATCTGGGTGTCATCCTGCGTGGCCCAGGTGTCGAGCAGCGGGTCGCTGCTGCCGTCGCCGGTGCCTGGGCTGTAGCCCGCCGGCTGGGGGTTGTTGGCATCGGTTGCGTCGTGGGTGCCGCCGTAGGTTTGCAGCAATTCGGCGTACTCAGCGGCAGTCATCGCGCCCACCGTGGGGTCGTTGCTGCTGCCCCCAAACATGGCCGCGGGATTGGTGGCGTTGAACTCAAAAGGCAGGTCAACGTTCATGGCGTCAGCGGTCGCGTACGCGGCAAGCTGCGCAGCCGCCGCCGAGGCACTGGCGGCTGGGGTGCCGTCGCCCTGCATGTTCTTGAAGCTGTACTGCACCTTGATGTAAGGCAAGTTGGCCCAGGCGGTAATGCGGCAGATGAAATCCAGCTTCACGGCGTTTAGCGCGTCGCGGTGTTCGCCCTCAATCAAGATGGTGGCGCGAATCGGGCCTGACTGCTCGACCGCCACGCGCGTCGGCGTCGACTGGCTCATTACAAACTCGTTCGCCCCCTCAATGACAGCAATTCCCTTCAGCGCTGAAGTATCCAGGCACTCGTCGTCGACGATGGTGTCATTGTCGCGGTCGATCTCGATACTTTCGAACAGGCGGAACGCGGTCTTGCTGACGCGAAAGTTCAGCAACCCGGTATTCACGGTGATGTCGATGGCGCCGTTCACGACGCTGAGATTGCCCCCGGTGGCACTGCCGGTGCCGCCATTGTTGAGCTGGTAGTCGCCGATGCCCGTCGGCGCCGAAAGGTCGGCAACAAAGTCGGCTTGCACCCAGCGGATGGACCCGTCATCCCAGCGCGAAACCACGTTGAACTGCGCGGGCACGTTGGCGCCGCCAAGCTGCTGCTGAATTCTGAGCTGGTTGGCGTCACTGTGCACGGTCTTGGGTAGCGGTATGCCTACCGTTACTGGGGCCAGGTTCGCCTGCCAGTTGCCGCGGGTGCGCACTTCAAACTGTACCGGAAGTTGGCCGTACACCGGGCCGCTGACGATGGTCACCGAGGCCTCGTCGAACGATGTGGGGTCGTTCTGGCTGGTAGCGCGCACGGTAATCGTCGGTGTGCCGGTGACCGTGGCCGGCGCCGAGTACAGGCCCGTCGAGTTGATTGTGCCTGCGGTCGGCCCGCCCGGCACAGACCAGTTGACGCCGCCCGGGTTCGAACCGCCGCCCTGCACCGTGGCTGTAAACTGCCGCTGGGTGCCGACCTGCACATAGACAGAAACCGGCGACACGGACACAACAATCGGAGCCGGGGCCGGGTTGCCGCCACCGGGGGGCACGCCGCCCGCGCCGCATGACGCGAGTGCGACCGCACACCCAAGAATCAACAACAGCGTGGCAACGTTGCTCGGTTTCATGTCACTCCCCAACTCAAATGCCCTACTGCGCACGAAGGTGCGCTGGTTTTCTGGTCCCAAGCCGTCGGGGTACGCGTCGTATATTCTGACATGCCACGGGCGAGGTTCCAGCCTTGCGCCGAAATGAGCCGCGTGCGTGCCTGACCCCCATGGGTTGATTAAGTTATCGTCCCGTCATGACCGTTCCCTCCGAGATCCGGCAGTTGCTGGGCAGCGTGGCGATCCAGGCCCACGCGAGCCTGGCTTGCAGCCTCGACGGGCCAATTGGCGAAACACACCTGGTCGTTGCTGACGGGCAAATGTTTGTTTTCACGCGCGAGTCGATGTTTGGCGACTTCACCCGCGTCGCTTTGGATGCCGCGCATCCGCCCTACCTTGAACCCGGCGACTTCAACGACACGCTGCACATCGCGCTGGCCAACGGCACAGCCCACGAACTGAATGTCTCCACGTTTGAGCGCGACAGTGTCGCCGCGGTCATCGCCGGCGGGGCCGAACGCGTCGCAAGCGAACCGACGCCGCCTGAAAAGCCTGCCCCGGCGCCAGCTGCTCCTGCGCAAGTCCCGGCACTGCCAGATCCTGAACACCACGAAGGCGCGTCGAAGGACCTGACCCACGGCAAGCAAAAGAGTTTCAGCCAACCAGAGCCCGAGCCCAAGCCGCCCGACCCCCCGCCGGCTGCGCCCGCAGAGACGGTCGTCGCGGCCACGGGAAAGGAAGCAGCCGACGAACAACGTGGCGTGTTTTACGGCAACGACGTGGGCTGTGCCGGCTGTCTGCTGCAGCTTGCGGTGTTCTTTGGCGCGATCGGCGCGTTGTGGTTGCTGCACATTCAGGCAATGGCGCAACTCGGAAGCATCTTCGGCACCGTGTTCGCCGATGATGACGCCACATACGTTGTTACCAAGATCGCCGTGGTGATTTGCGGCATGTGGGCTGGTTTCAAGGGTGCGGTCTGGATTGAGCACTTGTTCAAGGCGCGCGACATGACGGGCATGGTGCTGATCGGCGCCGACACCGCGAAGTTCATCGGGCGGCGGCGGGCGTTTGTCGTGTCATTTGACCTGCGCAGGCCGATTCGGTACAGCGTCGAGGCGTTCTCCAAGACGCCCCCGAACGACGAAGCCGGCAAGCTGCAAAAGCGCCAGTGGACGGTGCTGGTGCGACTGGAACAGGGGGAGGAGTCGGCTGCGCTGCGCGTCACGCAGCATTGCTTTGAAAGCCAATTGTCATGGTGCGGGCAGCGGCCCGAAATCGTGGCCCGCGAGCCTGAACACCGCCATGCCGTGAATGCGCAAGAGCAGACGGCCCGCCGTGCGCTCATCCGGTTGCGAAAGGCCTGAGCGCGGGGTGAATCCGTTTGCCATTCGCCTGTTGGCGGGGGAGAATAGACCCGCGTAGGAAACCCCGTCTTCCCCTGTCGCGGCGCCGCGCCGCACTGGTGTCATGGAACAACATCTGCAGGTTGCCCGGGACTGGGTCAGGTCTTCGGTGCGCCGACGCTGCTGGATTGAGCGCATGACCGCGCTGGGCATGGTGTTCGTCGCCATTCTGTGTTTCGGATTCTGGTGGGTATGCGTCGTCGGCACGCTGACGGGTCTGGCGTTCATCGTCTCGATTGCAGGCATCAAGCTGCCCAACCCGGTGTACGTCGGGCTTGGCGTGCTGCTGGTGCAGGTGGGCCTGTTTCCGTTCGTGCGACGCGCCCCCCAGCCCACTTGGCGCATCGACCGCACCGCCGACACAGACGAGCCGCTGCTGATCGCGCCCGATCATTCCGGGGCAAATCTCTACTGGTACAACCAGGACCACGACTTCTCGTTCAAGCGGGTGTACCTGGCGTTGTTCTTCTGCGTGCCGATCGCACTTGATGAGGCTTGGCGGCATTGGCGCCTGGGCGGCTACTTTGCCCGCGTTGACCGCGAAGGCCTTTCACGGCTTGCGGCATGGCTGCTGGAGCGCCAATGCGCTGCACCGTTGACCGAAGTTGAGCTGGCGCTGGGTATCGACAACTTTGACCGTGTCGTGGAGCAGGCTGCATCGTTGCCCGGCTATCACGTCATCCCGCGCGAACCTCAATTGATCCGGCTGACCGAAGACGCCGAGGTCGCCATGCTGGTGCGTCCGCATGAAGTAGCGGCATGAAACGCTGCTAGGCCGTCGCGGCCTCGGCTTCGCGGGCGCGTTCTTTTTCGAGCTTGTACAGCTCGATCATCAGCTCATCGACGAGCTTTTCGTTCGGTACGCGCCGCAAAATCGTTTCACCCTTGAACAGGTAGCCGGCGTCTTTCGCGCCCGCGATGCCCAGGTCGGCTTCGGCCGCTTCGCCGGGGCCGTTCACGATGCACCCGAGCACGCTGACCACGATGTTGCCCTTGTAGTCTTTCAGGCGCTCCTGCACCTCGCGCGCCAGCGTTTCCACACCGCCGTCGACTTCGTCGCGGCCGCAGCTTGGGCATGCCACGATCTCGACGTTCTTTTTGCGCAGGCGCAGGCCGCTGAGAATCTCGTAGCCGACGTCCACTTCATCCAGCGGGTCGCCGGTGATGCTTACGCGAATCGTGTCGCCGATGCCCTCGGCCAGCAGTGTGCCCAGGCCCATGCTCGACTTGACTGTGCTGGCCTGCAGCATGCCGGCTTCGGTCACGCCCAGGTGCAGCGGAACGTCGGTTTGTTTGGCGAATTGACGATTGGTGTAAATGGTGGTCAGCACGTCGCTGCTTTTCAGGCTGACCTTGAAGTTGTGAAAGCCCCACTTGTCGAACTGCTCGCACCACTGGATCGCGGTCTCAACCATCAGGTCCGCCATCTCGAGTTCCATGTCGGCTTTCACTTCCAGGCCCTTGCGGGGCATGATGCTGCCGCTGTTGACGCCGATGCGGATGCTCGCGCCCTTGTCTTTGGCCAGCGCGACGATCTTCTGCACCAACTCAAGCTTGATGTTGCCGGGGTTTATGCGCACGCAGTGCACGCCGGCTTCAAGCGCCTTGAGCGCCAGGCCGGGTGCAAAGTGAATGTCGGCGATGATCGGTACGCGCGAGCCCGCAATGATCGCGGGCAGTGCCGCCGCCGACTTGTCGTCGGGGCAGGCCACGCGCACGATGTCGACGCCCTTTTCCTGCGCGGCATGAATCGTTGCCAGTGTGCCCGGCACGTCGTGCGTCTTGGTCTTGGTCATCGTCTGCACAGCCACAAGGTGGTCGCCGCCCACGGGGCGGTTGCCGACCATGCAGGTGCGAGTCTTGCGTCTAGGTACCTGAAAACCCACGTGTGCTCCCGTTTCGGTGCAGCAGACTGCGCCGAGTGTACACCAGAGCGGGCGGGAGAAAAGGACGGCGCTACAGGTTCAGCAGGTAGCCGATGTAACCTTCGCGTGCGGCGTACAGCAGGCCGCCGATGATCGCCAGCACGACAATCAGCACGCTCAGCAGGACGATCAGCACCAGCGTGCCGGGGCCGACCATGCGTTTCTCGGCGCTTTCAAGGCGTGAGCTGATCTGTTGCAGCAGCGCCGAAATCTGGACACTCTCGCCTTCCGGCAATGGCTCGGGACCTGCGCCTTCGTCGTGCACTACGCGCGACGTGCTGTGGCGCGGCGCACTCACCCGATTGGTCGAGCGCGATGGGGGCAACAACTGGCCCGAGTCGCGCCCGTCACCGCCGTGTTCAGGCAGGTACTCGCCCTCGATCGACGCCGGCGCCAGGTCACGTTTGCCGTAGCGCTTGACCGGGCCGCGCGGCGGGCTGCGCAGGAAGTTGTCGGGGTCGGCCTGTGCCAGCTCAAGGTCGCGCAGCATGGCGTTCATGTCGGCGTAGCGGTCGTCGGGCTTGATCTCCATCATCTTGCCGATGATGTAACTGAGCCATGCCGGAATGTCGCGCTGGATGTGGCTTGGCGGCAGGATCTCCTTGCTGCGCTGCTGTTCAAGAATCTCCATCACGTTGCTGCCCTCAACGTGGCGCTGGCCGGTCAGCAGGTAATACAGTGTGGCGCCGAAACTGTACACGTCGCTGCGCCCGTCCAGCGGCTTGCCGCTCACCTGCTCGGGGCTCATGTAGTGCGGCGTGCCGACTACCATGCCGGTGCGCGTCATGTGCACTTCGGTCTGGTCGCCGAAGATGCGGGCGAGGCCAAAGTCCACCAGCTTCATGACGCTGTTTCGCTCGCTCCATAGAATGTTGTCAGGCTTGATGTCGCGGTGAATCACGCCGCTGTCGTGGGCGTACTGCAGTGCCGCGCCAATTTCGTGCAGGATCCGGACGCCGAACTCCCAGTTGATGCGGCGGCCCGCGCCGATCTCATGGTCCAGCGGCAGCCCGTCGATGTACTCCATGACAATCGCGCTTCCGCGCTGAAACTTCATCAGGTCGTAGACCTTGACGATGCCCGGGTGATCCAGCTTTTTCAGCAGGTTGGCCTCGTGCTCAACCCGCTGCTCAACCTTCATGCCGGGCTTCATCTCGGCACGGATGTCTTTGACCGCGAAGATGCGGCCGTGGCGTCGCGGGTCGCGGCACAGGTACACCACGGCCATGCCGCCTTTGCCGAGCTGCAGAATCACGTCGAAGCGCTTTGCGACTTCCGGGCTGGGCGGAATCTCGCCTTCCTCAGGCTCATAACTCTGCAGGGCGCGTTTTTCTTCTTTCTCAATCTCGGCTGCCAGTGCTGCACGCGCAAGCTCTTTGGCGGCCTCGTTGACGGCCGTGAAACCCGATCGCGTGTTGCGCGGCATCGGCGTCTTGGCGACCGGCATGGTCGCAGTGTTGTCGTCCACGGGCGTCAACGCCACGCCGCTTGCCGGCTCCGGGGCCGGGTAATGCTTCGGCAGCGCAGCCAGGTTTGGCACGCTGGCCGGCTCAAGCTCGGGCGCGCTTTGCGGCCGGTGCGCAGGCTTCATGTCGTCGCGGCTGCGATAGGCCGACTGGTCCCAGCCGGGGGCACGAACGTTGGGAAGCTTGCCGGGGTACAGGCTGCCGGGGCCAGATGTTTCGGTGGCTGTCTCGTTGCTGATGGCGTCGTCAACAACCTCTTTGGGCACGACTTCGGTGGCGGCCTCGATGTCGGCTTTCACGACGGTGGTGCTTTCAGGTGCCAGCTCGGTGGCGGACTCGGTGGCGACTTCTGTTTCATCCTCGACGGCGCGCAGGCGTTCACTGTCGCGTTCAAGGCGGTCGCTGTCGCGCTCGATCCGCGCGTGCGGGTCTCGGTCTGTCGGCTCGCGTTCGAGGGGCTGGGTGCCCTGGTCAAACATATCCGGGTCAAGCTCGGGAATAATCACCTTCTCCGTGTCGCGCCTGTCAGCGGCAGCGGCGGGAAACTCGTCGGGCGTTGGAGACTCCGAGGGCACAGCAGACTCCGGTGGATGCGCCCCACTGTATACGGAAAGTGCGCGCCGGAAAAGTCGCGCCTGGACCCGCATTGCACAGGGCACTTGCGGCGTTAGCATTGTGGGGCGGCCCCGTTTTGCCCCGGGAGACTACAGGATGTACAGACCATGGCTCATTCGTGCGGCGGCGCTTGCGCTGGCGCTGGGTATCGGCATTGCCGTCGGCTTTGGTGCCGGCGCCCAGGAAGTGCCTGATAAGGGTGAACACAAAACACTCAAGGTCAACGAGGTCATGCGCGTCGGCGACAAGGTCATCACCGCCGAGCAATTGCTGGCCCGCATCTGGGACTACGAGAACATGCTCAAGCCTAACGAGCGTGTGCTGACGCCGTCCCTGACCTATCTGCGTGATACCGCGCTGCTTGAGCTTGAGGGCAAGCGCATGGCCTTCAACGTCACGCAAGCCGAAACCAACGCCGAAACCGAAAAGCAGCTGGCGCGCATCAAGGAAGAACTGCGCACCAAGACGCGCGGCATGGTGCCCTACGAAAAATGGCTGCAAGAACAGAACCTGAGCCAGGAACAGTTTGAAAACTATGTGCGCGAGCGCACCCACCTGATTCTGGAAAAGCGCGTGCTGGTCGGATACTTCGAGGAAACCACTGACAGCCTCGAGGCCAGCCATATCCTGCACCGCAAAGAATCCGACGCCAAAGCCACCTACGACATGCTCAAGAGCACCGACGCCCGCAAGCTGCGCGAAGTGTTCGAAGACCTGGCGGTGCAGCGCAGCATTGACCCATCGGCCGGAGTCACCAAGGGCCGGCTGCCGCGCCTTTACCAGCATGACGGCACGCTGGTCAAACCCGCAGAGGACGCCATCTGGGCACTCAAGAACATGCAGTACAGCGCGCCCGTACAGTCGGACTTCGGCTGGCACATCTTTGCGCGCTGGCAGACCTTTACGCCTGAAAAGAAACCGCTGGCCGACCTGCGCGAAACGCTGATCAAGGCCGAGGACAAAGAGAACGACACCGAACGCTTCAATCGCTGGGTACGCTGGGTGTTCAACACGCAGAAGTACCCCATGGAACGAAGGCTGCCCGGCTGGGACACCAAGGCCGATCAGCCGTAAGGAGACTCGATGCGAAACATGCTGCTGGGCAGGTTGCTGCCCGCCTTGATCATCGCCGGTGCGGCGGGCGCCGCCGGGTTTGTCGCCGGCGCGCAAGACACGCCCAAACCGACCGAAAAGACACTCAAGGTGAACGAGGTCGCGCGCGTGGGTCAAAGCGTGATCACCGCCGAAGACTTCATTGAGCGCCTGCTTGAAGTCGAACGAATCCTGTACGCGGACCGGCGCAACGGCGGCATGGTCATCGACGACCTGGTGGCCGAGCGCATGCTTGAACTTGAAGCTGAGCGTATCGGCATTACGGTCAAGCCGCGCGAAACGGGCGATGAAGAAGAAGAGCTGAACAAGCTGTGGCTGGGCGAATTCCAGCGCTGGAATGAAGAGGTGCTGGCTGACCAGCGCAAGCGCGGTGCCAAAGAGCAGAAGAAAACCTGGGTCGAGTTCCTGCGCGACCGCTTCGGCATGACCGAAGCCGACTACAAGCGCTGGCTGAATACCACCGCCAGGCGCAACCTGAAGCTGCGACTGGTTGTGAACTACTGGGAAGAGTCCAACGAACGCGCCGAGGCTTGGGGCATTCGCGTTGAGTCTAAAGAGCTGGCGGCCCAACTGCGCCAGCGCCTCGTCCAGGGCGAAAGCTTCACGAACTTGGCGCGCAACCACAGCAACGAGTCACGCACCCGCGAGTTCGGCGGCAAAATCGGCAATGTGTGGCGCAACGACGGGCGCCTGGACACCGAGGTGGAAGTCGCGTTCTGGAAACTGAAAAAGGACGGAATTTCTGAGCCCGTAGAAACGCAACACGGGTGGTGGCTTGTGGTGCGCAAAGAAGGCCAGCTTGGCAATGAAGCACCCTTCTGGGACCTGCGCGAAACGCTGCTCAAGCGCCCCAACGTAAGCCAGAATCGTTTCCAGGCTTGGCGAAATGCCGTTGCAGCCAGTGGCCGATACGCCTATGAACGACGCATGCCGGGCTGGGACTGTGCAGCCAACCAACCGTAACCGCAGCGCAATCATTATGGACGAGCACGACATTCCTGAAGACACAGCCAGCGACGAGACTTCGGCGGGCGACGTCATTGCATTGGGCGCAATTCCGCAAGACGCGTTGATGTCGAAACTGGAGGCGCTGCTGTTCGTGCACTCCAAGCCGGTTAGCGCCCGTCGCCTCGGCGAGCTGGTGGGCCTTGCCAGCGTGATCCCGGTCAAGCAGGCCCTGGAGGCATTGCAGAAGCGCTATGACGCCATCGGCAGTGCGTTCAGCCTGCAGGAGCTTGCCAAGGGTTACACACTGACGACGCGCCCCGCGCACGACGACCTGCTGAAACAACTGGTGCGCGAACGCGAAGCGCAAAAGCTGTCGCCGGCAACACTCGAGGCACTGGCGATCATTGCCTATAAGCAGCCGATCGGCCGCGGCGAACTGGAGAACATTCGCGGCGCGGGCAGTGACCACCTGGTACGCGCGTTGCTTGACCGCGGTCTGGTAAAGGTCACTGAACGCGACAGCACCAAACCCGGCAACCCGGCCCTGTACGGCACCACCGGCGAATTCCTGCGCGTGTTCGGCCTGCGCGGCATCAGTGAGCTGCCTACCGAGGGCGATTTGGCGGCACCCGCAGACAGCGACGCCGACGATGACGAGCCCGTCATCGAACGTGCCGAAGTCAAAGCGCCGGAATCAACCGACGAGGAGTGAAAGGCAGCGCAGGCGTCTGGCCTGCACTGGCCGTGGACAGCCTGTCCACGGCGGAACGATCTCGGTATGACTGGACTATGGACTTGGCTGACGATCACTTCACGCTTACCGGCGCCAACGGCGCGCTGATTCGTGGCGACATCTATTTGCCCAATGCCGCAAACTCACCGCTGGTGGTCGTGATCCCCGGCTTTAAAGGTTTCAAGGATTGGGGATTCTTTCCGTGGCTGGGCGCGCATCTGGCACAGGCCGGCATCGCTGCCGCCTGCATTAACCTTTCCCACTGCGGCATCGGCACCAACCCCGAGACGTTTGAGCGGCTTGACCTGTTTGAAGCCGACACCTGGAGTAAGCGCCTGATCGACATCCAGCAGGTGCTGCACGCCGCGCAGCACGGTTTGCTGACGCAGAAGGCATCGCCAAACCCGGCGCGACTCGGGCTGCTGGGTCACTCCATGGGCGGCGGCGCAGCGCTGCTGGCTGCAACGAGAGACCCGCGCGTGCGCAGCGTGGTCACGCTGGCCGGCGTTGCGCACCCCAATCGCATTCCTGACGATATTGCCCGCGCGCAACTTGCCGCCATGGGCCACGTCGCGGTGGAAAACGCCCGTACGAAGCAGACCATGCGCATTGGCCGCGAGTTCTTTGAAGAAGTATGGGGCAACCCCTCGGCATTCAGTGTGATCGACGCGGCGCGAGCCCTTGGCGTGCCTTGGTTGATTGTGCACGGCGCGGACGACGAAACCGTACCGCTGGACGAAGCCTATGAGCTGCTGGATGCCGCGGGCGACCGCGACAACGTGAAGATGCTTACACTCGACGGCACCGGCCACACATTCGGCGCAGCACACCCGTTTGCGGGCCCGACAGAAGAGCTAGAGCAGGCAGCCGACGCCGCGGCAGCGCACTTCTTGCGCACGCTTTAGACTGCCGCATCGCGAAACACGGACTGCCGTGCGACAGGGTGGCGTTCTGTATCGAGAATCACAGACGACTGGTGCAGACTGCGCAAGTTGCACAATATGCCCTTGTGATGCTTGGGTGTGGAACTAGTCTCTTCGCCCTGTCACATTGCGCCGGGATGCCATGATTCGCTTCTCATACGATCCGCCGAAGGACCGCAACTTCGCTTTCGAGCACTTCTCGCTTGAAGGTGATAATGAGCGTGGCTACGTCCTGCTGGCCTGGAGCACCGCCCCGGCTGAAGACGGCGAACCCAAGATGATGCAGGCGTGGTTTGAAACCCTGGGCGAGGCGCTGAATCATTGCGTGTCGGAGCACTGCATCATGCGCGAAGACTGGCACGCCCCCACAGTGGCGCCGCCGGTCAGCAAGTTTGAGCGCAGTGACCGCGGCCGCCGCACCCGCGAGTCCAACGTCCTGAACGAAAAGAACGTGCGCGATCGTGAAGACAAGAACAACCCGGCCAAGGGTTGATCCCCAATTGCCGACGAACACCGTTGCCCCCTGAGCGCCACAGTCGTATCAACTGCGCACGATGACGAGCGCGAACCCGTGGCTGCTGGCTGTGCACCTGATCTCGCTGATCGTCTGGATCGGCGGGTTGCTGGCACTTTCGCGGCTGCTGTCATTTCACGTGAAGCAGGATGCCGCGCTGCAGGCGCAGCTGTCGCCTTTCGAAAGGCGCCTTTATCGCCTTGCGATCATGCCCGCGGGCGCACTCGCTATCATCACCGGTTTGATGATGTTGCACGGCCTCGGCTCGGTGAACTTTGCAAGCGTCGGCGATGCGCTGGCCTTTCACTTCAAGCCGCGCCTGCCTAATGGCGACCCTTCGCCCTGGTATGTCACGTTTCATGTCAAGCTCGTATCGGCAACTGTGCTGTTTCTCGGCGATGTGTGGCTGGGCCGGCAGGTGTCGCATCTTGCAGCGGGACGCGCGACGGCGGGATGGCCGCTGGGTGCGGTGCTGGCGCTTGCCGGCATCCTGATCGGGCTGGTCACCACTTGGCTGCTGTTTGCTTCGATGGGACTGGGCTTTGGGCGGAATGTCGGTTATGGCGTCGGGCTTGCGCTGGCGGGCGTCGGCTTCTGGTTCGGGCGCAAGCTGCGGGGTGCCGCACGATTCGACGCGATGCACGCAGCCATCGGCGCGCTGGCCCTGCTGATCGTGGTTCTCATGATCGCAAAGCCGCTGGCTTTCGGCGCACCGCTGTAACGTGAATGCACAGGTGGCGCTGCACGTCAGGCATGTGCGGCACGCTGAAGGGGATCACGTTCCAGTCACGCTCGGTTGGTGCGCAAGCGGCGATTTCCTGCGCGATCACTTCGGCGCGGCCTTTCCAGGCAAGCATGCGACAACCGCCTGCGCGCTGGCGCACCGTGCTCGCCAGCAGCTTGTCGAGCGTGCCGTAAGCGCTGGACAGGATCTGCGTGAATCTCTCTTTCACTTCCTTGATGTCACTGTGCAACACGCGCACCCGCGGGGCATAGCGCGCGCAGGCCTCGCGCAGGAACTCGCACTTCTTGCGCTTGCTTTCCACCAGCGCCATTGAGGGCATGTCCAGCGCGATCGCCAGTGGCAAGCCCGGCAGTCCGCCGCCCGTGCCGACATCGGCCGTGGCCGACTTTGGCAGCACGTGCTTCCAGGGCGCGAGCGAGTTCAACAGGTTGTTTTTCAGCGACTCAAGCTCGGTGCGATAGCCGGTCAGGTTGAACTGCGCGTTCGTTTCGAGCAGGAAGTCGTGGTAGCCGATCAGCCGCCCAAGCCTCTCTGCGGGCAGTTCCAGGGCAAGCTCCGCCAGTGCGCCCACAAGCAGTTGTCGGTTGTCGTCGTGCATGATGAAGGACGTACAGATTTGCCGACGCGCCGTACAGTCAATACTCGCGCCGAAAGAACATGCCTGCTTCGTTGTCCGGTAGTGTCTCGCTGTGTTGCAGCGTGAAGTCGAGCGAGTTCAGCACTTGCTCAAACTCCGTGGCGTCCCAGCGGGCGCGGAAAATCTCGCCCTGCGCTGAGTGTTCAAAGCCTTCGCGTTCGCCCAGCGCAAGCCGCACGTACAGCAGCCCCCCCGGTCGCAACGCCCTGTGCATTGAGGACATCGCGCGGGCAACTTCGGCACGCGGCACATGCATGAACACGCTTTCGGTCCAGGCGCCGTCAAAGCTGTTTGTCGCCACGGGCAAGGAGCGCGCATCGCCCACCAAGAACTCGCCCTGCGGGTAAAGTTTTCTTGCCAGTTCAATGACCGCCGCAGAGCCGTCGACACCTGTCGCGGTCCCGCCGCACTCGTCTACCTGTCGGCAGCGCAGTGCCACTTCGGCGCCCATGACCACGACCCGCGGCAGAGGCCTTCCCGTACGCAGCAGAAATGACTCGACCCGCGCCTTGCCGGCCTGCGGGTCGAGGGGTTGCAAAGGAATGGCCAATTTCTGCTCGGCCAACCGACCATAGGTCTTAAGCGTAATCGCCGCCGCATCGCTCATGCCCGCGTGGTTACCACGCCCGCCGGCCGCTTCAAGTTAAGACTGCGATGGCACAGCCTCAAGCGACGAAAAGTAGTCCCGCAGGAAGGACTTTGCCCGCGACAGTCGCGACATCACGGTGCCTACCGGCACATGCAACGCGCCGGCGATGTCTTTGTAGCTTTTCTCGCCGACGACGTTCATCAGCAGGACATCGCGGTAACGCGAGTCCAACTCATGCAGCCCCTGGCGCAACTCGCGGGGCAGGCTGTCAATGAAGGCGCTGTCGGCCAGTATCGCCTCGGGTGATTGCTCCATGAGATCGGGCCGCACTTCGTAGTGGGCGCGGTCACGGACGGTTTCTTCCATGCCCGAAATGCTCGTACCGTCGGGCCGCTTCACGCGTCGGCGGTACTGCGAGATGTACAGGTTGAACTGCAGCCTGGACAACCACGCCTTGAGGTTCGTGCCCGTCTGGTACATGTGCCACTTGCGCAGGCCAAGGGTGTAGGTGTCCTGAACGAGATCTTCTGCATCGTTCTGGTTGCGGGTGAGCTTCATCGCCTTCGAGAACAAGTAGTTCATCAGAGGCAGCGTCGCAGTCTCGAATTCAGAGTCATGTGAGGCAAGTTGTGGGTGCCCGATCTCACTGATCATCGCTCATCCTCTACGTAGAAGGCGGTTGTCATGGTTGACCAACCGTCCGGTTAGTTAAGGATATAACGTCACTGGGCTGATCGTCACAATACAAATCGGCTAATTCGTAAAGATTTTTTGACCGTCCGGTCATTCTGGACTTCTATCATCGCTTGATGTTTCAATGATCCTATTCGACATTATCGGACCAAACCGGCCTCCAAAGCCCGGATGCAGCCGATGCCCCGCCGCGTTTCAATTACGGAACTGCGTCGAAGTCGGAAGCCTGACCTCGCCGCCGTCCTTTGTTACAGTGCGATTTTGGACCCAGAAACGAGAGCCGATCCATGCGAAACGCCGTAATCTGCGAAGCACTCCGCACACCGACCGGGAAATTTCAGGGCTCGCTGACTCCCTTCGAAGCGCCAAAGCTGGGCGCTGAAGTCATTAAGGCGCTGCTCAAGCGCAGCGGCATCAAGCCCGACAAGATCGACGAAGTCATCATGGGCAACGTGCTGCAAGCCGGCCTCGGCCAGAACCCGGCGCGCCAGGCCGCGCTCTTCGGCGGCCTTCCCGACAAGACACCTGCCATGACGATCAACAAAGTCTGCGGCAGTGCCTTGAAGTCCGTGGCCCTCGCCGCACAGGCGATTCGCGCTGGTGACGCTGACTGCATCATTGCCGGCGGCTTTGAAAGCATGTCCAACTCGCCGTACGCGATTCCGCAGGCTCGCGCCGGCGCGCGCCTGGGCCACGTGCAGATGATCGACCTGATGATCACTGACGGATTGTGGGACAAGTACAACGACTTCCACATGGGCATGACCGGCGAACTGGTCGCCGAAGAGTACAAGGTCTCCCGTGCCGACCAGGACGAGTTCGCTTACCACAGCCACATGAAGGCCGCCGCCGCCATCAAGAGCGGTGCGTTCAGGGACGAGATCGTCCCCATCGAAATCAAGGGCCGCAAAGGCGAAGTCACGGTGTTTGACACTGATGAAACCGTGCGCGCCGACAGCACCATCGATGCGCTGGGCAAACTCAAGCCCGCGTTCAAGAAAGACGGCACCGTCACCGCCGGCAACGCGCCCAGCGTAAACGATGGTGCAAGCGCGGTACTGGTCTGCGCCGAGGACAAGGTGAAAGAACTCGGCGTCAAGCCGCTTGCCCGCATCACCGGCTACGCGACCGGCGGCGTCGAACCCAAGTGGGTGATGATGGCGCCCGTAGAAGCCGTGAAGAATCTGGAGAAAAGGACCGGCGTCAACATCAGCGCCTACGACCTGGTCGAGTTCAACGAGGCGTTTGCCGTGGCCGCGGTCGCGCTGACACGTACGCTGAAACTTGACCCGGCAAAGGTCAACGTCAACGGCGGCGCCGTTGCGTTGGGCCACGCCATCGGCAGCAGCGGCAGCCGTATCCTGACCACGCTGATCTACGCGCTGCGCAACCGCAAGCTCAAGACCGGGCTTGCCGGCTTGTGCCTTGGCGGCGGCAACGCCGTGGCCGTCAGCATCGAACTGATCTGAACCAGCCGCATCCCAAACCAGGAGCCCCCTGCGCAAGCGGGGGGCTCCTGGTTGATGGCCTCAGTGGTCTACCGGTCTTCGAAGATCTCGCGCTCTTCGTACTCGATTTGCAGAAAGCGGCCGCGCACGAACGTGCGCCAGTCGTCGGGAACGTTGGGCAGGCGGCTGTCCTCAAGGAGCTTGGGGCCCCAGTGGCGCTCAAGCTCGTCGTAAATCAGGTCCTGGATTTCGCAGCCCAGCTTGCTCACGCGGCGCGCGGCATCATCGGCGCCCTTGGGGTCGCCGCCGCGAATGCAGGCCTCTTTGGTGGCCAGCAGCGCGTCGTACTCGCTGTCCATGGCGCGGAACTTCTCAAGAAAGTCCTGCGAAGTCCGAACGATGAAGTTGACTTTGTCGCCAGTACCCATGCCTGCCTCCGCGTCTTCAACGTATCGGCCCACCACTTTGTTTCAAGACGGTGGTCACTTCACTTTCCACGGCACGCCATCAAACCTGCCCCGGCCCTCGGGCAGGGGCACACCCATCCAGTCAATCACGGTCAACCCGGTATCCACCAGCCTGAACCTTGACGCGTCAAGTTTGCGGTTGCAGAACACGACACCGGGCACAAGCGCCGGGTCAAAGCTGCAATGGTCGCCCGACCAGTTCTTCAGGTTGTCGAAGACCACCGGCTCGTTCGCCCCGCCCAGGCTGGTCTGCCAGCTCACCCGATAGCCCCATGCGTAGCCCAGTTGCAGGTCGCCCGCGTCCTCAAGCCGGTCACCTTCCCAGATGTCCTGTCGCTTCCAGACACCCGAGAACACGCGAGCGTTGCCATGGGCTTCGTCGTCCTTGAGTTGCATCAGCTTTCCGATCAGTTCTTCCTTCAGGGCTTCAGCGGCGGCTGGCTCGACGATGCCCTCGGGCTCGCGGCCTTTCGTGTTGATGTAAATCTGGTTCAGCCCCAGTGCGTACGCCCTCGTTTTGCTCCAGTCGTAGGGGTCGTAGTACCCGCCCCGGGTGTTGAACATACCATCCATGCCGACAGTGCCCGTGTCGTGCTTCAGCACCAGGTAGCCGTTGTCCCGCAGCCAGCTGTTCACGTTCACCGCGCGATAAAACGGAGCAAATCCGTGGTCGCTGTTGACGATCAGCAGCGCACCCGGCGGCAGCCTGTCCAGCACTTCCCCCACCAGCTTGTCGTAGCGGATGTAGTAGTCGCGGATGGCGGTGCGCCAGTGGGCCGGCGCCGTCGGGTCGTGATTTGGGTGGGTGGCATCCATGTGACGCCACATCATGTGGCACACGCGGTCTACTTCGTAAGTAAACGCGACCAGCAGGTCCCAGTCGTCCGGCGTGTCCAGCAATCCGAAAATCTGCGCCCGCTTTTCGTCAAAGCTCTGCTCGCATGTCTGAAGAAACGTCTCGTCGTCGATGATGCCGTCGTTCAAGGCGCTCGTGGCTTCGGCCCAGCCCATGGTCTGATACATGCCGAACTCGCGGGCCAGCCACGGGGCAAAACTCAACGGCTCAGAAATCGCGAAGCGGTTGTTCGGCTCCAGCGGGTCAAACTGCACCGGCGTGGCGTAAAGCCGCACCTGCTGTGGCCCCGCGAGAAGCTTGAAGCTCACGGTCCCGTGCAGTTTGGCGACACCGCCCAGGTCGTACACGATGCGAATGTGCCGCTGCCAATTACCAACGCCCAACCCGAAGCTGGAGCCATCGACCGCTACTGCCGGGTCAAAGTCCAGTTTCACGCCTTCGGTAGTGCGGCTGACGGTGAAGGGCAACTCCAGCCGCGGCATCCGATCGAGCTTGCCTGCCTCCCACTCTTGCCAGCGTGCAACATTGAATTTGTCGGGCGGGCCCAGCAGTTTCGCGGTCGCAGTGTCGCCCTCGAACACCAGCCGCTCCACACGGCCCGACATTTCGGTCACGCCGCCCGCGAGTTCATGGTGCGGCTCGGTGAACAGCGTGTAGGTGTGATACGTCCCCATGGCGTCGGGCGTGGCAAGCCCCGTGGTGGTGCGCGTGAATTCAAGGTCTTCGCGCGCAGGCCAGTTCACCGGTGCGCCAATGACCCGCGCGCGAAGACCGTGCTGGTCAGCCAGCTTCCAGAACGTGGTGCCGCCGCGGGTGCTGTGCGGCTGGGGCAGCGTCTCAGGGATCAGCGTGGTGGCCATGTACGCGCCGACCACCATCACCAGCAGGGGCAGCAACACGACACGCACGCGCAGCTTGTTGCGAAAAACAAAGTAGCCGAACACCATGCCGCAAACGCCCATTGCTGCCAACGCGCCAAGCGCATCGCCAAGCGTGCCGGCCACCGGCGTCAGCAGCACCGTGATCAGGATGGCAAGTGCGGGAAACACGTCATGGATCGGCTTGCCGCGGAGCAGCAGATGCAACAGCTTCCCCAACCCCAGGCTGAGTAACAGCAAAAGCGCACCGGCAAGCAGGGCCGCGCCCACGCGCCCGGCGCCGCGGCCCGGGACCACTGGCTGCTCGTTCACGTCGGCCAAGGCGATCTCGGGGTCGTAGGTTCCCTGCTTGCGGCGTAAAAAGCCGAAGATGCCGGTCTTGCCGGGGTTCATGCCGGTAATCATCGTCGACCACGCCGTGGGTGACATGGGCGGGTAGCTGGTCTCAAGTGCCGAGTAGTGGCCGGCTTCCGCGAGCTTCTTGAGATTCGGCAGGTGGCCCTCGGCCATGTACTGGTCCATCAAACGCTTGTCGAGCGCATCCACGCCAAGCACGACCGCCTTGGGTTTGTCCTGCGCGCACACGGGAGCGCACAAAAGGACAAATAGAACCAGAATGGTGCAAACGTTGCGCATATGGCTCGGAATCATTACAACAAGCGGGTCCGGGAACGCTCACAGACGCTAACACGAAGCCGCAAACATGTCAGCACAGGAGCAGCCAACCATCACCAGCGCCTATCGCTCGGTGGGCGTCACATTTGAAGCACTGGTGTGCAACAGCACGGTGTTCCGCGACACGCTGCGGCTGGCCGCGGGCGCTGCGACCAAAGATGTCGCGATTCTGCTGCTGGGCGAAACCGGCACGGGCAAGAACCTGATCGCGCAGGCCATCCACAACGCGTCACGGCGGCGGGAAAAGCCGTTCGTTAGCGTGAACTGCTCGGCGATTCCGGACACGCTGCTTGAGTCAGAACTGTTCGGCAGCGAGAAGGGCGCATTCACCAGCGCTGACAAGCTGCGCAAGGGCAAGTTTGAGCTGGCGCACAGCGGCACACTGTTTCTGGACGAGATCGGCGACATGAGCCCCGTGGCGCAGGCCAAGGTGCTGCGCGCCTTCGAGTACAAGCAGTTCGAGCGCGTGGGCGGCGAAGAAACGCTGCACGCCGACGTGCGCATCATTGCCGCCACCAACCGGCCGCTCGACCAATTGCTGGCGGGGGGCACGTTTCGCGAAGACTTGTTCTATCGACTGAACGAGTTCACCATCGAAGTGCCGCCCCTGCGCGCGCGCCGTGAAGAGATTGAGCCGCTGGTGCAGCACTTCATTCGCGAATGCAACGAGCGCTTTGGTACCCGTATTCGCGGGATCGACCCCGCGGCGATGATTCGCTTGAAGGGGCACTCGTGGCCCGGCAACGTGCGCGAGTTGCGCGCGGTCATCAAGCGCGCCACCGTGGCCACTGCCGGCGACACGATCCGGGCCGAAGACCTGCGATTGTCCGTGACGCCCACCAGCACCGACGAAATCGTGCCACCCGGTGCCGACACCAGCCTTGCGGGCGTAGAGGCCAGGCACATCGAAAAAGTGCTGAAGCAAACCGGCTGGAACAAGAAAGAATCGAGCAACCTGCTGGGCATCTCAAGACCCACACTCGATCGCAAAATCAGCGAATACAATTTGCGAAAGCCCACCTAGGAAGCGCAGACTCGAGCGGGCCAGACGCACGCGGTAGATGCAGGCGGGAGGCCTGCGCTGCCTAGAATCCGGTCGGGCTGCTGAACCGCCAGCGCTTCAGCTTCATCGCCGGCACGACAAAGTTGCCGCCGAACAGTGCCCCGCCGCTGGCGTGCGCCTCGCTGCCGATGGCGTCGATGTCTGCCAGCGCGGTAAGCAGGCTTTGCGTAAAGCGCATGTTCTTCACCGCGTGCTTCACTTTACCGCCCTCAATCAGGTATGTCCCGGCGCGCGTCAAGCCGGTGATGCTCACGTCCTGCTGGTTCACAGTGTTGGTGTAATGAAACTTCGTCACCAGCAGGCCGCGCTGCGTGGACGCGATCATCTGCTCCAGCGATGCGTTGCCCGGCTTGACTACCAGGTTGCCGGGGCCGGCACCGCGCGCGTCGGGCTGCGGGTTCGCATGGCCGGTGTTCTGCTGCTTGCACAAGGCGGCGCTGCGCCGGTC
This sequence comes from Planctomycetota bacterium, assembly GCA_020849795.1. GTDB lineage: Bacteria > Planctomycetota > UBA8742 > UBA2392 > UBA2392 > JADJRK01. The sequence goes on along the minus strand of JADZFR010000042.1, from coordinate 17,311 downwards.
GTGGCAGACGGCTTTGATCGTGCCGTTATCAACCAGCGTGACGCGCTGGGTGGCAAAGCCCTCCATGTCAAAGGGCGTGCCGCCAAGCTCGGGGTGATAGGGGTCTTCGGTAATCGTCAGTTTCTTGTCCAGAATCGACTGGCCCAGTTCGCCCTTGTGAAAACTGCGGCCCTCGGCAAACGCCAGGCCGTTGGCGGTCAGCCAGCCCCAGAACAGCATCATTTCGGCGACTGCCGCCGGCTCCAGCACAACTGTGTATTCGCCGGGCTCAATGCTTTGGGTGCTGCGCCCCGACTCGGCCTTGGCGGCGGCGATGCTGCCCGCCCGTACAGGATCGCACTTGGCGACATCCAACGCGAATGACTCGGCCCAGCCCTCCACGCCGCCATTTTCCAGAAACGCGGAGACACTGAACTCGGCCTTGCTGCCGCTTTTGTACGCCAGCACGCCCCGGTTGTTGCCGTAAACAACTGCGCCTTCATCGGTGTCGAAAATGCCGGCACCCTCAAGACCGCGCTTGTCGTAGTCGCGCAACACCTTGCCGATCTGTTCGGCGCGCTGGGCGGGCGTGTACCGGGCGGTGCTTTCGTACCAGGCGTTCACGGCCTCGTACTTGGGCTGCTTGTCAATCAGCGGCAGCAGCGCGTGATCATCGGCCGCGACCTTGGCGATGGCCAGTGCGCTCTTGATACAGCGCTTGATACTTTCATCGTCGAACTGGTTGACCGAGGAAACGCCCTGGCGCTTGCCGTTGATGACGCGCAGCCGCAGCGAGTCATTCGTCAGCCCGACATTCTGCGTAATCACGTTGCCTGAAAAGCGCGTGCTGTTGGTGCTGCTGGAGTGCAGGATTGCCTCAACCTGCTCGGCATCGGCGAGTTTGATGACCTTTTCGATCAAGGTTTGCGCGGCGTCTCGACTCAGCATGGAATCTCCGTGGCTGGCTGCTTTCCGTGAACCGGCGGATTCACGAATCCGCAATACAAGCACACGGCATTGTATCGGCGAGGTAAATCTCCACAAATCCCTGAACCCTTTTGTGATTGCCACGGTATTACCCGTAGAGGGCACGCCGTGACTTCCGGAGTTGACAACGCAACCGCTGCCGCAACGATGGCGCCTATGGCCCCATTGGCCCACGGCAAAGATGCTGAACTGGCACTGATCGCCGCCGCACGCGACGGCGATGCGTCGGCGTTTTCTGAACTCGTGGCCGCAAACCAGGACCGCATCTTCGCCTCAGTGCTGCGCCAGGTGCGCGACGAACACAAAGCCGCCGACATCACGCAGGAAGCCTTCATCCAGGCCTACAAGGCGCTGGATACCTACGAAGACCGCGCGCGATTCAGCACCTGGCTTTACCGCATTGCGATGAACCTGATCACCAGCCACTATCGCCATGAACGCGCCCAGAAGCGCGGCGGCGACAAGGGCAAGACCAGCCTGAACATTGAGGGTATGCCTGAGCCCGACTCGGGCGATCGCGCCCCCGACGACCAGGTGGCCGCCAACGACATCGGTGTGCAGGTGCGTGCCGCAATCGACGAGCTTGAAGATGAGTACAAGCAGGTCATTATCATGCGCGACCTGCAGGACATGAGTTACGAAGAAATCGCCGAGCTGTTGAACATCCCTCCCGGCACTGTGCGCTCAAGGCTGCATCGCGGCCGCGAGCGCTTGAAGGAAAAGCTGCAACACCTGATCTGAACCAGAAAGGCCGGTCATGGAACGCTACGAGTACGCAACGCTGGAGTGGCTGTGGGACGTGGGCGCCCTTCGCGCCGACCTGCCCGGCGGCAAGACCGAAGGCGGCAAGGGCGAGTACCCCGCCGTGGTCGCCATGCTGTCGAAACTGGGCAGCGACGGCTGGGAAGTCGTAACCTGTGCCACCAGCTCAAACTGGTTGTTCTGGACGCTGAAACGCAGAACCCTCAGGTAGGGCCCCGCGCCAATGAACAAAGTGAACCTGCAACAAAAACTGGGGCTGATCCACAAGCCGTGGTCGCCGACCATCGTCGGCGAACTGAACGGCCAGTACGTGAAGCTGGCCTGGTTTGACGGCGCATACGTCTGGCACGCCCACGAGACTGAGGACGAGATGTTCTACGTGGTCAGCGGCCGACTGAACATCGAGTTGCGCGACCGCACGATTGAGCTGGCACCCGGCGAGTTCTTCATTGTCCCCCACGGAGTTGAGCACAAACCCGTGGCGCTGCCCAAGGCCGAAGTGCTTCTTTTTGAGCCGGCCAGCACACTCAACACGGGCACCGCGCAGGCAAACCAGTGGACCCGCAAACCAGAGCAGCTTGACCGGCTGTGAAAACAGGAGCCCGGAGCGCCAGCGACGGGTAAACGCACGGCATTGCCCGACGCCTTCGAAAACTGGATCGACAGACTCTTTGACCGCTGGATGGGCGAGCTGACCCACCAGGAAATCGCGCGAGCACTGAAGGCACTGACGCAGGACTACGTGCAGCGTCGCCAGCGTCTGCGCGGCAAGGCTCTCGCAGGCCGCGGCAAGCAGGCGGCGTTTGCCTTGTACTACGCGCCCCGCCACTTCCTGATCGTGCGCGAAGTGTTGCGTGCACTTGCGGCGCCGCACGCCGCCACAATCATCGACCTTGGCTGCGGCAGCGGCGTCGCCGGCGCGGCATGGGCGCTGCACGGCGGCGGCAACATCGTCGGCGTTGAGCTGGACCCGGACGTCCTGCGTGAAGCCGCATTCACCTTCCGCGACCTTGGCGTGCGCGGCGGCGGTGTGCGATGCCACATCGCCAAGTACCGCTGGCCCAAGGCACCGGTCGGCATCGTCGCGGCGTTCACGGTGAACGAACTGGATGAAGGCGACCGCGAACGCCTGTGGCGCGAGCTTGAGAAACAACACAGCGCCGGCAGCCGGGTGTTGATCATCGAGCCGCTGTCCACGCGCATTTCGCCGTGGTGGCAGGCATGGGCCGAGCGAGTGGCTGCACTGCGCGGCCGCGCGGATGAGTGGCACTTTGACGTGGAATTGCCCGAGCGCGTGCACCTGCTGGGCAAGTCGGCCGGCTTGAACCCTGAAAAGCTCGGTGCCCGGACCTTATGGGTCTGAAGCGGCCAAAAGGCGCGCAGCAAAAGCGAACGGTCGCCGAAGGCGATGATCATGCGCCCTGCCGCTCGCTTACGCTTCGCGCTCCAATAGTGTGAGGGCACTACTTCTTCAGGGCCGCAGCGCCGCCGACGATTTCGGCGATTTCCTGCGTAATCTGGGCCTGGCGTGCGCGGTTGAGTGTGCGCGTGAGGTGCGTGATCATTTCCTGCGCGTTGTCAGTCGCGCTCTTCATGGCGGTGCGGCGCGCCACCTGTTCGCCGGCAAAGCTCATCACCAGCATCGTGTACATGCTTTGCGTGACGTAGCGGGGCAGCAGGTCGGACAGGATTTCGTTGGCGCTTGGGCTGAATATAAAGTCGAGGTTGCCCTTTTTCCCCGAGCCGGCCTTGTCGGCTTGCACTTTGGGCGGCTCAATCGGCAGCAGCTTCTTTACCGTGGGCGGTTGTGAGCCGACGCTCATCCAGTGCGGGTACACCACCAGCACTTCGTCGATCTCGCCTTTCAGGAACGCCTCGACCAGCGGGTCGGTCACGCGGCGTGCGTCGTCGAATGTCGGCTTGTCCGGCTTGTCCACGATCGAGCGTGTGATGTCGTAGCCCTGAAAGCGCAATGTACCAAGGCCCTTCTTGCCCACGCAGTGCAGCTGTACACCGCGGCCCTGGTCTTTCTGCGCCTTGTGCTCGAGCTTTGCCATCTTGATCAGGTTAGCGTTGAAACCGCCGCACAAGCCGCGATTGGCTGTCATCACCACCAGCGCGACATTCTTGACCTGGCTTCTCGGTTGCAGCAGCGGCAAATCCAGCGGGCCGCCTGACGCGATGGCGTTGATGATCTCCTGCAGCTTGGCAGTGTAGGGGCCGGCGGCCTGCACACGGTCCTGGGCGCGCTTCATCTTGCTGGTCGCAACCAGTTCCATCGTCTTGGTGATCTTCTTGGTCGAAGTCACCGACTTGATGCGCTTGCGAATTTCCTTGGGCGATTCAGCCACGGCTACTCCCCTTCTGGGGCGGGAGTCTGTTTTCAGGGGGCGGCGAGGTCAATAGCACAGCAGCCAGTATCGTGCAAAGCGGGTTCGCGGCTTCTGTCATAAATGACGCAACAGCCTTTCATTCCGCGCCCCACATTCCACAATCCGAACCATGTTTATCCGTCCGCTCGGCCACGACAACGTCCGCCAATGGCTTCGCAGCGCGATTTCAGCGCGGCGACTGGCCGGCGGCTACCTGTTCATGGGCCCCGACGGTATCGGCAAAGCCGGCGTCGCCCTCGAGTTTGCGGCGGCGCAACGCTGCGAAGCGGGCACCGGCTGGAGTTGCGGCGAGTGCGGCGAATGCAAGCGGGTGCTCAAGGGCATTCACCCGAGCGTGAAGTCCTTTGCCAAGCCGGCGGACAAGTCTGCTTTCCCTGTGGAGCTGGTGCGCGAGATCGTCGACGAGGCAAGCGTGAAAGCGCTTGAGCCGGGGCGGCGCGTGTTCATCGTTGCCGACGCCGACCGGTTCAATGAAAGCAGTGCCAACGCCTTTCTGAAGACGCTTGAGGAGCCTCCGAGAGATCTCTCGTTCGTGCTGCTGGCCAACAATGCGGCGCAGGTGTTGCCGACCATTCTGTCACGCTGCCAGCCCGTGCGCTTCGCGCCGTTGGACGACGCGCTGCTGCAGCGCGCGACACAAGGCTGGGAAGGCCTGCCGGTAAGCCCCGATGGCCGCGCCATCCTGTCCCGTGCGGCACAAGGCAGCCCCGGCATGCTGCGGCGCCTGATCGATGGCAAAGTGCTTGAAACCGCCCGTGACTTCCTGAAAGCCGTGGGCGACGACCCGTTTCATGCATCCGAGTTGATGACCGCAGCGCTGACCGGCGACGACAACGAAGCCAAGCGCGAACAGTTGCGCGATATTCTGGCGCTGCTGACCGCGGCGTTGCGTGACCGCATGGCCGGCGCGCTGGGGGCATTCGACGTCAAGCCGCTGACACGCGCGATCGGGCAGGAGGCGCACTCGGCCGACGCCATGGCCGCCGCCGTGTTGCGCCTGGACGACCTGCGGGAAAGGGTAGATGGCAACGCCAACCTGAAACTCGCCTGCGACGCCATCGCGCTAAGCTGGCCGGCGTGAACGATGACTCGGTCGTTTCCCTTGCTAGGGTAGGTTACCCCCGGTATCCCGACTTGCGCATGAATCAACTGCGTGTGCTTCTGATTGTCATGCTGGCCGCCCTGGGCGGTGTGGCACTGCACGCGCAGGAGAAGCAAGCAAAGCCTTCGGTCGAGATCGGGTTTGTTGTCGCGGAGAACCAGGAGACGTTCTGGGAAATCTGGCGCGAGGGCGAGGACGGCCCGTGGGTGCTGGCGCTGCCCTACGCCATTGAAATGACCTACCGCGACCGCACCGAGCCCGACCTGCTGGGCCGCACCGAAGAAAAGAAGCTGCGCCTGCTGTCCGACCGCGCGTTGATCTGGTTCGAGCCCGAAGACGAAAAAGTTGACGCCAACGACCCTTTTCTGGCCCTGAGCAAGGGCATCAAGAACCTTCAATTCTACGGCGAAGGCAACGTGTGGTTGCAGTACTCGGTCGGCAAAGAGTCGCTGACCATCCGCGCGGACCTGATCTTTCTTGATTTCGCGCGCAGCAAGATCGTGCGCTACAACGCCAACGGTGAAGCCAACTTCGAAACCGGCATGAACCTGTCCGGCCGCGCAACCAACACGCGCGTGCACTCCGGTGCCGCGCCGGACGGCAAAGACGACGGCTTGCCCCTGGGCACGGGTCTGGGCGTAGGCGATGCAGCGCCCGATGCCGAAGACCCGGCCAGCGATGACAGCGTGGGCTCAGCGCCGTCCGAAGACGCCAAGCCGCTGCCCTTCGGCACACCGAACTCGCTGCCGCAGGAGCGCGGGGTGCGCCTGTTTGCACGCGCAAAGTTCCTGCGCATCATGTCAATTACGCAGCACGAGCAGGAGATTGAACTTGAGGACGGCAGTATCAGCTCGAGCAGCCTCGCTGTTGCCAGCTACTCAATCTATGCGCAGTTCCTGACATTGAAGCTCTCGCGCGTGCGCAGTACCGCCTACATCACACGGCCCAGCATTCGCGTGCTCGACTACCCGCTGCTTACCCTGCCCGTGCAAGACTACGCATTTGACCTGGACAGCCAGCCCCCGATACGCCAGTTCGAGCTCAGTTCCAGCACCCGCTTCGGCTTTGCGCTGCGGACTTACATTGATGCCGTTGCCACGTACGACTTTTTTGCCGACCCCGAGCCGCCATTTCACCCGCTGCAGTTGGGGCCGCAGGTCGATTACTTCACGAAGCGCGGCCTGGCGCTGGGCGTGAACATGGACTGGGGCGGCATTGACGCATTTGACCGCTTTGCGCGCGCCAGCGTGCGCAGCACCTACATCAATGACCGCGGAGATGACCGCGACCGCGCCCGCGAACTTGGCTGGTACCCCACAGAAAAGGTCGGCCGCGGCCGCATGCTTGGCATGTACAGCCAGGCGTTCGGGGCAGGCATCCAGCTCGACAACATGTTCAACTACGACACCGATCGCCACTACCGCCGCGAGTTTTATGAGCGCGAGTACGACAACAACGAGCCGATCGACAGCTACATCCTGCTGACCAAGCGCAACGGCGACCTGAACTACTTTCTGCTGCTTGAGCCGCGCATTCACCCGTGGCTCAGCAAGACCGAGTACCTGCCCTCGCTTGGGTTTGACGCGCAGCGCGCATCGGTTGGTGACTTCGGGCTGCAACTCTCCAGCCACACCGAGGCAAGTCTGCTGCGCTTTTCGCCGGGTGAGGGCGACCAGCGCGACGTGACGTACGTGCCTCGCGCCGACAGCACGACGTGGTTCAACATGCCGTTCGAACTCGGCCCATTCGCCATAGACCCCTATGCCGGCGCGCGCGTGACTGTGGCCAACCGGTTTCTGCATATCCCCGAGGATTCAAGCCGCCCCGGCTTGGCGTCAGACGGCACCTATCCCGGGCTGCGCAGCGACCACCGGCAGGACTGGGGCATCCTGTACCGCATCATGCCGATCATCGGTCTGCACATGCAGACGTTTCTGACCGGTACCTACCCCGACGTGAAGATCCCGTGGCTCGGCATTGACGGCCTGCGCCACGTGATTGCGCCGTTCGTGCGATACAACAACGTGCTGTACAACAGCCTGGACGACATCCCGGGCCGCGCGTTCATCCCGATGGACGAGGTGGATGTGCTGGACGAGTTTCACGAGATCCGGGTGGGCCTGCGCAACCGGCTGCAAACGCGCGTCGGCCGAGACGAGAAACGCCACACGGCAGACTACTTCGAACTGATGGCGGAAATCCCGATGTACCCGCAGCGCAGGCGCGACAACGGGGGGCGCTTTTTCGGCGACCTTGAGCTTGCCGCAAACTGGCGGCCTGCGCCGGGGTTCGCGCTTGCGGGCAACATGTTCATTGACGTGTACACCGGCAACGTGGAACGCGCGTCTGCCAGCTTTCGATTCGACATACTGAACTTCGGCCAGGCGAACATTTACTACCGCCTGCTGAAACACCAGCACCAGGTGGTTGGCATCCAGCTGGAGCTGACACTGAGTGAGCTGTATCGCATCAACGCCAAGCAGGAGTTTGACCTTGAGCGCGGGCGCTTTCGCGACACGCGCGTGGAACTGCACCGTGAAGTACTTGAGGCAATGGACCTCGGCTTTGTGTTTGTGCGCGACGCTGTCGATGGTGACGTTGGTTTCTACTTCAGCCTGAGTGTGGCCTTTCGCGCACCCCGCGGCAGCAGCAGCCTGTTGAGATAGCACGGGGCGACAGCTTGCGCTTGTGCCCGCCGTTTCCCAAACTCCCGCCCCGGAGGGATGCATGAAGATCAGTATTGTAGGTTCGGGACACGTCGGGTTGGTCAGCGGGGTGTGCTTCGCTGAAAAGGGCCACGAAGTACTGTGCGTGGACCACGACAAAGACAAGCTTGCCAAACTCAAGCGCAGCGAGTCGCCGTTCTTTGAGCCCGGCATGCCTGAACTGCTGGCCAAGCACCAGGCCTCGAAGCGCCTGCACTTTTCTGACCGCACCGAGGACGCCGTGGACTTCGGCCAGGCGATCTTCATCTGCGTCGGCACCCCTAGCACCGAGCGTGGCAAGGCCGACATGAGCTTTGTCGAAAAGGTCGCGCGCACGATCGCCGAAAACCTGAAAGACTACCGGCTGGTCATCGAGAAGAGCACCGTCCCGATCAAGACCGGTGAGCGCATCAAGCGCACGATGAGCCGCTACATCAAGGGCGACGTGAACTTCGACGTCGCAAGCAATCCCGAGTTCCTGCGCGAGGGCAGCGCCATCGAAGACACGCTCAAGCCCGACCGCGTGGTGATTGGCGTGGACTCTGCCAAGGCCGAATCCCTGCTGCGCGAAGTGTACAAGGGATTTGACTGCCCCATCGTCGTGACCAGCGTCGGCAGCGCCGAACTGATCAAGCACGCCAGCAACAGCTTTCTTGCACTAAAGATCACCTACGCCAACTGGCTGGCACGGCTGTGCGAAGCCAGCGGCGCCGATGTTGACGAAGTCGTCAACGGCATGGGCCTTGACCATCGCATCGGCAAGCACTTCTTCGGCGCGGGCATCGGCTATGGCGGCAGCTGCTTTCCCAAAGATGTGGACGCGCTGGCACACATCAGCGAAGAAATTGGCGTTGACGCTCCCATGATCCGCCTGATCAGCGACACCAACAAAGGCCAGCTTGAGCGCTTCTACAACATGATTGAACGCGAGCTCTGGGTGCTGAACGACAAGACACTTGCCGTGTGGGGCCTTGCATTCAAGCCCAACACAGACGACCTGCGCGAGGCGCCGGCGCTGCGCCTGATCGACAAACTCAAGGCGGCGGGCGCCCGGCTGCGCGTGCACGACCCGGTCGCGATGCCCAACACCCGCAAGGTCCACCCCGACGTGTACTACGCAAGTGACCCGATTGATGCCTGCAACGGCGCGGACGCGTTGATCGTGGCGACCGAATGGCCCCAGTACAAGCAGGCCGACCTTGCCAAGGTCAAGGCGACGTTGCGCGTGCCGATGATCTTTGACGGTCGCAACTGCATCGACCGCAAGCGCGCGTCGGAACTTGGCATGACCCTGTTCGGCATCGGCAAAGAACCGGTCAAACCGCGCGAGTAACCATGTCGTGCGGTGTCCGCGACGCCTGGTTGCGTGTATCCTGCGCCCCGGAATTGCGGCCCGACACGGAACGCTGAGCATGCTCATTCTTGGCATTGAAACTTCCTGTGATGACACCGCCGTCGCGCTGGTCGAGGACGGATGGAAGATTCGTGCCGGTGCTCGCTCCAGCCAGGAAAAGATGCACGCCCAGTACGGCGGCATCGTGCCCGAGGTTGCCTGCCGCGTGCATCTTGAGACGCTGCTGCCGTTGCTCGACAAAGTACGCAAAGAGGCCGGCGTCGAGCTGCGCGACATTGACGCGATTGCCGCCACCAACCAGCCGGGCCTCGTCGGCAGCCTGTACGTCGGCCTGAGTGCCGCCAAGGCGCTTGCCTGGTCGCTGGGCAAACCACTGATTGCGGTCGATCATATTGAGGCGCATATCTATGCCGTGCATATGGCCGAAAAGGACCTGTCGTATCCGCACGTCAGTGTCGTGGTCAGCGGCGGCCACACCGACATCTTTATCAGCACCGGGCCGACCGAACACAAGTTGATCACGCGCACGCTGGATGACGCCGCGGGCGAGTGCTTCGACAAGGTCGCGGCGCTGCTCGGCATCGGCTATCCCGGCGGGCCGGCCATCCAGATGACCAGCCTGGGCGGCGACCGCGACGCCGTGCCGTTTCCTCGCGGCGAAGGCGGCCCTGATGGCCTGCAGCTCAGCTTCAGCGGCCTCAAGACCGCGGTGCTGAACGACCTGCGCAAACGCGGCTTCGTTTTTGAAGCCGAGAAGAACTCCGGCCGCATGATCTCGGCGCGGGCGCCGGCCACACCGGTGCCGAAGTCAGAAACACGCACGCTGTCGGTGCGCCTGCCGCTGGCCGACATCGCCGCGAGCTTTCAAGAAGCCGCCGTGGACATCTTGATTCGCGCCACGCTGGCAGCCACGCGCAAGTCGCGCTGCAAAAGTGTCGTGCTGGCGGGCGGCGTTGCAGCCAACAAGAGGCTGCGAGAGAAGATGGCAGCCGCCTGCAAGTCGCAGAAAAACACGCGCTTTGCCGCAGCGCCACTCAACCTGTGTACCGACAACGCCGAGATGGTGGCGGGCCTTGGCTTTCACAAGCTGCTGTCAGGCCAGACCGCAAGCATGGACGTCGACGTACTGCCCAACAAGGACGAAAAGCGCCTGGTTGCGGAAAAGGCCTGACCGGTGGCGCTGCGACGCTACAACACCGAGTACACGCCGCCCGCAACGTTGGGCCTGATCATTGCCAGTGTCGCCGTGGCCATGCTGGACATCGCCAATGGTGGCCTGTTCGAGCGTCTGCTGTGGGCGCGCGGCATCGACATCCAGTACGGCCAGTACTGGCGCCTGCTGGGCGCCGCGTTTGTGCACGCAGACATGATGCACATCGCGTTCAACATGTACGGCCTGTGGGTGCTGGGCGTGATCTTCGAACGCCTGCAGGGCTGGCGCGCGACCTTGATCGTGTACTTCGTGTCGCTGTTTGGCGCATCCGGCTTGACGATGGTGTTCTACGACCCGATGACGCCAGTGGTGGGCGCATCCGGCGCCGTGTACGGCATGTTCGGCGCCGTGCTTGCCTTTTTCTTCGTCAAGGCCGGCGGGCGGGTCAGCGGCCTTTGGGAGATCCCCCACGCGCGCATGTTGCTGGTCTGGCTTGCGCTGGGTGTGTATCAGAGCTTTCGACCCGGCGTCAGCCTGCTGGGCCACCTTGGCGGGTTCGTACCGGGTATCGTGCTCGGCCTTTACTTCGAGCAACGCTACGCCCGCAAGCTCGACCTGTGGCACACGCTCGCTGTCGGCATGACGGGCGCAGCCGTCGTCTTTTTGTGCGTGTTCGCATGCGTGCCGGTCACACGCTCAAGCTGGTACTCGGTGCGTGCGCTACGTGCATACGAAAGTGGCGAACTCGAACGCGGCGACGAACTGCTGGCACAAGCCGGCCGCCGAAGCCGCACGAAAGAGGGCGCGCAACTGCTGTATGTGCACCTAACGGTCTGGCGCCGCTATCATCAAGCCCAGCCCAAGCAGTACCCGGTTTCCGTGCTGCGCTGGCCGCTGACGCACCCGCGCGGAATCACCGAACCCGACAGCGCCGGCGCATGGTTCAACTTCGTGCGCGACCCTGAGGATGACTCCGAAGCGCTTGAATCGGATTCATTCGCACCCTAGAACGTGCGCGGTGACCCATGGCCAGCAACCTTGAGGCCTTCGAAGAAGCGCGCAAGTACATCGCGGGCGGCGTAAACAGCCCGGTGCGCGCGTTTCGCGCCGTCGGTGACACGCCGCTGTTTTTCGCGTCGGGCTACGGCAGCAAGGTCACCGACATTGAGGGCCACGAGTACATCGACTACGTCGGCTCGTGGGGCCCGCACATCCTGGGCCATGCCAGCGAGCCCGTGATCACGGCCATCACGCGCGCTGCCAGGTCCAGTACCAGCTTTGGCGCGCCTACGGTCAGCGAAACGGTTCTGGCGCGCCTGATCGTCGAAGCGCTGCCCGGCGTTGACCGCGTGCGCCTGACCAACAGCGGCACAGAAGCCACCATGAGCGCGCTGCGCCTGGCGCGCGGCTTTACCGGGCGCAGCCTGGTGGTCAAGTTTGCCGGCTGCTACCACGGCCACGTCGACAGCCTGCTGGTGGCCGCGGGCAGCGGCGCGTTGACGCTGGGCAATCCTGACAGCAAGGGCGTCAGCGATGCTGTCGCGCAGGAAACGATTGTGCTGCCCTACAACGATGTCGGCGCAGTCGAGCACGCGTTTCAGAAATATGGCGACCGCATCGCCGCGACGATCATTGAGCCGGTGGCCGGCAACATGGGCGTGATTCTGCCGGTGCGCGGCTATCTCGATAGTGTTGCGGCCATCACGAACGAAGCCGGCGCCGTCTTGATCATGGACGAAGTGATGACGGGATTTCGCGTGGCATGGGGCGGCGCGCAACGCCTGCTGGAACAGAAGCCTGACCTTACCGTTCTGGGCAAGGTGATCGGCGGTGGCATGCCGCTCGCGGCGTTTGGAGGCCGTGCCGACATCATGTCGGCGCTGGCCCCGGATGGCCCGGTGTATCAGGCCGGCACACTCAGCGGCAACCCGGTCGCGGTGTCTGCAGGCATTGCTGCCCTGACACAGTTACGCAACAACCCGGGCATTTACCGCCGCCTGGAAGTGCTGTCGGCGCGCCTTGAACACGGCCTGCGCACCGGGGCGGCACGCTGCGGTGTGCCGGTGTACCTGGCGCGCTGCGGCAGCATGCTGACGCTGTTTTTCCAGGACGGCCCCGTACGCAACCTTGAAGATGCCAAACGCAGCGACACCAAGCGCTTTGCGCTGTTCCACAAAATCATGCGCGAACAGGGCCACTATCTGCCGCCCAGCCAGTTCGAGGCATGGTTCGTAAGCAATGCCCACACGTTCAAGGACATCGACGCCACCGTCGACGCAGCCGAACGCGCCTTTGCCGAACTGTAACATCCTCACATTCCCCAAGCCGAAACCACGGGCGTCAGTTAGCATGGGGCCATGACCAGCGTTGCGCTGATCCCGTTTTCAACCCGCCTGGCGGAAGACCATGCAGCGCACATCGCGCGCGGTGTGACACTGGAACTCTCGGACTGGCTGAAAGCGCGCGGCGCCGACCCGCTGGTCCTGACCAGCGCCCAAACCGATGAAGACGGCGCGTGGCGGAAACTCGTCAGCTTTGCCGACGAGTTGTCGGCCGAGACTGTCACCGAGTTCGTGACCGGGCTGGCCCGCGAAGGCGAAAATGTCAGCGGCGAATTCAACATCGCGATCAGCGGTGTCGTTGAGCCGTTGTTTGACAGCGGCAGCTTCGACCGCGGTATCAAGTTGATCGTGACTGTCACCGACATTGGCGGTGCATTCTCACGCGGGCGCCTTGTCGCCGAAGCGACCCAGGGCACGTTTCGCGACGAGGTGCCCCGCCTGTTCAAGGAAATCGCCGGTGCGCTTGGCCTGAACGCGTCGTCTGACTATGACCCCGGAACCCGGCACTTTCAGGTCTGGCTGAACCTGCTGGTCACGCGGGCGCTGACACTCGCCGCCGAAGTCGGTGCCGTGCCGCGCGATGCCAGCGGCCTGTACGAGCCCGCCCTGCAGGCTGCCAACCTTGACCCCGCTTGCCAGGCCGTGCGCGACCGGCTTGGCGAGTTGTGCCAGGTGCTCGTTCTCGAGCGCGGGTTCGAAGCAAAAGACGCTGCGGGCGCCCTTGAGAAAGTGATGCGAAAGGTCGGCCCTGACTGGAAGAGCCACCGCGTGCGCGGCCAGTTGATGTTGGCAGCCGGCGACCCCAGCCAGGCGGCCAAGGCCTTCTGCCAGTTGATCCAGGGACGCTATGAAGCGCCCGCCAAAGCTGACAGGCAGCAGGCGGCCCTGCTGGCCGGCAAGGCGTTCAACATGGCCGAGCGTCACCTTGAGGCGCAACGCGTGCTGCGACTGGCGATGGACGCTGACAGCCTGAAGGTTGAGGCGATTGTCGAAAGCGCCGCCAGCAGCGCCGGCTTGGGCGAGCTGGTCGTCGCCGAACGGCTGTGGCGCCGTGCCCTAGAGCTTGAGCCGCACAGCATCTCGGCGCGATTGCACCTGGCGCGTTACTTTCGGGCACGCGGTGACATTGAGAAAGCGACCGAGCACTACAGCGCGCTCGTGAAGTTGCCGGGGCTGCCGCGCGAAGTTTTTGCCGACACTGCAGAGTTTTTTGTAGTCAACAGTCGCCCCGAGCAGGCATTGGTGGCAGCCGAACGCTACGCCGACGATTACCCGGGCGACGCGATCGCGCACGTGCTGCATGCGAGCGCGCTCAACTCGGCGGGGCGCCACAAGCGGGCGCTGGCTGCGCTGGAGAAGGCTGAGCTGTGCGTCGGTGTCGGCGAGATGGATGACCTGGTCAAGCGCCAGCGCCGCTTTGCCGAACACCCGGACGCCGAGACTCGCTTCCGCAAGCTCGCCGGCGACGCGCTGGAAGGCGACGCGCTCGAGGCCGAAGTCGGCTTGCGCCAGTTGCTGAACCAGTTTGAAGACTTCTACGAGGCGCAGATGTTTCTCGGCATCGTCCTGCGCCGCCAGGAAAAGTGGGAACAAGCCCGCGACGTGCTGGAGGGCCTGCGCGCACGCAACCCGCTGCCCGGCATTGATAAAGAACTTACGGGCATCTACAGCCGCCTGAACCAGCCCGCCAAAGTGCTTGAATGCGCCAAGCGTGCCATGGAAGCTGCGCCGGAAGACCCGACACTATTGACCAACTACGCGGCAGCCTTGCTCGAGAACGATGAGGTCGACGAGGCCATGAAGTACGCGCAACGGGCCGACTTGCTGATGCCCGGCGATGACCCTACGCGCAAACTGCTGGAGCTGATCGAGCTCAGGATGCGCAAGCGTGGCCTGATTCGCAACTTCCGCGCCGTGATCAAAGAAGCTACCGGCTGGTGGAAAGCCACGCGCCGCAAGAAACAGGACGACCCGGAAGCAACGTAGCCACAAGGGCCCACAGACAGCGCGCAATCGCCGCCACCGGGCACTGCGCGACAAAGCCGAAAAGCTGTGCGGCGAACGCATCGCGCGCGGGTACGGGCTGCTGCGCATGCTGCTGGACTGAACGCCCGGTGACTTCCGAAAACAACGCGGCCCCGGTTTGGGCCGGGGCCGTGAAACTGGTGCGCAGGGCGGGACTTGAACCCGCAATCCATTACTGGAACCAGATCCTTAGTCTGGCGCGTATGCCAATTCCGCCACCTGCGCGCGATTGGACCGGAAAGGTAACAGCGCCTCCCCCACTGTCAACGAGGCGAAGTTTCCGGCCGGGCCGACTTTTCTCCGGCATGGCCGCCCTCGTTCGTATCCGTAGATCAAACACATTTCACGGATGCTTGACGCGCCGAACCATGCCAGACTAGAGTCCGCAGTCCAACACGGAGCCAGCGGTGAGCGAAACACACATGCACCTGCCACCCAAAGAGACCATCGGCGTTCGCGCCATGGACCTCCAGGTCATTCACGATTCCGTCAAGGACGAGATCATCGCGCACCCGCTGCTCGAAATCGCCAACCTGCGCACGTACTTCCACACCGACGACGGCGTCGTCAAAGCCATCGACGACATCAGCCTGCGCATCGGCGAAGGCGAAACCCTTGGCGTGGTAGGCGAGTCCGGCAGCGGCAAATCCATGACCGCGTACTCGATGCTCAAGCTGCTGCCAAGTGCAGCCGGTCGCATCGAGGGTGGCATGATTCTGTGGCGCAACGAGGCCGGCCAGGACGTCGACCTGACGCAGATGCCCGAGCCTGAGCTGCGCAAGATTCGCGGCGGCGACATCGCCATGATCTTTCAAGAGCCGATGACCAGCCTGAACCCGGTGTTCACGTGCGGCTCTCAGGTGGTCGAGGCGCTTACGCTGCACCTTGGCATGACCAAGTCTGAGGCCTGGGCGCGCACCGTCGAGTTGTTTACTGAGGTCGGCATTCCGGACCCCGCCACCCGCGTCAAGCAGTACCCGTTTGAGTTGTCCGGCGGCATGAAGCAACGCGTCATGATCGCGATGGCGCTGGCCTGCAACCCGCGCATGCTGATCTGCGACGAACCCACGACCGCGCTGGACGTGACCATCCAGGCCCAGATTCTGCGCCTGATCAAGAAACTGCAGCACGAGCGCAGAATGGCTGTGCTGTTCATTACCCACGACCTTGGCGTCGTGGCCGAGGTGACCGACAAGGTGGCGGTGATGTACCGCGGCAAAATCGTCGAGTACGGCCGCGTGCTGGACATCTTCGCCAACCCGCACCACCCGTACACCAAGGGCTTGCTGGCCTGCCGCCCGCGCCTGACCACTAAGGCCGAGCGTCTGCCGACGGTCGAGGACTTTGTCGAAGCCGAAAAGCGCGGCATCAGCCTTGACCCGACGGACCCCAACCTGGAAATCCCCGGCAAGAAGCGCCCCGAGAAACGCCGCGAAGACTTTCCGGGCTACGACTCGCCGCTGTTGCGCATTGAAGGCCTCAAGACCTACTTCCCGATCAAGAAGGGCGTGTTCCGCCGCACCGTCGGCTACGTCAAAGCCGTCGACGACGTGACACTGACCGTCAAGAAGGGCCGCACCATCGGCTTGGTGGGCGAATCCGGCTGCGGCAAGACCACGCTTGGACGCACCGTGCTGCGGCTGGTCGAGCCGACCGAGGGCCGTGTGTTCTACGGCGACCGCGAAGTCACGGGCATGCCGGCCGCGGAACTGCGCGGCATTCGGCGCAAGATGCAGATCATTTTCCAGGACCCGTTCAGCAGCCTCAATCCGCGCATGACCATCGGCGCCGCGATCATGGAGCCAATGATGGTCCATGGTTTGCAGGGAAGCCGCAAGAGCCGCGAAGAACGCGCGGCGTGGCTGCTTGAGAAGGTGGACATGTCGCCCGACTTCCTGCGCCGCTATCCGCACGAGTTCAGCGGTGGCCAGCGCCAGCGCATTGGCATCGCGCGCACGCTGGCGGTTGAGCCTGAGTTCATCGTGTGCGACGAATCGGTCAGCGCGCTGGACGTGAGTGTGCAGGCCGGCGTGTTGAACCTGCTGCTGGATTTGCAGGACGAGTTCGGCTTGACCTACATCTTTATCTCGCACCATTTGAGCGTGGTGAAGTTCATCGCCGACGAAATCGCCGTGATGTGTCCGGGCGCGACGCTGAAAGAGCTGTGGAATGAGGGCAAGCGCGAAGGCGTACGCGAAGCCGACTTTGAACGCGGCGGCCACATAGTCGAGTACGCCTCGAGCGACGAAATCTATCGCAACCCGCAGCACGCCTACACCAAGCGCCTGATCGAAGCGATCCCCGACCCCGACGTAGAAGACATCCGCAAACGCGTCGAAGCCTCGGTATAGATGCACCGATTGCAACCTTGCGCGACCTTCCAAAAGATTTCCCGGAATTGAGTTGGGGGGGGGGGGGGGGGGGGGGGGGGGGGGGGGGGGGGGGGGGGGGGGGGGGGGGGGGGGGGGGGGGGGGGGGGGGGGGGGGGGGGGGGGGGGGGGGGGGGGGG
>JADZFR010000041.1 GCA_020849795.1 Planctomycetota bacterium | reverse complement strand
TTTGCCTGCCCTGACGGTTACATTCAAGACTGAGCGAGTCCGGCCAAGATACTACGCCGTGCCGTCGAAACTCCCCGGATGTTTCGGTACGCAAACTGTGCCCGACGGCATTCTCGGTAGGGACAGGGGGGAGCAGGGCTTCGATGATCGCCCATTGGGCATCGGTAAGATCAGTTTCATAACGAAGGGTCTGCATGATCCGCCTTTCGCGAGTGAACAAGGGTTCACATCGCTATCGGCAGAAAGCAGTTACGAACTTTCGTGTTTCCAAACAGGCTCTCAGTTTCTTCGCTCTGGGACAGCTAAGGACCTCCCCATTGCTCTGGTGTTTTTTGCCCCTTTCGATCCTGATCCGGTTAGTGGCCATATGGACTGAATGTGTCAATTAGCTGCTCCAGCAGAAGTCCGCGCACACTTGGCTCGCCATTGGGTTGAATGCCTGTTTCGCACAATTCGTCCCCAATCACATCTTGAATTACTCCTAGCTGCGCTATCGACACCACTGCTTCCCTATCACTCACAAGTATTCTGAGGAAGTGTGGGCTACGTTTTGCCAGCACTTCCCGTAGTATTTGTCCTAATTGTGCTGAACTCAGGTGAATATGGATTTGGTCAATGTTGGTCATGGGCTTGGGTTCCTTGGCGTTCCCCACGCGGTAACCACTTTTCCGTCGCCATTTAGCACGACTGTCGCATTAGCACCCTTGTACTGAATAGTGCCGTTCGACTGCGTAACGACTTTGTTAGGGTTAGTTACTGCGTCCAAAATGGCCTTGGGATGGACACCCCTACCTCCATCTCGACCGATGACCTGATGCAATCCATGATTTGTATGACCCGTGATCTTGCCTGGATCGGGCGCCTTTCCGGCGTTCTGATTGTGGACCCAAGTTGCTGTGTCGAGGGTTCCGGTTGGGGTTACGAAGTAGGTGTGGGTTTCCGATACCCGGAAGTTATAGACCTTGGTCGCGCGGCATTCGAATCCGCAGACGTGGGCGGTCTCGACCGGGTTGGCTGTGGTGGCTGACGACAGTGTGTAGCCTGTGTTGAGATCGGTGGCGAATACCCAGCCTTGGTTAGCGTGCACAGTGTTGCCGCTTGAGTCTGTCGCGTAGGTGACGGTCTTTGCGAAATGCGGCGAACCTGCGTCGGCAATCGGGGCCGGTGAGCCGTTCGTGTCAATCACCCAGAACGGGTGGCCGGTTGTGGCTCGTATTGTTCCGCTGGCGCTGGATCTGGTATTCACCACCGAGACATCCACCAGAGCGTCGGCTGTGGTTATGAAAGTCTTCTCGACCTGGCGGAACACCAGAGGCGCGTCCGGCTGGCCATCCATGCGGCTCAGCACCCAGTCGCCGGGTTTAATGATTTCAATCGGTCTGGGTTCGCACAGGTCGTCCGGCTTTGCCCCTCTGACGAGCGCGGTGTGGGCTTGTTCCGGCGCACACTCGCTGGTCAGCACGAGAATCAGTGTACCTGCAACGAAGCACTGGCCCGACGCCAGAGTCTTGCCCGTGCGTCCAATTGTGTTGTTGAAGCCGCCCGCGATGCCGGACGCCGCCGCACACGAGCCAGCGTATTGAAGCAAGCCTGTTCCCAGTTGGAGGGCGGCGGTTGTCTTGTCCGGCCCGCCAAGCCCTTCGATTCCATCGCCTATGTTGCGGACTCCGACATGGTCGCCTAGCGCGGCGGCTGTCCCGCCGACCAGACCGATCCTCTTGCCTGTGCAGTCTGTCTTGAACGTGTATTCAACGATCTTGTCAGTGAAACCGTCCAAGATGTCATAGCCGGTCAAAGTCTTGATGATGGCCACGCCGAGACTGTCTCTGCCTGGTCGCAGCGTTGGCTGTGACGACGAACTGCCGTTCGACGACGAGTCTTGGCCCGAGATTCCGCGTTGCTCGTTTTCGAACGTGGTGCGCTCTTCGTCGCTCGCGCCTCCGCCCACCGCGGATGTCTGACTCGGCCTTCGAGACGGTGGCGGGCCGTCAGAACTGTCGCCGGACCCGTCCATTGACTTTTCCACGTCAATGATCACAGTTTGAATCCACCACAAGGCCTGACTCACGTAGTACCCGCTGCGATCGTCCAGATTCTCGCCCTCAAGCGCTTCGAGGCGGGCTTGCAGTTCTCGCAGCCGTTGAAGGTCCTCTTCGCCAAGCGTACCACCGTATGTGAGCAGTCGTTCCAGCAACGCGGACAGCTCAACTATCCATGCCCACTCGTCCGTCTTCGTCAGGTCGATCTCAGGATTCTCGTCCGGCGGTGATCCCGTGCTTTGGTCGCCGTTGTCCGGCGGATTGCGGTCGCCGCCCGTGCCGTACTCTGACGATGTGGTCTTGTCGATGTTCTTTGTGGTCTTGACGTCGCTTTCCAGCCCCGTGCTGGTGTCCAGCGTGGTGCACATGCCCAGCGCGATTGTTTCCACTCCCGCCAGTTGGTCGATCGCGGCTGCCGGTGCGCCGGTGCCCGTGAAGTACGCGTCGGGGGCCTGGGTGGCAGCCGTGCTTGTGCGTGGGGAACTAAAAAGGGGTCAGGCTCCTTTGTTCTTGTGATTGGGTGGCTGTTTGGTTGCTTCTCTGCTTTGGCCCGGCCTTTGCGTTCTGCTTTGGCTGGCTTCTGCTACCACGTTATCAACGGGCGCAACGGGCGCGCCAACGTTTTCCACTAGCCGGACGACTTTGCGCCTTGCGGGCGCGTCCTTTCCCTGGCCTGCGTGCGCTTCAACATGCACCTGAGTGCTGATGCACGTTGGCACGGGCTCACTTCAGCAGGTCCCAGGCTGCTTCGTGGCCGGGGTCCAGGATCAACGCGCGCCCCGCCAGCAACCTCGCGCCGTGGATGTTCTCGGCCTTGATCGCCGCGGCCAGGGCGCTCAACGCGTCGGCGCTGAACGGCTCCAGCACTGTGCGGTTGCGCAGGTCGCTTTCCTGCGGCTGCCCCAGCGCCAGCGCGTCGGCATAGGTCGCGATGTGAATCAACTCCGGGTCTTCCAAGCCGCGCACCAATTCAATGTATAGCTGCCCTGACGCCGCGTCACGGGCCACCACGCCCGCCTGCGCCGCCAGCAGCCTTGCTTGCACACTGGTCGTGCCGTGGGCGGCTTCAAAGTCTGCGCGTGCCATCAGGCCCGCCTTGGCTGCAAGATAATCCAGCGTGCGCAGGGCCGCCGGTGATGGCTTCAGCGCGCTGGTTAGTTCGCGGCCGCGCTCGGCCTGTGCAGCCGTCACGCTGACCATTTTCTCAAGCCGCTCTTGCTCAGCCAGCGCGTCTTCGCCCCGGCCCTGCAGCGCGAGCCATGCGACCAGCGCAAGCTGCGTGGCCGGCTTGTCGTCGGTGCGGGCGATGCGGCGCACGCTGGCAACCGTGAGCATGCGCACGCGCAGGGTGAAGCGGCCGACCTCGGTGTCCACGACAAAGTCGCCGTTGCCGACACTGAGCACGCGGCCGGTGTACTTGGTGATGCGTGCGCTGCGCTCGCCTTCGGCGTCGATTTCGGCATGCACCAGGAATTCACGCGATACCGCCTGCAGGCGCAACTCTCGCAGCTCAGTCTCCAGCAGCGCGTGCAGTGAATCGGCCAGCTTGATGTCTTCTTCGAACAACGCCGCACAATGCGCCAGAATTTTCGAGTTCGCTGCCAGCTTGCGGGCGCCGGCGTCGGCGATGCTGGCCCCAGACAGGCGCCTGGCCATGTCTCGCGCGGCGCCGTGGGTAAGCGTCAGGGCGCGGCCGAAGTCTCGCTTGCGCAGCAATTCGCCGCACGGGGCCAGCGCCGCCGACAGTTCTTGCGCCCACGCGCCCAGCGTAGCGTCGTTGAACTGCCGCCATTCATCCACCGGCTGCTGCGCCTGCAGATGCGCCTGTTCAAGCAGCTTGCGCAACTCGGCCAGCCGCTTGCCCAGCCTCTCCTGCGTGTCCGCCAGGCGGCCGGGCAGAAATGCCTCGACCATGTCGCGCTCTTTCAGCAGGTTGGGTGCCACGCGCATCCGTTGCGACTCGGACAGGGTCTCGCGCCTGGCCTGTGCATCCTGCCAGTCTTTGCGCATGGCGTCGGCGCGATCGACCAGCGCCGCCAGGTCTTTGGCCTCAACGCCAAGCACGCGGTTGCGTTGCTCATCAAGCTGCCCGGCTTCGGCCACGTCGTCGGCGCTGCTCAGGGGCACCAGCAACTCAAGCGGAAAGCGGTCCAGCGCGGCCAGTGCATCGGCGGTGCGCCGTTCACCCAATGCCAGGTCAGCGGCGTCGCGGGCTTTCTTGAACTCGCTTTCGCGCAACTCTTTGACGCGTGCCAGCACGCGGCCGCGCCGCTTGCCGGCCTCGGGGATGAACTCTGATTGCGGGTACGCGTCGATGAACGCCGACCACGCGTCCCACGCGCCTTTGTAATCGGCGCGGGCCATGGCGGTGCGGCTGTTCAGTTCGGCGCCGTTGAAGGCCTCTTCGACTGCTTTGTCGGGCGCGGGCGTGCCGCCATCACTCGCGGTGTTTGCCGGCGGGTTCGCGCCATTCCCCGGCGCGGGCGCCACGTTCGCCGGCGCGTCGTTCCCCGCAGCGATCGGCGGCTCCATCGGTCGCTCGCGCGTGAACCACCACACCAGTGCCACGGTCAGCAGCGCTGCAGCCGCCAGCGCGACCGCACCGATGGTCAGCAAACGCGCCGAGCGCGGCGACAGCTCGGTCGTGGTTGAGTCGCTGGTGATCAGCCCCGTGGTCTCGGTCGGCGAAGTGCCGCTGGCCGGAATCGCCCGCGACACGGCGCGGCGCGGCAGCCGTTCCATGACTTCGCGAAAGTTTTCGGGCCGCTCTTTCGGGTGCCACGCCAGGCAGTCCATCACCAGGCGCGTGAGCTTGCCGGGCAGGTCGGGCCGCTTGCCCTCAAGCAGCTCAGCCCCCTGGCGCTGGCGCAGCAGAATCTGCTGGCCGCCGGTCTGCCCGAACGGCGGCTCGCCGGTGGCCAGGTAATACAGCGTCGCGCCGAAACTGAAAATGTCGCTGCGTTTGTCCGGCACCAGCTTGCGCAACACCTCGGGCGCGGAGTAGGCGGGAGTGCCGAAGTTCAGCGGCCCCTCGTGGCCTTCGCTGATCAGCCGCAGGTCGCCCGCCAAGCCGAAGTCGGCCAGTTTGCAGCGGCCGCGGCTGTTCATGATCAGGTTTTCGGGCTTGATGTCGCGGTGCAGAATGCCCTCGCGATGTGCGGCGTACAGCGCCTCGGCAGTCTGGCGCGCGACCGACAGCAGCTCATCGCCGGGCATGGGCCCGTGCTGCTTGACGTGGTTGCGCAGGTTCACGCCCTCGGCGAAATCCATGACGATGAAGTGCACGCCTTCGTCTTCAAGGATGTCGATGACCTTGACGACGTTTTCGTGCTCGACGCGGGCCAGGCTCTGGGCCTCGGTGCGAAAGCGGTCAATCAGGTCGGGCCGCGACGAAAGCGCGGGGTCAAGCACCTTCAGCGCCACGACCTTGTCGATGTACACGTGCCGCGCGCGGTACACCACGCCCATGCCGCCGCGTGCCACGCGGGCAAGCACCTCGTAGCTGGCGAGGCGTTTGCCGATCAGCGGGTCTTGCCCGCTGTCATTCATCTCTGTGTCGGGGCGCGGCATCACGGTATGCTAGCATCCTGTTGAATGATCAGCCTCGTTGCTGCCGCATGCATGGATTCAAACGTGGAAGAACCGGCAAAGGACCAACTCAGAGCGCCCAGCGACGAAGAACTCGCCGCGATGCTGGACCAGGCCTCGGGCCGCAAGCGCAAAAAGAAGCGCGACGACACACTGCCCACGCCGCGCCTGCCCGAGGCGTTGTATTACTACCTGTTCATGCTGGTCGAAGCCGCCATCGTGCTGGGCGTGTGGGGCTTCATGAAACGCGGCCCGCGCGAAGTGCTGCGCGGCCCCACGGTCGATGACCCCGTCAGCGAGCAGATCGGGTTTCACCTGGCCTCGATCTGGCACGGGCTGGGCGATGTGCTGACCATCTACTGGTACATCCCGCTGGCGATTGCCGTGGGTTCAGGCGCGGTGTTTGTTCCGCGCACGCCCAGAGGCCGCAAACGCATGGCCACGCTGGTCAGCAGCCTGGTGGTGGGCGTGGTCATCCTGATGATCGCAATCCAGTTCAGCGACGACATGTCCAGCGCCAGCACATACGGCGGATTTTGACCCGGGGCGTAAGCGGGATATGATTGTCCTGTATGCCGGAGACAGGCGTGCTTGAACAGCTTTCCAACTTGCTTGCCGACCTCGGCAGCTTACTCGCCCAAGCCCCGCCGCCTCCCATCGAAGACTACGAAATTTACCCGCAGCAGCAGCCGATGATGGCCCCGACCTTCAGCTTCGGGCAGATCATCGCCTTTGTGCTGATCGGTGTTGCCGCCAATGTGCTGTTCGGCTTCTGGGCCAAAAGCAAAGCCGAAGAACACGGCATCAACCCGTGGGTCGGCTTTGCAGCCGGGTTCTTTCTGGCCTATCTGGGCGTGCGCATTGTGCCGCTGCTGCGCCCGGACCGGCTGATGAACGCCCCGCCGCGACGTGCCATGCACCCACAGCCGCCCATGGGAACCAATCCGACGTATCGACCTGCCGGCGTGCCTCCGCCAGGCATGCAGGCGCCGCCACCCCAGCACGCCATGCCGCCCGCCGACCTGCCCCCACAGCCCTATGCGCAAGTGGTGGCAGCCGACGCGGACGGCTATTTCAATTGCCCTGCGTGTGGTGCGCGGGTGAAGGCGGGGCGCCGCGCATGCATGTCATGCGGTGGACCCCTGCCGAACGTGTTTGACCCGACCACGCTTTGAGCCGCAGAATGCGTCGATGAACATGCTTGCACAGGAAACTTCAAGTGCGTTTGCCGGCCTGGGGTTCCTGGTCTTCTGGCTGGTGCTTGCGGCTGTGTTCGGCTGGTGGGGAAAAGGCAAAGCCGAAGACCACGGCGCGCCGGGCTGGCTGGGCTTCACTGTGGTGTTCGCGATTTCCGTAACACTCAGCATGCTTGCGGGCCTGCTGGCGGTGTACGCGCTGGTGCCCCTTGTCAGCGAGCTGTGGGCGCAATCGCGCCGGCTGCGTGACCGCCCGCTTCACACTCGCGCATCGAACGGACCGCCGCCGATGCCGCCGTCACCCGAACTGCAGGCGCCCGCACCGGATGGCACGATCGGCTGCCCCGGCTGCGGAGCGAGGGTGCGGACCGACCGGCGCTCGTGCATGTCGTGCGGGACGATGCTGCGCTAGTCCGGTTTGGCCCGGGGCGGGCGCGGCGCGAACCACTGCGGCGCTTCGGCCTCGGTGCCATCCAGTTGTGCACTCTGCAACGGTTGGCCTGCCGCCAGATCCGCCAGCAGGCGGCGCCCGACTACGCTGTCCTGTTGATACGGCGCAAACTCGCCTCCTGTCACCTGTGCCAGCGCAATGTCGCCGGGAGTAACCACTGCGCCTGCCCGCAACGGCCGCGCCGCAACGATGCAGCGCCGCCCGATGGCGTTGGCTTGCGCAGACAAGCGGCCGCTGCCCAATGCCTGCTCGGCTTCGCGAATGGCTGCTGTCTGCCCCGGCTGCGCAATCACGAGCATTGCGCCTGCCGCAACCGCAAGGTCGGGGCGCGGGCCTTCATAGCCGACCGGCAGAAAGGTCTGCGCGGCGATTCTGGCCTGTGCGCGGATGTTTCCGCCGCCGTGCACCAGCACAAGCCGGCCGCCGCCCTGCAGCACGATGCGCCCTCGCGCGGGTGCGTACTCGCCGCCGCGAAACGCAAGCTGGTGCCAGCCAGCGGCGCGGGTGATCTCTTTCAAGGTCGCACCGTGCGTGCACAACGCCGTCGGCAACCCGCTGCGGGCCGCAGCTTCCACAAGCTGGCGGTGCGTGATTTCGTGGGACGGCAAGATGAGCAGGTCTGCGTCAGCAGTTGCATCTGTGGCACTGTTCACTTCGACGGCCCGCAACATGGCCCCTAAGGAATCACCGATTACGCCGTCGATGCCGGGATCAAGCTTGCCGCCACCCGTTTCGCGGAAGAAGATCAGGCAAGGATGTGACGGGCCGATCACGGGCATTTGGCCAATCTAATCGGCGGCCAGGGGCAACGCATGTACCTGCTGCAACTTTCGCTCAACTTCAACAGCCCGATGGTTGGCGCCATCGGCGTGCTGTGCACCTGGATTGTGCTGTTCTTTCCGTTCGCGATCTGGGCCACGAAAATCGCGCGGCCCGATGCGCTCAACACGATCGAAGCCTACATCCTGGGCCAGACCTGCGGCCCCGTCGGCATTTACCTGATCAAGCGCGCCAACGAACGCGCGGTCATCAAGGCGCAGTTCGACGAGCTCGCGCGCCAAGCCGCACAGCCGGAGCCACCGGAGGTCATGAACGCCCCCTCGGTGCCGCCCGCGTTTCTGCCCGGCGCAACGGCGTGGCAGCCCCCGCCCGAGGGGCCGCCGCCACAAGCAGGGCCGGTGCCGATGGACACCTGGAAGCCCTAGCCCGACGCATGCGGTTGCCGGGTGTTGCCGCTTGTCGTGACACGCTCTGCAAGTCGCGCGCATGATTGCTAGTCTGCGCGCGGAGGCCTTTATGACTGAACGCGTACAGAACTTCATCGCCGGCAAGTGGGTCGAGGCGTCGGGCGAGAAACTTGACAGCCGCGACCCCGCCAACGGCGAGCTGCTTGCCGAATTCAACCAGGCCACCAACGACGACGTGGACAAGGCGATTGCCGCCGCCAAGGCCGCTTTCCCCGCATGGAAAGCCACGCCCGCGCCCAAACGCGCCGAAGTCATCGTGCGCAGCGCCGAGATCCTGCTGAAGCGAAAAGAAGAGATCAGTCAGCTCATGTCGCGCGAGATGGGCAAACCCATCGCCGAGGCGCGCGGCGACGTGCAGGAAGCGATCGACATGGCATTCTACATCGCCGCCGAAGGCCGCCGCGGCTGGGGCCACACCATCCCCGCCGAAATGCCGAACAAGCGCATGTACACGATTCGCCAGCCGCTGGGCGTGTGCAGCCTGATCACGCCGTGGAACTTCCCGATCGCAATCCCGAGCTGGAAGAGCTATCCGGCGCTGGTCATGGGCAACACCATCGTGTTCAAGCCCGCCGAAGACACCACGCTGCTGGGCAAACGCTGGGCCGAAGTGCTGATCGAATCGGGCGTGCCGGCTGGCGTGTTCAACATGGTAATCGGCCACGGCGCCCCGATCGGCGACAAGCTGGTGACGCACAAGGACGTGCGCATGATCAGCTTCACCGGCAGCACGAAGACGGGGCTGGGCATCGCCAGCAAAGCGGCGCCGCTGAACAAGCGCGTCAGCCTTGAGATGGGTGGCAAGAACCCCGTGATCGTGTGGGAAGACGCCGACCTTGAGCTTGCCGTCAACGCCGTAATGTGGGCGGGCTACGGGACCAGCGGCCAGCGTTGCACGGCGTGTTCGCGTGTGATCGTCCACGAGGCTGTGCATGACAAGTTCGTCAAGATGCTGGTCGATCGCGCGCCCAAGCTGAAAGTCGGACACGGCAGCAAGCCCGACAGCTTTTTCGGCGCGATCATCAACGAGCAGCAATTGCGCAAGATCGACGAGATGGTGCAGGTGGGCGTCAAAGAGGGCGCGAAGCTTGAGTGCGGCGGCAAGGTGCTGAAAGACGGCGAGTACGCCAAGGGTTACTTCTACGCCGCCACCGTGTTCAGCAACGTGAAGCCGGGCATGCGCATTGAGCAGGAAGAAATCTTCGGCCCGGTGATCAGCGTGATCAAAGTGAAAAGTTACGACGAGGCGATTGCCGTGGCCAATGGCGTCGAGTACGGCTTGAGCGCGGGCTTTATCAGCAAGGACGTCAATCTCTGCCACCGGGCCAGCGTCGATCTCGATTGCGGCCTGTGCTACATCAACGCGGGCTCAACAGGGGCAGAAGTAAGCACCCCGTTCGGCGGCTGGAAGAACACCGGCAACGGGCACCGCGAAGGCGGACCCACGGTGATCGACGCATTCAGCGAGCTGAAGACAGTCGTCATCGACTACAGCGGCAAAGTGCAAAAAGCCCAGATCGACAACAACTGAAAGCCCGCGACGGAAGTCGCGGGCCGTTGTGTTGCCGCCATTTCGAAAGTGTGTCGCGTGGTCTTGTACGCTTTCGGTGTCTCTTCTGAACACCGGAGGTTGCCATGTCCAAACGTCTCAAAGTT
>JADZFR010000040.1 GCA_020849795.1 Planctomycetota bacterium | reverse complement strand
GTACGCGGCGTGCTTGCGGTTTGGGCGACCGCTCCGCTTACGCCCGGCGTCGCCCGCCTTTGCTGGCGGGCTTTGGCCGGGCTGCTGCGCGTTCAAAACAGTCCACCGGACTGTTTTGAGGTTCGAACTCCTCCTCCTCCGCCAGCTTCACGGGCATCTGTTCAGTTCAAATACAGCGTCCATCGAGTAGCGCAGGATCCACGGGGCGCGGGACGTCACGTTATCGAGACAAAGTCCATGAGATCGTTGCCGGATTGACCCGTGAAGAGCAGACGGAACGTACTTACGTGATCCGTGATGTCGATACGCCGCTGTTTAGAGGTCTCCAGTAGCCAACGAGTTTTCCGTTGTTTCTCACTCGCGGGCACTTCAATGATGTTGAACCGAATGCGGTTGGTGCTGGGTGACGCGGCACCTTTGGTGCGCTTGATGCGCCTGATTCTCTTGGAAGTCAGGGCGGCATCCAGGAAGCCACCATCGAGGCAGGCGACGTGAAATCCGCCAACCGGGCCTTCGGGGTGCTTCATGCCGAAAAAGTAGAGGTACCGGTAAGAGATCGACGCCTTACGCACATTGTGTTCGTTAATGTTGAACACGTAGCTTCTTTGGGATTTCCCCCGCCAGCTCCAAGCAGTTTTCAATTGGCATCGAATGGGAATGTCTGTCCCATCGGGCAGAACCCACAAGTCATCTCCGTAGTCGGGCTCCGGGACTGCCAGCACGCACCCGGTGCTGATCAGCTCGGTTTTCAGCACCTGTAAGAAGTAAAGCTCCTTGGCCTTGACGTCCTGCGTGTCCAAGAAGGGACTGTCGATGCGCTTGCGCGACATGAATCTGGACGCTCTGGATGCCATGCTCAACCTCCTTGAACCGGGGTGATTACAGTGACCTGCCCACTCGTTTGTGCTCGCCAAGCAAACTTTGGCGTGTGCCATGCGGCGCACAATATGATTGACGTAGTTACTGCAGGAGCTGCAGTTTTGCGCCGGGAATGCTGGGGAAGAAGAGCACGCGGGCGAGGAGTTGGGCCGCGCGTTCGATGGGCAGGGTGTCAGGATCGGAGGCGTCCTCGACCTCGATGTACTCGACCATGATGTCGTCGATGTACAGCTTCAATGAGCCGTTCGTGTACCGGACAAAGAAGGCTTCGCGCGAGCCATCGCCCTCTTCAGCCACCAGTTCGCCGTCCCACTGGGTCGGTTTGGATGCGTTTGTGAGCCGGTAGTTAACCACGCGGTACTTTGGCGCATTCAAAGCACTGCCAAGGCGGTCGGCAGCCTGGGCCAGCAGCGCGCGCAGAGCCTTGGGCGGCGCGTTGTCGGGCAGTGACTTCAACAGTTGGCTGAATTCGTGATTGCTCCAGAACGGCAAGCCGGGCAGCAGGTTTTCAAGCTCAGTCTTGGCGGACGGTTTCATATTCGGTCTCCTTGCAACCAGCATACCCTGCAGGTGCGACATTCCCCGGCGGTTGTCGCGCTGACCGCTATACTCCGGTTGCAGCACACGCAAGGGTCAGCCATGAGTTACGCCGAACAACTCGAAGCAGCGGTCAAGGCAGCGCGCATCGCCGGTGACCTGATTTCGCAGGACTTCCACCGCCCCGGAGGGCCCCGCGGCAGCGGCAGCAAAGCACCCGTCGACACTGAGGCTGAAGCCGCCATCCGCGAGACTCTGGACGCCGCGTTTCCTGACTACGGCGTGATTGCCGAAGAACTCCCGCACAAGAACCGGCCGCCGGCTGACGCTGAGGCGCATGTTTGGCTGATTGACCCGAACGACGGGACATCTCCCTACCTCAAGGGCTGGCGGGGCAGCGCTGTCTCGATCGGTCTGCTGCGCGATGGTGTGCCCGTGCTGGGCGTGGTGTTCGCCCCGCTGGCGCCTGACGACAACGGGGACTTCTTCGCGTGGGCCGAAGGCTGCGGGCCCCTTACGCGCAACGGTGTCGCCATCACACCGGCACAGCCGACCGTCCTGTCGAGCTACAGCGTTGTGATTGTCTCACAGGATGCGGATCGCAAATCGGCAGCCAACGCGGCGAGTCTGCATCCTGCGCGCTTCCTGCCGATGCCGAGCGTCGCCTACCGGCTGGCACTTGTCGCGGCTGGCGAGGCCGATGCGGCGACGTCACTCAATGGCCCCGGCGCACTCGACGTTGCGGCCGGCCATGCGCTGCTTCGCGGCGCGGGAATGGACCTGTGTGCAACCGACGGCAAGCCCGTGACCTACGGCCGCAGCGGGCACCTTACTCACGGCGGCGACTGTATTGCCGGGTCGGCAGCTGTAGTTGCGAATCTGGCGTCACGTAACCTTCGCAGCGTGTTGCGGGGCGGCCCCGACGCGGAACCTGAGTGGCCGCTCGTGCGGCCGACCAAGGGTGCAAGTATCGCCGACGCCGACGTACTTTCGCGCGCACAGGGTTGTCTGCTCGGGCAGTGCGCGGGTGATGCCCTGGGGCAACTGGTGGAGTTCAAGTCCGCGGCCGCAATTGCGAGGCAGTACCCAGGCGGCGTGCGCGAACTCAAAGACGGCGGAACGTGGAACACGTTGGCTGGACAACCCACCGACGACAGCGAACTGGCGCTGCTGCTGGCACGCAGCATAGTTATGGCGCAGGGCTACGATCAGGAAGCGGCAGCCAAGGCATACGCCTGGTGGATGGACTCGAAGCCGTTCGATGTCGGCAACACCACGCGCACAGCACTGGGCCCGGCGAGGGCTGCCGCCAAGGCCGGGCAATCTGCGGCGGTCGCTGCTTTGAAGCACGCGAGCACTGACAGCCAGGCCAATGGCGCTTTGATGCGGGTCAGCCCGCTGGGGATACTGGCGTGGAACGCGAAGCCCGAGCAGGCGGCTACGTGGGCCCGCGAAGACGCCGCATTGACGCACCCCAACCCGGTTTGCCGCGATGCCAACGCCGTATTCGTAGTCGCGATTGCCTACGCAATCAGGACGGGAGCGTCGGCCCGTGAAGTCGTTGACTTTGCGAACGGCTGGGCCAGTGCAAACGGCCTGCACACCGACGTACTGGCAACGCTGGAAGCTGCGCGCGACTCGGCGCCGACCTGTGAAGGTTCAAAGCAGGGTTGGGTGCGCGTGGCACTGCAGAACGCTTTCTACGAGTTGCTGCATGCCGAATCATTGGAAGAGGGCGTGGTGCGCACCGTGATGCGCGGCGGCGACACGGACACCAACGCGGCCATCACCGGCGCGCTACTCGGTGCCGTGCGTCGCCGTCAAGACGTACCCGCGCAATGGCGACACATGGTGCTCTCCTGCCGGCCGCTCCCTGGCGACAGCCGTGGCTACCCGGTGCGTCCGAAACCGGTCTGGCCCGTCGATGCCATGCAGCTCGCCGAGCGGCTGCTCTTGCTGGGAACAAGCCCGAAACGCGCCTGACTCTTGTTGGACGTCTGAGCGTGCGCGAGTGTGGCTGTAATGTCGCGCAGGGCGTGGAAGTACCGGCCGAACAATGCGGCGTGTCGCGACGAACGCGGGTGCTACTTCGGTTGTTCGAGAAACTTCAGTGTGGCGTAGCGGATGTTGGCGTCGAGTTGGTCCGGGATCCACTTGTCGTTCGTCCACACCAGCCTCACGCGGTGTACGCCGCTCAGCGCGCCCAGACTGGCGCGGTCTTCGCGAATGGTCAGGCTGTCGGCCATGATCGACAGCGTTTTCTTCTTCACGTCGTCGACGTAGACGTCGACGCTGAATCGATACTCGTTGTCCACGATGCCCCGGTTTGTGCAGCCAAGCACTATGTCGAAGAAGCCGCCCTGTTCGCCCTGCGCGGGCGCGTCGCCGAAATCCACTTCGTACTCAATCCAGTGGTGCGACCAGGCCGTGTAAACACCGGGGCCCTGGTTGGCGTCGGGGAACCAGCGGTCGGTCTGTTCGACGGCGCTGTAGTTACGCGGCTGCATCTCGAGGTTGCGCCCGGGCGACAACTCGACCGCCAGTTCCTCAGTGGTGGACGGCTTGTCGATGAACTTCGGGAAGTAGCCCAGTTTCTCGAGGGTGATCGACTTGATCTCGTGCTCCCAATCCAGCAGGTAGTGGCCGTCCGACGCTGTCAGGTTCACGAACGCCTCGGGCATTGGTTTGCCCTTGCTCTTGCCCCATGGGTACAAGCCGATCACGTTGACCGTAAGCTCGGTGATGGGTGCCACGGTTACACGGTCGGTCACGTGCAGTCGCACTCGCGGCCGGCGCTTGTCCATGGTGATGCGCAGGTCGGTGTTGCCGGGAGTGGTCGCTTGCAGCACCTCGATGTACTGGTCATGGGAGACGCGCAATGAGCTGGTCTTTTCATCGGGGTTTTCGATGAAGAACCAGCCGCCGACGTCCGTGACCGCGCTATGGCCGATTGCGCCGCCCTGTGTGGCAACGACTGCGCCGCTGATCGGCGCCCCTTGGGTGTCGATCACCATGCCGCCGATCGGCTTGTAGGCTTCGTTCGTGAACATCAGCGTATCGAATGGCGCCGGCAGTTGTTGCGGAACGCCGCTTCCCCCGTTGCTGACGACAGACGCCAGTTTCGGGCGCTGCGTGCGAAGCAGAGAAGTGCCGTCGCGAAGGCTGATGTAGGGCATGCTGCTCGTGCCCCAGGTACCGATGAGTTGCGCATGGCCAGGTTCAGGCGCGCCCTCAGCCGGTTGCGCCTGCATCGCGGTTACGTTGAACGCAGGAAATGAGGCCAGGAAATCGGCGCGCTTGAGGGTGTGCACGCGTTGCGGGTTCACGTCGCCGGTTGAGACCACGCTGAGCGTGCCGTTGAACTGCCGGGCGTCGCACTTGAGCGTGTACGGGTAATCCGGCGCCCAGAAGATGCCCAGCGCGTTTTGCTTGCCGGCCTCAAGCACGGTCAGCGGCTGTGCCGCGAGAATGCGCTTGCTGTCCCAGCTGATGCCGATGGCCGCAACGGGAAAGCTCTGGGGCGCGAGTTTGCTGGCGGGTACCTCGCCGCTGAAGTTGCCCTGCTCGTTGGTGACCAGATCCGTGACCACCGGCAGCAGCGGCCCGCCCGCGACTCCGTCGAGCGGAAAGAACGTCATCAGGTGGACGGTGGCGTTGCCCAGCCCTTCGCGTGATTGCTCGCTCATCACTTTGCCGGTGACGGGTGTTGGCGTCATCGGCGGCGGCGTGATGCCTTCGCTGGTCCATTGCTCGTCCCACTTTTCCTGGACGGGCGACTTGGCAAGCGCCGCACTGCCGCCGCTTGCCCCCGGCGCGCGTGACATGCGCTCGGCCAGGGCGGGGCGACCCTGCGTGCGGCGGCGTTCTTCTTCGCGCTCGCGGGGCGTCGGAGGGCGTTTCGTCTCGGCAGAGTTTGCGGCCGCGCTGCTGGTTCCGGATGGTGTGCTGCCTTTGCCACCCGTGGAAGCGGGCGGCGTGCCGGAGGGTGTGCTGCCCGCAGAACCCGGCGTGCCGGCTGCTTCTGCCGAGCGGGCTTGCTCGGCGGCTGCCTTCTCTTGTTCGGTGAGCGTGACCGCGGGGGTGGCCTGCGGCTGTGTATCGGCGGGGTCGGCGTCTGCCTGTGTTGCGTCCGGGCTTTGGTTGCCAAGGCCCGGGGCCTGGTCAGCCGCGCTGAATGTTGGCTTGGGGTCGTCAGGCAGAAACACCAGCCAGGCGCAGGCGACGGCCAGCGCAAGCGTGGAAAGCAACAGCATCAGAATGCGAGATTGCTTCAACGGGCTCTCCGGCGGCATTGTGACTTTTCAGCACGGGAACCGAAAGCCGAAACGGGGGCGCTTTCGCGCCCCCGTCTTTGAGGATCGGCCGGGCTTACTTGGTTGCCGCTTCCAGCGTGTCGGCCACGTCGGATGTGACCTCGGCGCCGGCGTATGCATCGTTGACGTTGATCTTGGTTGCCGCCTTCTTCTCGGCTTTGACCATGTTGACGTTGCCGCCTTCACCGAACTTGTTGGCGTGCAATTGCTGGTTCGCCTCCGTCAGCATGTAGTCGAAGCGGTACTGCTTGGCGACGACACGGTCAGCGTACTCACGCAGGTGAATGAAATAGGCCATGTAGTTCAGCGTCTGCAGCAACGCACTGGGCGCAAGCTTCAGCGTGTTCCAGAGCATGCGGAAGGCGAAACGACGCTTTGCTTTGCCACCCGCAAAGTAGTACTTCAGGATCATCAGCGTGGCCAGCACAAGCTGGAACTTGAAGCGACCCAGCGGCTTCTGAAGCCACTTGCGCTCGGGCGCGTCGGCGAAACTCTTTTCGCCGGCTTTGCCAATGTGCGCCGGGACAATGCGCTTGCGGCCCCACTGGCGCACGTTCGCAAGCCAGCGGTCGCCGACAGCTTCCCATGTGTAGATGCGCGCGAACAGTTCGCGGTAGCCGTTGATGAGTTCTTCATAGCTCATCTGCAACGGTTCAAGGTTCGTGAAGCTGAGCGTATTGTTGCCCTGGGCCGCGCTGCGCAGGCGCCCGGCTTTCTCAAGCCGCTCGTACAACGGCGTGCGCGGGATGGCTTGCAGGATACCCAGCATGACGATCGGGATGCCCGCTTCCTGCAGGAAGTTGTACTGATCCTCAAAGATTGCCGCGTCGTCGTTGTCAAACCCGACAATCATGCCCGCCACCGTGACCATGCCGTAGCTCTGGATGATCTTGATGGCATCCACCAGTGGCGTGGCCGCATTCTGGAACTTCTTGGTTTCCTTCAGGCCGGCTGCGCGCGGTGTCTCGACACCAAGGAAAGCCTCTGTGACGTTGGCCCAGCGCAGCAGCTCAAGAAGTTCGACGTCGCGGCACGCGTCGATGCTCATCTCGACGAAGAAGCTCATTGGCACTTTGCGGGCGCGGTTCCAGTCGCCGACGGCCTTGAGCATTTTCTTGGCGTACACGCGGTCGCCGACCAGGTTGTCGTCGGCGATGGTGATGAAGTCGACGCCGGCTTTGGCCCAGTTCTCGAGTTCTTCGATGACGTTCTCGATGGGCTTGGCGCGCACCTTGCGGCCGTACGTAACGATAATGTCGCAGAACTCGCAACTGAACGGGCAGCCGCGAGTGGTCTGGATACAGCCCAGGCGATAGTTGCCGGTCTTGAGCAGGTCCACGCGCGGCGGCGGAGTGTCGCGCATGTCGATCTTCTCTTCCTGGCAGTAGTAGTCTTTGTGCGAGCGGGTCTGGTACTGCTCAAGGAAGATCTTCCAGTTGTATTCGCCTTCGCCTTCAAACAGCACGTCGCAGTGCGGGCGGCAGCGGCCGGGCAGCACGTTGCAGATCGGCCCGCCCATGCACACGAAGTAGCCGCGGCGCCGGAACTCATCGGCGACTTCAAACAGGCGCTTTTCCTGGATGGCCATGGCCGACAAGGCAATGATGTCGGCATCGATGTCGAAGTCGATCTCTTCGATGTTCTCGTCAACGATGACGACGTCGTACTCAGGCGGCGTCAGGGCAGCCAGCGTTGCAAGCCCAAGCGGCGGCATGACTGTCTTAAAGCCGCCAATGTCCTTGATGAAGCCGAAGCTCCAGAAGGATGGCGGAAACTTCGGATGAACCATGGCGATGCGCATTTTGCGCGCAGGTGTTTGCTCTACCACGGGTTACCTCTTTCTCTGGGTGTCTGACGTGTCTCGGTCCACAATCTGTCCGGAATCGAACGCGCCATCATAGCGAGCATTGCCCGCAGCGCTGCAACCAATTATCCCGTTATCGACAGAATTGCCCAACCCGCACCATGCTAACTCGGGCTAAAGCCGCAAGGCACAAGCATCCGAAGACATTGGGGCGCCGGCAGGTGCCGCAGATTGTTCTTGAGAACACAAGGAGATTCGTCATGAGCGAGAGAAGAGACTTCGTCGCCGCGCTGATTGCGGGCGGCATGAGCAACGCAGGAGAATTGTCACGCGCCGTACGCCAGAAGTTCGGCAAGGGCCTGAACCTGATGGATGTTCGGAAGTTGCAGTCGGCGTTTTCAAAGGGCGGCTTCAACCGCCTTTGGGACGAGATGTTCAGCGACGAAGACGACGTGCTGGAAAGCACGTCGGAACTCACGCGCACCAAAAAGTCGCGCGGCGAGCGTCGCCGCAAGCTGGCCATCAAGGGTCGTCGCGGCATTGACCGCCACAAGATTGTGCTGCGCGAGTTCAGCCCGCACCTCGTTGTCTACCGCAACACGGAGGGCATGGTCCACAGCCAGACCTTCGACAGCCGCAAGCGCGCAGAAGCGCTGGTCAAAGAACTGGCAGCGCTTGGCCTTGAGGTGACTTACTACCGCCGCACCGAAGTAGCCGTCGCGATCGCGGCATAACCCAAACGCAGAAGGGAAGCGGCAGTGGGAAGTTTCTTCCCGTGTCCGCTTCCCCTTTTTTCTGTGCACTCCCGGCTACTTGCCCATCGGGTTCCATGGGTCATCGGGCGGCAGGCGCTCGCCGGTGTCTTCGGGCGCTGTGCTGTCGTGCCAGTTTTCTTCGGCGGGCACCGGCTTGCCTTCGGCATTCAGTTTCATGGCTTCCTTGAACGCATTCGCACCCAGCCAGCCGACCTGGCCGTCGGCATAGAGCACCATGTGGCCCTCAAGCGTGTCGGGGCTTTCCTGGTACGCAACGATGAAGCCGGTCTTGTACTTACGGACCAGCTCGGCGACATTGCCGTCGATCAACTTGAGCGAGCGCCATGCGGCCTTTTCGTTCGCTTCGATCATTTCGGCGGCTTTGGCGTCTACCCACTCGGGCAGTTTGCCGTCCTTGTCGCGGGTGACCTGGTCCAGTGTGATCCAGCCCAGGGTTTCCAGTTCGCCTTTCCAGCGCCTGTCAAAGGGCAGTTGCAGTGCGGCACCGCGCATCACGCCCGCTTTGACCATTTCATCGAGGTCTACGCTCTGTTCGGCCTCGGCGCGTTCGCGCAGAACGCGTGAAAGGTTGCGCAGGTTTTCTTCGCCATAGTTGTAGCCATTGCGACGGGCATTGCCGGCGCCGCCGATCATGGCCGCTTCGCCGTTGATGAACTGCCACAGGTCCGGCAGGCCGGCGACCCGCATCGCGATCTCGACGCCGTCTTTGTACTCCTTCAGGCGCAGCGCAACGGTCATGCCGTCCATGAAACGGGTCGGGCTGGACTCCAGGGGCGGCTGCGCGTAGCGGTCGAGCTTGTGGGACTGGTGATCGGCCAGCTGTTTTTCCAGGCGAGAAAAGGCGCCGACGTCCACTTCCAGGAACTTGCTGCCGTTGGCGACGAACGCGCCGCCGCTGCCGGTCTTGCGCGAAGCGTCAATCATGGCCGTGATACCGCCCAGCACCGGCGCGGTTGCATCCTGGTCCTTCAGGCCCAGCACGATGGTGATCACGAGCGCGTTGTCGGTAAAGCACCAGCCAAAGGGATGCTCAGCGCTGAGCATCAGCGTGCGGCCCTGGTAATCTAGGCTTTCAAACCCGCGAAAGGCGCCGCGCGGATCTTTCTCGCGTGCGGTTGCGATGATCTTTCTTGCCTTCTCGATGTCTTTCAGCCCGATGACTACACCAAGAGCGCCTGAGCCCAGCACATCGCCCATGTTGGGTGTGCCCCAGACGTTGGTCTTGGCGCGCTCCAGGTCTGGCGTCAGGTGTACAATCAGCTCAGTGCCGAGCACGGAGAGAATCTCGTCAACCGTGGTGCCGTATTCAGCCAATGCTTCGTCCAGCTTGGCCAGCATGCGGTCAATCTCGCTGTCGCGCTCGCTCGAGGTCTCGCCTTCACCGGCCATCTGCAGCAACTCAGCGAGCGTCATGCCGGGCAGCACGGACTTGGGCTCAATGCCGTCGTCGGGCGGGGGCGGCTCGTCCGGGAAATCCGGCGGCACGGAGCCTTTGCGGCCGAAGCCCTTCATTACCTCCTCGTACCAGCCTTCCACGTCGTACGAGAGTTCTTTCAGGTTCTCAAAGGTCTTCTTGGCGTCGCCGAGCTGCACGCCCATGCTCATGACCGCGCCCGTGGGCACGTACTTGAGCAACTTGAAATCCGCAGGCTCAATCGCCAGTTTCTCGAGCAACCGCGTCTGCCGGCGCGTCTTGAACGCCGCGGCAATCGTGAATGCCCGGGCGTTTTCATCATAATCGAGGTCGAACACGACGTAGCGGTACTCGCGAAGCTGCAGCCAGTCATCGATACCGCGGTACACGCCCTGGGCGTCAACGCCGCTCTGGTCTTTGCTGGGCAGGATACGCTCAATCGCGTTCTGGAGTTCGCGCCCGACCAGGAAGAACGACAGGTCGTGCGGCTTGTGCGTCGCTTTCCATTCCTGGAACTCGGCCCGGCCCGACAGGCTTTCCGAGTAGTCGCCGGTGACCATGCGCTGGATGGATTCGCGGATGCTGCTTTCGAAGTTGGCGATCATTACGCCGTTGGGCATGGATGCTACATAGAAGCGATCCATTCCCATGTTGATCGCAGGGCGCGGTCTCTCTTTTTCTTCACCCGGTTGTGAGCCCTCTTCGGGCGGCTGCTCTTTGGCGTCCGGGCCGCGATATTCCAGGTACTTCACGCCCTGGAACTCGCGGGTCTCGGCCAGGTACTCGGCCAGGAATGCCGGAGCAATATCGATTTTGCGGCCGGTCTTGGCATGGACCAACAGCACGTACTTCGGGCCGTCGAGCGTCGCGTCCAGAAGTCCGAGCTCGGCGCGTTGAACGGACTCGTAACTGTTGAACACGTACTCGAGGATGCTGCGGGCATTGCGTGCCTCTTCGCCGTCGGGTTCTGAGGCGAATTCTTCTTCCAGCTTGCCCTCAAGGAAGCCGCGGATGCGCCACTTGCCCGACGCGTCACGCCCGAACAGGTGCAGCAGCGCCTCTGGCCGGTCGCTAACGGCATAGGCCAGCGTGCCGGCGCGCGGAATCAGGTCACCGTCCTTGGGCGCGACCTTCTGCGCACAAAGTGCCGGCGCAAGCGCCAGCGCTGCCAAAACAGCCAGCATCGTCAATCTCATTGCGTCTCCCGAGTCTGTCTTGCGAAGTCAGGCCCCATGTCCGTTGCTAGTCTTTCTCTTTCGCTGCTTCTTTCTCGTCCAGTACGCGCTCGGTGGTTTCTCGCGCGGCGTCTTCTTGCACCTGCACAACCTCTTCGTCGCCCTGGTCGTCGATCACCACCACATCCACTTCGTTGCCCCAGGCCTCTTCTTCAAATCGCGGAACGCGCAGGTTCTGGTCATGCAGTGGTTGCAGCTTTTCGGCGTACATGGCTTCCTCAAGCGGCTCACCGAGTTTGGCGCGGGCGACGGCTTTGCCGAGGTCCTCAGGTGTCAACTCGACAATGTGCTGGTTGTACAGGACACACAGGTGGTTGCCGCGCAGCGAAGGCGCGGGCTGGTACGCCAACAGGATGGCTTGCCGCGTGTCCACGTTCTCGGGCACTTCGGCCAGTTTGTATTCAGTTTTCTTGTCGCCGCTGAACGGGTCCTGCGTGACTTGCGCATCGCGCACATAGCCGTTGGTGACGAGGTCTGACATGGCCTTGGGCAGGCTGCCCTTGATGGCCAGGTGCGCCAGCACGCCCTCGCGCACTCGCAGCAGGTCGTCGCGGACTTCCTTGTTGCGCTTCACATCGCGGAAGTGGCTGACCATCTCCTGCATGTTCTCGCGCGCGGGCCAGCCCGCTGCCACCAGGCGCAGCTTCACGCCCGAGTCCTCACTTTGCGCGCCACCCGCAATGACCGTGTTGCTGAAGAAGCCAGACACATACGGGACCTGGTCTTTGTCCTTGTCGGTGTCGTCACGGTCGAACCCGTCGTTCGCTTCCTGGTCCCACCACCAGGCGTTGTTGAAGATACTGAAGATGTTGCCGACCGCCTCGATCCATGCCCCGGCGTTCAGGTAAATCCCCATGCTCGACTTCTCGGGCAACATGGCCTGTGCGGCCTTCCACGAGGTCAGTGTGGCCACGTTCTTGCCGGCTGTGTGGGCGTCGACGATGCGCTTGATCGCCTCAGACTCGCCGAACATCAATACGCCCGAGCCATCCTGCTTGGGCACCAGCGCGAACGCGACGTTGCCGACCGATGCATAGTGAATCTCGATGCCGTTGTGTATCTCGACAGGCGTCAAGCCGCCCTCGGCCGGTCGCAGGAACTCGCCCAGCGGGCTCGGCAACAGGTTCTCGAACAGGTACTTCTCGGCGGCGGCACAGTCCTTGACGGAAAACATGGTAGCGTAGGTCGCGGGTTGGAGATCAAACGGGGTATCGCTTTCCTGCTGCTTGGGCAGCAGGATCAATGCCTGCTCGCCGGCCAGGTGCCCCAGCATTTCTTCCAGGTTCGCACCCTCGGCGGTCAGGCCCTTTTCCCACTTTTCCCAGGCCTCGGCCAATTCGTCCTGGCCCGCCGTTCGGGCGCGCGTTACGAAGAACTGTTTGACCTTGCGGTACAGCGCCATCGGGTCTCTCACGCACTCGGTCAATGCCAAGGTCGTGTCGCTGGGAATCATGTCCGCAAACGGCCGTTTCTGCGGCTCGATGCGTAACGCGTCAAACCAGCCCGGTGCATTGTGAAATGCAAAGCCGACGTCAATGCGCATGGTGGCCTTGGCCTCGTCCAACCACATCGCCGCCGATGCGCTTTTGAACTGTTCATATTGAAGCAGTCGCACCATGAACCCGGCGGCGCCCTCTTCGATGTCCATCGGGAACCACCAGCCAAGCATCTGCCACCACATCATGCCCCGCCCCTGGTCGCCCCCCAGGCGCTCAACGGCGTTGATCACCGACTCAATGCTGAGGTACAGCAGCGCGTCGGGTTTGCTGTATTCCTTGATGGCTTCTCGGTAGCGGCTGCTTGAGATAAGGGTGTCGACCGTGTCATCGGGAAACGAGAGAAAGTCCAGCGCATCGGTGACGGCTGTATAACTGTTGCTGACCACCAGCCATCGGCCCTGGAAGACGGTGACCCAGAACTCCTGATCCTGCATCCAGCCGCCGAAAGGGTTCATTCGCATGCCGCGCCCGGGCTGGATGGCCTGAGCGGGCATGGGAAACTCGACAGCGTAGATGTCAGTGCCGTAGTGGTCCTTGACAGCGGGCACGGTGGCGCGATCTTCCTGCCTGGCCTGCTTCAGCGCCCGCGAGACCGCGGCCAGGTCGGCGACTTCGAACACGCCCATCAACTTGGGGCCGGTGACTCCGACATCCAGCAGCCCAAAGCTGCTGCGCCTGAGGTCAGAGATCAGTTTCTTGATTTCGGCGGGTGTGAGCTGCAGTTCCAGCCGGTCGACAAGCAGCTCGTCCAGGCCGGGCATGCCGGTTTCGCTGCCCAGGGACTTGATCAACTCGTCGAGTTCGAGGTCTTTGGTCAGGCGGCTGTTGTCCATCGTGCCGTAGACCATGGTCGTGGATGGGTAGGCCACGGCAATGTCGACTGGCTTGTCCTGCGCATACAGCGATGTCGCCAACAGCGCGACCGCGCATAACATCGTGAGCCTATGCATGCAGCGTCTCCCGCCAAGGCCCGCCATTGTAGTAGCAGGCGGCCCAAATGCGACTATCCCGACCCCACACAATACGAATGGCGCGGGCCTGCACAGTCAGCGAATTCAGGCAAGAACGCGCACCACAGAGGCAACGATTGCGGCACGAACGTCTGTCCACGAGTCTGGCGGTTTGGCGCTGAACGCGTGGTTCATTTCCAGCTCAATGCCGCAATACCGTCGCCCGAACTCGGCCCGAAGCGCGGTTGTGCACCCGTCGCTGGTGCCTCGGTACGGGTTGTTCAGCTTGGTGCGCATGTTCGGCAACATGCGCCTTAAAGCCCGCTGCCAGCGCAGGACAAACTGCTTCTCGGCAGGACGGGCCGGGTCATACAGCAAGCCGAATTCTGTGGTACGCAGCTTGCCATCCAGCGCGGGCGTGAAGCTGTGAATCGAAAGGTGCAGTGTCGGCCCGCGCTTCATGGCCCGCGCGACGGCGGTGCGCACGGCGCCGCGGTAGGGCCGCCAGTAACGTTTCAGCAGCCCGGCACGCTCACTCTGGGGCGTGAAATCTGAGTACAGGCCCGGGTGATCAGCGCTGCGGTTAAGGTCTATCAGCAGCCGCGTGACCTCACCGAAAAAGGCGGGCACGCCAAGCGCGTGCGCCAACTCGCGGGCGACCAGCGCTGCGCCCGGGTCCCATGCGCGGTGGGTGTTCAGCACGTGTTCGTGGCCGAGAAATGCTGCCCGCCAGCGCGCCGGAACCGCGTTGCTTGCGTGTTCACAGGAAACGATCACGGACTTGAACTTCATTGCGGCTCAAACATGCGGCCGTCGGCAAGGCACTGTGAAAGGGCCCGGTATACTTCGTCGATTTGCCCGCGTGAGGGCGAATCCTTAAGCGCCCGCCGGATGCGGGATGCGAGCGTGCCCTGGTGCTCAATCGTGCGCACCACCTTCCGCCATGGCTCGGCCAGCCCTGTCTCGAATGCGATGTGGTGCCAGATCTCGCCGATGGTCAACGGCTCGTCGATGCCCAAGCCGCGCAAATAGGCAAGGTCGCTGATCACGGTATTTTCGCCTTCGACGATCGCGGCCCGGAACAGTGCCGCAAGC
Source organism: Planctomycetota bacterium (assembly GCA_020849795.1). Taxonomy (GTDB): domain Bacteria; phylum Planctomycetota; class UBA8742; order UBA2392; family UBA2392; genus JADJRK01. Next base: position 47,217 of record JADZFR010000040.1, on the reverse strand, counting down.
GGCTTGACCTCGGCGCGGGCAATCTCGTGCAGGGGCAACCAGCGCTGCGCAATCAGCGCCTTGAGAGCTGCAACGATCGCGGCGCAAATCGCGAGGTCAACCAGTGGGCACTCCTGGATGTCCAGCACACGGATCTCGACCGCCATGCGGTCGAAGCGGGCGATGGCACCGCGCGCATTGGCGAATTCGCCGCGCAGGTTGCCGTCGGGGTCAAAGGGCGCCGTGTCGGCCCAGATTTTGTGCAAAATGCCTTCGTAGTAATCCTTCTGCGTGTAAATCGGCTCGGGCACCACGTCGCCCGTAGAGCTTGGGATGCGCGCGCTGTTGCCGGCATAGTTCACCAGCCGGAAGTCGAGTGCCGGCTGCACGCGCCCTTCCGCCACCGGCGACGCGGCTGCAAGGCCCGGCAGCAGCGGCAAGATGTAGCGCACTGCCGCGTGCAGTTGCGCAAACTCCGCGTCGTCGGCAAAGGGCAGGTTGAGGTGCGTGGCCTGCAGGTTGCTCCAGCCGTGGCCGCGGCAGTCAAAGATGCGGTTGTACGTTTCGTAGACGACGTTGTAGTCGTGGGGCCAGATGCGCGTTTCCGTGGTTGGGTCGAAATGGGGGTGCATGCCGCCGGGCATCAGCATCGCGCCCATTGGCTCAAGTGCCGCGTTTGCGGCACGAACCTGTTCAAGGAACAACGCCGGCAGGGACGCCAACTCAGCGGCCGGGCCGTTGGTCTTGAACTCGATCACGTGCAGCACCAGCTCGTTCGACCAGGCAGCTTCGCCGCGTTCGATGTCGCCGCCTTCTGCGCCGACGGCCTTGAGCAGTTCGTCGCTTATCGGCCGGGCGGCAAGCGTCTGCCTGTCGACGATCATGTACTCAAGCTCAACGCCGAAACCTTGCCACAGGTGCAGTGTCACTTGGCGGCTCCGTCGCGTTGCGCCTCAATGCGCTGCCGAAACACGTCGGCGATGCGCCGCCACAGCTCGTCCTTCAGGATCGCGTCTTCGTAGCCCGCATCGAGGTTGGGGTTATCGTTCACTTCAATGATGTGCGGCTTGCCGGAGACCTCTTTGATGTCCACGCCGTAGAGGCTGCGGCCGATCAAGCGCGTGGCCTTGACAGCGATTTCGACCACCTTGGGTGGCGCTTCATGAATGGCGACTGGCTCAACTTTGCCGTAGCGCGAGCTTGAGCCGTCGTGCTTGGCGATTTGCCAGTGCTCTTTGGCCATGTGGTAGCGGCAGGCATACAGCGGCCGGCCATCAAGCACGCCGATGCGCCAGTCATACTCGGTGGGCATCCACTCCTGCGCGATCACCAGCTCGCTGTCTTCGAGCATGGCCTCGATCACGCCGCGCAGTTCGCTGACGTCGGCCGCCTTCATCACGCCCTGGCTGAAGGCGCCGTCGGGGCGCTTGAGCACGCAGGGCAGGCCCAGGTGGATGATCACGTCGTCGAGGTTGTCTTCGTGGGCAATCACCGTGCGCGGCGCCGGAATTTCGGCGTGGTCCAGCAACTCGGCCAGGTACACCTTGTTGGTGCAGCGCAGAATGCTGAGCGGGTCGTCAATCACCACAAGGCCAAGGTTGGCTGCGCGGCGCGAAAACCGGTACGTGTGATGGTTGACCGCCGTCGTCTCGCGAATGAACAGCGCGTCGAACTCGGCGAGGCGGCCGTAATCCGACTTGCCGATCAGCTCGGTGTTGATGCCCAAGTCCCATGCGGCGTCGCAGAAGCGCTTGATGGCGCGGTCATTGGACGGCTTGTGCGTCTCGGCGGGGTCATACAGCACGGCCAGGTCGTACTTGGGCCGGTTGCGTTGCGAGGGCCGGCGATGGTCGCGTGAAAGGTAACTGTTTGCGCTGGCCTGCACGAAGTCGCGGTGAGGGTCGGGCACTTCGGAGAAGGGGATCGTCCCGATGTGCGTCAACGACCACCAGTCGTTTTCGCGCACAAACTCGGCGCGCAGAAACGGCGCCGGGAACAGGTTGAACAGCATCAGTGCCAGGCGCTTGTAGCGTGCAGCCATGTTGCGCCCGAAGTAAATGCTGAGCGTGAACTCGTCGCCCTTGATCGGCTTGAGCACACGTTGGATCTCTTCGTCAAGTTCCTGCGATTCGCCGCGCGGCATGCTGAGGTTGCGCAGGTTCATGATCGTGTTGATGTCGGGCATCGGCCGGTGCCCGCGCGCCTCAGCCAGCAGCGACACGTAATAGCCGAGCCGCTGGTACGCGTAGTGGCGGCACAGGTTGAACACCTTGGTGCCTTTGAGGTCGCTGAAGCGACGGTCAGTCAGGTAGGTGCGGGCCGCCACGACCTGCACGCCTGGAATTTCCAGCGGCCACTTTTCAGGACGATTGACGACGATGAGGGTGGTCAAGGCTGATTCAATTCCGGGTTCCGGGTCCCGCGATCCTGATGTGCGCTGGTCGCTGTCCGATGCCAACGCAAGACCTGGAACGTGGAACGCAGAACTATCCCTTCGGTTCAATGATCAACAGGTTGGCATCATAGGTAACGATGCCCAGCAGGATAGACGAGATCAGCCGATCCATGTCAACATCGTAATACTGCTTGTCCCCGGTCATCGGGTTGGGCAGCAGGGGGTCGGCTACGCGCACCGTGCGCTCATCACGGTTGTAGCCGCACAGCACGACAAAGTGGCCTGCCGGCGTGCCTTTGATGTCGTCGTATTCGTCGGTGACCCCGTACTCGCGGGGCGTGCCGTACAGGTGCGTGGCGGACAACCCCACGAGGATCGGTATGTCGTCGTTCAAGAAGTCACGGACCAGGCGACCCTTGAGCGGCTCGTATTTCAGCTTTCCGCCCAGGTCAAAGAACTCGACGTAGCGGCGCGTGGCGACCTGCAGCTTTTCGTCATCGTGCTTGAACTGCGCCTGGCGCAGCAGCTTTTCGGGAATGTTGACCTTGCCCTTGAACCACGAGGGGTCAAACACGTGCAGGTTGCACGTGTAAATCGTGGCTTTGAACCCTCGACGCAACGCATCACAAGCCAGCATGACCGCCAGGGTTCCGCCGCTTTCAAGGTGTTCAACCTCAAGGGCAAGCTGGCGTACCGGTATCTCAAGGCCGTAGTAGGCGTACACGGCGTCGAGGCACGTGACACCGCAAGAGCGCGAATCCGGCTGCGCCGAAATTTCAAATTCAAGGGAACGTTTCATCAAGGGCGCTCAGGATACAACGCACAAGGCAAGGGAACAGGAGCCCGACGGTGCTGGCCCGGCATTGACGTTTTAGCGCGGTTCACTCGTGATAGCGCGAACCGATACGGAACGACGCGTCCTCTCGAAAGGACCGGGCCACTGGGTCGTACAGGAAGCGTTTGCGGACGCTCTCCTGAAACCGCCACCCGTCGTAATCTTCCTCTTCGAAGTCGTCATACTGGTTGAAGTAGCGCGTGCCGGAAAGCTCAACATCGGTGGCACCATCACCGTTGAAGTCCCGGTATTCCGGGCGAAGCATTCCGCCCCTCAGGAGGTCGAGGTCGTGGTGATAGTCTACCGCCTCCGTTTTAATCAATAGATCAGCGCCATCCTGGCCAAGCCGATAAAGGTAGTAGCTGCCGTGCCCCATGTGAGTCTTGCCGAAACACTCAAGCAGAGGATCCGCTACCGACTCGAACGCAATGCAACGCATCCGGTACGTCACGTGCTCAGTGTGGTCCAGCACCTGAAGCCGAGCAACACGACCGTCTGTGACTTCGAACGTACAGGCGCAACCCCACCACATTTCTTCCCAGTCGCAGATTGCCGCAAAGCGAGTCACGGCACCAGGAATGGGGATCAACTCGAAGCGCTGGAAGAGTGGGTCAGTCCCATCCACTTCAAGCAACTCGGCAAGCTGCGACTCTATTGAGGGAGCCGGACTGAGGTTGCCCTCAGTCGCAACCTGAATCTGTTGCTCTGAGCCGGCAGCGTCCCGTGCCACACAGCCCGCGAAGAACACCGAAAGAAGCAAAGCCAATCGCATTCACGCCTCCAGCCCAGGTATCGGCGTTCTGCGGCTTAGGACTTTGGCTACCCAAGAAAAGCCCCGACCTTACGGTCGGGGCTCCGTGCTTTGCCTCGAGTGACCCGCCTTCGCCAAGCCTTCGGCGGGTTGATGCTTCGCATCAAATATCAAAATACAGCTCGAACTCGTGGGGGTGGGGGCGGAAGCGCATGGCGTCTACCTCGTTCTTCATTTTGTAACTGATCCACTCGTTGATTACGTCCTCGCTGAACACGTCGCCCTTCAGCAGGAACGCGTGGTCTTTCTCCAGCGCGCGCAGGCTGGTTTCGAGGCTACCCGGCGCCTGCGGGATGTCTTTCAGTTCCTCGGGCGGCAGGTCGTACAGGTCTTTGTCCATCGGCTGGCCCGGGTCTACCTTGCTCTGGATGCCATCCAGCGTGGCCATCGTGATCGCCGCGAACGCCAGGTACGGGTTGCAGCTCGGGTCCGGAATGCGGTACTCGAAGCGCTTGGCGGCTGCACTGTCGCCGCTGATCGGGATGCGCACGCACGCCGAGCGGTTGCGCGAGCTGTACGCCAGGTTCACCGGTGCCTCATAGCCGGGCACCAGCCGGTGGTAGCTGTTCGTGGTCGGGTTCGTGATCGCGCAAAGCGCGTTGGCATGTTTCAGAATGCCGCCGATGCCGTACAGCGCCGTCTGCGAAAGGCCCGCGTATCCGTCGCCGGCATAGGTGTTCTTGCCGCCCTTCCAGATCGACGAGTGGCAGTGCATGCCGCTGCCGTTGTCGCCAAACAGCGGCTTGGGCATGAACGTGGCGGTCTTGCCGTGCTTGTGGGCGATGTTCTTGACCACATACTTGTAGATCATCAGGTTGTCGGCTGCGCGCGTCAGCGTGTCGAAACGCACGCTGAGTTCGCACTGGCCGCCGGTGGCGACCTCGTGGTGGTGCAGTTCGGGCACCATGCCAAGCCGCGCCAATGTCAGCAGCATTTCGGTGCGGATGTCGTGCAGGCTGTCCATCGGCGGGCACGGAAAGTAACCCTGCTTGACGCGCGGGCGATAGGCGAGGTTGCCGCCCTCGATTTCTTTGCCGCTGTTCCAGACGCCTTCCTTGCTGTCGATGTGGTAATAGCCGTGATTGATGCCGGTGCTGAAGCGCACGTCATCGAAGATGAAGAATTCGGCTTCGGGCCCGAAGAAGATGGTGTCGCCGATGCCCGTGCTCTTGAGGTACGTCTCAACGCGGCGCGCCACGTTGCGCGGGTCGCGGGCGTAGGGCGTGCGCTCAATCGGGTCCAGGATGTTGGCGATCAGCACCAGCGTCGGCTCTTTCATGAACGGGTCGAGAAAAGCCGTGGCAGGGTCCGGCATCGCCAGCATGTCGGATTCATTGATTGTCTTCCAGCCGCGCAAAGAACTGCCATCGAAGGCGAAGCCTTCTTCGAAGCAATCCTGCTCAAGGCGGCGGATCGGGAAGGTGTAATGCTGCCAAAGGCCCGGCAGGTCCATGAATCGAATGTCGAGCATGGTGCACCCGCGGTCTTTGGCGAAAGCGAGCACGTCCGCGGCGGTTTTGCCTTCGGGGTGCAGTTTGTCTTGAGGGTCGATGTTCATGGCGGCAGTCTCCGGCAGCGTTGGCCAAAATCAAAAAAGCAGCGGCCCGCCCACGGCGGGTCGACAACTCAGTTGGTGTATCGGGTGGGTTTTGTATCCCCGCTACGGGGACAGCACATTAGCACGGGTTTTTCGTCGATCAAGTGAAAACCCTCTAAAAATGCGCATTCACAGGCATTCAACCAGTTGTCCACGCGCCAAGTGTCACGCGCGCAACCAGTTAGCAAGTTGACCACAATCCATAAGGAGGCAGCGCAGGCCTCGGCCTGCAAAATGCCGCGCGCCTCCGGCGCGCGGTTCAGTCGTGGTCGCGACGACCGCGACGATGCCGGCGAGACGCCTGCGCTACGTGTTGTCGCAGGTGTTGCTACACTCGCCGCATGAGTTTTGTGGATTCCATTCTTGGGCCGGGTGGGCTGATTGCCGGCAAGCTGGCGGGCTACGAAGATCGGCCGCAACAGCTTGCCATGGGCCGCGCCGTTGAGCTGGCGCTTACCGGCAACACGCATCTCGTTGTCGAAGCCGGCACCGGTGTCGGCAAGTCCTTCGCCTATCTTGTGCCCGCGATCCAGCGTGCCGTCGCCGGCAAGGTTGACGACCGGCCTGTGGTCATCAGCACCGGCACGATTGCATTGCAAGAGCAGCTCTACGGCAAAGACATCCCGTTCCTGCGCAGCGTCTGGGACCAGGAGTTCACAGCCGTGCTGGCCAAGGGGCGCAGCAACTACGTGTCGCTGCGGCGGCTTGAGGCGGCGCTGCGCACAGAAGCCGACGGCATGCTCGCCAATGACGAAAAGCGCGAACTGATGCGCCTGAGCGCATGGGCCGAAACCACACCCGACGGCAGCAAAGGCAGCATGGACTTTGAGCCCAGCAGCGAAGTCTGGCAGCTTGCCGTCTCCGACCGCAACAACTGCATGGGCCGACAGTGCCCCAACTTCGAGAAGAAGTGTTTCTACCAGGCCGCCAAACGGCGCATGTACAACGCGAGCATCCTCGTCGTGAATCACGCGCTACTGTGCGCCGACCTGGCGTTGAAAGCCGCGGGCGTGAACTATCTGCCCGACTACCGCTATCTCATCATCGACGAGGCCCACGACCTTGAGCGCTACGCCAGCGAGCACCTGGGCCTGCGCCTGACCCACGCCGGCTGGAACTACACACTTTCGCAGGTCTACAACGCGCGGCGCAACAAGGGCCTGCTGGTGCGCTATGATTTCCTGCGCGGCGGGCACGAGGCGCTGCGAAAAGCCCGCGACGAGGGCGAGCGCTTTTTCCTGAAAGTAGAGAACTGGCTGCACGAGCAGCCCCAGAAACCCGCGCGCGTAAACGAAGCCGAGTTGTTCCCGCCCGAAGGCGCCAACGCCCTGCGCGAACTGGCGCTGCGCCTGAAAGAGGGCATGTTGCAGGCACGCAACGAGGAAGACCGGCTGGAGATTGAGGCCAATGTCAACCGCGTCAGCGAATACGCTGAGAGCATGGAGGCCTTCAACCGTCAGTCGCTGGAGGGGCAGGTCTATTGGGTAGAAACCGCGGGCCGCGACCAGAACACCGAGTTGCGGGCGGCGCCGATTCACGTCGGCGCGTTGATGAACAAGCTGCTGTTCGAGCGCTGCAAAAGTGTCGTACTGACCAGCGCCACGCTGGCGACCGGTCCCAACGACTTCGGCTACATCCGCAACCGGCTTGGCGTGCCCGACGAGGGCGTGACGGCGTTGCAGGTAGGCAGCCCGTTTGATTTCAAGGCGCGGGCGCAGATCGTGATCCCGGACGTGCCCGAGCCGCCGAAGGCGGGCGGCCAGGCCCAAGAGTACGACGCGCGCATCAACGAAGAGGTGATCGCGGCAGTCAAGCGCAGCCGCGGCGGCACTTTCGTGCTGTTCACCAGCTTTTCGCAGATGCGCAAGGTGCATGACGGCGTGCACAACCAGCTTGAGTTTCAGGGCTACACGCTGCTGCGCCAGGGCGAGGGGCTAAGCCGCGGGCGCATGCTGGATCGCTTCAAGGAAGGCCCGAAGATGGTGCTGTTCGGCGTGGAGACCTTCTGGCAGGGTGTCGACGTGCCCGGCGAGGCGCTGACCACGGTGATCCTGGTACGGCTGCCGTTTCCGGTGCCGAGCGACCCGCTGATTGCCGCGCGCATGGAAGAAGTGGTGCGCAGCGGCGGCAACGACTTCAACGACTACATGGTGCCCGAGGCCACGATCAAGCTGCGGCAGGGCTTTGGCCGGTTGATCCGCCGCAAAGATGACTACGGTACGGTTGTGATTCTGGACAGCCGCGTGATCAAGAAGGGTTACGGCAAGAAAATACTGCGCGCGCTGCCGGACTGCCCGATCAGCGACGGCAAGGGCGGCGAGCCCAAAGCGCGCAAGGCCGTGCCGGCCAACCCCTTCGAGTTATAGGCGCAAAAGCACAGTGCCACGCGCGATGGGCGCGTGGCACTGTGGTCGTATTGGTTGACATGTCCTACTTGCCGCCGTCGGGCTTGCTTTCGTCCGGCTTGGGCGGTGTTGAGCCGCCGTCTTCTTCGCCGTCTCTTGATTCGCTGTCGGTCAATGCAGCCGCGACTTCTTCACCGGTGAGTTTGCCGTCGCCGTTCTTGTCCAGCTTTTTGAACTCTTCTTCGCTGGGAGGGTTCTTGACGTTCTTGAGCTCGTCCCACGAAAGCGCCTTGTCGCCGTCCTTGTCGTACAGGGTGAACATGGTGTCCGCCATGAACTGGCCGTACTTCTTCATCGCGTCCTTGGTGAGCTCATGCATCTCTTCGCGATTGAGGACCTTTTCCATGTAGGTTTTGACTTCTTCGCGCGTGAGCACGGAGTCGCCATCCAGGTCGCGGTTCAGCAGCGTGTATGCGGCCATCATGTGATGCTCGATGCTCAGTAACTTCTCAAGCTTGTCGTTGTCGCCCTTGGCGATCTCGACGTACTGCTTCAGTTTGGCCTGCGTGCTCTTCGTAAGCTCGGCCAGGCTCAGTTTGCCGTCTTTGTCGCTGTCGTGGCGCAGCAGGTCGTCAAAGTCCACTTCCTCCGAATCCAGATTGTCCTGGCGTGTGATCTCGGGCGCCTCCTCCGGGTCTTTCAGGTACTCTTCCTTTGTGAGTTCGCGGTCGTCATTGCCATCCCACACCAGAAACTCGAACACGAACAGCCGCTCGTCCAGCCACTTCTGTGCCTCAGCGACCTTTTTGTCGTCCAACGATTCGCCGGCTTCGCGCCAAGCCTTCAGGCCGGCGTGATGGACCTTTTTCATCTCGTCGAACGTGATTTTGCCGTCGGCGTCGGCGTCGGTGTTCTTGAACTTGACCTCTTTGCTTGGGCGTTCCGGCTCGGGCGAGCCCGGGGTGTCCTGGGCAGCCAAGGCGCCCGTGCACAGCATGCCCGCGAGGGCCAGCATCCATGTCGGTTTCATCGTGTCTCCCTTTCCGTTGTCCGACTTAAGCGACTCAATTCCTTAGACGCTCCAGCGCTGGGAAAGGGTCCACAGAAGTGCGGCAACGGACCGGTCTATATTTCCAAATGTAGGGATGCAATCCGTCACACGGCAGGTTATAGTTGTGGGGGAATTGGGGCCCCTTTACGGCATTTATGCCGGGTGGCCCTTTTTTCGTTGGGGCCGTTGGTTTGATCTGGAGAGGGTACCCATGTTCAGCCTACGCAGATTGATGTTCAGCGGCATTCTTGCCCTGGCCGTGATCGCGTTTGCTGCGCCGACAATCGATGTCGACGCGCAGCGCATCTCACGTGGCGGCAGCTCAGGTAGCAGCTCGGGCGGGTCGCGGGCCAGCTCCGGCGGCTCGAGTTCGCCGCGCATTTCTGGCAGCTCGCGCTCCAGCGGATCGAGCAGCCGCTCGAGCGGGTCCAGCAGCCGCTCGGCGGGTTCAAGCTCGTCGCGGGCGCCTTCTTCATCCTCTTCGCGCTCAAGTTCGCCGGCGCCCAGTTCCAGTTCGCCGAGTGCCACCCGCAGCAGCAGCGGCAGCACCTATCGTTCCAGCTCGTCGCGGGCGCCTTCAAGCACGCCGTCCCGGAGCTCGTCCAGCTCGCCCGCCGCGACCCGCACACCCAGCGCATCGTCAAGCGCTCCATCGTCCTCGCTTCCCCGTAGCTCGTACCGCTCCAGCTCAACGCCTTCGCGCACAACCTCCAGCGGGGTTCCGACCGTGTCGCGTGCACCGAGCAGCTCCAGCCTGGCCCGCTCCTCTGCCCAACCTTCCACAACTGCGCCGCGCACTGCCGCCACGCCAAGCCGCGCCAGCACGGCTTCGCGCACAGCTGCCATGCCGCGCACGACCAGCACTGCCCGCGACGGCAGCAGCGGCAGCCCGCAGACTCGCTCGGTCGCCACACGCGGCACCATTTCTGAACGCAGCACGTTGACTTCACTGCGCACTCCCGGTTCGACCGGCGTGGTGCGCGGCGATGCTTCCAGCCCGCATTCCTCGCTGCCCAAGTCGACCCACAACCACGGGCACAGCAGTTACTACGGCACCTACGGGTACAGCGGTCATTCCTATCCCTGGTACTACGGCGGTTACTCCGGCGGGTACTGGGGCGGCCACTACGGCAGCTGGGGCATCGGCTGGAGCTGGGGCTGGGGCAGCTTCAGCATCGGTTGGGGTTACCGTCCATGGCACATCGGCCATTGGTGGCGCCCGTTTGTGTACTTCGGTGCGCACTCGATTGCGATTCTTGGCAACGGTGCCTGGTACATCCAGCCTTATCACCACGGGTGGTGGGGCTACAACTACGGTGCGCACAGCTATTTTCACTCGCACTCATGGCGCAGCCACCACTGGTTTCACTATCACGGATCATATTGCCGCGTAACCCGCCCGTACTGGTACGGCTACACTCGCTGGTGGGACTGGCGCCCGTACAGCTATGGTTACACTGCACTGAGCTATGATTCCCTGTACGACGATGGTTACGACGACGGTTACAATCGCGGCTACGAAGACGGCGCAGAAGATGTCAGCAACTACCGCGACAACCGGCGCCGCGACAGCATCGGCAGCAGCGGCAAGCGCCCGCAGCCTGAAAAAGACCGCGCGCGCGGCGATGCCGCTGACGAGTACCGCCACGAAATGAACCGTGGCAGCGACGCATTTGCCAAGGGCGACTACGGCACAGCAACCAAAGCGTTCAAAGAAGCCGTGATCCTTGACCCCGGCAGCGCCGACGCCCGTTACAGCTTGGCGGTCAGCGCGTTCGCACAGGGCAAGTACGCCTTCAGCGCGTTTGCGCTGCGCCGCGCGATCGTGTTGGATGCTGAGCGCAGCAATATCGACATGGCCAAGGCGTTCGGCGGCCCGGATGTGCTCAAGGGCTATGTTGATCACCTGGACGGCGAGCTCAAAGACCTGCCCGAAGATCCTGACTTGCTGTTGTTGCGCGGCTTCACCGCGCTGCGCACCGGCGACGCGCGCACGGCCGCAGCCATGCTGGACCGCGCACTGGCGCAACTGCCGCAGGATGTCGCCACCAAGACCCTGCACCAGGAAGCCATGGAAGCCCTTGAGGGCGAGTAAGAGCGCGTAAGCAATGGCACGAAACTTCACCCCCCGCCCAAGCGCGGGGGGTGTTTGCTTGACCGACCTTGCGGCGTCGGCACAGAAGCTCCTTCGAACAGCTTGCACAAGGTGCGCCTGATGGCACACTCGATGCATGGCTCGACTGAGCTCTCCGGACAATGCGTCGTGGTTCGAGCTTACGCCCGTCCACACAACCCGCGGCGGTGGGGCCGACGGCGTTGTTTGTGAGGTCAAATTCGAAGCCTATGGCGAACCGGTGAGCGGCGAGTTGACCATTTCTCACGATGGCTTGACCCGGATGATCGAGAAGTTGCTTTCGTTCGGTGAAAAACGCTCGGGCATGATGCAACTGCGCAGCGACACGCGCGAACTTGAGATCAGCCTGGCTGCGCGCCGCAGCAAGTGGACGCAGAAGATCAACGTGACAGGCCTGGCCGGCGTGCCCAACGCCGAGGCCGAACCCGACGGCGCGATCGAGGAATTGCGCGCAAGCGTGGGCGTGACGTACCGCCAACACGGCGGTGCCGGAAATGTAGAGCATCGTTGCGGCATGCATTGCACCTTTGATGCATTGATTGGCTTTGCACAGGCGATTTCGGCCGAACTTGCGGCTGCGCCACGGCGTACCGGCCGCGTTGAGCCTTCGTGATGCCCGAGCCAGATGAAAGCAACGTCGAGTGGGTTCCGCGCGACGCGCGTGAATGGGTGCCTCTGACCTATGTGCCCGACCAGGTAACGGCGCGCATGACTATTACTTACCTTGAGGCCGCGGGTATTGAGGCGCGCGTCGGCAGCCAGGGCGGCCGGTTCACAGTCGAGGTCCCGCTCGATCAGTTTGAAGAAGCGGTCAGCGTGCATCAACCACTCGATAGTGCCATCGCACCGCCGATGCAGGAAACCGCCAGCAAGACCGGCGTACACACCGGCCGGCACATCCGCGAGCGCATGACGGCCCGCGAGACGGAACAAGACGCCGAGCCTGAACAGCCCAGCCGCAGCTGGGCCGGAATAGTGCTGAAGCTGGCCGTCGTGCTGGCTGCTGTCGTGCTGCTGCTGATCTTGTTGAACCTCTGATGCCGGCCAGTGCCGATGCGCAAAGACCGGCCCGACTGCTGAAATTCGCGAAACACGGCAATCGCCCTCTGAACGTCACGTCGCCCAATCCGTTTGTGCGGGTACACGGCAATGGAACGGAGGGTGTCCCCATGAGGCGACTGATTGCGCTTGGCCTGCTCGTGCCTGCATTGATGGCAGTTTTCGTTGCGCCGGCGGTTTCACAAAGCAAGCCGAAACCCAAGACCAAAGAGACCAGGGCCGACGAGAAGGTCTACTCGGCTGATGACATCAACCGGCGCATCGTTGCGTCGCTGGAGTGGTTCTGTGACCACCAGGGGCCGGAAGGCCAATGGAGCGCAAAGGACCATGACAGCCACACGCTGCGTGTTCGCGCCGCACACACCCACAACCTTGAGTGGGTCAAGCCTGGCGAAGAAGCCGGCGACACCTGCGACGAGGGGTTCGACAAGGGCTCCGACGTGCCGTGGACTTCCCTGGTACTGCTGTGCTTTCTTGGCAGTGGCCATGCGCACACGGATGGCGCTTACAAGACCTATGTTGCCAAGGGCCTGAGCTACCTGCGCCTGAAGCAGGGCAGCAACGGCATGATCGGCGATGGCGAGTGCAGTTGCGTGCATAACCATGCCGTCGCGACGATGGCACTGTGCGAGGCCTTTGCGCTGTCGGCCGATGCCGACCTGAAGCCGGCTGCGCAGAAGGCCGTTGAGTACCTGCTGGCGGCCCAAAGCAAAGAGTCGGGCTGGCGTTACGGGTTTGATGACGGCCAGGCGGATACACAGATGACAGGCTGGTGCGCGTTGGCAGCAAGGTCAGCGCAGATTGCGGGGCTTGAGGGTGACTTCGCGAAGTCGTGGGCCGGCGCCAACAAGTATCTCGACAGCGCCAGCGCTGACGTCCAGGGCACGTATCGCACAGGCTACATGGCCGGCAATGCGGGGGGCGGTTCTCCCCGCGTGCGAACTGCGGCGGACTGGGTGTCGCACCCGGACTCCGATGCGGTCAACGTCACGCTGCGCCTGCTCAGCGGCGACAAGAAGTGGACGCCAAAGAGCAAAGAACTGAAGGGCCAGACCGCGCTGATGCTGAAAGACCTGCCCGTGTGGGCGGACAAGAAAGTGGACTTGGCCTACCTGTACTTTGGCACGCTTGGCCTGCACCAGATGGGCGACAAGAAAGAGTTCGATGCATGGAAGACGCCACTACTGAAAGCCTTGCTCGAAAACCAGCGCGGCTGGCACGCAAAGGACGCAGACACCTTTGAAGCCGTGCTTGACGAGTTCGGCAGTTTTGACGCGATTGATGCATGGCGCGCATGGGGCGGCCGGGTCTGGACCACTGCCATGGCGACCCTGTGCCTGCAAGTGGTCGCGAGGTACGAACGGCTCAAGTAGCGGGGGCGGTTTCCATTGACAATCGCCCATTTCACCACGATACCCTTTTGACAGCCGGCTGCAGAACTAGACTGCGGCCGGCTTGTCCGCCGCCCCCCGGCGAACCGGCTTTGCATCCGCGGAGAAAGCGCCTTGCTTCGCCACCTGATGCTGTTTGTCGTGCTGCTGGGGTTCTGGGCAGTGCTGTCGGGCCAGCTTGACTGGACCGACACCCACCAGCGCTACCTGATGATCTGCGGCGTGGCCAGTTGCGCGCTGGCGACTTGGGTTGCGCGTCGCGTGGGATTCCTGACCGACGAGGGTCCGGTCGGTCGCATCCTGGTGGGGGCGCTGACCTACCTGCCGTGGCTGGCGTGGCAGATCGTAGTCTCGAACTGGGACGTGGCCAAGCGTGTCTGGAGCCGGGACCCCGGTCTTGAGCCGCTGGTGTTTACCACGCAGTACGAGATCAAGTCTGACCTAGGCGCGGCGATTTTTGCCAACAGCATCACGCTCACGCCGGGCACCGTGACGATCGCCATTGATACCGAAAAGAAAGAGATGCTCGTGCACGCCATTCATCCCGGCGGGCAGGAAGTCAAAGCCATGCACGACCGCGTGGCACGCATGGAGGGCGGCAAGTGAGTCTGGGCGCCACGACCATGTTCTTTGGCACCGACATCCCCACATTGGTGGCGGGGGTTGTGCTGCTTTTCAGCATTCTTCTGATGCTGGTGCGCGCGATTGCCGGCCCGACTGTCTGGGACCGCATTTTGGCACTAAACGCAATCGGCACCAAGTCTGTGCTGGTCGTGGCGCTGCTGGGCTTCATGACCAAGCGCCCCGAGTTTCTTGATATCGCGCTGGTCTACGCCATCCTGAACTTTCTGGCCACGATCGCCATCCTCAAGTACGCGCGCAAGCGGAGGCTTGGCTGATGGACCTTGCGCTCGAAATCCTGACCTGGGTGCTGCTGGCCGGCGGGGCCTTCTTTTCGCTTACCGCGGCCGTGGGCGTCTTGCGCTTTCCGGACTTCTATTCGCGCATTCACCCAGCCGGCAAGAACGACACGCTGGGCGTGCTGTTGTTTGCCGGCGCCATGCTGGTCGAATGCGCCCGCTATGAATACTCATGGCTGGTGGTTGGCCGAGTGCTGTTGATGGTGCTGTTCATGCAGATGGCAAGCCCGATTGCGGCGCATGCCATTACGCAAGCGGCGTGGGTGTCCGGCTTGCGTCCCTGGAAAAAGGGAGAGCAGCCCAGATGAGCCCGACGATCATGCTGGATGTCGTGCTGCTGGCACTGGTGATCATCGCCGGCATTGCCGCCATTGAGGTGCGCAGCCTGTTTGCAGCCGTGATGCTGGCCAGCATCTACAGCCTGCTGATGGCGTGTTTCTGGACCACCATGGACGCGGTCGATGTGGCGTACACCGAAGCCGCGGTGGGGGCCGGCATATCGACAATTCTGCTGATGGGTGCGCTGGTGCTGACTGGCGAGACCGAGATTGTGCGCCGGGCGGTGCACTGGCCCGCCCTTGGGGCGTGCATGCTGGTGGGGGCGCTGCTGGTGTACGGCACGCTCGACATGCCCAAGTTCGGCGACGAGAATGCACCGGCCCACGTGCACCCGATTTACGCGGGATACACGCAGCAGGACGTTCGCAAACACCCCGGTGGCAAGAGCCACGGCGACAATGTGCGGGCAGAGCAAGCCGCCGAGCACAGTGAGCCCGAGGCCCACGACGAAACCGCACACGGCCACGGCGACTACTTTCACGGTCATGTGCCGAACCAGGTTACCAGCATCATCGTGAGCTACCGGGCATTTGACACTCTGTTTGAGACTGCCGTGATTTTCACGGCGGGCATGGGCTTGATCGTGCTGCTGCGCGGCCGGCGGGGCAACCCGCTGAAAGGCGGGCTGCTGTGAAAGACAATCCGATCATGCGCCTTGCCGTGCGCTGGAACATTCCGTTCATGCTGATTTTCGCGCTTTACACGCAGACCCATGGCGAACTCGGGCCGGGCGGCGGGTTCCAGTCGGGCGTGATTGTGGCGGCTGCGTTCGTCCTGTACGGGCTGGTGTTCGGCGGCGCCGAGATGAGGCGCGTGGTGCCACGCTGGTTCACGGACCTGCTGGGTGCGGTGGGTGTGCTGATTTACGCGGGCGCGGGTGTGTACGCCATGGCGATGGGGTATGAGTTTCTGGACCACGCGGCGCTGATGCCGAGCAATCCCGGCGGCGCCGAGCCGTGGGGCATGACCGTCGTCGAGTACGGTGTGGGCATTACCGTGTTCGGCGTGATGATGACTATCTTCAACGAGATCACGGAAGGCACGAATCCAGAAGACAACGAACCCACGGATGACAGCGCAGATACAGAGTACGGAAGCTAAGCCGCGAACATGCAGATCGTTCTGGACTACTACAACTACTGGGCCTGCATCCTGATCATGATGATCGGGTTCTACGGCATCATGGCCAAGAGCAACCTGGTCAAGAAGGTGATTTCGCTGGCGATTTTCCAGACCGGCATCCTGGTCTTCTACATCTCGACCGGAAAAATCGACGGCGGCACCGGTCCCGTGCGCGTCGCCGACGGCGCAGCCGAAGCTGTGTATTCAAACCCGTTGCCCCACGCGCTGATGCTGACGGCGATTGTCGTAGGTGTGTCCACCATGGCTGTGGCGCTGGCGATCATCGTGAACATCCGGCAGGCCTATGGCACGATCGACGAGATCGACATCGAAACCATGGAACATGAGCGAGGCGAATAGTTGGAGCTGATCCGGCACAACCTGCCTGCCCTGATCGTCGTGACGCCGCTGGTCATGGGTCTGCTCACGTCCATCATCGGCCGGCGCGGCTTGGGCTGGTGGATGGCCATGGCCACCACGGCCGCCGGATTGGCGATGTCGGTGCAACTGCTCGTGGATGTGCTCTCGCAGGGCGACCGCACGGTTGAGTACCTGATGGGCAACTGGCCGGTGCCTTTCGGCATCGGCTACAGCGTGGACCCGCTGAACGCGACGGTGCTGCTGATTGTTTCGTTGCTGTCCGCCGTGATCACACTGTATGCGCGCAAGAGCGTCGCCAGCGAAGTGCCCGCCGGGAAACTGAACTTCTTCTACGCGCTGTGGTTGTTCTGCATCACGGGGCTGCTCGGCATCACGATCACCGGAGACGCCTTCAACCTGTACGTGCTGCTCGAGATTTCGTCGCTGAGCACCTACACGCTGGTCGCTCTGGGCAAAGAGCGCAACCGTCGCGCGCTCACCGCCGCGGTCAACTACGTCGTGCTGGGAAGCATCGGCGCGTGCTTTTACCTGGTCGGCGTGGCGTACCTGTACATGGCCACCGGCAGTCTGAACATCGCCGACATCGCCGAGCGGCTGCAACCGATTTACGCAAGCTGGGGCACCGAGGCGCCCATCTACCAGAAAACCGTGATCACCGGGTTTGCGTTCATGGCCGTTGGGTTAAGCCTGAAGTTGGCGCTGTTCCCGCTGCACGGCTGGTTGCCCAACGCCTACACCTATGCGCCGTCGTCGGTATCGGCGCTGCTGGCCAGCACCGCGACCAAGGTCGGCGCCTATGCCTTCATTCGCGTTGTGTTCACGCTGATGGGTGTGGGGTTTGCGTTCGGGCGACTGCATACAGACGTGGCACTGATGCTCTGTTCGGGCGCGGCGATACTGGTGGGCTCATGGCTGGCGATCCGGCAGAACAACGTCAAGAAGCTGCTGGCGTACTCAAGCATCGCTCAGATCGGCTACATTGCGCTTGGCTTTGCGCTGGCCAACAAAGACGGCATCACCGCCAGCGTGATTCATCTGTTCAATCATGCGCTAACCAAGGGCGGCATGTTCCTGGCGCTGGGCGTTGTGATGTATCGCGTCGGAGGTACGCGGCTGCAGGACCTGCGCGGGCTGGGCCGCAAACTGCCGCTTACCATGGGGGCATTCACAGCGGGCGGGCTGGGGCTGATCGGCGTGCCGTTGACATCAGGTTTCATCAGCAAGTGGTACCTTGTCAGCGCGTGCCTTGAGCAAGGCCGCTACGAGCTTGCGGGCATTGTGCTGGTCGGTTCGGTGCTGGCGCTGGTGTACGTATGGCGCGTGGTTGAGACGATCTACTTCGGCAAGCGCGAAGACGAGGTTACGGTGCGCGAGGCGCCGGCCAGCATGCTGGTGCCGACGCTGATCCTGGTGGGCGCAAGCATTTACTTCGGCGTTGACTCCAGCTTTACCACGCACCTTGCGGGCGAGGCCGCGGACTTCCTGCTCAAGGTGAAGCCATGATAACACCTGAGCAATCAGCCATGCTGGCGCTGGGCGTGCCTGTGATCGGGTTCGTGCTGGTGGCGATGTCCGGCCGCGTCCCGAATCTGCGCGAGACGTTCACGCTGCTGACGGCGCTGGTCACGTTTGCCTGCGTGGCCGCGCTGTACCCCGCCGTGATGCGCGGCGAAGAAGTGCGCTTCGCGCTGCTTGAGGTCATGCCCGGCGTTCCGCTGAGCTTCCGGGTTGAGCCGCTGGGCATGGTGTACGCGCTGGTCGCGACGCTGCTGTGGATTCCGAATTCGCTGTACAGCATAGGGTACATGCGCGCGAACCATGAGAAGAACCAGACGCGCTTCTACGCCTGTTATCCGCTGGCGATTGCCAGTGCCGTAGGCATCGCGTTCGCCGACAACATCTTCACGATGTTTGTCTTCTACGAAACGCTGACGCTAAGTACGTTCCCGCTTGTCACGCACAAGGGCACCACCGATGCCATGCGCAGCGGGCGCGTGTACCTTGGCATTCTGCTGACCACCTCGGTCTGTTTTCAGCTCTTTGCCGTGTTGTGGATCTATGTGCTCAGCCTCGGCAGCTCGCCGGCCGTCGAGAGCATCAACTTCACGGTCGGTGGAGTGTTTCGCGATGGACTGGCCGGCAACCGGATTGACCCCGGCATCGTCGGTTTGCTGTTTTTCCTCTACATCTACGGCATCGGAAAAGCTGCTCTGATGCCCGTGCACCGCTGGCTGCCAGCCGCCATGGTGGCACCCACACCTGTCAGCGCGTTCCTGCACGCCGTCGCCGTGGTGAAAGCGGGCGTGTTCTGCGTCATCAAGGTGACGGTTTACGTGTTCGGTGTCGGCACGATGCAACAATACGGGCTGGGCAACTGGCTGCTGTACATGGCCGGCGCAACGATCATCGTTGCCTCGCTGATTGCGGCGTTCCAGGACAACCTGAAGAAGCGATTGGCCTACAGTACAATCAGCCAGCTTAGCTATGTGGTGATGGCAACCGCACTGCTCACGCCGCTGAGCATCATGGCCGCGACGTTTCATATTGTGGCCCATGCCTTCGGCAAGATCACGCTGTTCTTTGCTGCGGGCAGCGTCTACACCGCCGCGCACAAGACGCAGGTCAGCCAGCTGGATGGCATTGGCCGCCGCATGCCCGCAACCATGATTGCGTTTACGATCGGCGCCCTGAGCATGATCGGCGTGCCGCCGGCTGTCGGCTTTATCAGCAAGTGGTACCTGATTCGCGGCGTGATGGAACGCGGCGAGATTTCGGGCACCCACCTCGACGAGATCTTTGTGCTGGTGGTGATCGCCGCCAGCACGCTGCTGAACGCCAGCTACTTCCTGCCCATCATCTACCGCGCGTTCTTCAAGCCGCTTAGCGACGAAGACCAGAAACACCCCCACGGCGAGGCGCCGATGCCAATTGTGTATGCGCTGTGCTTCACGGCCGCGCTGACGCTGCTGTTCTTTTTCTGGAACAAGCCGGCAACCGATCTGGCCGAGATGGTGCGGAGGGCCGTGTCATGAGTGACGAACCCAAAGCGTCCGGTGTTTCAACCAGGGCGCTCATCGCATGGCTGGTCGGCGCGGCCGTGCTGGTTGCGATCGTCGCGGTGGATTACACAGTGCACCACCACGCGCACTTCACAGCCGACGGCATTGATGTCGATGCCATGCCCGAGTTCTTCCCATTGTTCGGCCTGGTGAGCGGTTTTGTGCTTGTGCTGCTGTCCAAGACGCTGTCCATTGCTTTGAAACGGAAAGACACCTTCTATGCAGATGACTGACCTGCCGCCGGCAGCGGTCCTGTTTGCAGGTGCGCTGCTGCTTCCGCTGTTCAAGGGCAAATGGCGCTTTGCCGTGGCCCTTGCGCTGCCGTTGCTTGCGCTGGCTGACTCGTGGGCCGTGATCACGCAAGGCGGCGAAAGCTTCATCCCGTTCATGGGCATGACGCTGCAACCGGTGCATGTGCACGCGGCCACACCGGTGTTCGCAACCATTTTCTGTATCATGCTTGCCGGTGGCGTGCTGTTTTCCATGAACGACGACCGGCGGGTTGAACTGACCGCCGCCTTCGTCTACGCCGGAGGCGCGTTGGGTGTGGCCTTTGCCGGCGACCTGGTCACGATGTTCGTGTTCTGGGAAGTCATGACGCTGGGCAGCACGATCATCATCTGGTCGGGCCGGCAGCATGACAGCTATGGCGCCGGGCTGCGCTATTTCGGCATGCATGCGCTGGGCGGCGTTGCGCTGCTGATGGGTATCATTATTGTCGTCACGCAGCGCCTGCATGAAGGCGCCGCCGACCCGCTGGCGTTTGGGCATTTCAGCGCGATGGTCGACGGCTGGTCACACCTGGACTGGGACAACGCGGGCATGTGGCTGATCCTGGTCGGCATGCTGGTCAACGCGGGTGCACCGCCGTTCAGTTCATGGATCCCGGACGCGTACCCCGAGGGCAGCACCAGCGGCACGGTGTTCCTAAGTGCGTTCACCACCAAGACCGCCGTGTTCACGCTGCTGGTCGCGTTTGCCGGGGTCGAAGTTCTGATTTACCTGGGCGTGTACATGGCGATTTACGGTGTCGTGTACGGCGTGAATGCCAACAACATGCGCAGGCTGTTGTGTTACTCGCTGGTCAACCAGGTCGGGTTCATGCTGATTGGCATCGGCGTGGGCACCAAGTTGTCCATCGACGGCGCCGCCGCGCACGCGTTTGCGCACATCATCTACAAGGCGCTGCTGTTGATGGCGACGGGCAGCGTGCTGGCCATGACAGGCAGGTTTCGGCTCGGCGAACTGGGCGGCCTGTACCGAACCATGCCCGTCACCATGTGGTGCTTGATCATCGGCGGGTTGTCGATCTCCGGCTTTCCTCTGACCAGCGGCTTTACCAGCAAGAGCATGGTCGTGCAGGCCATCGTCGACGAGTCATCGCGCATGGCGGCACTGGGCGAGCCGCACACGTACCTGATCGTCACGTGGTTCCTGTTCCAGGCTGCCACGGCGGGCGTGTTTCTGGATGCCTGCGTGAAGCTGACGTGGTTCATCTTCTTCCAGAAAGATTCCGGCCTGCGGCCCTCCGACCCGCCCTGGAACATGAAAGCGGCGATGATCGGGTTTGCGTTCATCTGCATCCTGCTGGGCGTGTTCCCCGGCCTGCTGTACCAGATTCTGCCGTACCAGGGCGAGGCCGCCGCGTATGCCAAAGTGGTCTACAGCCTTGAGCACGTGATGGTCATGCTGGGCATGCTGGGCTTCAGCGGGCTGGCGTTCTTCCTGCTGCTGCCGATCCTGAAGCGCGGGTCGTACATCCACCTGGATATCGACTGGATCTGGCGGCGCTTTATCCCGCGCTTCTGGAAAGAGGTTCTGCTGCCGCTGTTGCAGCAGCTCGACAACGCGCAAAAGGCAATACTCGAAAGCTTGCCCGGCCGCGGTATGCGTGACCCATCCCTGCCCGCGCCCATTGCCCGGCGCATGGGCAACATGTGGGCGGTCAGCGTGCCCGTGTTCCTGATTGTGCTCATGCTGCTGGTGTACCTGGTCGCCTACTTCGTGCTGCCGACGCTGTAGCTGCTCAGGCCTTTGGCTTGCGGGCCTCGAGCGAAATTCGGCGTACCGATGCCGCAGCCGCCACAAGCACGATCGCGCCGAACGCCAGCAGGTAGTTCATCTCGCGAATGTGCCACTCCGCCATGTTGGAATCGGGATAGCCCTCAAGGGCCTTGGCTGCGTCGTGCTGGCCCGGCACGCCTTCAATCTCGCCCTTCACTTCGCCGTAGCGCGTGATGTGCTGCACGTAACCCTTGGCCGCCACGCCGCTGGCAAGCAGCAACACGACCGCCAGTATGATCGTCGCGCCGCCACCAATGCCCGCCGGGCCAAGCCAGCGCGCCGTGCTGCGCCAGCCCGGGTTGTCGCTGCGCCGTACCAGCCGCGAAAACGAAAAGACTTCCATGGCTGCCCAGCCGGCAAGCAGGATCGCCACATAGCCGCCCCACATGTGCAGAGCACTGATCAGCCACTTCAGCTCAATCGCGGTGCGCAGCGTGGCGCCTTCGATGTCACGCGTGCTTTCATGGTACAGCGGGTCGTCGTACAGCAATGTGATGCTGGCGATGCCCGAGATGCCCATCAGGAACAACAAGCCAAAGCACAGGCCACAGGCCCACTGCACACGCCGTGCGCGGCTGACAAGGTGCTGGGTGGCGGACTGCTCTTCCATACCCGTATCGTCGCAATGTGGACAGATGAAACAAGGGCAAGGGCGCCTGCACCACTTGCCACTGGAAAACACAGGGGGCGCAGCTTTCGCTGCGCCCTTTTGCGTTGCTAATCGGACTGTGCGTGTGGCGACAAGTTCCGGGCCCTTACTTCTCCTGGATGGTCACGCGTGTGCCGGCGGGCACGATGTCGTATAACTCTTCGACTTCGGCGTTGCGCATGCGCACGCAGCCCTGGCTGCACTCGCCGGGGATCTGTGTCTCTTCTTCGGACCTGCAGCCGTGGATGCCATAGCCCTTGTATTCCTCGCCGGCTTTAAGGCCGAGCCAGCGTGAGCCAAGGCGGTGTTTTTCGTGGCCGTAGGGGTAGCTGCCGTCGGCGGGCTTGGGAATGCGGTTTTTGACCGTGAACTCGCCCAGCGGAGTGCAGCCGCCGACACCGAGGCCGACTTCATAGCGCTGGATGAACGCGCCATCGAGCAGCAGGTCCATCACAAAGCGCGACTTGCGCACCACCAAGGTGAATGTGCCGGCGGGCACCTTCAACTCGCGGCCGATCTGCAGCGTCTTGATGTCGCGCTCGGTCAGGCCATTGAGGCGCACGATCATTTCCCAGGTTGTGCCCATCTTGCTTGCAATGCGGGCGGGGAAGTCGCCTTTTTCCACGACGTAGACTTTCAGGTCTCCGTCGGGACCGCTGCTCAGGAAGATCTTCTCGTTGATGCCGCGCAGGGTTGCCAGCGCGGTGGCTTCATCTTGTACCGACAGGTTGCCATCAAGCGCCTTGGTCAGGTGCAGCCGCGCCTCGCGCAGGCGGCCTTCGTCGTGGCACTTCATGCCGGTGACGAGGTCCTGGTTGAATTCGGGCTCGATCTTCGGGGCGCTCTTGTGGGTGTCGACGACCGCGTCTCCGGGCACCTTGCGCTCATAGCCGGCGATCGGCGCGCTATCGACCGTTTCTTTCTCGAAGGTCGGGTCGCCCAGCGCGTCGCCTGCAGTGGCGCGGTCGGGCGTGGTGTTGTCAGTGTCTTTCTGCACGCTGCCGGAACGCACGTTGGTGAGAGTGCAACCGGCGATGATCGCGCAAAAGAATGTACCGAACAGAAAGCGTTTCATGGCTGACTCCTGGAGAGTTGGTGTTGGTTCAGGCGCGGACTTCGACTTTGTTGCCGATGCGAAGAATGTCGTACAGCTCAACGACGTCGTGGTCACGCATGCGGATGCAACCACGGCTTGTCATGCCGGGAATGCTGTCGAGATACTGGGTGCCATGAAAGCCGATGCCGGTTCGCCCGCCGGCGTAGTTGGCCAGGCCGATCCAGCGCAGTTTCATTTCATTGACGGGGTCGTTGGCGCCGCGCGAAGACTTTTCGGGGTCGATGCCCATGCTGGTGATGGTGCTGGAGCCGACGGGCGTGTTGTCGTTCTTGCCGTGTGCCACGATGTACTGCCGGACAAGGTTGTCGCCGAAGTAGAGGCTCGTGGTGAAGTCTCCCTTGCGGACGACTACGCGGGGCGCGCCCTTGGGCACTTTCAGGTTCTCGCCGGGGTGCAGGTTCGCGTTGCCGCGCGGACGCTTGTTCAGGTCATACAGCAGGTTGTTGCTGATGCTGAACTTGCGGGCGATGCGGTCAAAACTGTCGCCGCTCTTGACCGTGTAGTTTTCGCTGAACTCGTTGTGGGCGTTGCTCAGGAACAGCTCGTCTGTGATCGCGTGGAACAGCTCAATGGCGCGTTCGCGCTCTTCGAGCGGCAGCGGCGACTCAAGCAGTGTTGCCAGGCGCTGGTACCCGTCGCGCAATGCGCCTTCGCGGGCCTTCTCTTCGCCGGTGGCGAGGCTGGCTGAAACTTCAGTCAGCAGCATCTGCACCTGCGCAAGCGACTGCGCGGGCCTGGCGCTGTCGGCCGGACTTTCACTGGTGCCATCCATCCCGGGAATCAGGTCGCTGATGCCGGATTCGGTGACGTTGCCGCTGTCGCGGTCGCCGAACATGAGGAAGCCGCCGGCGCCGAGCGCGATCAGCACCGCGCCGATGACGACAAACTTGCCGATGCCGCTCTTCTTGCCTCTGCGTGCGCTTTTGCGTGAAGCCATGTCTCACCTCGGGTGTGTAAGGGCGCGTTCAGAAGACGACGCGCCATGTCCCTGTTCGGCAAGCGGGGCGGTTTGGATTGAGCAAAAGATGATTGTTCAGCTTGCGCTGCGCGATTGGTGCACTTCAGGCGTCGCCCAGATAGTTGCGGTGGGGGCGGAAACCGGCTGTGACATCCTGGCTCAGGCGGCCGGCCAGGGCGTGCGGGTAGAAGTTGCGCTCGGCAAGTTCGTTCAGCGGCACCCAGTCAAAACCGGTGCAGTATTGGTCGGGGTGGGCGCCGAGCTTCACTTCGCCGTGGCGCTTGCAGCGAAAGAAAATCTCAAGCTGGTGGGTCTGCTCGGTGATGCCGCCATGCTTGACCTTGGCGTTCTTGCCCAGCAGTTCGCGGACGTAGACGATGTCGCCGGCGTCAATCTCGATGCAGAGTTCTTCGCGCACTTCGCGCCGAAGGCCCTCGCCCAAAGTTTCGAGTTTGCTGATGCCGCCGCCGGGCGTGACGCACCACTGGCCCGTGTCGTCGCGGTAGGTCATCACCAGCAGCCGACCCTCCTCGATGATCAGGGCACGGGCCGCGACACGAATCGCGCCGGGTACTGAATCGCTGTGGGGTTCGTCAGGCATGGCAATGTATTCTAGCTTGCGGGCGGCGCGCGCTGGCTTGGCTTTTCGGCGGCGAGGCTCTTGAAGTAGGGCAGCAGGAACTCGCGCCCGAGTGTCTTGGCAATGGCGGTCAATGGCACCGCCAGCAGCGCGCCGAAGATGCCGAACAGGCTTGCCATCACGAACACGCCGACCAGCAGCGTGACGGGGTGCAGCTCCACCGCGTCACCCAGCAGTTTGGGCGTCAGCACATACTGCTCAAGCGCCTGGATGATGTGAAAACCGATGCTCATGCCGATGATCGCGCCCCAGGGGTCTTCCTTGGTGACAAGGCAGATCAGGATGGCGGGAATCCAGCCGGCGACCATGCTGAAGTAGGGGATCAGCACTCCCAGCCCGCTCATCAGGCCAAGCAGCACGGCGTATTGAATGCCGAACACAATGTACACAATGGTGGTGGCAGCGGTGATGATGATGACGACCACGATGCGGCCCCGGAAAAACGCGCGCAGCATACTGTCGACTTCTTTCAGGATGCGTTCGATGCGGTCACGGTGCGCGCCGGGCAGGTACTCGCGGCCTTTGGCCACCACGCGATCAAAGCCGGTCATGAAGTACCACGTGTAGATCGGCACCAGTGTGATGAACAACAGGAAGCTGAACAATGTCATCAGCCCGCCGCTCACGACGCTCCACACACCCTCGGCGGCTTTCTGGGCCTCGGGCGTGAGCGTGGTCGAGTCTGATTTGGGGGCGGCCGCGCCAAAGTGCGCGAACCACTCACCGGTCGTTATGCTGGCGTCTTCGTCGGCGTCGATCTCGGTGAACGTTGCACCGGTCAGCTCCGCCCTGGACAACTGCATGTCGTTGTTCTGGTCGAGGCGTTGAAAGCTGACCAGCAGGTCGGCACGCGCGGCCGCGATGGATGCCCGTGCAGAACTCTCTTCGGCTGTTTCAACCTGCGAGCGCGTGGTGACCAGCTGGGCGCGGGCGACGTCAAAGATTGCCTCAAGATTCACCTCGGCCGGGTTCAGCTCCATCTTGGCGGGGACGATCTCGTTGTACGACGCCACCCAGCCTTCCTGATCTTCCTCGGCTTTGTCAATGATGTCACCGAGCTGCTGGCCCATCTGGCTTACGTCGCGAACAATGCTGGCAATGAACCATGTGCCGATTGCGGCCGACAGCACCATGAACAGCAGGAAGATCCACAGCACGGCACGGGTGCGCGAGACGCCCTTCTTTTGCAGCTTCACGACCAGCGGGTTCAGGATGTAGGCTGTCGCCAACGCCACTAGCAGCGGCACGAACACGCTGGACAAGTACCAGCCCAGCAGCAGCGCACCAATCACGGCACCGAAGACGATCAGCCAGCGCACGTTTCGCATGCGCAGCACAGCCGAATAGTCGGCATCAAGTGCGCGCAACGGGGCGGGCAGAATCGCGCGAGTCTCATCGCTGAGGCCCGCCGGCTGCCGTGGCGCTGGCGGTTGCTGGCCTGCGCCGCCCTGGTTTCGTTTCTTCTTCTTGCCCATACGAGCAGCGGATTGTGAAGAAGCAGCATGCGAAGCGCAAGGTTGGCCTTCGTCAGGCCGGCAAATGCAACCGGGGCGGCCGTGATGGCCGCCCCGTGAGAACCGCTTGCCCGGTTATTCCTTGTGCAGGCGCTGATAACGGTAGTACACCTCAAGAGTCAGGCAGTTGATCGCAGTGGCGTACACCCGGCCGCCGGCTGCGCTCCATGCGTCACAGGCGTCCCAGCTGCCGTGCTCGTCAAGTTTGTCCTTGTTGATCAGGCCCTTCTTTACGTCGTCGGCGTGATAGCCGCGCTGGTAGTCAAGCAGTGTCTTGGACATTGCCTTTTCCCATGTGGACCAGATCGAGCCGCCGACCTGGTACAGGGCCAGGCTGGCGTAGTACCAGTAGTAGTAGTCGATCTTGTTCTTCTCCCAGCTCGGCAGGTAATCCTTCTCAACGCAGATCTTGGCCAGTGCCTTGATGTTCTTGTCGTTCAGGTCGGCGATGTCCATGAACAGCATGCTCATGACGTAGATCGAGTCCATCGCCGGGTTATGTTCGTAGTCGCCGGCGGTGCGCAGACGGGCGTTGTTGCTGCCCGGGCTGTCGTAGCCACACTTGGGGTACCCGTTGACGTCCACGGTCACCATCTTGAACCACTCGGCTGCGTCGGCGTAGCACTTGGTGCTGTCGAACTCGAGGCCGGCCATCTTGCAGCTCTTGAGCGCCAGAACCATCCAGCCCGAAACCGAGCTGTCGTTGATGCCGGGCTGCACGCCATAGCGCCATCCAAGGCCCGGGTTCTGTGCCCGCAGTATGAACTCAACGCCCTTGTCGGCGATGGGTTTCAGCACCGGGTCAAGGCTCAGGCCGTAAGCTTCAGCCATGGCCATGGCGCAGATGCTGTGGTTGTAGACAAAGTGGTCATCTTCTTTGGGGCCGAAGCAGCCGTCGTTGCTCTGGACCTTGCGCAGGTACAAAATTGCCTGGCGGCAGGTGGCCCGGTAATCGCCTTCTTTGTGGTCATAGCCCGCACCGACGAAGGCCAGCAGCGCCATGCCGGTAAGGCCGATGTCGGTGGTCTGTTCCCAGCCCTTGTCGCCGTCAGCCTGGCCGACGTTGACGTGGTCGATGTTGAAGGTCTTGCTGGCGTTCACGCGCTTGCTGTCTTGCGTGAAGGTGGTTGCGCTCCAGTGGCCTTCGTTGTTCTGGTGATCCTTCAGCCACTCAAGGGCTGCACGGGCACGGTCTTCACGGGGACGACCACCACCGCCACGAGCCCGGCGATAGGCAAAGCCGCCCGCGCCGCCACGGCCGCCGCCGCCGCCCACGCCACCACCCAGGCCTACGGCGCTGGTGGTGCTGTTGCGGTTCGGGTGCGGCGACTCATTGTCAGACGGGTCGTCGTTCGGGTTTTCAGCCAGGTCGTTGTTGGGCTTGTCGGTCGGGTCTTCGTTGACCTCGTCCTTGGGGTCCTCAACGATCTTTTCGTCTTCCGTCGGATTTTCCTGCTCAGGCTCATCCTTCGGGAATTCCGTCTCGTTCTCGGGCTTCTGCTCGGGCGGAGGCGGCTCGGCAATCTGTTCCTGTTGAGCCTTGATGACCTCAACTTTGGCCCTTGTCGGCGTTTGCGGGATGATGAACCACATGATCACAAGCATGATCACGTGCACCGCCAGCGCAATCGCGACCCACGGCACTGATGCCAGCGCGGTAAGGTCTTCACCGGTTTCACCAACGGGGGCTTCTTCCTGCCCATAGAACTGCTGGTCCGCCGGCTGTTCGTAGTACTGTTGCTGTTGGCCTGCCACAGCGCTCTCCTGGTTTGGGTGCCTCGGAACACCCCGGGATCTAGTTGATATAGCTTGTGACTCCTGAATAAACGGTGGGCAAGTCAGGCGGTTCAGCCCGCGCCGCACTTTTTTGCCTGAATTCAGTCAGAAGTATGGCGCAAACGTTACATAGTCAGGCGGACTGTCGCAAGTCATTGCTGCGGAAGTTGTTAGGAGGGGATGAGTCAGGTCGCAGGAGGCAGGTTGCAGGAACCGCTGCATTGGCCGATCCCCAAACCCAGAACTCGCATCACCCCATCACCGCTGCCTTGTGCTGGAAGTCAAACACATCGCCGCTTTCGTCTGCCAGATCGATCAGCCCCGGCCCCAATTCGGCGAACGCCGCCAGCAGCGTTATCACCCGTTCCTGCGGTCGATCTTCTGGAAAGTACCGGTTGAGCATTGGTTCCATGTTGCCGCCGGTTTCTACCATGCTCAGCGCATCGTGTTTCACGCGCGTCATCACGTCGCTCAAGCCGCGCTGCGTGCGCTGCTCCAGACGCTGGATCTCGGTGTCCAAGCCGCGCCCCAGCCCAAGCAGGTTCTCTTTCAGCGCCGCGAACGCCTCTTTCGTGCCCGCCTTGGCCGACTCGTCGACAATCTGCGCTTCTTTCTGCCGCCACTTCAGTCGGCGCCGGAAAGCCACGAGCTCGTCGAAGCCCGGTGCGTCCTCGCCCCGAAGAATTGTCAGCGAAAGCCGCGGGAACAGCGCGGGCATGAACACGCCCAGGTTGCGGTGCAGCGGCTTCAGCAAACCGTGATAGGCAATTTCCGCCATTCCGCCGACATATGCGACTGTGGGAAAAATCGCATTCTGCACCAGCGGCCGCAACAGCACGTTTGGCGTGAACGTTTCGGGCGCGTCGCGCAGCTCTTTCAGCAGGCCGGTCATCGACTGGCTGCCGCTGCGGCCCTCAACCACCAGGCGTTTGCCATCGTCGCTGACGTGGCGGCGCTCGCCGTTGATGGTCACGAACAGGTTCAGTTGGCTGCCGATCGGCACGCCCGCCGGCAAGCCAAGACTCTCAAGGCGCTCGGCGGTGCGTTGCAGTGTCTGCCGGTTTTCTTCGCGGTGTTCAATCTCCGCGCCGTGGATGCGCTTCCAAGCCGGGTGCGAAGCCAGCGCCCACGGTTCAATCACCACCAGCCCGCGCGAGCCCAACAGCTCAAGCATCAGACGTGTGAATGCAGCGCCGAAGTCTCGCCCGGCCGCGTCGCGCAACATCACTTCGGCGCGTTCGCGGTAAGGGCCGTTGCCCAGCGCCTGCGCCGCGTCTTTCCATTGCGGGTCGTCGCGGCCAGGTAACTGGATGTTGCGCACATGGGTGCGGCCCGCTTGTAGCTTGAAACGGAACTTCAGGAGTTTGCCGTCGCCAATGCCGCGCAAGCGGTTGACCTCTTCGACATCGCTGTCGTCGCTGGCATTCCAGAAGATCGGGATGCAAGGCTGGCCCGACGCCCGTTCAACCTCGCGGGCGAGCTTGATCGCAGACACCGCCTTGTACAGGGTAAGCAACGGTCCGCCGCCCAGTCCCGCCTGTTGCCCGGTCAGCACGCACACGCACTGCGGGTTTTCCAGCCTGTCGATGTTGTCCAGCACCGCCTGCGGCGCCGGGTGGCGGGCGGCGTAGTCGCGCAGAAGTTGCGACGTCAGCTTGCGGTCAAAGCGAGGCTTCCAGGTGCGGTTGAGCAGCCGATTGGCAAAGCCGGCCAAATGCTCGGGCCGTCGATAGTCGCCGGCATAAAACGGCTCAACGCGCGGGAAGTCCGTAATGTATCGGCGCCCCAGGTCGCTGCCCGAGTCAAACAGGTTAGGGTCCATCGGCTTGATCGACATGGGGGCAAGTTACACCAAGCTGCCAAGGCATGACAGAAGGCAGGTGGCAGAGGCACGAACAGCAGGTGACCAATCACCAGCAACCAATCCCCAAGGGCCCATCCGCCGTGGGTTGGCAGTTCGGTGCACTCTGGTGATTGGACATTCGCTGTTCCCGTTGGGTGCGTTGGCTTGTGCCCCGCGCGATTCCCTGATAGCTACCTGCGGCGCATGCCCGACCTGTCGATCATTATCCCGGCCTACAACGAGGCCGACCGCCTGCCCGCGTTTCTGCGGCACGTCCACGAGTGGGCCAAGGCCGACGGCCGCGAAATCGAGATCATCGTCGTCAACGACGGCAGCAGCGACGCCACCGCTCAGGTCGCGGCGGGTGAAGGCGCCCGTGTCATCAGCCTGGAGCGCAACAGCGGCAAAGGTGCAGCCGTGCGGCGTGGCATGCTGGAGGCCAAGGGGCGGCTGCGACTGTTTGCCGACGCCGACGGTGCCACGCAGATGACCGAGCTTGCAGCGCTTGAGCGCGCCGTGGCGAGCGGTGCCGAGATCGCGATTGCAAGCCGCGAAGGCAAGGGCACGGTGATTGAATCAAGCTGGCTGCGGCGCTTTCTGGGGCGCTGGTTCAACCGCGCGGTGCGCATGGGCAGCGTGAAAGGCATTCGCGACACGCAGTGCGGCTTCAAGCTGTTTGCGACACCACGTGCGCAGGCGCTGTTTGAAGCAGCGAAAGAGAACGGCTTTGCGTTTGACGTTGAGCTGCTGTACCTGGCGCAGAAGTGGGGCATTTCCATCACCGAAGTACCGGTCAACTGGAAAGAGATCGCAGGCAGCAAGGTAAGGTTAGCCAGAGACGGCTGGCGAATGCTGAAAGCAGTAAAGAGAATCCGCCGCCGCTGGCGAACCGGCGAGTACGCCAAGCCACCGGGGGGGCTGGCCGTGTGATGGCGTGGCTGTACCCTTTTCACCCGCATGGAAGATGCCGAATACTCGCGCATGGCTGCTGTTGAGCGGCGCCACTGGTGGTTCCGGGGGCGGCTGGCGATTGTGCGCACGTTTCTGCGGCGCTATGTCCCGCACGGCGCCGGCCTGGATTGCTCGTGCGGCACCGGCATGACATTGCAAGCCCTGCCCCAATGGGTGCAGGCGGGCGCTGACCTGCACGGCCTGGCCCTTGAGGCAAGCCGCGCGCGCGGGCTCAAACGGCTGTTCCGGGCCGATCTCCGTCGCTTGCCAGTGGCGGATGCGACACTGGATGTGGTGACCTGTCTCGACACGCTCGAGCACATCCAAGAAGACACGACGGCGCTGGCCGAGATCTTTCGCGTACTGAAGCCGGGCGGGAATGCCCTGTTCACCGTGCCGGCGCACCCCTGGATGTTCTCAAGCCACGACCGGGCGTTGCACCACGTGCGGCGGTACCGGCGCGGCGAGCTCAAGCAGCGGGTGCTGGGTGCGGGCTTTGAGATTCGCAAGTTCCGGTACATCAATACGGCGCTGTTTCCGCTGATTGCGGCCGTGCGGCTGGTTGCACGCGACGACGGCAGCGCGTCGGACACTGACAAGGTGCCGGCCGGGCCAGTGAACTGGGCGCTGTACCAGACATTTGCGCTTGAGCGGCTGTTGCTGCCCTGGGTGCCGAGCCCGTGGGGGGTAAGCCTGCTGTGCCTGGCGCGCAAGACTCGGTGACCGGTTCGAGACAAGCCAATGCGGGAATTGACTGAAAGATTGAACCGGTTTGTCCCACTCTCGTTAGTGAAGGAACTGGGCAGGGAATTTGTTACGATTACGGGTGCGAGTATGCGCCCCTGTCGCCATTCGGAGCCAGCATGATGCGCCCCCAGCGCCTCACATGGATTCGGGTGGGCGCTGCGGTCGTTTTGGCCGCATTAGTTGCCCTACCGGTCTGCCTTGCACAAGACGACGACGACTTCGTTAAAGAAGTTCGCAAGAAGAAGGCCCGTGAAAAGGCCATCGCCGAAGGCAAAGACCCCGACGCCGTCCCCGAAGCACCACCCGAAAAACCCAAACTGCCGCCCGACGCAGACGGCTGGATGTCGTTCATCCAGCGCAAATGGAACTCGGACCGTCCCGAAGAACAGGAAACGGTCAAAGAGTGCGTCACCAAGCTGAAAGAAGCCATCGGCACCGAGCAGGCGCTGCGCGACAAGGTCATCAAGAACTTCAGCGGCTTCAAAGAAAAAGAAGCTGACCGCGAACTTGGCGAAGCCATTCGCGGCAGCGGCGTCACCATCGAGGCGCTGCGCAAAGTGCTGGACGAACACCGCCCGCTGGCGCTCAAAGCCATCATGAATCCCAAGTATACCGAAGCCGACAACTGCAAATTGCAGCCTGAGGTCGACAAGGCCTGCGCGCCGCTGTTTGCGGTGTGGCGAGACCCCATCGGCTACGCGATCGAGAAGATGGGCCTGGATCTCAAGGGCCCGGGCGCAAGCCTGGACGCGCTGGCCAGAACACTGGGCGAGTTTGACGCGTCGCTGGCCGGCTGGGGTGAGAAGTTCGAGAATGCAGAGGCGTACATGCGCAGCCGTGGTCTCGAGTTCCTGAACGTGAAAGAAAAAGAGTACAAGAGCAACAAGAAGCTGCTTGAAGCCAACGACGCGCTGCAGGGCGGGACGATCACTGACGAAGACAAGCGGCACGTGGCGGTGCTGAACGACTATCGCATGATGCTGGGCAAGGGCTGCGTGACGATCAACCTCGCGCTGTGCCAAGCCTGCACGGGCCACAGCAAGTACCAGGAAAAGATCGGGCGCATCGGCCACAACATCGACGGCCACCCGGATGGTCGCACACCGCAGGACCGCGCCAAGCGCGCAGGCTTTGGCGGCAGCGTCGCCGAAAACTGCCTGATGGGTGCCGGCGACGGGGCCGCGGCGGTATGGCAGTGGTACAACGCCGCCGAACACCACCGGAACATGATTGCGAACCACAGCATCATCGGCGTCGGGCACTCCGGCGTGTACTGGACACAGAATTTCTCAGGCGGCAGCAGGAATCAGTAATCAGGTGCGGGGGCGGGAGACCCCGGGACATTGGTCTGGGCCACAAGGAGTCACGAGATGCGAAGAGTCCTGACGATCACGACGCTGGCAATGCTGGCGCTTGCGTTCAGCGGGCAGCGAAATTCCGCGCAGAAGACCGACGATGCCAACCCGGACAAACGAGCTGAAGCGGTAGATGCCGCGGCAGCCCACAACACCAAGGCCGCAGCGACCGCGGTGATGGCCACGCTGGCCACAGAAAATGACGGCCCAGCCGGCTTTCGAATGGCTGAGAGCGTCGCGATGCTTACGTCAGACGAGGCGCTCGACGTGGTGGAAAAGAGCGTGCTCGGGTTCGTGAAGCCCGAAAACCTGTTCGGCGCGTACTGGACGTTCATCGGGCTTGCCCGCCAGAACTCCACACGTGGCACGGCGATTATCCGCAAAGCCGTGCTGGAAACGAAAGACAAAGAGATTTACCTGCGCGCGGCTGCCATTGAGGCGCTGGCGTTTGCCGGCCGCACCGACCAGGCCGACGTGCTGCTGACGGCGCTCAAGCCGCTGGGGCAGCTTGACGCCAAGAAGCTGGACTACGAGTACTCGATCCTGACCCTGACCTGCGTGCATGGCGCGCCCAAGATGGTCAAGGGCGGCGACAAGCAGATGATGATGGACATCGTGCTGGCGATGGCCGACATCCTCGCGGCCAGCAAGGACGACCGCATCCAGTGGTACACCTGCATGGCGCTGTCGAAGATCACCGGCGAAGACACCTACATTGACCCCGAGTTCTGGAAGTGGTGGGTCAAGATGGGCGGCATCAAGGCCCAGCGCGCCGAGGAAGGCGCCACGGTGGCCGGCCGCGACGTGCCTAAGTTCTTCAAGGCGGCGGCTGTCGGCAAGCGCGTGGTGTTCGTGATCGACATTTCGGGCAGCATGCAGCACCCGGTTGAGATTCCGCCGGAGATGCGTAAGCCGCCCGAGCCCCCGAAGAAAGAAGACAAGGGCCCCGTGACCGGCAAGGGCAGCGGCAAAGGCGGCGGCAAAGACGGCGAGGGCGAGGCGAAAGAAGAGATTCCGCCGCCCGACTACAGCAAGGTGAAGTCCAAGCTTGACCTGGCCAAGGTCGAGCTGATCCACACGCTGAAGCACTTGCCGGACGACTACTGGTTCAACATCGTGATCTACCACACGCCCCACGCGATGATCGACAACGCCAACGATGAGTTCGTGCAGGCCACGGAACCGAATAAGCAAAAGTTCATCAAGAAGGTTGAGGGCCTGAACTGGGCGAACCTGACCAACATCCACGGCGCGCTGACCCGTGGCTATTGCGTCAACGGCAAGAACACGCTCGACCCCATGAAGATCGGCAAAAAAGAAAACAATCCGGCCTGGGACCCTGAGTGCCTGTCCACGGGCGCAACCACCATGTTCTTCCTGACCGACGGCAGCCCGACCATCAGTGACGACAGCACCGATATCGCCCAGGTGGGCAGGCCCGGCGGCAACATGGTCGGCAACGGCCGCTTCTGCCAGGCGCAGAATATTGTCGATGACGTGCGGCGCCTGAACACGTTCCGCAAGGTCGTGATCAACACCGTCGGCATCGGTCCTCACGATGGTCGCCTGATGGCGGCACTGGCCGAGCTCACAGGCGGCGAATACATCGACCGCAGCGGCGCGGCAAAACGCGGAGACTGATTGTGCTCAGCATCGAACGGGCGCGGAGAAATCCGCGCCCGTTCACATTATGACTTCTGCTATACTGTGGCCGGAGGACACACCCATGCGCAGATTGCTGATCGCTGCGCCGTTGCTGTTGCTGGCACTGCTTTCCGCCCCGCAACCCACGGCCACAGCCGCCGACACCTTCGGCCTGACCCCGGACAAGAAACTCGCCAAGGTGCTCGAGAAGTGCGCCGACACCTGCTTTGACTGCGGCGACAAAGCTAAAGAGCTGGGACTGTACACCTATGCCCGCAGTTTTTTCGACCATGCCCTGCGTTACGACACCGACCACCGCGACACCCGCAAGGTGATGGGCTTCAAGAAGAAGGGCAAGGCGTGGGTGCTTGACGAAGACATGATCCCGCTTGCCGACAAGATCAATGAGGCCAAACGCCAGGAACTCGAGGCCAAGCTGAGCGCATCCACCGAGCCGATCCGGCGCAAAGCTGCCGACGAATTGTGGAAACTCGTCATCGACAAAGACCTGTCGGCGCAGCAACGCATGCTGGCGCTCTACCACACGGTGCGGCTGTACCCTGAAAGCCGCGACGCGCAAAAGGCCGTGCGCAGCAGCAGCGCCTACATGTGGTACAAGCACCAGCTTGATGACGAGAGCGACACTCTGCGCCAGAAGTGGATTTCGGGTGCGACCGAGGGCAAGGTCATAGAGGGCCGCACCGAATACGAGACCGGCATCGGCCTTGCCATGGATAAGCGCCGCGGTGACTGGGTTGTCGTGCATACGCTGCTTGTCAGTGACGTCGGGCCCGAATGGACGCGCGTGCTCACGCAGTTTGCCGAAGCAGCGCGCAAGCGCTCGCTGGAAACGATCGGGCTGCCCGACCCGAAAATGCCCGATACCGACGAGAACCGCTTGCACTACACGGTTTTCCGTCAGCGCGACCACTTCGCCAAGTTCATTGAGGCGTGCAGCAACATCAACGATGCGGCCCAGCGCGCCGAATACGCCAAGGTCGGCTATGGCGCCGAAGTTTACCGGCCCTACGGCGCGGTGTTCTTGTACGAGCGGCTGGAAAACGACTGGTCGCTGCGCGACGCGATCGCGCATGATTTGGGCGCCAAAGCCGTTGTGCGCAACACGGGCTGGAACTGTTATTGGCTGGTACGCGGCTCGGGCTATCTGAACAGCACGCAGATGAACGGCTCAGCGGCGACGACGATGTACGCCGTCAAGACCAGCGCCGTGATTGACAGCGGTGGCCGCGAGTCGTTGCCGGGGTTGGGCAAGTGTGCGGCGGGCTGGCGCCTGGAGGTGGCGATGGAGGTGGCGGCCGGCAGCGAGATGACACTGGAACAGTTGACCAAGCATCGCGCGCCGGACTACAGCACGCGCGAGATGGCTCACGCGTTTGCGACGACCGAGTTTCTGACGCTGAAATACAAGGAAGCGCTGAAAGACTTCCTGGATTCGGCCCGCACCGAGCTGGCGCTGCGATCAAAAGAAAAGCGTCAGCCGGAAAGCTCGGAAGAGTTGACGGCACGGCTGCTCAAGACACTGGGCAAGAGCGGCGAAGAGCTGCACGCAGAGTTCCGGGCGTTCGTCACAGAAAACTACGTGCAATTGCCGGCCGTTGGCTAGAGGTTCACGAGCTAGACTTCCACGCGGTCGCCTGCGGTGCCTTTGCCTTGCGCCAGCACCTGCTGCACGTCGCCGTTGATGTAGTCGCGCGTTTGCATTGGTGCCAAGCCTACAAATCTGGCTGGGTCGAGCAGCGTGTCCAGCGTGTCTTTCACCTTGGCGAACGTGGCATCGCCACTCAATCTTGACAGCAGGTCGTTGTCAGGCGCGCCTTCTTTCATGCGCTTGATCGCCGCGTGGCTGTGCACGCGAATCTGCTCGTGCACCTGCTGGCGGTCGCCGCCGGCACGCACTGCCGCCATGATAATCGCCTCGGTCGCCATCAGCGGCAGCTCTCGCCGCACGCGCGCGGCAATCACCGCGTGGTTGGCTTTCAGCCCGCTGCCTATGTTGTGCAGCAGGCTCAGCACCACGTCGGCGGCCAGGAACGCTTCCGGGATGCTCATGCGCCGGTTCGCGCTGTCGTCGAGCGTGCGCTCAAGCCATTGCTCAGCCGCGGTGAACGCCGCGTTGGCCGGCAGGTTGATCAGCCATCGGCTGATGGCGCACACGCGCTCGCTGCGCATGGGATTGCGCTTGTAGGCCATGGCGCTGCTGCCGATCTGCTTGTCTTCAAAGGGCTCGTCCAGTTCACCCAGGCCCATCAGCAGGCGGATGTCGGTGGCAAGTTTTTGCGCGCTGATGCCGATGCCGGCCACGGCGCTGAGCACGTTGTAGTCATACTTGCGCGGATAGGTCTGCCCGGTGACAGCAAAGCTGCGTGCAAATCCCATCTTCCGGCAGACCATGTCGTTCAGCGCCTTGACCTTGGCGGCGTCGCCGTCGAACAGTTCCAGAAAGCTGGCCTGCGTGCCGGTCGTGCCCTTTACACCGCGCAGCGGCATTTCGTCGTGAAGGCGCTGCAGTTCGTGATAATCGGCCACCAGATCCTGCAGCCACAGGCTCGCGCGCTTGCCGACGGTGGTGAGTTGCGCCACTTGAAAGTGCGTGGCGCCGACGCAGGCAGTGTCGGCTTCGCGGGTGGCAAAATCAGCAAAGGCTGCGATCACGCCGCGCAGGCGGCTTAGCAGCAGGGCCAGGCCCTCGCGCATCAGGATCAGGTCGGCGTTGTCGGTGACATAGCAGCTCGTCGCGCCCAGGTGTATGATCGCCTTGGCAGCGGGCGCGACATCGCCAAATGCGTGCACGTGGGCCATCACGTCGTGGCGGAACTGTTTTTCGTATTCAGCGGCGGCATCGAAGTCGATGCTGTCGAGGTTGGCGCGCATCTGCGCCAGCGCTTCTTGGCTGATCTGGCCTAACCCCAGCTCGCGCTCGCTTTCGGCAAGCGCCAGCCAAAGGCGCCGCCACACGCCCATGCGCTTTTGCTGGCCGAACAGCTCGCGCATTTCTTTGGCGGCATAGCGGCCGGTCAGCGGATGCTGGAACGTGTCATGGTCAGCCATACAGGCTAGGAGTTAGGGCATTCGGATAGGCTATGCAAGGGCGTGAACGCGAAAAAGCGTTGCCCGCTGCCTCCGAACATTCGGCCGATAGCTAACATCGCGCCATGCAGCCGACACTGCGCATTCTCGATGCCAACTTGAACCGTGCCCGCGAGGGCCTGCGCACCTGCGAAGAGTACGCGCGGCTTGCCCTGAATGACGCGCGATCGGCACAGGCCGTGAAATCAGCGCGCCGTGCCGTGGCGGCGTGCAGCGACCTGCTGGGGCTTGAGCGCCTGCTTTCGGCCCGCAATGTCGGGGCAGATCCTGGCATTCAGCCTGAGGCCGCTGACGTTGCGCGCGGCACACCAAAAGACATCGCGCTCGCCGGCATCAAGCGCGCGCAAGAGGCCCTGCGCGTGGTCGAAGAGTTCAGCCAGCTTGAGAACGCGCAGGCCGCCGCGGCTGCCGCCAAGGCCCGTTACGCGGCCTATGAAGCCGAGCAGCAGTTGTTCGTGGCCGCGCCGCGCCGGCAGCTTGTGCGAAGCTCGCCGTTGATGGTGATTTTCACGCGTTCGATGTGCCGCAGGGCGTGGCCCGAGACGCTCAGCGCCTTGTATCAAGCCGGGGCGCGCCTTTATCAGTTACGCGAAAAGGAAGCATCGGCTCGCGAGTTCGCGGAGTTTGCTGCTGCCTTCACTGAACAAGCGCCTGACGCTTGCGTTATCATCAACGACCGGGCCGATGTGGCGGCGCTGCATGGGGCCGGTGTGCACGTGGGGCAGGCTGATTTGGCCCCCGACGACGCCCGGCGCGTGGCAGGGCCTGCGGCAATCGTGGGGGTCAGCACGCACAATGTTACAGAGGCTTTACGCGCAGAAGCGCAGGGTGCGGACTATATTGGCCTGGGAGCAATGTTTGAAACGGGCACGAAGGTAGTACAATCACACATCGGTCCGGCGGCGATTTCTGCAGTAGCGGCAAGGGTGAGTATCCCGGTGTTTGCCATCGGCGGAATCACACCCGAGAACGTGAAGCAGATTGCGGGTGCCGGGGGCAGGCAGGCGGCTGTATCGAGCGCACTGCTTGGGGCAGTACAACCAGCCGAGGTTTTCCGGTTGCTGCTGGCAGGATTGGGAGAGGGCAGATGACACGCATATCCAGCGCAATCGTCGTCCTGATACTCGCCTTCACGGCCGTGAACGCGCAAAGCAGCGTCGGCGATAACATCAAGCTGCACCTCAAAAGCGGTGAGACACTGGACGGCACGGTGAAAGCCGTGGACGAAGACGGCCTCAAGCTCGACATCGGTGACGGCATTGAGTTGTTTGTGCGCTGGTCGTACACGCGCGGCGACAAGCACTTTGAACTGCGCAAACGCGCGTCAGATTTCACGAAGCTTGAATCCGTGCTCAAACTGGCGGACTTCTGCCACGACTTTGCGATGGATGAGCAGGAGTATCTGGTGCTGATCCAGGCCCTGAAGCTCGACCCAGGCCACAAAGAGGCGCGCGAGAGGCTGACGGCATTGCCCAAGGTTGCCGGCGCCGAAGTGCCGCCACTGCCTGGCACAAAGCCGGTAGAGCCGAAACCAGATGACCCCAAGCCGGATGACCCCAAACCGGACGACCCGTTGCCGCCCCCGACTCGGGGCATGTTCAAGGTGTTCTTGAGCTTTACCACCGAGGACAGCGCTGCCGACGAGTGGTTCAAAGAGGAACTGGGAAACCTGAACTACAAGTTGGGCAGCAAGGCCGACCACGAGATTCGCATCGAGATCAACCTGACACTTACGCTGACCAAGAACCCGAAGTTCATGGGCGCCGAGCTGTACGCAATCTACGACGGCAAGATGACCTGGAAGCTCTACAAGAAGGACGAAACCAAGCCTTTCGCCGAAGCCACTGAAAAGGCTGAGAACGTGCGCCGGGACAAGAAAGAAGAAGCCCGCACTGCCTGCCGCAAGTCCATGATGCAGGATGCGCTGCCAGAGATGCACAAGCAGATGGAAAAGCTGCGCTAGGCTTTCCTGCGCCTTCGCCAGAGAACCGCTGCCGCCATTGCCATCAGCGCGATTGCTGCCCACAGCTTGCCGCCGCCAGACACGGCGCAGCCGCCATCGTCGTCATCATCACTGCCGCCACCGCCGCCACCGCCACCGGCGCCTCCGCCGGTTCCTGTGGCGCGGGGCAGAATAGTCACGACCGCCGTGTCGATCTGCTGGCTGTTCGCGTAGGCCGTCAGGTTAGCCGTGCCAGCCGACGTGCCCGCAACCAGCGTGATCGTCCACCAGCCCTTCACTGCATCGAACACTGCCGCCACGCCGGTCGCGCCGCTGCTGGTGCCGTTCGCAAGTGACCCCCGGGACGTATCCAGAGTGACGGCAATCGTTCCGTCGGGCAGGCGATTGTTGCCGCCGTCGCGCAGTTCAATGCGCACGGGGATTCGGTCGTAGCCATTTGCGTTGAGCGTGCCTTCCAGCAGCACGATCCGGCTGTTGGCCAGGGATAGCGTGCCGTAGTGCACGACTTCAACCGTCTGCGCGATCTGCACACTGTTGATACGCGCGCCGTAGCGCTTCAGTTGCGCCGTCGACAGCGCCGGCACCGTGAATCCAAACGGCGTGGTGCCGCTGGTGATGGTCTGCAGCGTAACGGGCGAACCGCTGGTTACGTCCAGCAACTCGACGGTGAACGTGCTGGGAGCATTCAGGTCCCGGCTGAACGCGTTGCGCGGCGTAACCGTGACCGTGAAGTTGCCTCCGCTGTTTGCCGCGATGCCCGCAACGCTTGCCTCAATGCCGCTGGCGGCGCTGTCGGCGCTGGTGTCGGCACCTGCAAGCTCCAGCAGCACCACGTAGCGCCCGGTGGTGGCGGCAACGCG
This sequence comes from Planctomycetota bacterium, assembly GCA_020849795.1. Taxonomy (GTDB): domain Bacteria; phylum Planctomycetota; class UBA8742; order UBA2392; family UBA2392; genus JADJRK01. The sequence continues at coordinate 6,610 of JADZFR010000040.1, read as the reverse complement.
GCTTTGCACCTTGAAGAAGTAGGTGCCGGTGCCACTGAACGTGTGCGTGACCTCCGCGTCAAAATTCGCGCCATTGAGGTCAAAGGCGTCGGCGTCGATGTCGTTGGCGCTGGCCTGATAGGCCGGGTGCCCGAAATTCGGGCTGACAAGGATGGTCGATCCGTTGCTGTCATACAGCGTCAGCGTCGGGTTCAGCGAGCTGCCAAAGCCGTCGGCGATCACGCGGATCGTCGCGGTCTGTCCGGCCTGCGTGGTGGTGAAACTGTACCAGTCCTCGTCGCTGCTGGGGCTGATGCTGGAAACGCCGGCTTGGCCACTGAGGATGGCGCTGGCAGTGCCGCTGCCGCCATCGGGCTCAAGAGGATTCTGGCTGGCCGATGGCAGGGCAAGGTCAACACTGGAAACAGTCTGGCCGGGGCCAACCTTCACCAGTGTCGGCGCGCCAAGGGTGCCGACATTGATGCCGCGCAATATCGGGTAAAAGCTGGTGAAGGCCGTGGAGTAATAGCCGCCAAGATTGGCGCGCGTTACAGGGGTCGCGAGCGCTAGGTACACGCCGGGCGGCACGTTCGCGATCTGGTAGCTGCCGGCCGCAAACGGCCCGGCCGAGCCCTCACTGATGCCGCCCATGACGACACGGCCGGTGGCAAAGTTGATCAGCAGGACTTCTACGCCAAAGGCCGGGCTGCCGCTCGTGGTGACTTGCCCTTGCACTATGCCCAGCGAAGCATCGGTGACGGCGGCGTTGGTGTAGTCGTTGATAATGGGCGCGCGCGTGTCGCGGTCAATCACCGTCTGCTCAATCAAGCCGGGGCTGCTTGCGAAGTACATCGTGCTGGCCGATACCTGCGAATGGTCAAGCCCGACGATGTGGCCGATCTCATGGGTGACGACGTTTTCAATCATCGAGCGGCCGACAATGCCCTGTGTTGCAGTAGCACCCAGAGTGTTCCAGGTGAAATCGCGGTCGTTGAGTTGCATGTCGGCGTCCACAATGCGCCCGGTCGTCGTGTCGAACGTGGTGATCGTGACCGCGAAAACGCCCGTCGAAATGTTGCTGCCCACCCAGCGCACGACGTTGCGGTTGTCGTTGGCGCTTGTGGCTTCGTTGGTGGTGGCGCCCGTGAACTCGAAGTTGATTTCGCTCTCGTTCACGTTGCGCCAGTTGGCGAACGCGTCCTGCACCGCCTGAAACTCGTTGATCGGCCCCAGGAAGTTTGCGGCGTCAGCGCAGCCGCTGTCGCCGATTTCGTACAGGACGCGGCGGTTGGCGACGTTGGGCAGTGCAGCCACGTTGTTCAGGTCCCAACGTACGGGCAGGCCTTGGCCCGCAGGGCCCACGGGCACGCGAATGCTGGTGTACGCGCCGACATCGCCGCCGGCGACCAGCAGGCCGACCGCGGCAATCAGCGCGAGCAGGGCAACGCGCATGGCGTTCATTCCTGCTCCTTGGCCACTTTGACACGCGCGGCAACGGCCTGCTTGAGGTCTGCCAGTGCGTAACTCAACGGTGCCTTGTCTGCAGCCGGCTTGAGCGTTGCTGCATCTACGATGCTCAAGCCGCTGAAACTGTTTTTTGCACGGCGCACGCCGTTGTCGTCGCTGAGGGTGAACGCGCCCTGCACCATGCCGGTAAGCTGAAAACGCCCGTCGTCGTCCTTCCATAGAAAGAAGACGTACTCGGTGCCGATGTCGAACGTGCCCGAACCGGACACATGCTGGCCGCGGTCGCCGACCACGCCGCCGCGCGTGACAAACTCGCGCGAAGCCGCATGCTCGCCCTTGAGTGTTTCACTGACCGTGAGGGAGTGGTGCGTCCAGATACCGGTCTTCGCCGCATCCCATTTGGCGACTTTGCTGTCCAGCTTGGCAATCACAACCAGTGCCGAGTGATCGGAGAGGCCAGCCAAATCCAGCTTGACCGCCATGGTCGCGCAAACAGCACACGGCAGCGCGGCAAGCGCAGCCATGAACACCAACCGGATCAGCATGGAATCCTCCCACCATGAAACGACCAGCCGGCACATAGTTTGGCGCAATCCCGCCAAAACGCAAAGCCCGGCCGAAACCGGCCGGGGAGTCACTCTACTTCTGGCGGTAAGGTGCCGAGCGTCAGTCCGATTGTACACCCGCAGGTTGAGTGACATCGATCGAAACACGTTCGCTCTTGTGAGGCGTCAACTCGATCATTCTTGACCAGCCGGAGCCGCCTTTTGGATAACGAGACACCCACACTTGATATGAACCTGCGGGCACTTGTTCCAGGAGCAGGACTCCGTCTGGAGGAAATCGCAGCCGGTTTCTGTGGATAGCTCCACCTGACCGCATCCACAGCATTGCTTCGTAACTTTGAGGGTCTTCACCCTCGCCGACCAAGGTAATCTCCACTCTCGCGGTTGCGCGCCGAAGCGTAACCACCGAGGCTTCAGTTGGCATACCCGGTCGCAAACTGACGGAGATTGTTTCCGGCTCACATCCAATGGCCTCCACCGTGAAAAGACGGTCGCCAGGCCAAGTGCAGTTCAGATTGATGCGACCGTTGTTGTCTGAAACCGCGCGCGACATTGCGGCTTGGAGAAGAATACGTTCGGATTGGCTGAGCGTGGTGGACGGTTGTCTTTTGTCATCCGGGGTCAGTACACGAATCGTCGGGTCGCGCCAGTGGACACGACCGACCTCGGACGCCGAAAGGATTGCGCCAGGCACAGGGTTGCCGTCTTCGTCCCTGACGAGCAGTGAGAGTGCGGCTGGAAGCTGCGGTTCCACTGCCAGCGCAATCCATTCTCCGGCCTCCAGTACCATGGGGGTGGAAGCCCAAAGTGTGCCGTCGCCAATTGCGACGAATGAAAATACTCGGTTTGGCGAGGCGTACGCTTTGGTCTCTCCTGGTCCATCAAGCTGCAGAACTGGACCGACCTTGGCGCCATCGCGACCCAGCAGTTGGGCTTGCATGACCTGTTGTTCCCGCAAGCGGCGGTGGTCGAGAATGAAGCCGCTGGGTTCTGGTCTTGATGCGTCGGTAGGTAAGACGATGAGAACTGCACCAGACAGAACGTCCGTTGTGGCAGGCGACACGCCAAAGTGCGACGCGAACCCCCCTCGATTGGCTCGACCACTGATCCTCACGCAAGTACCGCCAAGTGCTCGGATGATCATGTTCGGTTCATAGATCAAGTCCCGTGACCGAGCTTCCAGAACTCGAAGCTGTTCATCAGTGAAGTAGCTCGCCGTGACCTTGCCTTCGAATGGCACGCCATCGGAGTACGCTACCGAAAGCATGAAGGTGATGACCTTTCGCAGCTTCAAGGCACAGCGCGGCGACGGATGAAACCCGAAGTCAAACACCTGAAAGTTCTGCGTTGGAGAGTGATCTGATCGGCTGGCACTGAACTTCGTACCAATGGCGGACTGTGCGCAGACCCCGTCGTGGTCACTCACGCGCACATACAGAAATCTCGCATTCTTCGCATCGCAATGCCAAATCCCCGTAGAGTCTGTGGATCCTTGGGCAGTCTCCGGGGGCTGGCTGGTCGGCAGCCACTGTTGAAGCAAAGCATACTCGAATTGCAGGTGCGCGAGTGCTTCCTCGCGCTCGTCGGTGACAAGCAGTTGCAGGCTGCGAGGGTGAGTGTCGTCGGGCAGTGCGCGGGGAGAAACTGCGTCTTCGTCTGCTACGATGCCATGGGATTGCTGGGGCTGGGGGGCGTCAGTGGCATCTGGGCGCAATGGAGTGTCATGTGCTTTCGGGCTGATGGCCCAGGTCGGGATGTCGGCAGAACGGCGTGCAGGCCACATAAGTACCAGCAGCGCCACCAGCAAGCCGGCTACTGCAGCGACAAAGATGCGTTTCACAGGTAGATGGCCGGCTCTCATTGCGTGCCATTCTGGGGTGGCTAGTCCAGATCAGAATACACAAGAAGTTCCTCAGTGCTTTCGTCGTTGCATTGTACAAAGCCGGCATTGCCACTGTTGATTAGTTCGGACCGGTACTTGCTGACCAGGTTGGGCTCGTGCTGCCATCCTAGTCGACCTGAAGACCAGGTGGTTGCCGGAGGTCGATGACGACGTCCTGCCTTTGCCCCACGGCGAGGTCAATCACCTTGGACCAACCCTCGCCTCCGGTCGGGTAACTTGAGACAAATACCTGATAGCGGCTAGCGGGAATGCTTTCCAACCCGGCTTCGCCGTCCTCGTTGAACCTCACGGGCTTCTCGTGGCCACTGCCGCCGAAGGGGATGTAGAGGTAGACCTGGAATCCGGCAGGGTCAACGCCCTGCTCACAGATCACTCGAACTACAACGCTGGAAGTTGCCTTCTGCAAGGTGACAACACCGTAGTCCATTCGTTCCGACGGCTTGAGATCAATTGCGATCGTCCGACACTCGTACCCCACAGCCTCAACGTAGAATGATCGCCGGCCGGGGACTGTTGCGCTGAACACAACCTCGCCGCTCTGGTCCGCCTTCGCTCGCAACATTGCGGATTGTAGGAGCCCAAATTCCTGGCTCGTCATTTCGGCTTTCGGCAACGGTTCGGGGTCGGTCGGCAACCTGAACGATTGGCGTAACGACATCCAGTTGGCGTGAGACGCGCTGACATCAGAGACCACTGCCCCGGGTAGCCGTTCTCCGGCCTCGTTCTCCACGATCAGCGCAAGCCGACAGGGTTGTTGAGGTTCGACCACTACTCGCCGCCACTGGCCTTCTTCGATCAATATCAGCCCACTCGCCCAGACGCAGTTTGCTCCGGCGCCGACACAACCCATGCGCTGCGGTGTTGGAAAATCAGTGGTCCGTGTTTCGCCGGGACCCGAAAGCGTCAACATTTGCCCGTAGCTTCCGCCTCCTGCGCCGGACAGCCTCACATTCATGATCTGCCCCGGCTGAAACGACCAGTGGTCAAGAATGAATCCGCCCGGCGGGGCGCGCCCCGGGTCCTCGGGGATTACAAGCTTGAAGTCGCCCAGCATGACCGTTTCGGGGTCCGGGTCTGCAACAAAGTGCTCCAGATAGCCTGGTCGCGGTGCTCGCAGTGTCACACGCAGCCATGTGCCTTTGGATGACGTGATGGCCATCAGCGGCTGGTACCGGATGACCTGAAATCTGCGAACCTGCTTGCTGCGCTGAGCGTCATTGAAGCATCCGATGCTGATCTCGCCTTCGTATGGCTGTCCGTCCGCATACTCGACGGACAAGCGGCACTCTCTATCTCGCAGAAGGGTCAGGGTGAGCGTCTGATATGGCCCGTTTGTCAGACAAAAAACGGCGGCTGAGGCGCTGAGTCGCCTTGACAACTTTTGCTGCCATGCGCTTCCGTCGGGCCGACCACATGACCAGCCGGGATCGGTAACACGGACGAACAGCAACTCGCCTCGATCAGCCTCCGTTTGCCATGAGCCGTGCGCGTCAAGCCGTGCCTCATGGGTCGCCGGTTCCGAATCTTTCAGGAGCGTAAACTTGCTGATTGGCATGATTGCGAAGACAAACCGAACGTCGGGAACCGGAAACCCGTCCTCGTCCACCATCTTAAGGGTCAGGCTGAGGACCAGGCCGTCCAAGCTGCCGTCCGTGTCGGGTGGAACTGTGACCGCAGGCATTCCGCTGCTCAAGTTAGCGGGTGTTGGCCGCTCCAAAGTCTCGGAGACAGCGATCGGGCCGGACTGGCTTTCTGGTGATGTATTGGTTACGTCCGCGGACAAAGTCCTGTCAGCCGGCGGAGAGTCCCCGGGGGACGACCAGAACCAGAAGCCAGCACCGGTAGCCAGCGCGAGTATCAGCGCAAGGACGACAATGGTGGTGCATTGTTGATTGCGAGGGTTCGCGGCCATTCTGAACGCCCTCAATGCTCGGCCTACTGGTACGTCGTCAGTGCGATCAAGACCAACCCTGATTGGGTGTCTTCACAGGTGATGTCGCCCCAGTGCGTGATCGGCTGCGCACGACAACGAATGCTCATCTCGGCGCGATCAATCTGACCGAAAACGCCAGCGGACATCTCGTACTCAAACCTGACCGTCCCCTGATTGAACAAAGTTTCGCCACTCAGCGTCACAATCGCCTCATCATACACAGAAAACTGGTCTTCGTTCACAAACACGACAACACCAGTGTCATTGGCATTCAAGGCGGACCAGTTGCCCTGCGTATCTTGAACGTCGACTTCTACGTCCACGGTCATTTGGTACCCGGTGTCGGGAGTGTAGACGTAGTTGTCTGCCCTGGCCCAGCCCCGCATGCGCCAAGCCATATTCACTGTCCATCGGGTGAATGCACTCGGCGAATCAATTTTTCCCAACACCTCATTGCCATCGCAGGCCAACGCTATGTCGGTTACGCTCACTCCGTTGGTTGCGGTCATCAAGCTGCCGCCGAGCCTGGGATCACTGTTGCTTGACCCACTGGCATAGGAAGCGCCAAATGAGCCGCCCGGCCATGCTCCGGCAGACGGCAACTCGGCAAACGTCACCTGATTTGCCGCACAGACTACACCGACCACGGACAGGACGCCAAGTACTGCGCACAGCAGGCCTATGGTTCTACGCATTGTTTCCCCCGATTCTTGCGCACTTCTAGTTTAGGGTATCACGCGGGGGGGGGGGGGGGGGGGGGGG
>JADZFR010000039.1 GCA_020849795.1 Planctomycetota bacterium | reverse complement strand
GCCGTGGGCATTGCTGATGGCAGCAATGGCCGCAGCAGCCGCAGCAGTAACCATCCAACGCCGCAAACGCGCCTAGCAGCCAGCACCAGGAAACCAGGACCGGGCCGCCCAAAGGCGGCCCGGTTGCGTGCTTGACGTGCGACGGCTTTGCGACAACATCGGGGCATGCGCGCAGTGTTTCTGGACCGTGACGGCACGATCAACAAGCAGGTCGGTTATTGCGGCGACCCGGCGAAGATTGAGTTACTGCCCGGTGCAGCCCTGGCCATCCGCCGCTTCAACGAGATGGGCCTGTTGACAATCGTGGTGACGAACCAGAGCGCGGTGGCGCGCGGCTTGATTACCGAGGCGCAAGTGCGGCGCGTGAACGCCGAGGTCGCTCTGCAGGTGGCGCGCGAGTCAGGGGGGCGCTTTGACGCCTTCTACTATAGTCCCTACCACCCGACTGAGGGCGTGCACGAAGAGTATTCGCGCGATTCAGACTGGCGCAAACCGGGCGGCGGCATGTTGCGGCAGGCGGCACAGGACTTTCACGTTGATTTGGCCCGCTGCTTCATGGTCGGTGACGCCGACATCGACCATCACGCGGGCAAAGATGCCCACGCCGGCATCATCACGTTGCAGGTACCCAGCGAGTACGGGGCAGAGGTCGCTGACCATCAGGTCGAAAGTCTGCTCGATGCCGCAGAGAAGATTGCCCAGATGCTGCGCGCCGGGGACGCCGAGTAGTGTGCGTGGAGCAGTGCCTGCCTGAACTTCACACGCCAGATTGGCAGCCACTTGGGCGGCAAAGGTCGGGCTCTGCCGTTTCTGCATAAATGGCAGGCAACGAACCCGCCGCCACTGTCGATAAATCTATATTCTATAAGCACTTAGATAAGTTAGCGCGATGGTTGGCACCGCGTTTGCATTACTTGGCTTGAACAAGTTTGCAGGCGCCCGTGAGGGCCCAACCGGAGCTTCATCATGGCAAAGACAATCGGAATCGACCTTGGCACCACCAACAGCGTGGTCGCCATCATGGAAGGCAAAGAACCGCGGGTGATCGCCAACCCCGCTGGCGCGCGGCTTACACCCAGCGTGGTCGCGTTTGCAGAAAACGGCGAGCGCCTGGTCGGCCAGATGGCCCGCCGGCAAGCCGTCACCAACCCGCGCAACACCGTGTTCAGCATCAAGCGCTTCATGGGCCGCCGCCACAACGAGGTCTCGAGCGAAGAGAAGCTCGTGCCCTACGCTGTCACCGGCGGCGCCCACGAGATGGTGAAGGTCAAGGCTCGCGACAAGGAATACACGCCGCAGGAAATCAGCGCGATGATCCTGCAAGACCTCAAGAAGACCGCAGAGGCCTACCTTGGCGAAACGGTCTCGCAGGCCGTGATCACCGTGCCCGCGTACTTCAACGACGCGCAGCGCCAGGCCACCAAAGAAGCCGGAGAGATCGCCGGCTTGAAGGTCCTGCGCCTGCTGCCTGAGCCAACGGCTGCGTGTGTCGCGTTCGGCTTGGACAAGCGCAAGCAGGGCAAGTTCGCGGTGTTTGACCTGGGCGGCGGCACGTTTGACGTGTCGGTGCTTGAGGTCAGCGAAGAGTCGGGCGAGAGCGTGTTCCAGGTGCTCAGCATCACCGGCGACGGCCACCTGGGCGGCGACGACTTTGACCAGGTGCTGATCGACTACATCGCCGACGAGTTCCAGAAGCAGCAGGGCATTGACCTGCGCAAAGACCAGATGGCTTTGCAGCGCCTGAAAGAAGCCGCCGAAAAGGCCAAGTGCGACCTGAGCAGCACCGAAAGCACCGAGGTCAGCCTGCCGTTCATTACCGCCGATGCAACGGGCCCCAAGCACCTGCAGCTCACGATCACGCGTGCCAAGTTCGAACAGTTGGCCGACAAGCTGTTCCAGCGGTTGATCGGCCCCACGAAGCAGGCATTGACCGAAGCGGGCGTAAGCGCCAGAGAGATTGACGAGGCGTTGCTCGTCGGCGGCAGCACGCGCATCCCCAAGGTGCAGCAGATCTGCAAAGAGATCTTCGGGCGCGAGCCCAACCGCGGCTTGAACCCCGACGAGGTTGTGGCGCTGGGTGCAGCCGTTCAGGGCGGCGTTGCGACCGGTGAGTTCAAGGACATCCTGGTGCTCGACGCCACGCCGCTGAGCCTGGGCGTGGAGGTACTGCACGGCGAAATGAACGTGCTGATCGCCAAGAACACCACGATCCCGACCAGCAAGGCGCAGACGTACAGCACCGCAGCCGACAACCAGACCGGCGTGACGATCAAGGTGTTCCAGGGTGAACGCCCGATCGCGGCACAGAACCGCCTGCTGGGGAGCTTTGACCTGATGGGCATTCCGCCGGCGCCGCGCGGCATGCCGCAGATTGAGGTCAGCTTCGATATCGACGCCAACGGCATTCTGAAAGTCAGCGCCAAGGACAAGGGCACGGGCAAGGAAGCCAAGATCGAGATCAAGAGCGACAGCGGCCTGAGCAAAGAAGAAATCGAGCGCATGAAGTCAGAGGCCGAGAAGCACGCCGACGACGACAAGGCGCGCATCGAGCTGATTCACGCCAAGAACGACGGCGACCGCATGGCGATGAGCGTAGGCAAGATGCTCACTGACCATGGCGACAAGCTTGACGCAGCTGAGAAGAAGGACGTGGAGGAAAAGAAGACGGCCCTGGAAGAGGCGATCAAGGGCGACGACGTGGCCAAGATTCGCAGCGCGACCGAGGCCCTGACCAAGGTAAGCCACAAGCTGGCAGAGAAGATGTACCAGAACGCCAGCCCGCAAGAGCAGGAAGATATGAGGAAGGCCGCCGAGGCACACCAACGAGGCGGCATGGGTGGCGAAAGCGCAACCGGCAACGACCGGGTAGTGGACGCCGACTACTCAGTGAAAGACGACAAGAAGTAGCCAGCCCGGAGCGGAAGCGACGGAGAAGTTCGGCAAGCGGGACGGCAATCGCCGTCCCGCTCTCGTTCCTGGCGCAACAGGAAGTGGGCGTCACAGGCCCCAATTGATAGCGTGGCGTCAGCCGCCGGCGAAGTTTCTGCAGTGCGGCAAGGCTCTGAATCCGAATCCAGGGAGCGATCATGCCCGCACACCCCGTTTTCAAGATGACGTTTGCCAAGGTGTATCCGATGTACGTCAAGAAGGCCGAGGCCAAGGGCCGCACCAGGAAGGAAGTCGACCAGATCATCTACTGGCTGACCGGCCACAACGCTGCCAGCTTCAAGAAGGCGCTGAAGGATGAAGTGACGTTGGAGGATTTCTACAACCATGCGCCGCAGATGCACCCGAACTGCGGGCAGATCACGGGCGTGGTGTGCGGCATCCGCGTGGAAGACATCAAAGACCCGTTGATGCAGAAGCTGCGTTGGCTCGACAAGCTGATCGACGAACTCGCCAAGGGCAAGAAGATGGAAAAGATTCTGCGCTCATGACTCAGCAGGCTGGCCGCGAAAGCGCAAGAAACGCAAGAAGCAACCAGCCAACACCTGTGCAATGTGGAACGTCGGAGCAATTCGGCGTTTTTTTTTTCGCAACCCTGACGTAGCAGAAGTTGCACCTTCCATGCAAAAAATATACTTCCACGACGACGAGACACGTTGGGGAGAGTCGCATGCGTGTAATGTTCACCGTGTTATTGGTGGCCACCGTGATTGGCCTTTCCGCTGCCCTTCATGGGCAGGCGCTGCTGGCAGACATTGCCACAGGCACCAGCCCGCAAAGCTCCAGCCCCGCCGGGTTCGTGCCATTCGGAACTAAGGCTGTATTCAGCACCGTCGCGCCCGGCAACGAGGTGTGGGTCACCAGCGGCACGCTCGCCAGCACGCAGCGGCTAGGCATACCCGGCGACGTTGGCGGCGGCGTAGCGTTCGGTGGCGACCTGCTGATGTTCGCGAAAGACGTGGCCACGGGCGGCACACGGCTGCTGCGCACCGATGGCACCGCGGCAGGCACGACCACACTTGCGAGCTTCCCGGACGCCGGGTTTTTTCCGGGCTATAAAATCGTGGTGGTCGGAAGCGCGGCTTACTTCCAGATGTACACCCTTGCCAGTGGTGCTGAGTTGTGGCGCACGGACGGCACCGCCGGCGGCACCGCGCAACTGCTGGACATCAACCCCGGCACGGCCAATGCCTACGTGCAGGACCTGACTGCAAACGGAACAGACCTGTATTTCACAGCCGACAACGGCACCAATGGGCGTGAACTCTGGCGATCTGACGGCACCGCGGGCGGCACTGCGATGGTGCACGACATAGTCAGCGGCAGCGCCAGCGGCGTCATTGCGAACAGCGGGATCGGGTTGCTGGCCGGGCAGGTGTACTTTGCGGCCGACGGCGGCACCGGGACGACGCTCTGGAAGTCTGATGGCTCTGCCGCGGGCACCGTGCAGGTGTCCGGCACGCTGACAGGCACGCCTCACCAATTCACAAACGCCGCGGGCAAGTTGTTCTTCGCAGTCAATACCGCATCCTTATGGGTCACCGACGGCACCGGTGCCGGCACGATTCAACTGCACTCTTCTCTGGGGCCGGCCAACATGGTGGCCTACAACGGCCAGCTGTTCTTCAGTGCATATGACGTCACGAACGGCATCGAACTCTGGAGCACAGACGGCACCGTGGGCGGCACGGCGTTGTTTCTTAACATCGCCTCGGGTGCCACCTTCTCTCTTCCGGCTTCACTGGTGGTTGTGGGCAGCACGTTGTTCTTCACCGCTGCGCCCGGCGGCAGCGATCACTACCTTTGGCGAAGCAACGGCACTACTGGCGGTACGGTGCAGGTCAGTGGCGCTGCAGTCATCGACCTTTACTCCGTGCTGACCCCTGTCGGAAGCTCAATCGTCTTCACGGGCTATACATCCGCCAGCGGCGCCGAACTGTGGGGTTCCGATGGCACGGCGGGCGGCACAAGCATGGTGCTCAACATTCTCCCGGACGTAACCAGCGGCATCAGCAATCAGCTCATCGCCACGACAGGCGCTACCGCTTTTTTTCTGGCGACGTCGACGGGCACCAACGTCCAGCTCTGGCGCAGTAACGGCACCCCGGGCGGCACCACGCTGGTCAGCACCGTGGCCACCAACACCAGTCTGGACTTTCAAGAATTCGGCCTGGTGCTCGGCGGGGTCGTACTGTTCTCGGTCACCGACGCCGGCGGAATCAACCGCTTGTGGAAGACAGACGGCACTGCAGCCGGGACTTCGGCAATCTCGACCGCGTTCAGCGTGTCCAGGCTGCTGGGAGTTGCGGGCAGCTTGGCCTATTTCGTGGGTAACACAGCAGCCGACGGCGACGAGATCTGGAAATCCGACGGCACAGCGGCCGGCACGCAGATCGTAAGAGACGTCGTGCCTGGGCCCGGTGGGCTTGGCGTGGCTGAGGCCTTTTCGCACAACGGCCTGCTGTACTTCGAAGCCGACAATGGCACTACCGGGTTCGAGCTGTGGCGCACCGACGGAACAGCCGCCGGAACATTCATGCTTGCCGATATCAACGCAATGGGCGATGGCATGAGCCTGTACACGTGGGGGGACTTCGCGGTCTTGAGTGGCGATGTCTACTTTCGCGCGAACGCTTTCATCGCAAGTGTTATGACAAGCCAGATCTGGAAGACAAACGGCACCACGGCAGGCACGACTCTGGTGCATAGCATTGGCGCGGTGGTGTTAGGAGACAAAGGCATCGCGGTGCTGGGCGGCAGCCTCTACTTCGCGGGACATGACACCACGAACGGCATCGAGCTCTGGTCCAGCAACGGGACGCCGGGCGGTACCTCGCTGTTCATGAACATTGAGGCAGGCGCCAATGGCAGCGGCCCCGAGCAATTCTATGTGTTCAACGGAGCGCTGTTCTTTGTGGCTGCCACGTCAGCAGAGGGCGCCGAACTCTGGCGTTCCAACGGCACAGTCGGCGGCACGCAGTTGCTCAAGGATGTTTTCCCCGGCACCCAGTCTGGTGCAGCGAGCGAGCTGACGGGTTGGAATGGCCACGTGTACTTCGCCGCCGCCGACCCCGTGAACGGCCGCGAACTGTGGCGCACAGACGGTACCACGGTTGGGACCACACGCATGACAGACCTCGCACCCCAACTGGGTGACAGCAATCCCGCTTGCCTTCGCGGCACCCCCGGCTCGTTGTTCTTCAGCGCGTACACACTGACCTACGGCCGCGAGATGTGGGCATATGCAAGCTCCAACACCGCGCCGGCAATCACACCGGCAGCGCCGGTTAGTGTAGCGGCAGGCGGTACGTTGACTGGCGCAGGCGTTGCCACCGTCAGCGACGCGCAGGACGCACATGGCGCCCTGACCGTCACCGCAACGATCGTCCCGGCCGGCATCACGATCTCCAACATCGCCAACTCGGGCGGCGCTGTCACAGCCGACATTCATGCAGGCGGCAGCGTAACAGCTGGCGCGTACGTGGCGACGCTGCAGGTCGAAGACTCGGGGGCACTCACCGCAACTGCGCTGCTCACGATCAACGTGGGCAGCGGGGGAGGGGGAGGCGGCGGTGGCAGCACCGGCGGTGGCGGTGGCGGATGCGCCCTTGGTGCCCGGTCCTCGTGGCTGTTGCCCCTGCTCGTCGGCGGCGCCGCGTTGCTGGTTCGCCGGCGACGCAGGGTGTGAACAGCCCGGCGCGGGGAATCCTGCGACGGCTTCTTTTGGCGGGTTCTTCGTGGCGGCGGGTTGCGGCTTGTGGTTAATCTGCAGACCGCATGAAACATGCATTTCTGATGCAGTTGTCTGACGGCAGCGAGATCAACCCGATCTCGCCCAAGCGCGTGTTTGAGGTGATGCGCGGCCTGAAGGCCTCGGTCTTTGAGGACGGCGGCAACTACTGCGTGATTCGCGACAAGACCGCCCGGCGGGCATCGCTTGAATTCACTTACTTTTCCAACCTCGGCTGGTTCATGATCTATCGGCGCAGCACCGATGCGCTTTCCCCACTGTCAACTCGTGCTCTCACGGCGCAGGAACGCGCGGCCTGGCACCGCCGCTGGTATCGACACGACACCTGGCTTGTCGCGCCGGGGGCGACACTGACACGGCAGGAAATGCTGCGCGTACTGAAGCACTTTCTGCAATCAGCCGAGGCTTCACCGATGATTCACTGGGCGGACACCAAGGACATCCGCAAAGCCACCGAGTAGGCGACTACGCCCCGTGCACGCAATCGACAAGCGCTTTCACGTTGTCCACCGGCGTCTTGGGCAGAATGCCGTGGCCGAGATTGAAGATGTAGCCGACGCCCGCGGGGCGCTGCGCGGCCTCCGCCAGTACTGCGCGCGCCTTTGCCAGCACCACCTCGCGCGGCGCAAACAGGATCACCGGGTCAAGGTTGCCCTGCACCGACTTGGCGCCAACTTCCCAGCCGCGTGCCAGCGGCGTGTGCCAGTCGATACCCAGCACGTCCGGTGCTGAATTCCGGGTGGCGGGTGGTGCGTCGAACAGCAGTGGCAGCAGCGTGGCGGTGCCGGTCCCGAAGTAGATCACCGGCACCTTGCCGCGCACGGCCCTGACCACTTTCTGCACCCAGGGCAGCACGTGCTCGCGATAGTCCGCAGGGCTCAGGCAGCCGACCCAGCTGTCAAACAACTGCACGGCTTGCACGCCCCACTCGATCTGCGCCAGCAGGTAGTCCGTAACTTGACGTGTCAACTTCTCCATCAGGGCGCGCCATGCGCCGGGGTCGCCGAGCATCATGGTCTTGGCATGGATGTAGTTCTTGCTGCCGCCGCCCTCGATCGCGTAGGCGGCGAGCGTAAAAGGCGCGCCGGCAAATCCGATCAGCGGGATGTCGCCGGGTAGCCCGCGGCGGACCAGGTCAATCGCGCCGCCCACAAACGGCATGGATTGGCGCGGATCGGGGGTACGCAACGCATCAACGTCGGCGTACGTCCGGATGGGGTTGTGGATCTTGGGGCCCTCCCCCTCCTCGTACGTGAGCGTCAAACCCATGGGCTCAAGGATCGGCAGCAAGTCGGCAAACAAAATCGCCGCGTCCACGCCCAGAATGCGCTGGGCATCCAGCGTCACCTGCGCCGCAAGATCCGGCGTTTTGCACAAACCCAGAAACGTGGTTTTGGCCCGGATCTCGCGGTACTCAGCCATGTAGCGGCCGGCTTGCCGCATCAGCCAGACGGGCGGCACGTCGGTAGCTTCGCCGCGGCAGGCCTTCAGGAATCGCGAGTGGTGCAGTCGTTCGTCCATGGGGCAACAGTAAACAAATCAATGCGGCGCGCGTAATTGGGTGGCCGCTCTGACCGTAAGCTGAAAATCTTGCCAGCGCGTTTCAGGCCGGATGCGAGATGCGGCTGGTTGCATAGGGCGCGGCGCTGGACTATCGCGTTTGGGGCAACGTTTCTCGTCGCCCCGAGCACGCTGGACCCTTTGCCACGCGTCCTACGCCCCCAACACCCGGATTACCACCTGGCCCGCGATCGTCAGCAGCACGCTGGCCACTGCAAACGCAGCAGCATAGCTTACCGCCGGCTCGTTGCTGTCGGCTGCCCGCTTCACGGCTGCGAGCGCGGCGCTGCTGGTCATGCCGCCGCAGATGCTGCCCCATAGTTCGACAGGCCGCATGCGCAACGCGAACTTGCCGATCAGCAGCGCCATCACCAGCGGAATCACCGTCACCGCAATGCCCGCGACAACCACCTGCCACACCACGAACTGCATCCCAACGTGCAGCGCGTTGCCGGCTGCTACCCCTGTTTCACCGACAAACAACAGAATGCCCAGGTCGCGCACCAGTTGCCGTGCCGGCTTGGGCACGTTGGCGCTGATCGGCCCGACGTTGCGAAGCCATGCCAGCAGCACACCCACCAGAAGCAAGCCGCCAGCGTGGCCCAGCGAAAAGTCCAGCCCCAGGGGCCGCAAGTGAACGCTGCCCAAAAGCAGGCCCGCGACAATGCCGCCGGCGTAAATGGCGATGTCGGTGGTGTTGGGGTCGGGCTCGAAGCGTCCCAGTTCGTCGGCGACGGCGCGCACGCTGTCGCGCTGACCGATCACTTCGACGATATCGTGGCGCATCAACACCAGGTCTGCTCCCGGCTCCAGCAGTTCACGGCCGCGCTCAATCTTGTGCACCATGCAACGGTGACGACCGATCAAGTTCAGCTCGCGCAGCGACTTGCCGACGCAAAGGCCGGACCGCACGCTGATACGTCGCGGCGCAGGCAATCGCTCGCGCAACTGCTGGTCGTATACCTCGGGTCCCACCAGTGCCTCGAACTGCTGCAACTCGTCCAGCCGCCCGACCACCAGCACATGGTCGCCCACCTGCAGCTGCACGCCGGCGTTTGCTATCAGCACTTCGTCGCCACGGTGAATGCGCGAGATGAAGCAGCCGGTGCGCCTGGTGAATTGTAGTTCGCTCAGCGGCAAGCCGATGACGTCCGCCTGCTGCACCGTGAACGCCCGCGTAAGCTCGGGCGAGCCGGCACGCGCCTTCAGCCGCCGCGAGTCGTCGTCTTCGTGCTGCGCCCCACCCTTGCTGGGGTCGGTGTGCGTCAGGCGGGGCAGCAACTGGATCATCAGCACAAGGCCCAGCAGGCCGAATGGGTAGGTCAGCGCAAATGCCACCGACAGCCGCGCCGCATCGGTCGCTTCTTCGCTTGCGGCGGCAAAGGTCGGCGCGCTGGTGAGTCCCCCCGCCAGCACGCCGGCCGCTGTTGACTCGTCAAGATCAAGCAGCTTCGCCAGCCCGATCGTCAGCAGCACGGCAAACACAACGACCAGCGAGCCCGCGCCGACAAAGCTCCAGCCGCGGCGAGAGCGCAGGCTGGAAAAGAACTGGGGCCCCGCTTCAAACCCGACCGAGTAGATGAAAAGCGCAAACCCCAACTGGCCGACTGTCAGCGAGGGTGTCACACCGCCGTACATGCTTTCCAGGGACAGGCCCAGGTAGCCAGCCAGCAGCGCCACGCCAAGGGTGCCGCCCGCCGGCCCGGCGTTGATGCCCCGCCAGGTGACGCGCCCCGCAATGAACCCGAAAGTCACGACCAGCATCAGGCCGGCCAGCGGCGTGTCCGTCAGCAACTTCAGAATGGCATCCAGCATGGTGCGTACTTAAGGGGACCAAGCCGAGTGAAGCGAGGAAAAACCGGGCGCCAGCCGGCTGATGTGTTACCGCCAAGAGTCGTGCCAGTACAACCCTACTATGAGCATCGAACGGCCCCAGCAGGGTCGGCCGGCTGACAAGCCTACAGGTTCGTAGTCTGCCAGCTTTCGCCGTAGCCGATGGCGGCTTCGCGCGCGGTCTTGGGGGCGCTGCGCCTGCGCCGGATGTGCCAGTGAATGGCAAACAGCGCGGCCCAGCCGGCAAACGCGTAGGCGAACATCACCAGGATGAGTCCCCAGGGTGTCGGGTCCATGCGGGCAGCATAGCACGTGTCTGCAAATTCCCGAAGAATTCCTTGGCACCACAATTGATTGTGGCCCGCGCTCTACCAACGAACCCTCGGTAGGGTTGCGACACACTTGGCCCTGATCCCCTGGCCCGGCACGAGAAAAGTCTGTCGCGCCAGCCGGTACGCTTTCCCGTGTAGCGACGTGGCTTGCCTCCATCACCAAGGGGGCGGGATGGTCCCGCCCCCCGGCAACCCGCGCGCCACACAGGAAGCGTTGCCATGGCCAAGAAAGAAACACCGGAAGCGAAGGTACTCTCGCTCAACTCTGAAAAAGACAAGGCGCTGCACAACGCGCTCAGCAGCATCGCACGCAGTTTCGGCGACGGCTCGATCATGCGCATGAGCGAGCAAAGCCGCAAACAGGTCGACGTGATTCCCACCGGCAGCCTGGCGGTCGACGTGGCGCTGGGCGTGGGCGGTTTGCCGCGCGGCAGAATCGTCGAAATCTACGGCCCTGAAAGCAGCGGCAAAACCACGTTGGCGCTGCATGCGATTGCCAACGCCCAGAAACTGGGGGGCAACGCAGTGCTGATCGACGCAGAGCACGCCTTTGACCCGGCCTACGGCCGCAAGCTTGGCATCGACATGGACCGCCTGTGGGTCAGCCAGCCCGACTACGGCGAGCAGGCCCTCGACATTGCCGAAGCGCTGATCGCCAGCAACGCCGTCGACATCATTGTCGTGGACAGCGTGGCTGCACTGGTGCCCCGCGCCGAGCTTGAGGGCGAAATGGGCGACAACCAGATGGGCCTGCTGGCGCGCATGATGAGCAAGGCGATGCGCAAGCTGACGGCGGCGTGCAACAAGAGCCGCACGTGCCTGGTGATGATCAACCAGGTGCGCGAGAAAATCGGCGTCATGTTCGGCAACCCCGAGACCACGACGGGCGGCCGCGCGCTGAAGTTTTTCGCCAGCCAGCGCATTGAGGTGCGGCGCACGCAGCAGATCAAGGAGGGCGAAGAGAGCATCGGCGTGGGTGCGCGCGTCACGATTGTCAAAAACAAGCTGGCTCCGCCGTTCAAGCGCGCCGAGATCGAGATCTACTTCGGTCGCGGCATCAGCTACCTGAACGACCTGCTGACGTTTGCGCTGCAACTGGGGCTGGTGGCCAAGAGCGGCAACTGGTTCAGCTATGGCGAGTTGCGGCTTGGCAACGGCAAGGGCAACGCGCTGGATTTCCTGCGCGACAAGGAAAACCTCGACCTGTTCAAGAAGCTGGAGTCCGAGGTGAAAGCCGCCATGTTCCCGCCCGAAGAGGCAACGCCGGCGCAGACAGAAGCCGCATAGCAGCCGCGCGGGCACAGGATTGGGCTCGGTCTATCAGGGAGATCACGCAACCCACAAACATGCGGGCGGGGGCGCCCGCACCACTGCAACAACCCAAGTCAGGGGGGCGGGCAAACCGGTTGGCCCCGGGGTAACCCAACTCCCTGACCTCTGGGATTGATTGTTGTTGACCCAAGTTCAGAATGTGAACAATCATGTCTCAGGCTGCACACAAGATTGAGCTAAGACCGAACCAGTCACAAGCCGCCACGATGCGGCAGAACTGCGGCTTGGCGCGCTATGCATACAACTGGGCGCTACGGGCCTACACAGCACAGTACGAGTGCCGCCGAAAACACATTGCGTGGCTGTGTCAAGACCACGGAGTGCTGACTCACATCGAAGAGAGAGACGGTCGGTCCAAGCGACGCCCGGAAAAGGACCTGCTTGCCGATCTTTCGGGCAAGGGCGTGACGGATCCTATCCTGCCGATGCGGCCGGACATCAACACGATTTCCCGGCGTTGGACGCTGCTGAAACCTGACTGGGCTGAAGACCTCTATGCCGACGCCGCGTTGCAGGCGATCCGGAACCTCGGCACTGCCGTCAAGAATTTCTTTGATCGCCTCAAGAAGGGCCAAGGGGGCCGCAAAGCTGGCTTCCCGCGCCCCAAGCGTCGCGACATACACGACAGCTACGCCGCTGCCCCACGAAAGAGCAATACGACGTACCGAGAAAACGGCACGGTGCTCAGTTGTGTTCGTGACCGGCGGGTCAAGCTGCCCAAGATCGGCTGGGTGCGCATGGCGGAATCGTTGCGCTTCAGCGGCACGGTGTGCAGCATCACCGTTTCCCGCCGCGCGCACAAATGGTTTGCCAGCATACTCGTCGAGGTCGATTCAAAGGTCAGCGGCACCGAGAAGAACAAGCAGGCAAAGTGGGGTAAGCCGGCGGTCAAATTCGAGCCGTTGCCGCGAAGCGATGCCGCGGTTGGTGTTGATCTTGGCATATCGCATGCGATTGCGCTGTCCGACGGAACTACACACGATGGCCCGATGCCGTTGCGCCAGGCGCTTCGAAAGTTGCGCCGCATGCAGCGCAGCTTTTCCCGGATGCGAACCGCCGCGACCGGCAAGCAGCCAAGCAGGCATGATCCAACCAGGGCTGCGAGCGCCGCGCGTAAGAAGGCCCGGCGCGATGCAAGGTATCTTGAAAAGCTTGCGCGCCGTCACGGGTGCACGCCGGAGGACATGAAGGAACGGCACGACACGGCGAACCGCGCCAAGCGGAATCGGCGGGGCAACGCCGACGCGCCTAAGCGCGGTCCCTGCAAACTTCGGGACGCGAAGAACTACAGAAAGCAGAAGTTGCGGATCGCAAGGCTGCACTACCGAATCTCGTGCGTTCGTGAAAACTGGCTTCAGGAAAGGACGACCAGGTTGATTCGAGACCACGGGACGATCTGCATTGAAGACCTGAATGTCAGCGGGATGCTTGCCAACGAGAAGCTTGCCCGTTCGATTGCAGACATTGGAATGTTCGAGTTCAGGCGCCAACTCGTGTACAAGGCGAAGTCTTACGGCAGAAAGGTGGTGACCGCAGATCGCTTCTTTCCATCCAGCAAGCTTTGTTCAAAGTGCGACTTCAAGTACGAGGGGCTGGCCTTGCACGAACGCGCGTGGAAGTGTCCTCAGTGTGACACGAACCATGATCGTGACGTGAATGCAGCCTTGAATTTGCTCCGCGTTGGCACGGGGATGTACCCCGGAATCGATGCGGAGTTGTCAAAAAAATCGCCTGCGGAGACTGGAATTCGGCGCTCAAAGACTCGTTCTTTGACGTCCAGCCGGTCGAAGAAGCAGGAATCAGACCGACTTACAGCCGAAGGGG
>JADZFR010000038.1 GCA_020849795.1 Planctomycetota bacterium | reverse complement strand
GAGCAGTGTGTGGACCAACCGCGGCGCGCAAAGCATGCAGGAGCTGTACGAGCGGATGCACGTGGAAGTCTACAACAAGCTGCCGCAACAGAAGCGGCAGTGGGAGGAGTAGGCGGCACACCGCGCCACCATGGCGCGAGACACGGAGTTGCACGTCAAGGGTTGCGCTCAAACCAGTCGCGCCAGGCGTTCTTGTTCACGCCGAAGTCTTTGCCGCCGGAAAGCTTGCCCAACGCGTTGCGCGCGGCCTGCTGGATGGACTCGTCCGAGTCGCCCAGCAGTTTGACCAGTGCCGGGTACACGCTGCGGTCGCCGAGGCGGCCCAGCGTGTCGACAATGGTGAAGCGCAACGAGTCATTGCCCGGCTGCGCCAGCATGTTCGACACCGCGGGCGCGGCGTCTTTGGCTTTCAGTTTGCCAAGCTCAGACAGCGCCGTGCTGCGCACGCTGCTTGCCTCGTCATTCAGCGCCTTGATCAGGTCGGCCACGGCACCGCTGCCCTTGGCGTTGACCAGCGCGCGCAGAGCGCGGCTGCGGTCGGCGGGGCTGTCGGTGTCTTCGCGCGGTTCAGGGTTGACGCGGGGTGCGGGCTTGTCGGGCGCCGGGCTGTCCGACGCGACCGGCGCCACTGCGCTGTCGGCGCGGTGCATCGGGTTGTAGCGGTAGTAGACCTCAAGGCACAGCACGCTGCACGCGGTGCTGTACAGGTCGCCCATGATCGGCCCGATCCACGTGTCCACCGGCTCCCATGAACCCTTGCGCGAACCCCGCTTCACCTGCTGCGGCAGCAGAGTTTTCTTCATCGCCTCGTTCCACTGCGACCAGGCGTAGCCTTCGCCGCCGTTCTTCAGGAACATGCCCAGCGTGCAGTAGTAGAGCCCGTAAAACGTGTTGAAGTTCGGCGCCGTCGAGTCATACGTCGGCTCGTGAAAGGCATCCCAGGTCGGCAGCTTGTGCAGCAGCAGTTCTTCGGCGGCTGCGTTGCGGGCCTCAAAACGATCGTCGTCGAGAATCACCCGTGAAGTCAAGCCGACGCCGACCATGCCCACGCCCTTGCGCGTGCCGGAAAGGCGGCCGTAGGGCGCATCGGCGTAGTAGGTCTCGCCGCTGTTGAGGCTCAGGCGATCGTACAGTTCGGCCATCTGGGTCCAGGTGCGTTCGTTCACCTTGATGCCGACTGACTTCGCGCTCTTGAACGCGAGAATCGCCCAGCCGCTGATGCTGCCGTCGTTGCGCTCGGTGCCGCCCGTCGGCGTAGATGCAGTGATGTAGCCCTGGTAGTCCCAGCCGCCGCGGTTGCCCTGCGTGCGTTCAAGGTAGCGCACGGCGCGCTCGGCGCTCTTGCCGATCTCTTCGTCGCGGGTCATGCCGTAGGCTTCGCACAGGGCCAGCGTGGCGACGCAGTGGGTGTACATGTCGCCGCTGATCGCGTAGCTGATGTAGCCGTCGCTCTTCTGTCGGTTCATCAGCCAGTTGAGCGCGCGGCGCACGTTGGACTTGTAGCGGCCTTCGTCGGGCGAGTTGCCGGCGGCAAGAAACGGCAGGGTGCACAGGGCCGTGATTGCGCCGCGGTATCCGTTGTTGCGCGAACCCCAATCGGGCGGAACTTCAAAGCCCTTGTTGGGGTCCCAGCTTCCGTCAGAGCCTTGCTGGCGCGCCAGATACTCAAGGCCAAGGTTGACGGCCTCTTCGGTGTCGTCGCCGCCGCCGTAGCGCTTGATGGCACCGGCGCGACTGTCGCCGTTGCGGTTGACGAAAAGACCTGAGCCGGTGGGGGGCCGCTTGACCGGTTCAGGTTGTCCGCCGCCCAGTCCGTTGGGTTGCTTGGGAAGGCGCGCGGGGAATGCGTTCGGCGGCGCCGGGCGCGGCGGGGCCACCTGCGGCTCGGGCGCGTAGATGCGCTCGTCAGGCGGGGCTTCGTACTCAGGCGAACCGGTGTCGATGACGGTATCGTCGAGCTTGTCTGGCATGATCAGCTCGTCGTCTTCGGGATTGAGAAACGGCGCCTCAAGCTCTTCGGGCTCAGGGGCTGGTGTGGCCGCGACGGCAACCTTGTCTTCGATTGCGACCTTCGAGACGCGCGCGATCACGCTTTCGATTTCCGCGCGCAGGAACAGGGCAAGTATCACGGCCAGCAAGTGCACACCGGCCGCGATGCCGATGCTGTTCCAGGTCCAGCGCCCAACCAGGCGCAGCGTCGCAATCATGCGTTCGCCGCGCGGCATGACGGCCTTCTTGCCGCGCACGGCAATCGGCTGGGCGAACTTGGGCAGCTTGATGTCGCGCTGGCGCTGCGGTCCCTTGATGTCGCGGGCAAAGCCCTTGGCAATGCGAAAGCCGGCAGGCGCGATGCACAGGTGGCACGGGCGGCCCTCGTAGCTCAACTTCGCGGCGCAGCGCGTGCAGCGAGGGATGGTGATGACCGGCGTGGGTACGTTCATCCGCCTGCTTTCGAGGGGCGCTTCAGGGCAGCGGTATTGTCGCCCATCCAGCCCCGTCAGTAAAGCACAAGTGTAACACGCACATGGCCTTTCGTTGCCAACCAGCCAAAGAAGGCGGCCATGAGCAGATTCGCGAATACCACAAGCAACGCCTTCATCTGGAAGCTGCGCTTTGCCGTCTTGTGCCGGAACATCCGCATTCCAAGCAGCATGCCGGCTGCCGCCATCGGCAACCCCAGCAGCAGCAGGGTCAGTTCGGGTGTGCGCGAACGGGCGTGGCGGACCGCTTTGCGCTTGTCGAGGCCCTGCGCGGCAAACGCCACACTGTTTGTGATCAGCAGAACCAGGGCCAGGATGCCCAGCGGAATCGTCATGGTCGCCGCTGCCTTATGTGCCTGTACCGAGGCCGCGAATGCGTTGGCATGCCTGCTCGAGCACGTCCAGTTCTTTCGCGTAGCAGAAGCGCAGCAGCTTGCTGCCCCGACCGCTGCCCGGCTCGTAGAACGCGCTGCCCGGAATGGCGGCAACCTTCGCGCGCCGAAGCAACTCGGTGGCGGCGACCTGGTCGTCGGCCCAGCCGTGTGCCGAGAAGTCGGCCATCACGTAGTAGCTGCCCAGCGGCCGGTAGGGCTTGAACCCGCCCGCCGACAGCGCTTCGCAGATCATCGTGCGCCCGGTTTCGTAGTGTTGTCGCATCTCCTCGTAGAATGTCGCCGGCGCGCCAAGGCCGTTCAGCACGCCGCGCTGCAACGGGTTGGGCGCGCAGATGTACAGCAGGTCGCTGGCCACGGCGGCTTTGTCCATGATGTCGGCAGGGGCCGCCAGGTAGCCGATGCGCCAGCCGGTGATGCTGAACGTCTTGCTGTAGCCGCCCATCAGCAGGGTGCGATTGCGCAGCGCCGGGATAGTGCCCGCGCTGATGTGCTTGAGTCCGTCGTAGGTGATGTATTCGTAGATCTCGTCGCTGTAGACGAGCAGGTCGTGTCGCTCGGCAAAGTTAGCAAGCCAGTGCAGGTCGTCAGCGCTGTAGACCATGCCGCCGGGGTTGCTGGGCGTGCAGATCACGACGCCGCGCGTGCGGGCCGTGACTGCCGATTCAAAGCTGCGGCGGTCCAGCGTCATGGTCGCGAGGTCCATGCGCGCATAGCGCGGCACGACACCGGCCATGATCAGCGTGTTGAGGTGGTAGCCGTAGAACGGCTCGACCAGGATGATTTCGTCGCCGGCATCCAGCGTCGCCAGCACCGAGCAGGCAAAGGCGCCACTGCTGCCAACGGTGACACAAAGCTCGGTGTCGGGGTCGTACTGCAGGCCGTTGAAGTCGCGCAGCTTGGCGGCAATCGCGCGACGCAGCTCAATCAGACCGCGGGCGTGGGTGTAGATGGCCTGGTTGCGGTTGATCGCGTCAATCGCGCCCTGCTTCACCAGAGGGTGCGTAGGCAGGTCGCAGATGCCCTGGCCAAGGTTGATGCCGCCGACCTTGTCACACTCAATGGTCAGCCGCCGGATGTCGGACTGCACCAGCTTGCCCATTCTCGAAGACAGTCGCTTAGCCACGGAACAGCCCGCCGTAGAAGCCGTAGGGGATGTATGCGAACGCGAACCCAACCTGCAGAAAGATCATCAGGTAGTACATGTGGCGCCACGCCGGGTGGTTCTCGGTCTGGGTCAGCGCCTCGGGGTCATCGAGGATGCGCGCCGCGATGTGGCCGCCCCACAGCAGGCTCACGAGGCCCAGCATCATCAGATCAAATGTGTGGCCGGTCAGCACGCGCAGCCATGCACCCAGCGGAATCAGCAGAAACGGCAGCACCAGAAATGGCGCGACAAACCGGGCCGCCTTTCGCGGGCCGTGCACCACGGGCAGTGTGCGCACGCCATAGGCCGCGTCGCCGCGCACGTCGGCAAAGTCTTTGGTCGTGGTCGCACCGATCAGGAACAGGCCCATGATCAGGCCGATGAACCACGCTTCAACCGACAGGATGTTCTGGGCGAGGCTCCAGCCGGCGACCTTCAAAAGCGTGCCGCGCGGGATCGCGACCGTGATGTTGGCCCACCAGCCGCGCGACTTCATGCGCAGCGGCGGAATGCTGTACGCCGCCGAGAATGCAGCGGCTGCCACAAACAGCGCCAGCGTGCCCCAGTGCTCAGTCTGCATGGAGACCACGGCGGCGAGTATCAGCGCGCAGGCTGCGGTGAACGCGGCAAAGATTCCGGCGCCAAGCGTCGACACGTCGCCGGTGCAAAGGGGCCGACCGGCTTTGTTGATGCGGTCGATGTCGAGGTCAAAGATCTGGTTGACGGCGTTGCTGGCGGCGTTGAGCAGGCCGGCGGCAAGGGTGCCAAGCAGCAGCACGATCAGGAAGTCGCTACCTGAGACGAGGCGCGTACCGACAGCGAAGTAAGCGACAATCCCGCCTGATGCCATGCCGAGCATCGGGGGAATCAACGTGAATGGCCGCGCCAGGCGCACATAGCCAATCAGCGCGCGCTGGCCGCGATAGCGGGCCACGATTTCATCCGAAGGAAAGTACGTCGCCGACATGGACCCAGCATACGCGACACAACCAGAAGAAACCAAGGCTTGGGTGCTACTCCTCAAGGATCTTGGCAATGCTGATCTTTTTCAGCTTCTCCTGGATCTGGTCGTACTCGGGCTCGCCCTTCTTGTACATCTTGCGCAGCTCGCGGTAGGCCTTTTCGGCCTTGTCCCACTCCTCGAACTTTTCGGCCCGCCTGGCTTCCAGCCACAGCTTTTCGCTGGCTTGTTTGTTGGCCCACTCGCGGAATTTGGGGTCCTTCTTCAACTCGTCCATGGCCACTTCGACGCGCTGCTTGCCGTAGTCGCCGTACTTCTTCTGCACCGCCTTCAGGCTCTTCTCGGCCTTGGCCATATCGCCATCGCGGGCCTCTTTCACAGCCGCCTGCACTTCTTCGTCAATGATGACGCGACACTCCTCGATGCGCGCAAGCGACTGCTCGTAGGCTTCAACGCGAACTTCGACGGCTGTCGCGGCCATGTACCACTTCAGCGCGTTCAGGTAGTCCTTGATCCCGAACGCGGCTTCGCCCTTCTTGAAGTTGGCCTCGATCTCGGCCAGCAGGCCGGCGTCGGGGCCCTTGTTGCCGCTGACCGGGTTGCCGCCGTACTGCGGCACTCCGTTGTCCGCCGCAAAGTCTATGAAGCGGCAGGGGTAGTCGATCATGCCCTTCCAGATGCAGAAATGCAGGTGCATCGACTCGTTGCTGCCCTGGCAGAGCTTCTGGCCGGCCAGCACCTTGTCGCCGACCGCCACCAGTGCTGTGTTGCTGCCGTTGTGGGCGTAGACGCTGACCTCACCGTCGGCGTGTTCAATGTAGATGACGTTGGCGTTCTCGTTGCCCGGCGGCTGGTCATCGACAACGTTGGTGACTTTGCCGTCGCGCGCTGCCGCGATGTATTGGCCGCGCGTGATGTGAAAGTCCCACGCGTAGTAGTTTTGCGCCTGCATG
Source organism: Planctomycetota bacterium (assembly GCA_020849795.1). Lineage (GTDB taxonomy): Bacteria > Planctomycetota > UBA8742 > UBA2392 > UBA2392 > JADJRK01. The sequence continues at coordinate 107,955 of JADZFR010000038.1, read as the reverse complement.
TGGGTGGCACGCGGCGGCCCGATCTTGTTGCCGTTCCAGCTTTGGTACACCTGGTGACCAGCCCCTGCGGGCCAGGGCAGGTAGTACTTGGCGGGCCACTGCAAGCCGACGCCCTGCTTCTGCGCCCACGCCGCCAAACCGGGCCGGTCGGGCGTGCTGCCCTTCGCCACAGCCTTCTCGGTTTCGGCGTAAGCCGCCTGCAACTCTTCTTCGGTGGGTTGCGGCGGTGTCTTCTTTTGCGCGTGAAGCCGCGGCTGCAACGCGAACAAGCCCGCGCCAACGCCAACAGCCGCAAGCCATGCGCGGCGTGCCGGTTGGAAATCACCCGGTTGAGTTGCGAATGCCATGTGTCGATGCCCTTAGCCCAGGGCTGCGTGGTGCTGCTCCCGATCCACGCAATGTGCCTATTATACGAACGGGAATGCCAAAGGTTCACCCCGTCGGGTCAGGTTTCTGCGATTGCGTTTGTGCGGGGTCGGCCTCGTCGCCCGCCAGCATCAGGATGGTCGCCGCGGCAACCCCCGCCGGCACGACAAACAGGTTCAGCACCGGTACCAGCATGCACAGGCTTGCCATGGAGCCCATGCCCGTGCAGGCCGCAAAATGCGCCTTCACCCAGCCGACCCGCTGCGACCACTTCAAGTTGCGAAGCGCAAGCGGCGCGTCCATCAACTCGGCGCCCTGCAGCAAACCGGTCACAGGGATCGCCACGGCTGCGCCGACAAAGGTCACCATGGCAAAGATTGCTAACGGCAACTCAATCAGCAGCGCCGAAAGCAGCGAGCGAAACGCAGACGGGATCGACGAGACCAGCCCCTTCAGCACGCCGCGCATGGTGGTCGGGCCGCCCAGTGGTTGGCCGGTGTAGCGCAGGTGCACCTGCTCGCAGATCGGGTCCATGAACAGCGGGCCGAACAGCTTCATCACCGGCCCGAACAAGAAGTACGCCGCGACCACAGCCAGCGCAAACGCCAGCACGCCGCCCAGCCATGACAACCAGGGCGCAAAGTCCATGCTCGCAAGCCAATCGACCAGCAGCGCCTGCGCCACAAAGAACGCGGCAATCGCCAGCAGCAGCAGGACGAAGGCAGCGACCAGCACGGGCACCAGCGCGTACTTGAACAAGCCGCCGCCGGGCATGACCAGCTTGAGGCCGGTGATGAAGACACGCATGCCCGCCACGAAGCCCCGCATGCCGGGCTGCAACGGACCACGAATCGGCAGGGGCAGCGGGTTCATTGGCTGGCGGGGTTCATGCGAACGGTGTGTGCGTGGACCAGGTCCCACTCGGGTGGTGGGGGATGCTTGCGGTAAAGCTGGCAGCGCCGCAGGTAAAGGCGCGACGGCCCGTCGTCGCCTGAAATCGAGTCGGCGTCCTTGAAGCGCTTCTCGGCGCGGTCCCAGTCGCGCTGGCGAAAGGAGACCAGCCCGCGGCTGAACACTTCGGCCAGCATCTTCAGGTGTTCGGGCACCTCACCAAGCGTGCCCATCAGCTCAAAGATGGCGGTCGTGCGGTGCGTTCCCTGGACCTTGATGACGTCAAGCTCGCGCGTGAGCAGCTTTTCTTTGACCGCGTTGTTGGTTTCGCGCGAGATGATGATCGGCGCCCGGTAAAGCCGCGAGGCCTGTTGCAACTGGACCGCCAGGCTGACGCCCTCGCCGATGGCCGTGTACATCGCGCGCTCTTCGGTGCCGATGTTGCCGACGATAGCGGGGCCGCTGACGACGCCGATGGACTGGCCGATGCGCCCGAAGCCCTGGACGTGCCACTCGGCAGCCAGCTTGTAGGTTTCGCGCAGGCAGGCCAGCGCCGCGTTGCAGCAGTGCAGCGGGTGCAGGTCGTCCTCGATGGGTGCGCCGAAGATCGAGAAGATCGCGTCGCCGAAGAACTTGTCTACAAAGCCGCGGTTGCCGCGGATGATGGTGGTCATGCGTGAGAAGTAATCGCACAGCAGGTCAATCACCGCCTGCGGCGAGGCATAGCTGGTGACCTCAGTGAAGCCCCAGATGTCGAGATAGACCAGCGAGACGTTGCGGCGCGACGCGCCCAGCTTGAGCACGTCGGGGTTCTTTTCGGCGACCTCAACCAGCGCCTTGCCGGCATAGCGTTCAAGCTGCGCCCGCGAGATTTTGCGACCAAATGCCATGTGGCGCAGAGCGTAGCAACCAATCGCGCAAGCGGCAGGGGCTGTGCGCCGTGCACGTGGCATCGGCCGGTTGCCAAGCCGGCAATCGTGGCACGGGCCGGGCTTTGACGTACCGGCACCGGCTGGGCCATAATCGGCGCATGGATGGTGACCCCAACTTTCGCCTGAAAGCGTTTGCGGTTCTTACCTGTGTGCTGGGTGTGTTTCTGGTTGTGTTTGTGGCCCAGCGCGCCTGGTTCTGGCTGAAGTCGAAGCGCCGTGAAGACGTTGAGACCAGCACGCTTGCCCCGATCATTGACTTCGGCCTGCTTGGTTTGGGCTGCATCGTCATCTGGCTGGCCATCGAGGCGCTGGTGCTGGCGGTGATCACAGCCGAGTTGCCGACCGAGCCTGAAACGCGCCGCAAGATCGCCGAGATTGAAATCGGCAAACTGGATGAACAGACCGACCAGTTGAACCTGCTGTTTTACCCGGTGGACCCCGCGGGCCGACGCTTGGCCGAGCAGCGCCGCCCGGTGCTGACATCTGGCAATCACTTTGAGCTTCAGGTTGAAACGCTGCAATGGCGATGGGCGTGGGACTGGCTTGGCGAGGGCGGTTTCTATCAGTTCATCAGCCTTGCCGGCTACGGCACACGAACGGCTGCGACGCCGCAGCGCACAGAGCTTGAGATGCGCGACGTGCCGCGCACCGTGGGCGCGACACTATTTCTGCGCGCGCCGCAACGCTGGGAAGTGCGTCAGAAGTGCAAGGAAGGCGAGATCTACGACATCTACCTTGACCCGGCGCAGAAAGCGCTGGTCGTGGAACTCCAACGCGACGAACGTTGATCGGTTATGCCGGCGGTCCGGCCATCGGCGGGCCCTGCATGGGCGGACCCGGCGGCATCTGGTCGGGCAGCGGCTGCGTGACTTGTTGCAGCACCTGCTCAAGGGCCGCCTGCGTCACTTGCGGCGGCATGGATTCGTGGCGCTGCTCGGCGTTGGCCGTCGCCTGCGCCACCAGCTTCATCACTTTGCGATGGCTGACGATGTTCAAGCCCAGCAAGCCGAGCCCCAGGGCCGCAGTTACGCCCGTAAAAGTCCACCAGCGAACGTTGAGGCGCTCGGCGCGCAACTCGTATTGCTTGGCGCGGTCCGGGTCCACCAGCGCAATGCGGCCCGTGGCCTTGCCGTGCGCGATTGAGGTCATGCACGCATGGATCGGGCTGAACTGAGCGAACTTCTGGTCTTCCAGCGAGCCGTTGCCGCTGAACTGCTCGCCGATCCATGGCACCGCAAGCCATACCACCAGCATCAATGCCGCCAGCACGCCCGACAGGGACTTGGAAAGCCCGCTTAACGAAATGCGCCAGGTGATCTGGCTCGTGACCAGCACGGTCAGTGCAATGGCCACCAGCATCAGCAGAAACCCGTTGTACTCATGACCATAGAATGTGACGACTTCCTGCTTAACGCCTTCAATACCACCGCTCATCAGTCGCGTCATCGCGGTGCCTGTTCCTGCCCGGGAACTCGTTACCTCCATCATCTGCGCGTAGTCGGCCGCCACCATCGACACGTCATCGAGGCGCGACTCGAGTTGCCCAAACGTCAGCCAGCCGGCGACGGCCAGCAGCAGCATGCCCACGCCGACCAGCATGGCCGAGTGCGCGGCCCCGCGCGCCCCACCCGGAAAGAACATGGCGCCGCCGCCCTTGACCAGCCCCTGCGGCAGCTTTGACATTTCGCGGCGCACGCGGCGGCTTGCCACCGGTGCTTCGGCTGGCGCGCTCAGGGCAGGCACCAGCAGCAAGGCACCCAGGTACAGCGCCGACATGATCAGGGTGGTCAGTGCCGCGTCGTGCGATGGCAGCCGCGACATCAAGAAGTAAGCGCCAATCTGCACCGGCACAACAATCGCCACGGCGGTCCAGAACAGGCGCAGGCCGGTGCTCTTGTTGTGAGAAGTGGGCTTAAGCCGGTTGGTCGTCGAGAGAAACAGGAAGGTGCAGTAGATCGCGCACGAAACGGTCAGCGTGGTGACGTAGTAGATGCCCTCGTTCAACGTCGGGTCCGTCAGGAACGCAACCAGCGGAAAGGTCGCGGCCGCAAGCGTACGCGCCACCATCAGGATGATGAACACGGTCAGCAGGATCATCCCGAAGAAAAGGGCGAACAGGTACGTCACCAGCACCGCGGGAATACTCTTGGTGACCAGGCTGGATGCGAAGACGCCCAAGAAGCTGATCAACAGGCTGAGCAGCACAAGCATCCACAGGATGGCAAAGAACACTTCCGGCTTGATGCCGCCGAACAGGTTGGCCATCGCGAACAGCGGCACGGTGGCAACCAGGAAGATGCTGGCCTGGATGCCCGCGGCAAAAAACTTGCCCAGCGCGATTTCCCACGGCGCCAGCGGCGTGAGCAGCAGCAGGTCAAAGCTCTTGCGCTCATGCTCAGAGGCAATCGCGGTACTCGAGAACGCGGGAAAGACCAGCATCACCACGATCACCAGCACCACCGCCAGGGTTGTGAACAAGCCGCTGCCGATGGAAGTCGGGTCTTCGTACAGGCCCGCCGAGTCAGACGACACAAACAGCCAGATCGAGAAAATCGCGCCCTGCACAAGCAGGTATGCGGTCAGGATAATGACCAGCTTCCAGCTGCGGCAGGCAACGCGAAGCTCACGCACCGCAAGCGGGTTCATGAACAGTCGCTTCAGAATGCCCGGTGTCTCGGTTTCTGCCACTACTCGATCCGCTTGAGAATGTGGAACCCGAATTTTGATTCGCAGTAACCGACTTCACCAACCTTCAGCTCTGAGGCCAGACGCGTGAACGGCTTGACGAACTTCGGTGACTCGTCGACATCGTAGGTGTTGTCGGGCACGCTGTCTTCATTGTGTTTGCGCTGCAACTCGACGAAGTCGGCAGTCCCAGCCTCGGCAATGATCTGCTTGACCAGTGCAAGCGCCTGCTCTTTGGTGCGGCCGGCCTCTTTGGGTTGCACGCCGCCGACATTGCCTTCCCACGACACAAGGATTTGCCGGACTTTGGCCTTGAATGAACCCAGCACGCGATAGTCGGCTGGATTGATGAACAGCGCGTCGGCGCTGGCATCATCGACCCAATGCAGTTTCTCTTCGGCGCCGGTGCGCAGCGACAGCACAGGCGTGTAGCCGTGGTCAGGCGTGCCGAAGCGCAGCGTAATGCGCTGCGAGGTTTCTTCGCGGCCCAACGCAACGCTGATGCTGCGCCTGGCGTTGTCGCCAACTCCCAACGCGTCGTGGTCAATCACGCCCTCGTGGCGCACGCCGGTCAGTGAACGCAGGCCGTTCTGCAACTGGTTCAGGGGCACGGTGTCTGCGGCAACGGGCGTTTCGCCCGCGATCTTCCAGCCGTCGGCCTTCTCGAGCTTCAGCGTCGATTCGCCGTCGCGCACCGTAATCTCCACGGGCTCGTCGGTGAACTTCATAGCGCCCGTGTTCTCGGGCTCTTGCAGGTCGCGAGGGCTGGTGAACAGGTCCGCCAGGCGACCCTGCGCTATCCAGAACACGCGGTCGTCCTCGCCCTCCTGCATGCGCAGCACCGGCACGTCACCATCAACGACGATACCGAAGTAAAGCCGGGCCGACTTCAGAGCCGGCGGCTTGGGCTGGGTTGGTGTCTCGGGATCTTCCGGAGTGTCCGGTTCATCATCGCCGTCGGTGCCGTTGCCGCGGGGCTTCCATTGGGCTTCGATCCACTGCTCGCTCAGGCCCGGGCCCAGCTTCAACTCTTCGCGCTTGATCGACTTGGCGTCGTCGCCGTAGCCCTGCAATGCCAGCAGCGTGGTCAGCACGTTCGAGACCGCGGCAAGGCTGGCCTTGCCGATGAACGGCTCGCTGATTTGCCACCGGTCGCTGGCATCGCGCTCAAGGCGGATGACTTTGCCTTTGCTGAAGAACAGCATCTGGGTGGGCTGTATGCCGTCAGGGATCAGAACCAGGCGGGCTTTTTCCAGAAAGTCGCCAGTGGGCCGGAAGATGCGCGACAACGACGCGTCGCTGCACCAGTACACCAGCTCGCCGCGGTCCGTCGCCTTGAGCAGGGTTGCGACCTGGTTGTCTTTCGCGTTACCAAAATACAGTCGACTTACGGACTGCTTCTCGCCTTCAGAGTATTCGACAACGATCTCGCGCTTGGCGTCGATCACGCCCAGGGCGCCGCCATCGGTGTCGAGCTTGCCGGCGATATCGCTGGCGTTGAAGTTCATCAGCGCATCCACAATCGCGCGCACGTTTGCGCCGTTGGCCTTGGACTTGCGCGGGCTGGTCATTTCCCACTCTTCGCGGGCAACGTCGCTGCCAGCCACCCGGCTGAACTGCACTGCGCGGTCGCCATCGCGCAACGAGATGCGCTGGGCAACCGCTTCAAAGGGCAGCGGCTGAAACGAAGAGAGGTCAAGCCAGCGTTTGGTGTTGGGCGTACCCTCGGGTGTGAGGTGCAGGCGTGAATACAGCGAGTCGAAGTCGCCGGTCATGTCGGATACTTCAAAGATGCCGATGGGTGCGCCGTCGCCGACAAAGCGCACAAAGGCGCGGTTGCCGGTTTCGGCTTTGCCGACCATCAGGTGCAGCAGCTCTTTTCCGCCCTCGCCGAGAATGCGAAGGTGAGCAGCCGCTTCATCATCCAGTCGATAGAGCACGAAGGAATCAGCCTGCGTTGACGCCGGCCGGTTCAGGCGCTTTGCGTCTGCCAGCTTGGTCAGCAGCGCATTGACTTCGCGCTCATCGGCAGGCGTATTGAATCTTCCGGGTACGCGCCACTGTTCGCGCTCGTTGCGCAGTACCAGTTTGGGGCTTGTGCCGCCCCAGATCTCAATTGCGGTCACGTCGGATTTCTTGAAGGCCGGGGCTTCCGTCGTTCCGCCGACCAGCGGCAGTTCGACCACCGGCACTTCGGGCTTGTTGGCAAGCCGCGTCAGGGCTACCAAGCCGGCCAGCACGAGGCACACCACGGTGATGATGATCAACTGCCGGTTGCGCTGCGAGGCGATCACTTCGTCTGGCGTGAAGCGCTGCTTGTTGTCCGCTGCCGGCGGCATTGGATTCTTTGCGGGCTCGCTCATTCGGCGCCTCCCGTGAACGCTGCGTCATACTCTTCGCGCTCGCGCAAGCGTACGTAGCTGCGCGCACCGGCCACGATCACAAGCAGCAAGGGCACACCGCCGATGCATACCAGAAACCAGAAGACTTTCATGTTGTTCGACACCGGCCCGGCAATCCGCGGGCTCACGCCTGTACGCGCCCGCAGGTTCACCAGGTCTTCGCCGTAGATGAATGCTTCCGACAGGTTGCGGTACAACGAGATGCCGCGATTGATCACTACCGGCTGAATCTCCTGTCGCGTCCAGCCGCCGAAGTACTCGGTGTTCAGGATGTCGGCGCTGGTGAAGATGATCAGGTTGCCCTCGCGGCCGTTGACGGCAGGCGCGGTCTCGGTGGCCGGGTCGGCGCCTTGCCAGCCGGGAATCTTGCGCTGTTCATCGGCCCAGAGGCTTGGGAAGCGACCCTTGATGTGCACTGCCACCAACGGGTCGTGGTCCAGCAGTTGTGCGCGGACCTGCTTTTCGGGGTCGGCGGACGCGTTCTGTTCGACTTCGCGTTGGCTGTCGAGATCCAGATTCACCGGAATCGTCGGGAAAGCCGGGTTTGCCGGGATGAACTTGTACACGCCGTCTTTCATGCGAATGATCTCGGTGCTTTGCAGCTCGCGGCTGGTAAGCCGGGCGTCGTTCAGCTTCAGCTCAATCGGCAGCGGCATGGGCAGGCCCGCAAGCCCGCGCGTCAGGACGTTTTCGGCGTTCAGGTCCTGGGGCGCAATTGCCGGGGCGAACTTGAGTTTGGTCGGCACGGGCATGCTGGTCTGGCCGCCGCGCCCGTCACTCATGACGTGAAAGGGCGACAGCCGGGCGTTCTTGCGCAGCAGCAGGTCCTGCCCGAAGTCTACGCCGATGTGCGTGGCCCAATCGGTGAAGTGCGGCTGCATGTTGAGTTTCTGCAGCGACATGTCGTCTTTGGTCGGCACCTGGCCGAAGTCGAGTTCGGCCCGCCAGCCCTGTACCATCATCACGACGTTGCCGCCCTCGGCGAGGTAGCGGTCGATCTCGTAGAGTTCGCGTTCGCTGAGCTGGTTTGGCTCCATTACAATTAAGCAGGCGAGGTCACCCGGGATGCGCTTGTTGCCGATGATGTCCACCCACATCGTGTCGTAGCCCAGAAACTCGGAGATGTAGTTGTACAGTGGCGTATGCCCGTTCGCGGGCGGGCTGCCCGGCCGCTCATGCATCTGGTACTTGGGCAACGATGGTGGCAGCACAAACCCCAGCCGTGAACGCGGCTTCAGGGTTTCCCAGATCCAGTCCTCAATGCGCTTTTTGACAGCGGGCTGATTCTCGTCCTCGAGGAAATTGACGATTGCGTATGGCTTTTCGGCGGCACTGACGCGCATCATCAACGTGGTGTAGTACGCCGACTCGGGGATCTGCACCAGTTCGCCGGTCTCGGTGCGGCCCAGTCGCGCCTTCTTGGCACTGACGAACGGGTACTCGACTTTGCGGCCGCTGCCAAACGCGTCGTCCAGCTTGATCGGCGCGTCGGGGCCAACCATCACCTGCTGGTATCCAACCTGCTGCGGCGCCAGCGCGGCAATTTCGAGCATTGCGTTGTGCACCCATTGGCCCATGCCCTTGTACTGCTCGGGCAGGTCGTTGCTGTGGATGTAGCGGAACTCAATGCGTTCGCTGCGCGCCTTCAACAGTCGGTCCAGCGTCGGCCGAACTACCTTGTTCTTCATGCGCAGCAACGCGTACGCCACGTCGAACTCCAGCGTGTCAACGCGGTGTTCAGCGCTTTCGTCGTTGCGGTCGTACAGGTTGACGATGCCATTAATGACCTCAGGCGGAGAAGTGCCGTACTGCACCTTAATGCTCGAGAAGAAGCCCTGGAAACCTTTGGTCTGTGCGGCTTCATCGTCGCCCGTGGTCATGACATCGAGCGTGCGTGTGATGCCATCTTTCTCAAGCTCCTTGGCCTTCTCGGCGGCCTCGGCATTGGCGATGCGCACCACGCTGAACTGCAGCTTGCCGCCCGAGCTGGTAGCAAGTTCGCCCAGCTTGTCGCGTACGTCGCGCTCAAGGTTGATGCGCTTGGCGGGCGGCTCTTCGTCAACGTAATACGTCACCGTCACGGTCTCGGGCAGCTTGTCGAACAAAGCCTTGGTGCCCGGGCTCAGTGAGAATCGCTGGTCCGCGGTAAGGTCAAGCCTCAGGCGGTGCTCCATGGCCAGGTAGTTGACCACGCCAATGGCAATCGCGGTCATGATGGCCATCAGCAGAAAGTGCCATGTGTAGTTGCGCTTGCGGTTGACCATCACGAGTACCTCCGTGATTCAAGCGACCAGACGTTCAGCAGCACGAAGAACACAACCAGCCCCGCGAAAAAGACCAGGCCATTCGTGTTGACGACCCCGCGCTGGATTTCACTGAAGTGATCCAGCACCGCAATCTGCGCCAATGCACTGACCACGATTTCTCCGGCCTGCGTGGTGCCACGCGTTGCGGTCTCAACGGTTGCCGCAATGTCTTCACTGTTGGTGGCCTTGACCCCCGTGTCCTGTGCGCCGCTCCACGCGTATGCGATCATGTTGCCGATCACCGCCAGCGCGCCAATCGCCACGCCGAAGGCTTTGTCACGCCCTACTGCCGCAGCCAGAAATCCGATGGTCACCAGCGGTATGCTGATCAGCAGCATCAGTGCCGACTCGGGGTTTGTCCGTGCCAGCTCACCAAGCAAGCCGCGCATCTCGCCCATGCCGACAATGCCCAGGCAGATCAGCATGCCCAGAAAGAACGCCAGCGCCTGGTTCTCGGTCAAGCCGCTGACAAACAAGCCAATCGCCACAAACGCTGAACCAAGCAGAAAGCAGGCGATGTAGCCGCCAAGGACGGGCGCCCAGTCCGGCTGTCCGAACTGGCTCAACATCAGCGGGTAGGCCACGGTTCCCGCAAGCATCGCGGCGAGAAATGTGACGCCGGCAAGGTACTTGCCCAACGCGACCTTCCAGGTCGGGATCGGCAAGGTCATCAGCATTTCAAACGTCGCCTGGCGCCGGTCATCCGCCCACAGCCGCATGCTGACGGCGGGCACGACCACGGCGGCCACCCACGGGAACACGCCGAAGAACGTGCGCATCGAAAGCTCGCCGCGCGCGAACCAGTCGCCGCCCCCGCCAAGCGGATCCAGCATGACGCTCAGCATCATCATCACGACGACGAATGCACCGATGATGCCGATGCCCATCAGCGACTCGAAGTAGCCTTTCATCTCCCGCCTGTAGATCGGCAGCATCAGGCGTCCCCCCTGTCTGGCGGGCGCGGTGAAAACAGGGTCTTGTCGGGGTCCGGCTTCTCGCCCATGTCCGTGGCCGTGTCGCTGTTGGCATCTGCGGGATGGTAAAGGTCGGTCTCGGTTGCAGGTTGCGTCAGGCGCGTGGCAGCCGCAGTTGCGTTCGGGTCATCGGGCACTGCGCTGGGTGCCCTGAGTGGCAGCAATGCCGATTTGTCAGTACTTGAAATTGAAACCGGCTTCTCATCTGCCTTCCAGGTCGGCTTGGCCGGCATGGCCGGCATGGGCGCCTTCTGCAACAGGTTCAGGAAGATGTGCTCCAGCGTCAGCTTCTCGGGCGCCAGCTCGGCCAGCAGAAATCCGCGAGATTGCACCTGCAGCGCCACGGCTTCGCACGCTTCGCGACTGCCGCGCTGGCCGCCGCTGACCGTCAGCAGGTAGCGCGTGTAGCCGCTGGGGCCCTGTTGCTTCTCGACGGACTTTACGGTGTCAAGCCGCGACAATGATTCGGAAAGCGCGTCGTCGCCGCCCTTGACCAGCACGCGAACCGTCAGGGTGTCGGAAGACTGCGCCGCCAGTTGCTCGACGGTGCCGTCGGCGACCTTTCGCCCGCCGTTCACGATCACGAGGCGGCTGGCCACAGCGGTAGCTTCTTGCAGGATGTGCGTACTGAAGATGATGCACTTGTTCTCGCGCAAGCGTTCAATCAGCTTGCGAATCTCGATGATCTGGCGCGGGTCAAGGCCGCTGGTTGGCTCGTCCAGGATCAGCACGTCCGGGTCATGGATCAGCGCTTGCGCCAGGCCAGTGCGCTGCTTGAAACCCTTCGAGAGTTCTACCACGCGCGCCTTGAACTTCGGGCGCAAGCCGCAGTCGGTGACCACCGATTCAAGGCGACGCTTGAGTTCAGCGCCCTGCAGGCCGCGGGCGCGCCCGGCAAACTTGAGATAGTCCTCAACGGTCATGTCGCCGTACAGCGGCGGAGTCTCGGGTAGATAGCCAATGCGGCGGCGCACTTGCTGCGGAAACGCGTGCACATCGTGCCCGCCCACGCTGGCCGTGCCCTCGCTGGCCGAGATGTACGTCGTGAGAATCTTCATGGTCGTGGACTTGCCGGCGCCGTTAGGGCCGAGAAAGCCCAGCACTTCGCCCTTGTCAACGTGAAAGCTCACGCCATCAAGCGCCTTGAAGTGGCCGTAGAACTTCGTGATGCCTTTGACCTCAATCATGCGGGGCGAATCTTATTGCCGCAGGCACTGACTGCAACACGGGTTACCCTCAACTTTGCGGAAAGATCGAAACCGGGCCAGTCTTGCTTGCGTCTCATCTACCACCCGTTTTGATGTTTACTACGAAAGCCCGGGCACCCAGGCCCCACTCAATTGCCAAGGAGCAAGCATGCGCATCGCACTGACTTTGCTGGCCGCCGCCGCCTGTGCCGCGCCATTGGCCGCCGACATGGGGCCAAAGCCGCGCACCACGGCACCCGGCCTGCAATTCCATGCCGGCGACGTGAAGGACGTCAACGTCGAGATGACCGCCGAGGAAGTGAATCTCGTGCTGCGAAAGACCGAAGGGGGCGACCGGCTGGATGTGACCGCTACCTTTCACATGACGAACCTGGGCGATGCCACTTCGTTTGAAGTCGGCTTTCCGATCGGGCCGTACAAGAACATGACCGGGTTCAAGGCCGTCACGGACGGCACCGAGCATACGCTCAAGCTGATCGACCGCCGGCCCGCCAAAGATGGCGTCAACCAGGAAGAGGCCGGCATGCATGTCCATGACTACTGGTACGTCTGGGATGCCAGCTACGCCGCCCAGGCAAAGGCAACGCACGTGGTCACATATTCAGTGGACACCTGGCATTACAGCGAACATCGCCGTACCGGGTACATCCTGCACAGCGGTGCCGGCTGGAAGAACGCCATCGGCAAGGCGGTGGTCACGCTGAAGTTCGCGGACAAGCTGACAGCCGACCACTTACGCAGTGTTGGCCCGGTCGGGAATCTTGAGTTCAGGGACGACGTGTTCACGTGGACGTTCGAGAACCTTGAGCCCACGGCCGCCGACAACATCACGATCAGCTATAACACCCGAATCACGTATACGGACGAGGTGGCGCTGCTGCGAAGCGAGCGCGAGAAGTACTGGGACTCACGGACTGAACTGGTCGGGCTGTTGGCCGGTGGCCATCGCCGCCACGGCCGCGCCGAGCGCACCGCCGCCGAACTCGACGAGTACGTGGCAGCCCTGGCCGACCTGCTGAGTGAACTGAAAGAAGAAGATGGCAAGCTGATCATGCCAGGCAAAACCACCGAGAAGGTGGGCATGCCTGACGACATGGATGAAGAAACGCGCAAGGCACTGGAAGCAATCGCGTCGAATCGCCCGCGCTCATACTGCTACGGCCACAGCATCGGTGCCTTCCTGGACTTCATCGGCGTGGCAGCCGGCATCGTCGAGGCCCACCCCGAGCACACAGCCGCACGCGAAGCGCTGGTGAAGTGGCACAAGGTGGGGCAGGCGTTCATCGACGGCAAGCTGTATGCGGACGACGCGAAGATCGAGGCCAGGCACAAGGGCGATCAGCGGGATGCCATGAAGCGCGCCTCTCAGCACATGGACAGAGCCGCCAAGCTGTTGACGCCGGCCGCAGAATGAAGCCGCCAATCGTTGCAGAAGGGGCCGAAGTAGCGGCCGGGCCTTGACAGTGCAGAGCCAAAGGGTATTTCTATGCGCCCGCGCGGCAAACCGCACGGGCAACGCCTCCGTAGCTCAACTGGTAGAGCAGCTGACTCTTAATCAGCGGGTCGTAGGTTCAAATCCTACCGGGGGTACCAGCCACCACAGCAGCCTTGGGAGCTACTCCCAAGGCTGCTCTTGTTAACTGTCAAGACATCGAATGAGTCGTGCCAGGTTGCGAGATGACCTGCAAAGGCCCGCTGACAGCATCAACCGGCGGCTAGAACAGACTGCCTTTGTCTGCCTTCGGCGCATTGTCTTTTGCTGGTGAGGCGCACGCGAACTCGCGCAGCGCACCCGCATAGGGCTGAATCATGGGCTTGATTTCTGCCGGCTTGCGGGTGAGGTCCAGCCAGGTAGCCACTTGCGCCCGCTCAAGGATCAGCGGCATGCGGTCGTGCAGCGGCTCCATCCATTGCGTGGCCGGAGTAGTGATGATCGAGAAGCTTGGGCCGACTTCATCGTCCGGTGTCCATATCGCACCAAACAGCATGACATCGCCGTCGGCACGCTGAATTGCGTGCGGTTGTTTGTTGCCCTTCACTCCGGTCCACTCATAGAAGCCGCCGACGGCAACCACCGCGCGCCGAAGCACCAGCGGCTCGCGCCAGATCGGAAAGCGCAGGCTTTCCGACCGCGCGTTGAACACCGCGTTGCTCTTGTCGGTCTTGAATCCCCAGCGCATCGGCACCAGCCCGGTTGTGGTGATGACAGGAAACTGGTTCGTCGGTCGCACGTCATAGTGGCCGCGCGGCGCATTCATGAATTCGATCCATTCCTTGATGGCAGCACGCGCCGCCTCTTGCTGCTCGGGAGGCAGAATCGCCACAGCCTGGTCAATGGCAAGCGGAGGAACGTAGAAGCGTCCACACATGCACTGCACGATAATCAAGGAATCGCCGAAGCAAACCCTTCGGTCGGGACCGGCACGAGTAGCGTTCCTGTGCTCTGCCACGCCCGTGCATCCGCCTGCCTCTAATGCATTTCATGGAACGCTTTTGATGACTGTGTTACCCTGTACAGCATGCTGATTCGCAGGCTTCCAGTCTTGGTTTTGCTGCTTGCCGGAGCCTGGTGTCTGGGCGCATGCAGCAGTAACGAAACCTATCAGGTGAAGTGCCTTGGGGAAGTCCTTGAGCTGCACGAGAAGAAACTGAAGAACAAGAACTTCAGGCCGGAGGCTTTCAAAGAGGATGCAGCTCCCTTCATGAAGGCACTGGCCGCCAAAGACTACAAGGTCGATGCCAAGACCATTGAGTATTTTCACGCCCGCCTGGGTGCGTTTGTGGATGCGGCCGGTGCATCGGAAGCGCAGCACCTGATTGCGGTCATCGTACGCGCACTCGCCACAGACCTGGTGCCGGAAAAGGTCAGAAGTGCGCTGGCCGGCTCCAGCGTCAAGGATTCCGATGTGTGGTGGAACGAAGCCGAGGCGACAGAATGAAATCCGCGCGCATGCAAACGCAATGGTTGCCAGTCGCCATCGTGCTCTGCTGCTGCAGCATGCTCGCCGCCTGCTGGCCAGTTGTGAACACCCACACGGCAAACTTTGCGGACATGATGAATGCGAGTGCAAAGGAATTGCGGGACGGCACTTTTGACTCCGCCGAGTTCAAGAAGACTGTGAAGCGCCGCGCCAGCGATATCAATCATGGGCAAGGGCTGGAGTTTCGGTACCAGCTCTTGGCGCGCGACGCAGTACGCGAGTTCATGTATGCCGTGCAGGATACCGGCGACCCCGAGGCAGAGATGCTTCTGGTTGACCTGGTTCAGGTCTTCTCGAAGGAGTTCTTTCCGCCGTCGGTACTTGCGTTTGTCAAAGACAAGACCGGGACCCCCGGACCAAAGTGGTGGCTGGATGAGCCAGTCACCGACGCGCCCGGCAACGGCGGTGCGCAGGGCAACTCGCCGGCGGAAGAAACGACGCCCGCAAACCAGCCGCAGACCAACGGTTGACCTTGGGAGACTTCGATGCGCAGCTCGCTGACTATTTTCGTGATCGGGTTTGTTCTGGGTTCATCTTTGGGCATTGGCGGGCTTTGGACGCAGGTCGTGCAACCAACCAAGGCGCAGCTTGAAAAGATCGAGCAGGAAAACGGCGTCATGCAGCAAGCCGTAGAGTCTGCGACCAAGGCCCTGAAAGACGCAGCCAAAGATTTACGCGCCGAGGCCGACGTCACCGGCGCAAGCGTGACCGGGCCCACCACGACACGGCCGCCCGGCACGTCGCCGCAGCCGACACCCGCACCAACATTTGGTTCCTCACGCTCGCTCAGTATCGCCGACACTTTGGACAGCAAGGCGGCAGAGCTTGAGCAAACCCGCACTTCGCTGCGGACCATTCGCTGATTGCCACTGCAGCAGAGATGCGGCGAGTGGGCCTGTATGTAACGTCTTGTCCGCGTGCGGTTTATCGTTTAGGCTTCGGGTGCCCACCACGGCCTTGGAGTTCCAGCGTGTCACTTGTCCTGATTTCTGATGACGATCCGGCTGTGCGGGCTGAACTCAAGCAGGTGCTTGCCAAGGCAGGGCACAGCGTGCTGGAAGCCGCCACCGCGCGCGCAACCCTGCACGAAGCGCAGGATCACGACCCCGACCTGATTCTGCTGGATATCAAGCTGCCGGACATGTCGGTGATGGAACTGCTCGAGGAACTGCGCAGCGAGGCCTCGCTGGCGCGTGTGCCGATCATGATGATGGCCGCGGACGCCGACCAGGACCTGCTGACCCGCACCTTCAAGTGGGACATCGTTGACTTCGTGCACAAGCCGTTCAACACAGACATCCTGGTTGCCAAGATCGGCGCCCACACGCGCCTGAACCTTGCCTACAAGTTCAGCCGCAAGCTCAGCAAGGAAATGTACATGTCGCGCATCGAGCGCCTGGAGACCCAGGTGCAGGCGACAGAAGAAGACATGAGCGAGGCGGAGCGCCACTTCACGTGGATGCAGCCCAAGACGCCGAAAGTCGATGGCTACACGATTGAGGTGAAGTACCGCCCGTACGGCAAGCTGGGCGGGGACTTCTATGACTTCGTGTGGCTTGATCGCGACCGGCTGGCCGTGGTGGTGGGGGATGTAAGCGGACATGGCATCCAGGCGGCGATCCTGCAGACGATGGCGCGCAAACTGATCAGCCTGGCGCTGCGGCAAGAGATGGACAACCTGCAGAAGGTCGTCGAGTTTTCGAACCGCGAACTGACCAACGACCTGCCACCCGGCAGCTTTGTGGCAGCCACCATCGGCATCCTGAACACGGAAACGCACGAGTGGCGCCACGTGCGGTGCGGCATTCCGTACCCGATTCTGGTCAAAGCCGACCGCGAGTGCGAGCCGCTGATGACGCCCGGGGGGCCCCTGGGGCTCAGCAAGAAGGCCGACTGGGCCATCGGTGTGGGGACGTACGGCGTTACGTTGGAAGCCGGCCAGGGCATGCTGTTGATGTCAGATGGCATCATCGAGTGCTACCTTGATGACGACAAGAAAGAGCAGTTTGACGTCGAGGGAGTGATGAAGGCCATAAAGGAAACTCCCAAAGACGGCAGTATGATCGCTACAATCTGCGAGAAGGCGAATTTGGATCATCGCGCCGACGACGACGCGACGCTGATCAGTATTGCGCGGAAGTAGCGAATGGCCGACATTCTTCTGATCGAAGGTGAAAGCGCGATCCGGGAAAGCGTCAGCGAAATGCTGCGCGCCGGCGGCCACGACGTCACTGCGGCCGAGAACAGTGAAGAGGCGCGCAAGGCCAGCCTGCGCAAGGTCCCCGCGCTTGTGATCAGCGACCAGAAACTTGGAGACGAAGGTGTCGAGTTCCTGATGCACCTGTCGCGGGACCGGCGGCTTTCCCGCGTGCCGGTCGTCTTGTTGGTCGATGGCGGCAACACCGACTCGGCGCTCAGCACGTACCAGTGCGACATTTTTGCCATCTTCAAAAAGCCCGTGGATCTCGATGCGCTGAAACTGCAGGTCGAGACCATCATCCGCCAGACCACTCGCCAAAAGCAGTCGCGCAAGCGCGAACGCCACGAACTGCGCAGCCAGATCATGCGCCTTGAGCGCGAAGTGCGCGCCACCACAATCGACCTGACCGATGCGGCGCAGAACTTCACGACCATGCTGGCAACTCCGCCGCGCCCTGACGGCATTCGCATCGACGTGCATTTCGCCCCCAGCGGCGGGTTCATCGGCGGCGACTTTTATGACTTCTTCTGGCTGGATGAGCGGCGGCTTTGCGTGGTGGTGGGGGACGTGACCGGCCACGGCATCCAGGCCGCGGTGATTCAGTCGATGGCGCGCAAAGTGATCAGCATCGGCATGCGCATCAAGCAAGGCGACCTGCGCGATGGCCTGCGCTTTGCCAACGATGAACTTGCCGACGACATTCCACAGGGCAAGTTCGTGGCAGCGCTGGTGGGCGTGCTGGATGTGGTCAGCGGCAACTGGCAGCACGCGCGTTGCGGCATTCCGCACCCGGTGTTCGTGAAAGCCGACGGCACCCGCGAAGACGTGCTGACGGCGGGCGTGGCGCTGGGGCTCAAGCGCAGTGCCAACTGGGCCGATGCCATCCAGGTGCACAGTTCCAACCTTGAACCGGGCGGCCGTGTGGTGATGTTCACGGACGGCATCATCGAGTGCCTCAAGGACGACGGCGAAGAGTTTGACTACCCCGGCATTCACAAGGTGCTCGAGCGCGCAAAACCGACCGACAACGTGCCCGAGCTGATCTACCAGGCGGCCCACGCGGGACACCGCGCCGTGGACGACGTGCTGATCATCGCCATCACGCGCGAGTCGGTGGTGCTGGAGGACAGCCAGACCATCACACTGTTCGGCAACCTCGACGACGAAGAAGACATTTTCAACGTGCGGTAGCTTTCGCTCAATCTTCGTCGGGTACCGAAGCGGACGGTGGAGTCGGCGGTCGCTTGTAGGGCGGGTTGCGGACGTCAATTTCCAGCACGAACCCCGCCTCAGTTTCAGTCAGCGTCACGTGCTGATCCACTAGTTTGGCGCCACTCCGAACGAGGGTGCCCTCCTCGACCGTCTCGGTGGTTCCCTTGGTAAACACCACAACCCAGTACACGCCTCGGTTGATACTCAAGCCGGTGACGGTGTGAACAGCCGAGCCGCTTGTGGTGCCGCGCTCTCCGCCGGGGCCTGAGCGTTCTTTCCCGACGGTGTAAAGGAACTCGGCCCCTGGCTCGGCATTGACGAACTTGAACGTGATTGAGCCTGCCGCCGGCTTCAGCACCACGTCGCCAAGGTCTAACTGGTCGCCGGGTTTCGCGTTGAAAGGCACTTCCGTCTGCTCGTATCCGTCACCTTCGACGTAGAGCATTCTCAGGCTGCTTGCGACACCACTGAGAGTGATTTCACCGTTCGGTTCCGCGTACGCGAGGGCTCCGTTCTGACCGGTTGGCGGCGGGAGCTTGGCTTTAGACGGTCCTTCCTTGATAGGCTCCTTGCCGGATGCAGCGCGTTCTTTGGCACGTTCTTTGGCGCGCCGGGCAGACCTCTCGCGCAGGCGGTACATTTCCCATGAGGGCAACAGATGCCCGCGGACAGTGGCAGAGCTGCGACCAATCGGGGTGCCGTATGGGTCCACAGCGCGCAGCCGAATTGTGACAGGAAGGGTTACTTCGGCGACGAACTCGCGCACTTCGTCGGGGCCGACACGGAAGGCGCCGCTGTCCCAGACGCCGAGCGCGCCTTCAATGCGGATTTCGAAATCGCCATCGAAACCCAGCGCGAAGTTTGTGTATGCGCTGCCCCACTTCAACACACCGCTAGGGCCAATGCCGGTGAGCCCATTGCGACGGAATTCAAGTTTCCAGTCCGCAGAAGATGGCAACCGCGAAAGGTCAACGCGCACACCGTACATCAGCTTGGTGGCGACCGGCACGATTGCCTTCAAAGTGCGCGCGTGGGCGTCAATCTGGAACAAGAACGTCGCGGGCTGCTGCCAACCCATCCGCAGACCGGCAGTAAACATCGACACGCGAGTCGTCTGGTCCGGAATGTCCACATACCCGGTTTCACCTTCTTCCAGCGTCAACCACACCAGGCCATGGTCCTTGAAGCGCGCACCCTCGCCCGAGACGAAAAGTAGCCGGATCCTGCCGGCAAAGGGCGCGCCGTCGCCATAAATGACCTCGACAGCAACCCGGTTGGTTCGCTCGAGGCGAACCACCACATGTTGCCCGTCTGCCTTGACCTCTACCAGAACGCTGCCGGGCAATTGCCCCCTTCGCGCGTCCAGTGGATTCGTCCGCAGCTTCCACAACAGCGCCAGCGGCCGAATGCTCAGATATTCCAGCTCATCCGGGCCAAGTGTTGACCGCACCTGGGCGGTGCCGCCCCCGCCCACAGTGCCGGTAGTCCACGAGACATCCTGCTCACCGGCATTCTTGGGACGCCTGACAAATTGCTCCACAGTTTCAAAGGCGTACTCAAAACCGATGCCGGCAACAGGCTGGTCGTCATGGGTACGAAAGGCAATAACGACTTTCTTGGGTTGGGGCACAGCCGGCACTGGCGCTTCAACCGGGTCGATGGGTTCCGCCGGTGTTTCGTCCGGTTCACTGTTGGCTGCAATTGGCTGCGGTTTCGCGGGCCTGGCTACCGGGGCGACCGCGGGCTTGTTGTAGGTAACCTGAGTCGAGGGTTCGGGCCATTGCCAAATCAGCAAGAGCCCGACAAGAACAAACAGGCACAGCAGCGCAACGAGCACCGCGTACTTGGCCCGCCTTCGATCAGGCATTGGTGTTTCCATGGCCATGATTCCACCGGCAATCAACGCGGCTCAAGCCACCAATGAGCCAAAGCAGCTACTTAATGACTTATGAGAAGTAGATTGTAATGCCGACTTTGCCGCTGGCGTCGTAGCCCTCCATCCAACCGCTGGCTTCACAATCGGCGGGGCAACTGCTGAACACCTCAAGTTCGGGCCGATTCGTTCCAGCGAACGCGTACGAGCGCAGGCGGTAGTGTACGCTGAATTGGTTGATTACATCTGGCTCTGTTTGGCCAGAATCGCTGACTTCGGCGTAAGATGTATCGCCTTGCGCCTCATTCTGAATCCTTGCTTCATCATCATTCATGAGAGGCATAGTTTGCAACGTATCAAACGATACTTCCGACTCGTTCGTGGCAAGGTAAGCAGTCCCGGTCAGCAGGTAGTGATTCTCAACCCAAACCGAACCTTCGACTCTGCCGTAAAACGCGTATTGGAAGGTGTACGGTTCCGTACCGTCCGTAATCGTACCAAGAATGTCGTTGCCATCGAAGATGCCGGCAAATGCGCTCTTGAGCTGTCCGGACTCTCCGGACACATGCGCATACGACTCAACCCACGTTGAGTTTCCGCTGCCCTTGTCCGCCTCTGCATCCACAGAACCATAGGTTTGGTAAACGGCAGACGTTTCGTCGGGGCTGAAGATCGCGGTAAACTGGGGGTCAGCCAAGACAATGCCGAGCCCAAGGGCGCTCAGCAGCATGACACCCACTCCTGCAAACAGTGTGCGACCAGCCATTGTCGTCTCCAATTGGGCGTTGAGCGATCCTTCAAACCCACAGTATATCCCCCCCCCCCCCCCCCAATTTGTCAAGTGGAATGTCCAATAGTTGACACGAGCGCACACTGATCATTGTGCAGTTGGCGCAGTCAGCCCTTAATGCAATCAAGCGTGTGGAACGCCGCAGTCTGCGACGGTTGGACGCAGCACACTGAATCCGGACGCGTGGAGGCGGTTCTCGGCTTCTTGTGGCGTCATCAGATCAGCGAGACTAACACTGCCGCTTGGGCTTGCGTTCGCCAGCAGCGCTTCGGCGGCCCAGACGCTGGGCCAGGAGGGCACGTCCAGGCCGTTGCTGCGGGCGATGATTTCGACGCTGTCCAGGACGCCGCCCGACGCATCCAGCGCGTCGATCGACATGATGCCGACTTTGGTGCCCAGCGGGCGCGCCAACGGCGACAACGCCGCCCCAATGCGCGAGCCGAAATGCAGCAAACCGCGCGGCGTGGCGCCGACCACACACGAGAACACACGCAGCGCACGGGTGTAACTGCGCCGGTCAAAGCCGAATCCGAATTGCAGCGGCACCACCCGATCGCCGAGGGACACGCCGGTATCTTCAAGCCCGCTGGGGTATGTGCCATAGCGGCGCGGCTTGTCGGATGCGTGACTGCGCAACCAGGTCTGGCTGAACCAGCGCGAGCCGTGAGTTGCCCGGCGGCCGATCGGCAGCAGCATGCTGTAGAGCAACGTCGCCGACGCATCGTTATTCGTGCCGATGGAAAGCTGCGCGCGTACACTGGCCACGTCGGGCCGCCCTCGCCAAAGGCGCGCGAACACCTCGATCAGCGCCGGAACGCTGCTGCACCCGGTAATCGCGGCGACGTTGGCGGGCTGAAACTCGCGCACTTCGCGCATGAACCCGGGTGTTTCGGAAAGGTCGATCCAGTGGCACCCGGCTTCGTCGCACAGCTTCAGCAGCGGGGCAGCGCGATAGACGAAGGGGCCGACGGTGTTGATCAGTACGTTGACACCAGAGAGCGCTTCGCGTGAGGGGGCGTCGATGTCGAACGCCACGAAGCGCACGCCATCTATGTGCGTTTCACGGCGCCCGGCGCACAGCAGTTCCGCGTCGGGCAAAGACCTGCGCAGCAGGCGCAGGATGCGCCGACCGATCAAGCCGCGCCCACCCAGCACCATCACGCGGCTCAAGCTCTGGCTCCGGCATCTGGTTCATGAATGCGGGCGTGCGACGCGATCCACGACTGATAGTGCTCGTCCACGCGGTCGCGCGTTGTGGCGCGCGGGTTTGCCAGCGCCGTTTCTTCCAGGGTCCCCTTCATCGCCCGGCCCCACGGGCTGTGCGGAACCAGCGGATATGTGACACGCGCGTTCACGGCCAGCACCCATGATGGCAGCGAAAGCTTGTGCTCGCGCATGATCTTTGCGTAGGGGTTTATCTTTGGCTCGCCGATCGGCACCTTGGGCAGGTCCCGCGCCGGCGCATCATTGAAGACGCGTAAGTCGCGCTTGGTACTGAAACTCACTAATCCCGCAACCGGCAACGCAACGGCACCCAATGCCCACAACAACTCGCGCGGCGGCTGGTGAATCAACTGCTGGATCCAGGCCGGCAGTCCCCAGTCAGGCACAGGCGTCTGCGCGATCGCAATTGCAGCCGCACCGATGAAGCCCACCCCCGCGTGTTGCGCCATGATGAAGAACAAAAACACCGGGTAGATGATGCTGCGCCGGATCACCCGGTGCGTTCCCCACTCGAACAGGCTGGCTTTCCAGCCGGCGACCACCATGAACGGGAAATAGCTGAAGCGCCATGCTACCAGCGACCCCACAAGGCCGATCACGTTGCGCAGCACATCAGGGTCGTTGCGCATAGCCAGTCGCCAGCCCAGTAGACTGCCGCCCAGGCTGAAGAACAGAAATGACCAGAACAGTTGCGGCTGCGTGATTGCCTTGCGCGAGTCAAGCCAGAATCCGCGAACAACTGCCAACGCGGCCAAAACGCCGCCCGCCGCCAGAATGTATTCAATGGGTATCATATTGATCAACGCCTGCTGGAATCCGCCTTTAAGGTTTGAGTGTAGGTTTGCTTAGCGACTGATTTCGGGGTCATGGATGCGCGCGTGCGCCGCCATGTACGCAAGGTAGTGCTCGTCGATGCGGTCGCGCGTGGTAGCCACCGGGTTCTCCAGCGCAAGCGCCTCAAGCGTGCCCGCCATCGCGCTGCCCCACGGGCTGTGCGGCACCAGCGGGTACGTAATCCTTGCGTTGACCGCCAGCACCCACCCGGGAACAGAAAGGTCGTGTTCTTCCATGATGATGGTGTAGGGGTTGGTCTGCGGGTCATGGATCGGCGGCGCTTCAATGCCCTCGGCCCACGGCCCGTCATTGAACAGCACCAGGTCGCTGCTCGTGCTGAAGCTGACCATGCCCGCCACCGGCAACGCAACCACAGCCAGCAGCCACAGCAGCACACGCGGCGGCTTGTGCACAATATTGCGCACAAACTGGAACCGACCCTTGGTCGGTTCGCCACTGGGTTTGGCCACAGCAGCCGAGGCGATCACGCCGATGCCAAGGTTTTGCGCAAAGATGAAGAAGACGAAAAAGGGGTAGACGACACTGATGCCGGTGATGCCGTGCGTGACCGCTTCGCCCAGGCTGCCCTTCCAGCCGGCAACCACCATGAACGGGAAATAGCTAAAGCGCCAGGCCAGCAGCGCGCCAAAGGACGCGATCAGGTTGCGCGCAAAGTTGTCGTCGTTGCGCATGCCGAAGCCAAGACCAAGCATGGTTCCGGTGAGACCGAAAATGACAAACGGCCAGAACAGCATCGGCTGCGTGAGTTCGGTCTGCGCATCAAGCCAGAAGCCGGTGATGACGGCTGCCAGCGCGACCATGGCCGCAGCGGCAATTCCAATGGGGGTCAAGTTGACGACACCGAAAAGTATGCGACGGGGTTTGTCTTCCATGGCTGCACCAGAAGGCGGCACAGCGCAAGTTTATACTTGCGTGCCGCGGCCGTGGGAAGCTGAGGGCAGTTAGTACACGTGCTTCTGGCGCAGCTCCGGCGCGACTGCATCCAGGCGTTTGCCCAGCTTCGCCCAGTGGCACGTCGGCACCGCCGGGAACAGGTGGTGCTCAATGTGGTGGAACATCTGGTAGCTGATCAGGTTCTTCAGCCAGCCGCGCTGCGTGCGCGCGATCATGTGTTTATCGTCGCAATCATGGTGCACCGTCCACACGGCAAAGAAGCCTGTGCCGCACTGGCCGAGCCACATGGTGATCACGAACAGGCCAAGCCACCACTGGCCCAGCCCGAGCGAAATCCATGCCGCGACACCGTACCACATGACGTTGCCCACCAGCTCGGCGTACACCCAGCGCAACTGGTTGGGCTTGCCTTCTTTCAGCGCGAACCAGTGCAACTTCATTGGAAAGTAGGGGCCGACGAGCATCGCCTGCCACCACTTGAGTTTCGCTGTGAAGCCTTCCACGTCTTCGTCGGTCAGGTTGTGGCGATGATGATGCAGGTGGTTGATCTGCACGGCGTGCATGCTGCCGGTCATCACGATGCTCAGCCAGAACATCAGCAGGTCACAGCCGCGCCGCGACACACCAATCGCATAGTGGTAAGCGTTGTGGGTCTGCCGCAGGCCCGTCAGAAACAGGTAGAACGCGCAAATCTGCGCCGGGACCATCCACCACCACGAGCCCGTGTACTGGATCAGCGCGAAGCAGCCAAGACACGCTGCCAGCCAAGGCACACTGAGCGTGACTTCAACGAAGGCCTGCCATGGCGAAACTTTCACCAGGTCGCGCCACTCGACCTGCTTAACGCGCGGGTCCTTGGTGATGTGGTAGTCAGCGTCGCCGGGCAGGGCCGACAGCGGCATCGGCACTTCCATGCCTGAAACTTCGTCCTGCGTCGGCAGCTCGCCGCTGGCATGAACCGTCAGGTCCTGCGGGCGCGCCTGCGAGACTTCGACCACTGAATTTTCGACGGCGGCTTCGGCGGTGGGTGACACGCGGCTGGTCCTTATCGTGACAATGAGTACGCAGGATACACAACCGCGTTGTGCCAGCCAAGAACGCACAAACCCCCGCAAGTGCGGGGGTTTGCAGGTCCAGTATTCTAGAACTCTTCTTCGGCGGCTTTGTGGTCCGACTTTGGAAGCTCCGGTTTTGGGTTGTCCTTAACCAGTTCGTGCAGGATCTTGACGCCCGCCTCTTTGATCGTGTCCACGCCCGCGGCGTAGCGGATGTTGTCCTTGACCGGGTGCGTGGGCTCGACCGGGTTGCCTTCCAGCTCGACTTGCCCATAGCTGAGGTTGCGCACGTTCTGCGCCGGGTAGATCAGGTAGCTGCCGTCCGGCAGTTGCGCGAACGTGCTGCCCAGCACCGCCCCCGGTGTGCTCTCGCCGACCAGCGGGCCGACTTTCAGCCACTTCCAGTTGTGCGCATACAGCTCTTTGGCGCTGCGGCTGCCGTTGTCCTGCAGCGCGACCACCGGCCGCTCCCACTTGGGCATGCCGTAGTCCTGCTGGCTGCCGCGGCCGCCGGGAAAACGCACCATCGGCGGCGGCGCCCCGAACGGTGAAAAGCAAGCGTTCATCACGTCCACGCTTCCGCCTCGGCCGCGCAGGTCGATGATGATGCCGTCGCATAGTTGCCATTGCTTTTTAAGGGCACGCTTGAGCGCCGAGGTCATACCGTGGTGCAGGAAGTGCCAGAACCGGATGTAGCCGAACTTGCGGCCCTCGTGCTCAATGATCGTCACGCTGTTGCGCGAAGCCGCGATCATGTTGATGTCGGCCGGTTCTACGCTGATGGTCAGGCGCTCTTCACTGTCGGCGCTGCGTTGCACTTCAACGAGCAAGGCTCCGCCATCGGCCGGGTTCTTGAGAAAGTAGTGGGGGTGCTGGTTGGGCAAACCCGGGTCGCCACCCGCGTCGACCAGAAGGTCTGACTCTGCCACCGGCTTGCCTGCAATCTTGTGTACGCGGTCCCCGCGCTTGATGCCGGCTTTGTCAGCCGGGCCGCCGGTCAGCAGGTCCGTGACAAAGAACTCGCCGGTGGTCAGTTCCGTGATGTCGAAGCCGACCTGCCGGCGCAACGTGTTGTCCATTTCAGGCGCGAAGTGGTTGTCATAGGCGTGCTGCTCAACGATCCCGAGGTGGCTGACCTTGAACTCTGCCAGCAGTTCGCGCATCACGGCGTGCAGGGCATTGCCCGGCGCGGCGTCGGCGCAGCGCTTGAGATAGCGCCCGCGCATTTCTTTCAGATCGTGCCCGCCATACTTCTTGTCGTAAAATCCGCGCCGGATGATGTCGAGCATCCCGTCCAGCACTTTCACATTGGACTTCTGGGTCTCGTTGAATGCGGATTCGTTTACTTCGCCCTGGGCTGAGTCGTCGGCAAGCCGCGCTTGCCCCGTGGCGGGGACGGTCACCGACAGCATCAAGGCGGCAATCAGCGTAAGAAACACACGATACAGCATCAGATTCTCCTAAGCCGGGAGGTGCACTCCCGTTGACGCAGGATAGAGTCCCAATCAAATACGCGCAAAATTAGTACAGGAGTAGTCCCAACATGAACTTTTCCCTCACGGAGCAGGCCCGGTTTTTTGCAGGCACGGGTGCCGGGTACCTTGAAGACAAGCCCGCATGGAAGCCCTTCATGAAGAAGGGCGTCACCCCCAAGTGGTCCCGCGACCGGGTGGTCGATGTGCGCCATATCCGGCTGGAGATCAGGCCTGACTTTGACAAGCGATCCATCAGCGGCACCGCGACCCTGTCCGTTGCGCCGATCAACGAGGGTGCCACCTTTCTTGACCTTGACGCCTGTGAGATGGAGATCGCGTCCGTTCACGTGGATGGCGCCAAGACCGACTTTCGCCATGACGGCGAAGTTTTGACCGTGCAGTTCGGACGCGCACTACAGGCCGACAAGCCGGTCGACATCAGGATCAAGTACTCGGCTGTGCCGCGGCGGGGCGCGTACTTTGTGGGCCCGGATCGTGACTACCCCAAAAAACACAAAGAGTTCTGGACGCAGGGCCAGGACGAGGACAGCCGCTACTGGTTTCCGTGCTTCGACTACCCGAACGAGAAGGCCACCAGCGAAATCCTCGTGGAAGTGCCCAACGGCATGACCAGCTTGAGCAATGGCGCGCTGGTCAACGTCGAGAGCCGAAAAGGCCACGAATTGCACCACTGGAAGCATGACGTGCCACACGTGGCATACCTGATGACCCTCGTGGTCGGTGACTTCGTGAAAGTCAGCAAAGAGTGGGATGGCATCCCGGTGGATTACTATGTGCCGCCCGGCAGCGAGGAAGACGGCGAGCGCGCATTCGGCCGCACCCCCGACATGGTGCGCTTCTTCAGCGAAAAGACCGGTGTGCGCTACCCGTACGCCAAGTACGCGCAGATCACCGCCGAAGACTTCATATTCGGCGGCATGGAAAACACCACAGCGACCACACAGACCGCGCTGACTCTGCACGATGAGCGCGCCCACCTGGACTTCAGCTCTGAGCCGCTGGTCAGCCACGAACTGGCACACCAGTGGTTCGGCGACTACCTGACCTGCCGCGACTGGAGCCACGCCTGGCTGAACGAGAGTTTCGCCACGTACTTTGAAGCCATGTGGTGCGAGGAGTCGCTGGGCGATGACGAGTTCAAGTACTACCTCGACGCCGACTGGAAAACCTACCTGGCCGAAGACAAAGGCAGCTATCGCCGCGCCATCCAGACCAACATCTACAACGAGCCGCTGGACCTGTTTGATCGCCACCTGTACCAGAAGGGTGCGGTGATCCTGCACCACCTGCGCAAGCTGCTGGGCGACCGGCTGTGGTGGAAGACGATCCATCACTACCTGACAAACAACGCCGAGCAGACGGTGATCACGCAGGACCTGGCCACATCGCTGGAGAAGGTCACCGGGCGCAACTGGGACTGGTTCCTGGCCCAGTGGATCCATGGTGGCGGCCACCCCCAGTTCAAGCTGAAAGCGACCTGGAGCGACAAGACCCAGAGCCTAGACTTCTCGATCCTGCAGACCCAGAAGCAGGATGACCTGACGGCAATCTTCCGCACGCCGGTGAAGGTGCGCTTTGCCTGGAAGGGCGGCGAAGAAGTCCGCGAGTTCGAGCTGGACAAGCCGGCGCACCGCTATCACCTGAAGCTGCCCAAGCGCCCGGAGTGGGTTGCTTTCGACCCCGGCAACAGCATTCCCAAGACCCTCGAGCTGGACTTCAGCGAAGACATGCTGGTGGCGCAGCTTGAGCATGACGACGACGTCATGGGCCGGGTTCATGCGGCACGAGCACTGGGCGGCAAGGCCACGCGCAAGGCGGTCGATGCGCTCTCAAGGGCCCTGACTGGCGACAAGTTCTGGGGCGTGCAAGCCGAGTGCGCCGAGGCCCTGGGCAAGGCGCACTCGCCGGAAGCCTTGAAGGCACTGTGCGACGCCCACGCACTGCCGCACCCCAAGGCCAGACGGGCTGTTGCGGCTGCCCTGGGCGAATGGCGCCACAGCAGCGCGACAGAAAAGCTCGCGTTGATGCTGAACAAAGACAAAAGCTACTACGTTGCTGCTGAAGCCGCCGTCGCCCTGGGCAAGACTCGGGCCGTGATTGCCTTTGACGCATTGATGGGGGCTCTGCCCCGCCCCAGCCACGTGGACGTGATTCGCAGTTCCGTGTTCAGCGCGTTCTGTGAACTCAAAGACCTGCGGGCGCTGCCCGTGCTGCACGAATGGACCGAAGCCGGCCAGAGCCAGCAGGCCCGATACGCGGCCGTAGCGGCCCTGGGCAAACTGGCAAGGCTCAGCACCGAAGAGAAAGACAAGTTGGCAGCCCGCGAGCGGCTTGAATCGCTGCTTGAGGGCGAGTTCCGACTTGTAATGGCTGCCTTGAGCGGGTTGGGCGCACTGCGCGACGCGGCCTCGATACCGGCACTGGCCAAGGTGGCGCGCACCAGCCACGACAGCCGCATCAAGAAGCGCGCGCGGGACACGATCGAGGCGATTCGGGCAGCGCAAGGCGCACCCAAAGAGCTGAAAGAACTGCGCGATGACTACGACAAACTGAAAGATGAACACGACAAGCTGAAAGAGCGCGTCGAGAAGATGGAGTCACTGAACGGCCATGGGAAAGGCGGCAAGCCTGGTGCGGCCAGTTCAAAGCCCGGTCGGAACGGCAAGTCGACCCCCAAGGTCGCAGGCAAGGCCCAGAGTAAGTCCAAGGCTCGTGCGGCCAGGAAGCGCTAAGGGGGCGACTGCCTGGCTAGGCAGGGGGAAAGAGCAGCAGGTAAGTCAACGCAGCCACGCCTGCCGCGGCGGTGTACGCGCTGAACCAGCGCAGCTTGCGTTTTGCAACGACCAGCTTGACCAGTGACAACCCGATCAGGCTGAACACCAGGCTGGCCATGAATCCCGCGATGGCGGGGGCAAACTCGATCTGGCTGATTTCGCGCGCCTCAATCAAGCCCGCGCCGCCAATCGCGATCAGTCCCATCAGGAAGCTCAGGCGCACGGCGTCGCTGCGCACCCAGTACAGCATCAGGGCCATGCAGATCGTGCTGCCGCTGCGCGATACGCCCGGCAGCAGTGCCACCATCTGGGCGACACCAACCAGCAGCACCAGCCAATAGTCAGCGCCCTTGGCGCCTTCCAGCGTGACGCGCAGTTCTCGCGGGCGCTCGGCCAGCCACAGCACAGCCGCCGTAAACATCAACCCGAAGCACGCGACCCAGGGCGATTGCAGCACGTTGTGCTCAATCCAGCCCTCTTGTGCCTCAGGCAGCAGTTTCTTGATCGTGATGCCGACAATCGCAGCCGGGATGCTGGCGAGAATCAGCAGCACGATCACATGCCAGTTGATCTTGGGATAGACTAGCTTTGCCACATCGCCCCGGAACACCCACAGGATCGCAAGCCAACTGCCCAGATGCAGCAACACGCTTTGGGCGGTGCTGCC
Source organism: Planctomycetota bacterium (assembly GCA_020849795.1). GTDB lineage: Bacteria > Planctomycetota > UBA8742 > UBA2392 > UBA2392 > JADJRK01. The sequence continues at coordinate 78,170 of JADZFR010000038.1, read as the reverse complement.
CTCACCGCCAAGTTCGCGCCCCAGAATCACACCCAGGATCACGAGGTGGCCCGAACTGCTGACCGGTAGAAACTCGGTCAGGCCCTGAACAGCGCCAAGAATGATTGCCTTCAACACGTCCATGCCCGATTATCGGCAAAAGCGCGACCGAAAGTGAAGGCGCGAAACCCCCGCCCGTTCGGGTTCTTGACGGCTGCGGCCAAACGGGTTAATCATTCCGCCCTGCGACGGCAACGTTGCGGCTTGAAAACGGGGATGTAGCTCAATCGGTTAGAGCGCCGGCCTGTCACGCCGGAGGTTGCGGGTTCGAGTCCCGTCATCCTCGCCATTTCCACTTGCAGAGCGCCCGCGAATTTGCGGGCGCTTTGCTTTCCAAATTGGCTTGTGGCTTGTAAGTGACTGTGTTCAATCCACCTGCGAACCTTTCTCGTCTTGCTCAGGAGAACCCGATGCGCGACAACAAGTCTCTTTTCATGCTGATCGGCGCCGGCGTTGTGCTGGTGCTGGTGGTGACCTTCCTGATGTCCTGCTACGAGATCGTTGACCCCGGCCACCGCGGCGTCCACGTCTCGTTCGGTACCCTCACCGAAGAATCCTACGACGAGGGCCTGCACTTCAAGGCACCGTGGGCTTCGATTCACGAAGTCAACATCCAGGAGCAGATCGTCGTCAGTGCCGCAGGCGCCGCCTCATCGGACCTGCAGACCGTCACCACCGAGGTCGCTGTCAACTACAAGCCCGAAGCCGCCATGGTCTGGTGGCTTTATCAGAACCTGGGCCGCAGCGAAGAAGTGTGGCGCACGACCAAGCTGAACCCGATTATCGGCGAATCGGTCAAATCGGTGACCGCGAAGTACACCGCCGAAAACCTGATCAAGCACCGTGAAGAAGTGAAAGGCGAAATCGAGCGCATCATCACCCAGCGAGCGCTGGGCAGTAACTTGATCGTCACTGCGGTGAACATTACCGACTTCAAGTTCAGCGCCAGCTTCGACCACGCCATCGAAGCCAAGGTGCAGGCCGAACAAGACACACTGCGCGCCCGCAACGAACTGGAAAAGGAAAAGGTCGAGGCCGAGAAGAAAGTCGTGCAATCAGAGGCCGAGGCCAAGATGAAAGAGCTTCAGGCATCTGCCGATCGAAAGGCCACCGAGGAAAAGGCCGCGGGTCAGGCCAAGCAGATTGAACTGCTCAGCATCGCCAACTCCGAAGCCACAAAACGCGAAGCCGATGCGGAGGCCGAGGCCAACAAGGTGCTGCTGGCGACGCTCGACAAGAAGATCCTGGAGAACAAACGTCTGGAGAAGTGGGACGGCAAGCTGCCCAAGGTCACCGGCAGCACCAACCCGCTGCTGCTGCTGAACCCGGATGAAGAATAGCGCTGCGCAACTGCTGGCCCGGCCAACAGGTCGGGCCTTGCGCGGCTGGGGTTGCTAGTCGCGGGCGCGTGCTGCTTTCAGCAGGGCGCTCACAAGAACCATCAACATTGTGCGGGCAAAGCCTGTCATGGCGTTCTCCTTGCCAATACAGGTACCCCGCGGCGATCAAGCTCTCTCGCGGCGCTTGATAAGCTTGCGTGAAGTTTCCGGCACACCTCTCATGGCAGGTCCACCATTGGCCGTTCGTGCCCGCACTGCTTGAGCATTTCCTTGATCTCGTGCGACAGGTACATGCTGGCACGGTCGATCTCGGTCTCGCTGGAGACGTCAAGCCACTGCACTTTGGGGAATCCCTTGAAGAACGTCATGCTCTTGCGCGCAAACTGCTTCACGTCGCGCACGGTCTGTTCAACGCACTCCTGCCACGTCAAAGCGCCCTGCAAGTACTGCTGGATGCGCCGGTAACCGTGGGCCTTGCCGGACGTAGCCGAAAAACCGCCCCCGGCCAGAATGCGCTGCACTTCCTCAAGCCATCCCGCGTCAAACATGGCCTGCGCACGTTGGCGAATTCGTTCGTTGAGGACTTCGCGCGGCCAACGAATGCCCGTGAATATCCACCGATAGTCGGCGCGCGGCAGGCCCCACTGCTTGACCTCACTGGGCAGCTTGCGCCCGAACTTGATCATCTCCAGCGCGCGCACAAGGCGCTTCTTGTCGGCCGGGCCGATACGTTGTGCAGCGACAGGATCGTCTTTCAGCAATATGGCTGCAAGTTCGGCCGCGGGCATACGGTCCATGGCGGCCCGAAACTGAGGGTTGGGGCCGGGGCCACGGTCGATGCCGTACACGAGCGCCTTGAGGTAATAGGGCGCGGTTACGTCCAGCACGGGTACATTGCCGCGCTTGACGATATCTGCCAGCAAGGGCTCGGCGTAATCCAGAAACTCGGCAACCGAGAACTCATCGTCCGGGTTGACGATGTCGACGCCGTGGTGGGGGATCAGTTTCCGTTCGGTGATGCTTGGCTTGGCCGTGCCGGCGTCCATGCCGCGATACACTTTCAGTGCATCCACGCTCAAGATCTCGCCCCGCACACGCTCAGCCACGGCCATTGCCATGCGGCTCTTGCCGCTGGCGGTGGGGCCAAGGATCACAAGGACCGGAAACTTCGCGTCCGGGGATGGAGCGGAATGATCGCGCGATACCGGCATATGCAGGGTCACAGGTTGCGCTTGTCTTCGGCGATCACGGCTGTGCCGCTGACCGTGATCAGCACCAGTCCATCGCCCGACAGGTACGCGTAGTCGAAGTCGAGACCGATTACGGCGTTGGCGCCCATTTCTTTGGCTTCGTTTTCCAGGCTCATCATGGCGGCTTGGCGGGTCTCGTGAATCATCTTCTCGAACTCGGGGTGGCGGCCTCCGCCTTCGCGACGGATGAACGCCGCAAAATCGCGCATCTCGACAGGCGCAATTGCCGCCTGTCCCGCGACCACGCCCAAGTACTGCGTGATGACGTGGCACTCAAGGTTGCTGGTCGTGGTCTTCAGCATGATTGACCCGCGGGTGGCTTGGTATCAAGCTAACAGAAATTGCCCGCTTGGGGCACTGGGAGTCCACATGCGCTGTTTATGCTTGCTGCTGATTTTGTGCGCCCCGGCGCTGTGGGCTGAGACTCCGGCAGGGTCATTCCACTCGTTCATAGCCGCGGTCCTTGATACCAACACGCCTGAGGCAGAGCGCCGTCTGATTTTTGAGCGCTACTTTGACTTCGACACCTGGATGGCCGCCAAGCAGGTCGAGGACGGCAAAGAATACCCCGAGGCGGAACGCGCCCAGCTCAAGCAGGAGTGGTTCACCGTGTTCCTTAGTGCCGAGTTCCGGCAGCGCTTCGCCGCCCGCAACGTCCAGGTGATCGAAGAGCCGGAGCCGCAGGACGACAAAGCCGAGCTCGTGATCAAGATTCTCGAGCCCGCCGCCGCCGCCGGCCGTTACCGCGTGCTGATGACGCGCAACGGCGAATACTGGCGTTGGTACAGCATTCCGCGCATTGAGGAAGAGCCGACGCCGGAGACACCCTTGACCGCTGAAGAAAAGCTGGCTGCGATTCAGCAAGCGATTGCAGATGCACGCGTCGAGCAAGAGAAGCTTGCGGCGCGCCTGCGCAATCTTGACGCACAGCGCAAGGTGCTTGAGGCCGAAATCGCTGAAAAGAACGCCGGTGCTGCCCCGTACTCCACTCCCATGACCACCGCCCGCACACTGGGCAAAGCCGTGCTGGCTGCCGACGCCGACGCGCTGCTCAAGGCCCACACACCCGCGCGTCGCAACACCGACCGCAAGAAACTTGGCGAAAAGCTGAATGTGCAGGCCGAGCGCGTGGCTGGCTGGGAGCCGCTGGACGTCACGCTGTCCGAGAACAACACACAAGCCGTCGTGCGCGTGAAGTTGAAGCTCTGGGACGATACCGGGGTGAAGGAGCGCACGATTTCGCTGCTGCTGCGCAAAGTTGATGCCGAGTGGCTTGTAGATGAGGCACCATAGTGCAGCAGGTCCGAGAGGCAGCGGGATTCGTACTTGCCTGCATCGCCGATGGCGAGCCGCGCTACCTTTTGCTGCGCAGCGCCCAGCACCAGACGTGGGGCGCGCCCAAGGGCCACCTGGAACCCGGCGAAACACCACTGCAGGCGGCGATTCGGGAAACGCTTGAGGAAACGGGGATTGACGACCTCGAAGTCATCGCCGATTTTCAGCGCGAGTTCAGTTACGAAGTCACCGGGCGTTCTCGCGGCAGCTATCTCAAGCGCGTGCACTACTTCCTGGCGCTTACGCCCAAGGCGCTGCACGTGCAGAGTGACGAGCACGACAAGTCCGGCTGGTTCACGCTGGCCGAAGTCGGCCAGATGCTCGAGTACCCGCAGATCAAGCAGGTCTACCGCGAAGCCGACACGCTGTTGCGCACGTGGTGCTGAACGCAACCGCCGGCTATCCCTCGTCGATTTCTTTCTGGATGGCGTCAGCCACTTCCCGCAGCCAGCTTGCGCTGTCGGCCGGGTTGTTGCGCTTCATGGCAGAAAGTTTCTTGGGCACGTGCTTGTAGGCCGCCAAGAAGTCGTCCGTACACCACCCGCCCATGATGCGGGCCAGCAGGGCGCGCTGGGTGACTTTTTCGGCCAGGTCCGCGAAGTGGCGCACGACTGCCACGATCGACGGCATGTGGCCAAGCCGGCGGATGGTGTCGCTGAGATCGGCCTGCAGGTTGGCCTGTTCATCGGTGTTGCACTCGATCTCTTTCTTGAACTGTTCGGCGATGGCTTCGCCGGCCTTCTTGATCGCATCGCCGCCAATCACTCGCCCGGTTTCGGCTGCCAGGAATGCTGCGTCGCGCACGATGCTGCGTTCGCGGTTGCCCAGCAGCTTGATGAACAGGTTGAGTGCGCGTTCAGTCTTGAACGTCGTGCCGGTGCGGTGATCTTCACGCGCCTTGCGCAGCGACAGCGACAACTTAGGCATGTCGTCCTGCGTAAGGTAATTCTCAAGAATCGTGAGCTTGTTTTCCTCGGTAGGGTTCATGAAGTTCTTCAGCTCATCGACGATGTTCTCAAGCCGGTTGCGGTGGGTGGCGGTGAGATCGGTTTCCTTGAGGTACGCCTCAAGCCACTGCAACGCTTCCTCGACCTTGCCCAACGAGTTCACAAGCAGGTCGATGTACACCACCGCCTCGGCGCCGCGCAGGGCAATAGGCATGTGTTTGCGCTCCAGCTCGGCTGCTGCAAGGTGGTGCCTGCGCGTCTGCTCAATCATCTGCGGGTACTCCGGGTGCTCTTTGCCTGCAAGCATGGCCTTGGTACCCCAGCAGACGGCAAAGTTGCGCTCAAGTTGCTGTGCTGCACGTGGATCGACTTTGGTGTCCGTGAGCTTGACGCACTGCTCCAGGGTCCCAATCGCATCGTCGTAAGCATTCTCGGCCATGTAGGCATTGGCTTTCAGCACCAGGGCGCGGGTGCGAAAGCGCGGATTCATGTTCGGGTTCTTCAGGTGCTCATCGACAACCTTGTGAAACTCCTGGGGCCCGGCAGCCGAAAAGTACATCTGAAGCAATTCAGAATAGTCGTCCGCATCCGACGCCGGCCCGGACTTGACCATGGGCGCGATCATCTCGACCACCTCGGCCGTACGGGGGGGCTTCATGTTGATCAGCACTTGTGCCTTCAGAACGTACGCCTGCACAAAGTTCTTCTGCAGGCTGATTGCCTTGTCCAGAGCTTCTATGGTCGGACGCGCGCCCCGCTCGGGCTCTTGCCGCATGCGCAGCATCTCGAGCTGCGCCAGAAAGAACCATGGATAGGCGAAGTCTTTGTGCTGCTCGGCGGCTTCCCGCAGTAGTTTTTCGGACTCGGAAATGTTGGGATTGTTAGGCGGAAACTGCAGCAACAACACGGCGTGCATCACCTTGAACGCAGCGTACTCGGCGTACTTGCCGCGACCGTACTGGTCAAACAGCTTGCTTAGTGTCGGCCCCATCTCCAGTTGCTCGGTGTACAGCAGGACCAGCCGCGACATGTTGGCGGTGTACTCGTGGCGTTTGGTGGCATCGGTGTAGTTCTTGAGTTCAAACAGGCTGTGCTCGCCGCTGGGGTCAACGCCCGGGAACACGGTGCGGATGTAGTCGGCGTAATCAGCCGGAATCTGCGCGTCGACGGTCGCTTCCTGTGCGGCAAGAGGGCACAAGGAAAGCAGCACAACTAACAGCACGAATCGGGTCTTCTTCATGGTCTCTTTCGTCTTTCATCAAGCCGTCGCGGGTTCCAGCAGTTGATAGCGGGAATCGCGACGGCAAGGCCTGCGGCCTGCGTCCGTAATCATGCGTCTGAGCTGATCTTCGGAAAGTTGCTGCGGTGTGCTTGAGCCTGCGTCGTGGAAAATGCGTTCGTGTTCGTAGACAATTCCGTCCAGGTCGTCCACGCCATAGCCCAGGGCCACTTGCGCCAGTTTCAGGCCGGCGCTGATCCAGTAACATTTCAAGTGCGGCACGTTGTCCAGTAGCAGTCGCGACACCGCATACACTTTCAGATCGGTCACTCCGCTGGCCCGGCGCGACTTCAGCGCATTGTTCTCCGGGTGATACGCAAGCGGAATGAAAACCTGGAAGCCATTTGTCGCATCCTGGTGCTCACGCACGCGCAGGATGTGATCGACGCGGTCTTCGTCGTTCTCGATGTGGCCATACAGCATCGTGACCTGGGTCTTCAGGCCCATGTCGTGCGCATAGCCGTGAATCTCAAAGTACCGGGCTGCATTGATCTTGTTCGGGCAGATCTGTTTGCGCACATGCTCGGCGAAAATCTCGGCGCCGCCGCCTGTCAGGCTGTCCAAGCCGGCTCCGTGAAGCTCCTGCATGACAGTACGCGCGTTTTTGCGGGCGACGCGGGCAAACCAGTCCACCTCGACGGCGGTAAAGCCCTTCAGCGAAGTTTCAGGCAGCACGGCTTTCAGCCCGCGCAACATGTCGAGGTAGTAGTCGTACTTCAGGGCGGGGTGCAGACCGCCAACGATGTGCAGCTCCTGCACGCCCTGGCCTTCAAAGCGCCGCGCCCAATCAACGATCTCGGGCACTGTGCGCGTGAAGCTACCGGGCTCGCCGGGCTTGCGATAGAAGCTGCAGAATTTGCAGGTGTCCCAGCACACGTTGCTGTAGTGCAGGTAGCGATTCACGATGTAGGTCGTGGTGTCACCATGCAGGCGCTCGCGAACCAGGTTGGCGGCGTATCCCAGCGCTGCAATGTCACGTGTCCGGAACAGCCGCAGACCATCAGCGGCCGTCAGGCGCTGCCCCGCTTCGGCCTTCTCTACCAGGTCCGCGATTTCGCTGTTCGCTATCACCGCGTTCATGGGGCGCAAGTGTAGCAGCATCCGGCCTGGCATAAAGGCGGCAGCACGGGCGAGATGCAGGGTCGCGCCATTGTGGTTGATTCGTAAAGCCGCTAGACTTGCGCTTTCCCCGGCCTTCCCCAGTTGAGGATTTGCCGTGAAGTACCTCAGCTTACTCAAGATTGTTGTCCCATGCGTGGTGCTGGCGATGTTGACCGGCTGCGTGACGCACAAGGACTACTATTACCGTGACTTTGCCGTGCCGCGCGAGCAGGCCTACGACGCGATGATCCACGTGTTGCAAGACGAGGGCTACCAGGTCACCAGCCTTGAAGAAAACTGGGTCAACGACAAACCAGAGGTCTACCTTGAGACCGACTGGAACCTGGCCCAGACCGGCAACCCGTACCCTGGCAACGACGTGCGGCGCCGGGCGTACATCAAGATCACCACAATTTACACCGACCGCAAACCCGAGGAGTTTCAGCCGCTGGACGACAAAGACGGCGAGAACCTCGACAAGTTGAAGGAAGAACAGCAGCGCAAAGCCAAGCTGGACCACACGCGCGTCAGCATTGCCGTGAATCGCGAAAACCGAAGCGACATCAAGCGTCCCCTGGACGCGGACTGGATTTCGCAGGGGTCGGACAACTTCGAGGTGATGGCGCTGATGGGCAGGCTTGAGGCGCTGTTTGTCGACCGATCCGGCGACGCGCTTCGCCCCTCGGCCAAGGGTGAGAAGCTGAAAGAAGAGCAGTTGAAAACCGAGAAACAGTGAGCCCGATGACGCAAGAGAACGACAAGCCCAAAATCATCATCGACTCGGACTGGAAGAAGGAAGCCGAGCTTGAGAAGGAAAAGCTGGCGGAAAAAGCTGCGCCGAAGCCGGTGCATGGCGCCGAACCCGAAGGGCATGAAGACCTGCCGCCCCCGGAGTTTCTTCAGCACTGCGCATCTTTGGCCACTCATGCCATGATCCTGCTGGGCGCGGTGCCGAACCCGATGACCGGCAAGCAGGAGTTTGACCCCATGTACGCGCGCCACCTGATCGACACGATCGTCATGCTGCGCGAAAAGACCAAGGGGAACTTGACAGCTCACGAATCAGAGACGCTGGAGCATCTGGTCGGTGAGTTGAAACTGGCTTGGCTCAGCGTGGTCGGCCAGGCCGGAACGCCCCCGCAAGGAAGACCGGCGTGACTCGTTGCGCCTTGCTGCTGCTGCTGCCAGTCATGCTCGCGTGCTGCGGCGGAGGATCCCCGGAAAGCAACTCCCCGCAGGGGCCGGCTCCCGTACGCGCCAGCCCGCTTGCCCGATTTGACGCCGGGACGCTTTCAGACGGGTTTGAAGCCCCTGACCTGGCCAGTTACTGGGCGCACTCCGAGAAACGAAACGGAAACACCTACCCCGTCAGCGCCAAAACCGCCGATCCAAACGTGATTGTTGCCAAGGTAGATGCTGCCAATGCCTGGTACATCGCCGAGGGTGGCCAGTGGGCCGCCCGCGCAAGTGTCTCTGTGCTAAGCACACTGGACGACTACAGCCGCAGGTTCTGGAACAACGAACAAAAAATGAGCAGCGCCGCCCTGATCCTGTTTGCCGACAAGGGCGCGCGCTGGCAGGAGCTGCTGCAGTTGTGTCGCGACCTTGTCGACGCGCAGATCCGCAACCTTTGGTTGGTGACTCTGGACGGCCGCGACGGCGCGCATCGCTTGCTGCCGCTGTTCATTGACACGGCGCAACTGTTCAACCCTGAGTACCAGATTGGCCCCGAGACAGCTCGGGCGACTTTGCGACTGTTTTGGGCCGACGTTGTGCAACGGCCGCCGGCACGGCGGGTCACGTTGCGGTCGCTCGACGACAAGCGCACTTCTTCGGTGGACCCCAGCGATGGATGGGCCGCAAGGCTGTTGCAGCCGTTCGCGGGCCACGGCCACGAGTACCGTCGCGTGCAGCTTGAGCTGCGAAGGGCCGAGTCGATTTCGGGTCTGGCCGACGTGTTGAATGCTCTGGCGCCCCTGGGACTTGCCGAGATTGAGCCATACTGGCCGGTGTTGATTCAACAGGCGCAAACAGAGTTACCGCGCGAGACCCACGTGCTGGCTGACTTTCAGGACAGGCTCAAGGTCGCCCAAGGCCTGAACCTGCCGGCGTTGTCAGACTTCTGGCGCGCGTCTGCCGCAGACACCGGCCTGCCGGCGGCCACAATCCTGGATGAGAAACACAACCTTCAGCTCCGGCTTGATGCCGAAGGCACCTGGCACCTGCACGAGCCCGATGGCTGGCGGGCGGTCAACCAGCTGCCCGAAGTGATCGACATCCTTCGGCGCAGTGCCGGTGACCCGGCCTTGCAGGTGGTGCTGGCAGCCGACCGCGCGGCCGCCTGGATTCACATTGAACTTTTGCAGGAAGCGATGGTGGCCGCGGGCCTGCGCACGCTGCAGTTCGTGACGCAGGATGCGCTGGGACCACGCCTGCGCCTGCTTGAGGTGGTGATGGCCGAAGATGCGGTGCCGGAAGGGACCAACGCAGCAGCCGTCGTGGTCAGCCGCAAGGGGCCACCGGCCGACGGCGATTACACCGTTACGCTGACACTGGACGGTGCAGAACGCCAGGCCACCGGCATATCGTACCCGTCGCGGCTTGTGCGCCTGAGTTCGCTGCGGGACCGAAACCCCGACCTGCTGAGGGTGAAGATGCCCGGCGATGAGCCCTTGGAAACGTTGTTCACCATCTTGAACTCGGTGTCGCTGCTGGGCATGCGGGAGATCCGGATAGGCCGATAGGCCGATAGGCCGGACGACATGCCAGTCCCAACTTCTCAGTAGTTTTGGTCTTTTCGCTGCACGCTTTTTGCCTAGATTGCCAGTCCCGGAGGTTCACCGTGAAGATCGCATTCCATGGACAGCGCGGCTCGTACGCCGAAGCCGCAGCGGCGTGGATGTACGCCAACGAAGACATCGCAACTGTGCCGTGCCCAAGCACGCAGGCAGTGGTCGACGCGGTACTTGATGGCTCGTGCCAGTACGGCGTGATTCGCGTCGAAAGCAGCGACTGGGGCGCCAACTATGAAGTCATGAACCTGCTGCGCGCGACACGCGTCTACTACGTGCGCGACATCCGGTTTCACGAGCGGTACAACCTTGCGGGCCAGCAGGGCACCCACCCCGAGAACATCAAGCGAATCTACGCCCACCCCGCTATCCTGTATCTGACCAGCAACTACATGAGCCGGCTTGCAAGCGTCGAGATTTCGGCGCGCTACGACAGTGCCGAGTACCTGGCCGACCTGTTGCGCCGCGGCGACAAGCATGAAGGCACCGTGTGCGGCGACTTTGCCGCCAGCATATTCGGTTTGCGTGTCTTGCAGCCGGGCATTGAAAACAGCACGGAGAGCACGACGCGCTTCATTTCATTGAGCGCGCACAAAGAGTCCCCGCCGGCAGAGATCGCCGACGTTTCCACGGCCATGCTCTTTGAGCTCAAGCACCGCCCCGGGGCATTGATGGAGGCGCTCGCCGCTTTCAAGGACCAGCAGATCAACATCACTTCGGTTGTTGCGCGGCCGACGCGGGCCAGCAAGTGGGACTATGCCACGTACGTTGAAGTGGCCGGTCGCTACGACGATGAACGGCTGCGTGTTGCTCTGGCTGAGTTGCGCGAACACACGACCTATCTGCAGTTGCTTGGCAGCTTCAACAGTATTGAGCCCAGAGTGCCGGGAAGTTGAGACCGAGACCATGAGCCAGATTCGCCTTGCCGCCCGCATGGGCCGCATTCAACCATCAGTGACACTTGCCTTGACCGCACGCGCCAAGGCCCTTGCCGCACAGGGACACGACGTGATCGCGTTGACCGCAGGCGAGCCTGACTTTGATACTCCGCTGAACATACGAGAGTCGGCAGCGGGCCGACTGCACAAAGGCGGCAGCGTCGGGCGCTACACGCCGGCCAGCGGACTGCCCGAGCTGCGAAAGGCCGTGGCCGCGAAGTTCAAACGCGACAATGGGCTGAACTATGCAGCCGACGAAGTCATGGTTTCCTGCGGCGGCAAGCACTGCTGCTTCAACCTGATCGCGGCCCTGATTGAAGATGGCGACGAGGTCATCATTCCGGCGCCGTATTGGGTCAGCTACCCCGAGATGGTTCGCTTCTTTGGTGGCAAGCCGGTATGTATTGACACGTCAAGCACGGGGTTTGTGCTGACTCCCGAAGCGCTGAAGGCGGCCATTACGCCGCGCACGCGGCTGCTGATCGTGAACAGCCCCGGCAACCCGACTGGCGCGGTCTGGAGCGCCGAGGCACAACGCAAATTGGCCAGCGTGCTGCAGGGCACGGATATCTGCGTGCTTTCGGACGAGATTTACGAAAAACTGGTGTATGACGGCGAACATGTCAGCTTCGCCACGCTCTCTGAAGACGCGTTCGCGCGCACGGTCACCATCAACGGGGTCGCCAAGGCCTATGCCATGACGGGCTGGCGCATCGGCTACGCAGCCGGCGAAAAGCGCCTGATTGAGGCCATGGGGGCGTTGCAGAGCCACAGCACGAGCAATCCGACTACCATCGCGCAGTTTGCGACGCTTGACGCATTAGCCAGGGACCCCGATGAGTTGCCGGGCTGGCGCAAGCAATACCGAGCCCGGCGCGACGCGATCGTGGCGGGCTTGAACGCAACCGCAGGCGTCAAGTGCGCCACACCGGGCGGCGCGTTCTATGTGTTTCCAGACTTTCGGGCATGGGTTGGCAAGCGCCACGGCGACATGGTGCTGAAAGACTGCACCGCAATCTGCGAGGCATTGTTGACCAAAGCGCTGGTGGCGGGCGTGCCGGGGGGCGAATTCGGCGCGCCGGGGTTTGTGCGCTTCAGCTATGCGGCGTCGGACGAGCACTTGGCACGAGCGGTCAAGCGCATACAGCAGTTTGCGACCGAGCTTGCTTAGCAATTGTGGAAAGTAATTGGAAAGTGGGGGCAGCCCGCCGCCCGGCCAGTGCGGCGAGCCTGCGGGCATTGTGAAGGGAGTGTCAGGAAACTCCTTTGACTCTGTGAAGCGCAATCGCTATTCGTTAATCGTCTCGCCGGGGAGAACGCCATGAACGCCGCCACGCTTGCCACGTTCTGCGCAGTTCGAGAACTTACCTTTGTGGAAGCCGGCGTCGCCGACGGCAACAAGGGCGGGTGGTTCCAGACCCGCAAGCGCCAGCGGCAGTTCTATACCGAGCAGGAAATCACGGACTTTACCAACCGCGTAAAGTCAGAATCCGCGCGCCGCAATGCGGTCACCTTCACCAGCTAGAGCACTTTCCTTTTGCAGCCGCGCGGGGCATGCTCCCGCGCGATGACTGACGTTCCACCCATCCCGCCGCCGCCGCTCGAAGCCGCAGACCACACGGCACAGCACGAACAACCTGCAGTGCTCGCTCGCACCTTGCCCGTGCCCAGTGCGGCGTGGGTGCTGTACGACACTGCCAACACCGTCTACGCGGCGGTGCTCACGTATCTGTTCGCGCCGTATGTAGGGGACCTGTTTGGCGGCCGCAGCGTGTTGGGCATTGTCAACAGCCTTTCCATGATCGCCGCAGGCATGTGCGTGCCCGTGTTCGCGTCGCTGGCGGACCACACCGGGCGTGCGCGGCTTTACCTGATCATCTCGACCCTGGGATGCATCGGCGGGCTGGCCTGCTTTGGATTGAGCAGCAACGCGTTTTTCATTATGTCGGCTTTTTTCGTGGCCAACGTCGGCTACAACGCGGCGCTGGTGTTTTACAACTCGCTGCTCGCCAGTGTGGCCACAGGCAAGCACCAGGGCCTCGTCTCGGGCATGGGCGTGGGTCTGGGCTACATCGGCACCATCCTGATTGTTGTGCTGCTGGGCCTGCCTGAGCAGATTGGCTACCGGGCAACGTTTCTGGTTTCGGCCGGGTTGTTTCTTGTATTGGCGCTGCCCTGTTTCATTCTGGTGAAAGAGCGCCGGGTCACGTCGCGCAAGCCGTTCAGTGGCGCATTGGTGAAGCAGCAGTTCCTGAGCGTGTTGCGCACGATCCGAGGCCTGCCGAGTGACCGCGCCGTCATGTGGTTTCTGCTGGGGAACTTCTTCTGCGTCGACGTGTTGAATACCGCGATTCTTTACTTTGGAGACTTCACGCGCGGGACGTTCTTTGTCAACAACGGCACCGCGCACGCCCCCGACTGGGTGCCGCGCGGCGGCGAGGCCCCAAGTCTCTTCGGGATCGTGATTGAGACCCCGACCGCGCTGCTGACTTATGCGGGCCTGAGCCTGAACTTTCTGGCATTGTTGTTCGGCGTCACGCTCGGCTTTATGACTGACAAGTTTGGCAGCTTGCGCGTGCTGCGGCTGTCGGCTGCGTTCCTGGCGCTGGGGTTGCTGGGTGCCGCGTTTGGCGGTGGCACGAATCTGCTACTGTACATGGCCGGCATTTGCGGGTTCGGCGCTCTTGGCCTTGCCGGCATCTGGACAGCGGGCCGCAAGCTGCTGATCGAGCTAAGCCCGCGTGAGAAGCTGGGCGAGTACTTCGGGCTTTACGGGATCACGGTCAAGCTGTCGGTGATCGGAAGCGCCGTTTTCGGCATCATCTATGACCAGGCAACCCGCATCAGCGGGGATGACCTCATCGGCTGGAAAGCGGCCTTGATCTTCCAGGCCGTGCCGCTGGTGTTGGGACTGGGCCTGCTGATGCTGGTAAGACCGAGAAAGTCAGCACCTGCCGCGAGTTATTGACACGGGTTGCGTCGCCCGACGCCAGCCCTACACTGCGCGCGACCTTTACAGGAAGCCCGTATGCGAGCGACACGCGACGCCTTTGGCAAAGCACTTCTGGAACTGGGCAAAGAGAACCCCGACGTCGTGGCACTGACTGCCGACCTTGGCGGTAGTGTCAAAACCGACGACTTCGCCAAGGCGTACCCCAAGCGCTTTTTCCAGATGGGCATCGCTGAAGCCAACATGGTCGACGTCGCCGCCGGCATGAGCACTGCGGGCAAGATTCCGTTCGCCACCACCTTTGCCATGTTCGGCACGGGCCGCGCCTGGGAAAGCGTGCGCAACACCATCGGCTACTCCGGCTTGAACGTGAAGATCGCCTGCACGCACAGCGGTTTGAGCGTTGGCGAAGATGGTGCGTCGCACCAGTCGCTGGAAGACATCGCCCTGATGCGCGTGATCCCCGGCATGACTGTTGTAGTGCCCGCCGACTACGCCGCCGCATTCGACCTGACCAAGCGCGTTGCCGCCCACAAAGGCCCCGTATACCTGCGACTGGGGCGGCCGAAGGTTCGCGACACCTACAAGGACGGCGAGAAGTTCGAGATCGGCAAAGCCAAAATCCTGCGCGAGGGCAAAGACGTCGCAATTTTGGCCGTCGGCCCGCAGGTTGCATTCGCCATGGAAGCCGTTGAGCTGCTTGCCAAAGAGGGCATCAGCGCAACCGTTGCCGATTACTTTACCGTAAAGCCGCTGGACGAAGTCACCCTCAAGCGATTGGCCGAAACGCACCGGGCGATCGTGACAGCTGAAGAGCACAACGTGATCGGCGGCTTGGGCGGCGCGGTGGCAGAAGCGCTGGCGCGCATCAAGCCCACGCCGATGCGCTTTGTGGGCACGCAGGACACATTCGGCGAAAGTGGCGACCCGGAACTTCTATGGAAGAAGTACGGCGTAGACGCCGCCGGTATCGTCAGCGCGGCCAAGTCGGCGCTGCGGTAGCAGCTCCACGGCTACTCGGCCTTCAGCGTGCGTGTCATCAGGCGCTTTACCGCTTCCTTGGGAGACGCGCCTTCGTACAGCACGTTACAGACTTCGTCGCAGATCGGCATTTCCACACGCTGGCGCCGGGCCAGCGCTTGCAGTGCAGCCGCCGTGTTAAAGCCCTCAACGACCATCTCCATGCTGTCGACAATTGCCTGCG
The DNA here is from genome assembly GCA_020849795.1 of Planctomycetota bacterium. Lineage (GTDB taxonomy): Bacteria > Planctomycetota > UBA8742 > UBA2392 > UBA2392 > JADJRK01. Next base: position 62,995 of record JADZFR010000038.1, on the reverse strand, counting down.
GCTGCTCGCCTTTGCCGATGCGTTCGCCAAACGCGCGGTTGCGGCCGTGGCGCGATGCGCACGTCACGTATAAGTCGCCAATGCCGGACAAACCGCTGAACGTGCGTTCCTCGGCGCCGATCGACATTCCCAGCCGAGTGATCTCGGCCAGGCCGCGAGCGAGCAGGGCGGCTTTGGCATTGTCGCCAAGGCCCAGGCCGTCAATGATGCCGGCCGCTATGGCAACGACGTTCTTGGCGGCGCCCGCCAGCTCGACGCCCTTGAGGTCCCTTGAGTGATAGACGCGAAAGGCGGGCGTCGACATCAACTCGGCCAGTGCTGCTGCGCGGGTCTCATCGCCGGCGCTGACGACGACAGTGGGCAGCCCGCGCGCAACTTCTTCGGCGTGGCTGGGTCCGGAAAGCGTCAGGCAATGCGCGGCGCGGGTAAGCTCGCGCAAGATGTCAGTCGGGAACTGCAAGCTGCCCTGCTCAATGCCCTTGCTCAGGCTGACAATCGGCAACTCGACGGGATACTTGCCGTCGAGCGCGCGAACGTGCTCGCGCAGATAGCGCGTTGGCACCGCGCAGAAACACCAGTCAAAGTCGGCAAACGCGGGCAGGTCGGCGGTGGGCGTAACGCCCGGGGGCAACGCCACGCCCGGTAGAAACGACTTGTTCTCGCGGGTACGGGCAAGCTCGGCCGCCAGTTCGGCCCGTCGCGCGAACAGCGTCACGCGCTTGCCGGCGCCCGCGAGCAGCACGGCGACCGCGGTGCCCCAGCTTCCTGCCCCGATGATGGCGACGTTTGCGGTCACGCTGTCTCCTGTTTGCGCCCGACGCGGGGCTCTTCGCCCCTCATCATGCGCCGCATGTTCGCCCGATGTTTTACCACGACAAACAGGCAGACGAAGATCAGGAACAGGAAACGCCACATCAAGGGCTCCGACAATGCAGCCTGCCCCAGCCACACGAAGTAGAAGGCAGGAATGCTGATCGCGGCGACGATGCTGGCTGCACTTACTATCCGCGTGACGGCCAGAACCAGCGCAAACACACCCAGCGCACACAACGCCGCAAGCGGGATGTGGGTGTCCGGCATCATGGTCAGCACCAGCACCACGCCAAGGCCTGTGGCCACGCCCTTGCCGCCTTTGAACCCGATGTAGCACGAGTAGAAGTGCCCGAGCAGTGCACCCAGGCCCGCGATCAGTGCAAGGTCGGCACCGGCCGTCGCAGCCAGGAAGTGGCCCGCAAGGCACGGCCCCGCGCCCTTGAGGGCATCAAGCAGCAGCACCAGTGGAAACCACTTGAATCCGATCACGCGCGCGGCATTTGTCGCGCCAATGTTGCGACTGCCGTGCTGGCGGATGTCGACGCCCTTGACCAGGTAGCCGAAAATCAAGCCGAAGGGAATGCTGCCCACAAGGTAGGCAACGATGAGCGCCCCGATGATCCAAGCCCACGTCATGCGTTTGCCGGGGACAGCGAGTGCGCGTACTTCGTCAACTCGGCGATCATGTCAAACCGGTTCATCGGCGTAATCATGTAGAAGCCCTGCACGTCAGGCGCGATGCCGTGCATCATTTCTTTAGCGATCGCGATGCCTTCGGCGCGACCCCTGTCGCCCTTCAAGCCGGCCATGCGTTTGCGCACGGCCTCGGGCACATCGATGCCAGGAACTTCGTGATGCAGAAACTCGGCGTTGCGTTCACTGACGAGGGGCATCACGCCCAGGACCAGCGGCACGTTCAGTTCGCGGCAGGCCGACGTGATCTCGCGCGCGCGTCCCAGGTCAAACACCGGCTGCGTCATGATAAAGCGCGCACCCGCCTGTACCTTACGCTGGAAACGTTTGACCTCGTTCTCGAGCTTGCGGCTGGCGCAATTGAACGCGCCGCCAACAAAGAAGCCCGTGCGCGTGCCTTCCTGTCCGCCGGTGGCGAACTCGCCTTGGTTGAAGCGGCTGATCAGCTCAATCAGCTTGTGGCTGGCCATGTCAAAAACGCCGCTGGAGCCTTGATATGCCTGCGTCGCAACGGGGTCGCCGGTGACGGCCAGAATGTTCGACACGCCCAGCGCATGGGCGCCGAGGATGTGGCTTTGCGTGCCGATCAGGCTGCGGTCGCGGCATGCGATGTGCAGCACGATCCGCGACGTCATCTCGCGCATCAGCAGCGTCGCAAACGCGAGGTTGCTCATGCGCATGATTGACAGCGGGTTGTCGGCAATAGTGATGCCGTCGGCGCCCGCCTGCACAATCTGCCGCGCACCCTCGATTTCCTTGGACGCGTCTATGCCGCGCGGGGGGTCGACCTCTGCAATCACGATGCGCCTGGTTTTGAGGTCCTGCTCGAGGGTCGGCTGCATCGCCACGGGTGCCGCCGTGGCCGCGCGCTTGACGGGCTCGGCGGGCACGCGCACGTGCCGGATGCTTGGCTTGCGCGCCTGCAGCAGCGCCTTGAGTTTGCGAATGTCGTCGGGCGTCGTGCCGCAGCAACCGCCGATCAGGTTCACACCCAGGTCGGCCAGGCGGCGCGCGCTGCGGGCAAAGTAGTCATGGCTTTCGATGTATACGGGGCGGCCGAGTTCATCGAAGTCGGCAAGCCCGCGGTTAGGATAGATGCTGACGGGCCGGTCGGTGTTCTCAGTGATACGTTTGGCAACTTCCAGCGCGGCAGATTCGCCGCCACCGCAGTTGGCGCCGATCACGTCTGCCCCGTGTGCGGTAAGGTCTCTCACCATGCGCTCGGGCGAAATACCGCTGGTGGTTGTCCCGGCCAGCGAGAAAGCCATCTGCGCGATCACCGGCGTGCCGGGCGCGGCTTGCTTGGCAGCGCGCAGGGCAAACACTAGTTCGTCGAGGTCGCTGAAGGTCTCTAACAGGATTGCGTCAACGCCGCCTTCCACGAGGCCTGCAAACTGCTCTGTAAAAAGCCGCGTGCGGTCGGCCTCGCTCAACTTGACGCTGCTGCGGAACAGCGGCGCGACCGAGCCCAGGACCCAGGCCTTGTTGCCGGCCGCGGCGCGCGCAAGTCTTGCACCAGCGCGGCAAACATCCGTGCTGCCGGCGGTGACTTCTGCAGCGGCCAGCGCCAGCGCGTCAGCTGCAAAAGTGTTGGTCTCAATGACGTCGGCACCGGCGTCCAGGTACTCCTGGTGCGCGGCTTGCACAAAGGCCGGTTTGGTGAGGTTCAGGACGGGCCCGACGCCGCCGCCGGCCAATAAACCCCGTGCCGACAACAATGTGCCATATGCACCGTCACCGACGAGTACGCGCTGCTTGAGGGCATCGAGCAAGGGTTGCATGGGCGGGAGTATATGAGGTCAATTCAATCGCGGTAGCCCGGCAACTCAGAGTTCCAGTCGCACAAAGCGCTTACCGGGTAGCTGCTTCGCCAGGCGCTTCATTTCAAGCGTTAGCAGTCCTGCGGCGACCTGCGCCACGGGCAGGTTTGTCTTGCCCGCCAGTTCGTCCGGGGTCAAGCCGTCGCTTGGCAACAGGACGTTCCACAGGGCGCTTTCGGTGCCCGTGAGGCCCTGTGGGCCCTTCTTCGACGCGCTGGCCGGCGCGGCTTCCTGTGGCAGTGTCTTCAGCATTTCAAGCTCGTCGTAGACGTGCGCGGGCTCTGTGACCAGGTGCGCGCCCTCGCGAATCAGGGCGTGCGGGCCTTCGCTGAGATCACTGTCTACCTTGCCTGGCAGGGCAAACACCTCTCGGCCTTGTTCGCCGGCCAGCCGCGCGGTGATCAGACTTCCCGACTTCAGAGTCGCCTCGACCACCAGCACGCCCAGGCTCATGCCGCTGATCAGCCGGTTGCGCTGCGGAAAGTTCCGCGCGACGCCGGGGGTGTTGAGCGGAAACTCGCTGACCACTGCGCCGCTCTCGGCAATCTGCAGCGCAAACTTGTCGTTCTCAGGCGGATAAATGTCCAGCAGGCCGCTGCCGACCACAGCGATGGTGCGGCCACCGGCTTCCAGCGCCGCACGATGGGCGGCAGTGTCAATGCCGCGCGCAAGGCCGCTGATGACGGTCACACGGCGCGTGGCAAAGTCACGGGCAAAGCGCGAAGCCTGCGCGGTACCGTAGTAGCTGGCGCTGCGCCCACCGACCACTGCCAGGGCCAGCGTGTCGTATGCGTGCAGGGTGCCGCGAGCGTACAGCAATGGCGGCGGGTCTTCGATGCGCGCCAGCAACTGGGGGTACTCGGGCTCGCCCAACATGATCAGCCGGATGCCGGCCTTGTCGGCCGTTTCCATTTCGCGCAGGTGATCGCCCTTGCGAATGACCTCGACAAGTGCACCTGGTGCCTCACGGTTCACCTTGGGTACGCTTGAGAGTTCCGCCTTGGGCGCGCCGACAATGCCCGCGGCACTGCCGAATCGCTTGAACAGGTTGCTGAGCGCGAGCGGCGTGAACTTGCGCGCGACGGTAAGCGCAACGCGGGCATCAAGTTCGTTCATCGCGCGGCCCCATCAACGTGTGCAGCAGCGCCGAATCAATGGTGCACGACTGGATCACCGGCTCGCCGAGCGCCTTGAGCAGAACAAATCCAACGGCGCCGCCGTCGCGCTTCTTGTCGCCGAGCATGACCGCCGTTGCAGCCTGTGCTTCAAGTTCGGGCGGTATCTCCGTCGGCAACCCCAATACATGCAGCAGCCTCGTTACACGCTCTGCCACGGCCGCGTCCAGCGCGACACGCGCGACCGACAAGCGCAGCGCGGCGACCATGCCGATCGCAACAGCTTCGCCATGCAGCCAGCGATCGGGGTAAAGGTTCTCGAGCGCGTGGCCAAGCGTATGGCCGAAGTTGAGCATCGCGCGCCGCCCTGTGGCCTCGGTTTCGTCCTGCTCGACCACCGCCGCCTTGAACCGAACACAGTCAGCAATCATTCGCGTGACCACTTCATCATTGCGTGCCACTATCGCAGAAGCGCTTTGTTCAAGCTTCGCAAGAAACGCGCTGCCGCTGAGAACTCCGGTCTTGATGACTTCGGCCAACCCGCTTACGTACTCGCGCGTCGGCAACGTCTCGAGAAATGCAATGTCGCACCAAACGGCCTGCGGCTGGTGAAACGCGCCAATCAGATTCTTGCCTGTTTCATGGTTGATCGCGGTCTTGCCGCCGACGCTTGAGTCCACCATCGCCAACAGAGTCGTCGGCAACTGGATGTATCGCACGCCGCGAAACAGCGTGGCCGCTGCGAAACCGGCAAGGTCACCGATCACGCCGCCACCCAACGCAACGATGACAGACTGCCGGTCGAGGTCGCGCGGTGCCAGCAATTGTGCAAAGACGGACTCGAGTTGACCCAGCGACTTGCTGCCCTCACCGGCGGGCACGGTGAGGACGCGCGCGTTCAGCATGTGACTGATCTTCTGCGCGTACAGCCGCCCCACGTTCTTGTCTGTGACGATCACTTTTGATGCGCTGGCCGGGACGGCGGCTGAAAGACCATCCAGGCCGCGCCCTACATGGATGCGGTAGGCGCGGTCGCCCAGGCTTACTTGGATACTCTCAGCCATGGCGGGGTTATACGTGCGCTTCGGCCAATTGTCGCGGCGCATGTCCGCGATCACGCCGGCGGCGAGTTATCCGGCGCGGGCGGGTCAGCCTTGTCATCGGGCGACGCAGGCCTGGATCCGGGCAGCGGCTTCAACTTCAACCCGCCTCTTTTTTCCATGCGCTTGCGGCTGAGGTCAAGCTGGCTCTGTTCGAAGGTCTTGCGTTCGCGCCGGTCCGCGAGCACAAACCAGAGCAATACGCTGCTGACAAGCAGCACGGCGCCCATGCCGATGGCGACGAACACCCAGTCGCTGCCTGTGTCCTGTCGCGTGAATGGCAGGACTCGCTTGACGATCAGCAGTGGCCGCACGCGGCTGGATGTGTTGTCGGTTTCGAACACATTTCGGTAGTAACGCGCGTCAAATCGCACGGCCGCGCGCGGCTCAAGGCCGGTGGGGGGCTCAATCATGTCCACGAGCAGCAGCTTCTCACTCTCAAGGTTGACCATGTCGTTCACGACGTACGCACGAAACACACGGCGCAGGCCGCTGATGTTGGGGGGCAGAATCACGGGCAGGTACTCATCCCCGATCATTCCTTCCACATGCACGCCCTGGCCTCGGTACCGCGGGCCGGTCTCGGCGCCGGCGAGGTCAAAGTAGCCGATTTCGTTGATGGTGGTCAGTTCGTCACCGCGGTTCGCAGCCGCCAGAATCGCGTAGTAGGCGCCCTCAGTCTCAAGGAACATCGGATCCTCGCGCAGGGAGTCGCGCACCTGCTGCAACAGCGGGTCCGATACCTCGTAAGGCTTGCTTTCGACCACTGCCACGTCCGGCGTCAGCAACAGCGGCGCGTGCGCCTGGGTCAGTACGCGCTTGGCCTTGGTGCTGTAGGGTTTGACTTCACGGCTGTACGCCCAGCGCCGTGCGTACGCACCGGTCAGCTTGACGGTGACAACCTCGCTGACCAGTTTGTCTTCGTGGCTGACACCATCGGCTGCGCCGACGTACGGTGCCAGCGAATCCGGAAGCGAGAGCGCCATGAAGATGGCGACTCGGTGCTCAATCGGGTGTTCATTGCGGCCCAGTCCCCTGTCGAGAAGCGCCACTGCGCCCTCAAACCAGCCGTCAACCCTGGTGCCATCCTGCAGCACAATCGCCTCTTCGGGCCGGACTTCGTACAGATCGAACAGCCGACCCTCCAGCGCGAACCCCAAGCCGCGGTATGCATCGGAGGCAGCCTGGCTCTCGCCCCAGAGGTACACGCCGGAGTGAATGCACGCGGCATACTCGGCGCCCGGAAGTTTTTTCAGCACCTGAAGGGACAGGCGCTCATACACGGGCGCCTGCCGCCCGCGCCGTGCTGCGAACTCATTGGCAGTCTTCTCTCGCGAGGCATCCTCAAAAGGCACCCAATCGAGAAAATTCTGTGACTCGTCTTCCAGCTTGAAGACGTGTTCCTTCTTCAATTGCTCGCGAGCGATCTGCAACTCGCGCTCGGCATCGCGCTCTTGCTCAATGCTCTGGCGCGTGCCGCTGACAGGCTCATTCGGAGAGCTTGGTTCCGGCTTCTCGCGGTTGCCGAACGGCAGGGAGGGCTCGTTCGACTTGTTGGCTTTCGGCAGCTGGATGGGAGTCCCGGCGGGCACGTTGGTGATGCCCTGCGAACGCTCCCACTCGCGCTTCTTCTGGTCAAAGCGCTGCTTGATTTCCTCGGTGGTGAGCAGCGGATCGAAATTGGTCTTGATGCGGTTCGTGTCAACGGCCCACGTTTCGTCCCCCTTGCCCGCGTACGAGTATTGCAACAGCACGACCATGACGCCGACCATGGAGACTACGAGCATCAGCAGGCCGCCCATTTTCACAAACATGGCGGGCCCGCTTGGCGCGGGGCTTCGGTCTACAGGTTTGAATGAGATCTTCGGCAACGGCCCAGTTCCTTAGTCATAGGAACGCGGTTCTGCGCCCTACGGTTCAGTAGTCATTATGGCGCGGGTCAGGAAACACCGATAGGCATTGACTGCGCCTGTGGCGGCGCGATTTGCGAATGCCGCTATTCGCCCTTGGTTGTGAACTGGAAGATGCGGGCGCCCTTGGGATGCTTAAGCGTAATGGCAACAACGATCTCGTCGCCGTCGCGCAGCGGCACGGGCTCGTGCACCGGCAGGCCATTGAGATACGTGCCATTTGTGCTGCGAAGATCCTCGATCACGAAGCCACCGCCCTGCCGCCGGATGTGGAAGTGCCGCTTGCTGATCGTCGGAATCTGGTACACCAGATCGCTGGGCGCTTCGCGGCCGATGACCATCTTCTCCTTGATTTCGTGCCGCGAGCCGCTCTCTACGTCGAGCAAGTACGCGATCTCGGCCTTGGTGGCTTTGTCCGGCGGGCGTTGCGCTTTCTGCTGGCCGGCGTCCGGCTTCAGCTCTGTGGGTTCGGGCACCAGGTTCGGCGCCTTCTCGGTCAGGTCTACGCCTGGACGAAGCTTGGTGCCGCCTTTGGTTTCGTAGCGGCCGGCCTTGATGTTTGCCTTGATGGCGGCGGGGTCTGCCTGCCCGTTGGCGGCCAACGGAGTGACGACGTCAATATCGACCATGCGATACAGGTTGGCATGGCGGAAGTAGCGGTCGACGCTGGGCGGAATCCGGATCAGCATTTTCTTTTCAGCCGCTTCGCCGCCGATCAGTTTGATGGCGATGCTGCGGAATGCGTCTTCCGAAATCTCGGCGGTGCCGGTGATGTCGACTTCAACGTGCTCGTACGGAAGTTGCAGCAACTGTGGAAAGTAATCGAACACCGCCTGAAGAAATTCTTCTTCCGTGGCGGCCGCGATCATCAGCCGGTTCCAGCGCAGCTCTGCAGGCATGTCAGTCGTCTTCCCCCGGCAGATGTTTCAGCGCCTCGTTCTGCATCAGCGTGAGTTGTGAGTCCGAGTTGCCGGTGGCTTCAATCAGTGCGCGCAACTGCTGCTTGCGCTGGTCGCCATCGATCAGCGTGTCAATCAGCAGGCGGTACAGGTGCGTAGTGCTGATCGGAATTGCGTGCACCAGGTCGTCAAACTCCTGTTCAGAGAACAGGAACTGGCCTTGCGGGCAAACCAGAAGGGCTGATCCGTCGGCGTTCTTGGTGATCTTCATCGTTGTTCCTTGCGGTCGACTTAGCGCTTCTGGGTAATGCGGCAGCTCAGGCCTGCATCCTTGAACCGGTCGCGGATCGTGTTGGCTTCTCCTTCGCTCACACCCTTGACCACAGGCACAATCATCTTGCCCGCAAGTTGCAGGGCCGCGTTCACGTCAATGCCCTGGATATCGGCAATGATCTCGGCTGCGGCCTGCTTCTTGTCAGCGCCCTTGGGAGGCGACAAGAAGACCGTGAAGTTTCCGTCGCCTTCTTCTGCGGCGCCGGGCTTCTTGATCTGCTTTGTGATCGGCTTCTTGCCGGGCGGCAGCTTGGCCGGCCCTGGGGCTGCCGCAGGCGCCGGTTTGGCCGCCGCTGCAGGCTTGACTGCGCCTGTAATCGGCTTTGCAGCCGGCTTGGCTGGCTGCGCGCCGGGCTTTCCCGGTGCCGACTTGTTGATCTTGGAAGTCTCTTTCTTCTTCTCTACTTCGGGGTCTTTGTAAGTACGGGCTTTGCCGGTCCAGACCGGAAGGGTGTCTTCGGGGTTGGGGCGGAATTTGGCTTTCGGGTTGCCGTGTTCGTCGATTTCCATGTCGTCCATGTCTCCATCGAATGAAAGGCTCCCGTCGCTCTCGGACAGGGAAAGAGCCGGCGCCGAATGTTTGCGCGTCGGGGGCACCATGGTCATGGCATCTGCAGAAAAACCCGATTCCTCAAGGCCGGATGGCGCGTCGTCTTCCGGGATGTCCAGTGCCAGCCCGCCATCGTCTTCCGGTATCTCGACGGGACCACCGAAACCACCATCGTCCTCAGGTACTTCCATCAGGGCGCCATCATCGTCGGGAATGTCAACTGCGCCAACCTCTACCTGTTCTTCCTCAAAGTCGCCCAGGTCAAGATCGAGGTCGTCGCCCGCGCTGGCGCTTTCCTCTACAACCGCGGGCTCGTCTTGCACCTCTTCCATGTCGTCGAAGGGCACGTCAACAGCCTGCATCTTCGGCTCGCTGAACGGCGACACTGCAGCCAGCGACTGCGGGGCCTGCTGGGGCTGCGCATCTTGCTCGCTGAATTCATCCGTAAGGTCGATCTCTTCGATTGCCTCGTCCGGCACTTCGTCGTCGGGGCGCATCGCCGATCGAGGCGGCAACGGCCCGCCATACAGCGTCGGGGCGCCCAGCGGCAGAGCGCCGGAAACCGCAACGCCATTGGGTGTCAGGCTCAGGTCAAGCCGCAGCGGCTGACCCGGCACATCGAGCAGAACGGATATGGAGTCGCCGGGGCGAAGAATGACTTCTTGTGTGGCCATACTGACTCTTGACCTGTTCAGGCGTTGCCAATAGCGGCTGCAGCCAATTGGGGTGGCGGAATTGTCAGTGCGAAAGGCAAGTGCTGTCAAGCCCAAAGGATAGCCCGCCCGAAGAACTGTGAAACAGGGTGGCGCAAAAAGTGATTACGGAATGTCGAGTTTCCGGCAAAGCGACCTAACGCGCAAAGTGTCCAGTCCCGATGCGTGCGGTTGCCAAATCAGGCGCAGAAAGCAACCATGCCGCCATGAACGAGCCCGCAACTCGCCCTTTCGCCGTGAGCTTGCAGGGCGTCCACAAGACCTATCCCGGTGCCGACCGCGTGCAGGCCGTTCGGGGAGTGAACCTGGATGTCGCTGAAGGCGAGATGGTCGCCATCATGGGCAAGTCCGGCAGCGGCAAGAGCACGCTCCTGAACCTGATCGGGACGCTCGATCGGCCGGATCAGGGGTCAATCCTGTTTCACGGCCGCAACATTCGCGGGATCAGCGGCTTGGCAAGGTTTCGGCGCGAAGAAATCGGGTTTGTTTTCCAGCTTCATTGCCTGCTACCGCACCTGACATTGCTGGACAACGTTGCCTTGCCCATCCAGGGTGTCGCGGGCGCCAATGCGCTGGCACACGAAGCTTTGAAACGCGTGGGTCTGGCGGACCGGGCCCGGCACACGCCGGTTACAGTGTCCGGCGGCGAGCGCCAGCGGGCCGCCATCGCCCGTGCCATTGTCAACAAGCCGAATGTGCTGCTGGCCGACGAGCCCACGGGCAACGTGGACAGCGAAAACGAGGCGATCATCCTGCGCCTGTTCGACGAACTGAGGCAAAGCCTTGGCATGACACTGATTGTAGTGACCCACGAGCGCTCCGTAGCCGAGCGCGCAGACCGCATCGTGCACTTCAAAGACGGCGCGATTGAGCACATCGAAGTGCCGGGAAGGGCCTGAACATGATCAGGTACTGCATCAGCCTGTTGCTGCTGCTGGCCGGTTGCGGACCGCCCGGCAACATCCCCGGCGTCACTGCAAATACAGAAATGGCAGCAGAAGCGGCCTTTCCCGCGGGTCCGGCGGCCGAGGACTCACTTGCGCTTTCGGACAAGGGCAAGCCGATGTTCCAGCGTTTCGGTTGCGCGGCGTGCCACAGCATCACGGCCGAGCGTTCCGGGTTGATGGGGCCGCCGCTTGGCGGCTTGTCAGACCGGGTACTGTCGCGCCATGAGTACGATGATTTGCAGGCCAGACGCTGGTTGGTGAAACATATTCGCGACCCCCAGACGTTTCCCAGCCCGTACAAGCAGGAGCCTGAATACGCTCGCACCCACATGCCCCCGAACCCGCGCATCAGTGATGAGGATATGCGTGCGCTGGTTGAATACCTGTGGATGCTGCGGTAAAGCACTGACATGCCCACGCGCCCTTCCCTTTCTTTCCCTGCGGGGACCGAACTCGTGTTCGGCCCACAGGCGTCGCGTCGCCAGTACATCAGCGACCGACTTTCCGACGTGACGCGCGGCTGGGGCTTTTCCGAGATCATCTTGCCGGCCTTTGACGCCGCCGAGACCTTCGGCGATGCCGATGAAACCGAGCTGTACCACCTGACCGACCGCGAGGGCCACCGCCTGACGCTTCGGGCAGACTTCACGCGAATTGCGGCCAAAGCGCTGGCCCTTGAGCTGCGCCGCGAACCCCAGCAGTTGCGCGCTTCTTACGAGGGCCGCGTGTATCGGTTCGCGCCGTCGGGCCACGGCAATCGCGTGGAACACACGCAGCGCGGCCTCGAGTGGTTGAACGCGCAGGGCGTCACCTATGACGCGGCAACGCTGTTGATGGCGCGCGAGTGCATGCAGTCCGTTGGTATTGAAGGCGCTGTCACCGTCGTGGGGCATGCCGGTTTTGTGAACGCCGCTCTCGGCCCTATGGGTGCCGGGGAACGACGGCTACACGAGGCCCTTGACCACAAGAATCCCACCCGCATTGCCGAGTTGTGCAGCCGCATCGGCATCGACAGCGCACGCACGCGCTTGCTGGCGGAACTGCCACTGCTGACCGGCGGCCGCGATGTCTTCGCCCGGGCCCGCGCACTGGGACTGCCGCCCGAAGCCGAAACGGCGCTGGGCGTGCTTGAGTCGATCGACGGCCTGCTTGCGCAAGCGGGCGCTGGTGCGCCGCTGTACGACCTGGGCGAAGTACGACGCTTTGACTACTACTCAGGTTTCATGTTCAAGGTGTACCACCCGCTGGTCGGCGAGGCGTTGGGCGGCGGGGGCCGCTATGACCGGCTGTTTGATCGGTTCGGGATGGATGTGCCTGCCGTAGGTTTTGGATTCAACCTGGCACGGCTGGCCGAGGCGACTGACCACAACCCCTATGCCGGCAACGGCGAACACATTGCCGCCGCCGACGCCGGCGCCCTGCAACGCGCTGTCGCGGCACGCGCGGCGGGCAGGCAGATCCGGCTGGGAGACGCCTGATGCTGCGCATAGCGCTTCCAACAGGCCGGGTGGCTTTGCAGGCCGAAGGCTTCCTTACCAAGGCGGGCTACGCTCCGTCTGAACCGTTGAGCCAGACCCGAAAGCTGACCGTGCGCAGCCAGTGCGGCCGTGTCGAGTATCTTCTGGTCAAGCCGGTAGACGCTCCGCTGTACATTGAGCAAGGCGTGGCTGACTGCGGCGTGGTCGGCAAGGATGTACTCATGGAAGCCGGCGCAGACTTGCTGGAGCCGCTGGATCTTGGCTTCTCGCGTTGCCGCATGGTTGTGGCAGGCCGGCCTGAACTGGAACGCCGCATGGACAACCTGTTGTCGCCGGTGCGTGTGGCCAGCAAGTTCCCGCGTGTGGCGCAGCACCACTTTGCCAAGAAAGGCGTGCCGTGCACGGTGTTCAAGCTATCGGGCAGTGTGGAAATTGGTGCGGTACTTGGCCTTTCGCATTACATTGTGGACATCGTGGAGACTGGCACGACACTGCGTGAAAACGGCTTGGTCGTGCTTGAGGAAATCGCTGATTGCAGCGCGCGGCTGGCCGTCAACCGCGCAGCCTGGTACGCACGCCTAGAGGAAGTGCGTGCATTGGTTGAACAACTGAGCACCGCAGTGGGGGACTGACATGAGCATCGCAATCCTCGAAATCGGCAGCGACGACTTCAACGCCTTGCAGGCACGTCTCAAGGCCCGCGCAGAACAGCGCGACGTGCCCCTTGGCGGCAAACCCGGCGAGTTGCTGCAGGCGGCGCGCGCCACTGGCGACGGCGAGTTCATCGACTTTGCCGAGAAGTTCTATGAGGGCTTGGCACCGACCGCGCTGGCAACGGTCGAACGCGTCATTGACACAATAGCTGCCGGGCGTGACGAAGCGGTACGCCACCTTTCACGACTGTTTGACGGCAAAGAGCTGCCAACCGCCAAGATCAGGGTCAGCAAACTGGAGTTGATGCAGGCTGCCGAGGGCGCCGACGAAGCCGTGCTGAGCCTGTGCCGCGAAAGCATACTGCCGCGGCTGCGCGCGTTTCACGAGAAGCAGAAGCCCTCGGGTTACCAACTGGATGAGCACGGCGGTGGTGCCGGCATTCGTGTGCAGCCACTTGGCCGCGTAGGCCTGTATGTGCCCGGCGGTACGGCGTTCTATCCAAGCACGTTGATGATGACGGCTGTGCCGGCCCAGGCCGCGGGTGTGCCGGAGATTGCGGTGTTCACGCCGCCCGGAGCGCTGGAAAGCTCGCCGCTGCTGGCGGCCCTTCTGCTTGAGCTGAAACTTGAAGAAGTCTACCGGGTCGGCGGCGCGCATGCCGTGGCGGCGGCGGCGATCGGCACCGAGAAGATTGCCAAGGTCGACAAGTTCGTGGGCCCCGGCAACATCTTTGTCGCGCTGGCCAAGCAGTTGCTGGCACACCGCATGGGTATCGACAGCTTTGCGGGCCCCAGCGAGGTGGTCGTCGTGTTCGACGACAGCGCTGACCCTGCCGTCGTTGCATCCGACTTGTTGGCGCAAGCCGAGCACGACGTGCACGCAGCTGCCATTGGCATCACCGACAACAACGACTTGGCAGAGGCTGTCAGGGCGGAGATCGAGAAGCAATTAGCCGACCTGCCGCGCAAAGACATCGCGGCGGCCAGCATCCAGCACTACGGCGGTCTGCTGGTCGTGCCAAGCAAGGGGTTTGCGTTGCGCTTGGCCGATTCGATCGCGCCGGAGCACTGCGAGGTGATCACCGCCGACGCAGCCAAGGATGCTGCGCAGCTCAAAAACGCGGGCGCAATCTTTATCGGCCCGTACGCGCCTGAGGCATTCGGCGACTACAACGCCGGCCCCAATCATGTGCTGCCAACCGCCGGCAGCGCGCGCTGGGCCAGCGCGCTGGGCGTGAATGACTTCATGCGCCATGTCAGCGTGATTCGCGGCAGCAAAGAACTGCTGGCAGCGAACAAAGATGCCGCGATCAAACTTGCGCGTGCCGAAGGGCTTGAAGGACATGCGCGCAGCATTGAGCGACGATTCTGAAGTTGAAGACAAGTTGGACAGCAGATCACAGGACGTTCATGCCGGACACAACCCTTCGCTACTTTAAACAACAGCTTCCCGGCTTGGCCGGCGGGTACAAGTTGGATGTTCCTGATTGTGCCGTCAAACTGAACCAGAACGAGAACCCATGGGATTGGCCGCAGGCTCTGAAGCAAGAAGTGTTCGAGCGCGTCCGCGAGATTCCCTGGAACCGCTACCCACCCTTTGTGCCGCACGACTTCGTTGCCAAAGTTGCACGCCACCTCAATGCCGCTCCTGAGCAGGTGCTTGTCGGCAACGGTTCGAACGAATTGCTTTACGCCATCTTCGTCAGCACGCTGGAGCGAGGCCGCAAGGTCGTCATCCCGCAACCGACCTTTACCGTTTACAAGCTGCTTGCCGACCTGCTCGGGGCAGACGTCGTCATAGACGGCCTGGATGACAACCTGCAGTACGATGCAGGCGCACTGGAGAAGGCATCGCAGGACGCATCAGTGGTTGTTCTGGCAACGCCGAACAACCCGACCGGCAGCGTGATTGACCCGACCGACCTTGAGCACCTGGTGTTCAACTCGCCGGCCCTATGGGTAATCGACGAGGCCTACTTCGAGTTTCACGGCGAAACCGCACTTGAGCTGACGCAGACCGCCCGCAATCTCGTAGTTCTGCGCACGTTCAGCAAGGCGCTGGCGACCGCGGGCCTGCGCTTCGGCGCCATGGTCGCGCACCCCGAGGCTGCGCCGGTTTTCGCAGCAGCCAAACTGCCATACAACCTGAACGTATTCACGATGGCGGCAGTCGAGGTGGCGATGGAAAACGCCACCTCCATGAAGTCGCGAGTGGACGAAATCAAGCGTGAACGCGAACGCGTGGCCAGACACCTGCGCGACTACAAGGGCATCAGGGTGTTTCCCAGCCGCGCCAATTTTCTGCTGTTCGAGACCGGCCGCGACCCGCGCGAGCTATGGAAGGCAATGGTCAGCCGCGGTGTGCTGGTGCGCGATGTAAGCGGCTACCCGCGGCTTGGCAAGGCGCTTCGGGTCAGCATCGGTCGCCCCGAAGAAAACGACGCCTTCCTCAAGGCGCTTGAGTATGCAATGACCGTGGTGCCGTAGGGAATGACCATGCGAACAGGCAGCGTCAGCCGCAAGACCAGCGAAACCGAGATCACCGCCGAGGTCAACCTCGATGGGGACGGCAAATACGCAATCCATACAGGCATCGGGTTCCTGGATCACCAGCTTGAACTGTTCGCCAAGCACGGATTGTTTGACATCACGCTGAACTGCAAGGGCGATCTGCATGTAGACGCGCACCACAGCGTCGAGGACATAGCCATTGCGCTGGGAGACGCGTTCAAGCAAGCCGCGGGCGACAAAAGCGGCATTACCCGCTATGGCCACGTTCACATCCCCATGGATGAGGCGCTGGTGCGCGTGGCGCTTGACCTCAGCGGTCGGCCGTTTCTGGTGGCGAAGCTTGGCGAGTTGCGGCGCGAGGTCGTCGGCGGACTGCCAACGGAAATGGTTGAGCACTTCTGGCGCAGCTTCAGCACGCACTTTCCCATGAACCTGCACATCGACGTGTTGCGCGGCGACGACACGCACCACATCATTGAAGGCGTTTTCAAGGGCGTCACCCGGGCGCTTCGCATAGCGCTGGATATTGACCCACGCCGCAAAGGCGTACCCAGCACCAAAGGAGTGCTGTAGCCGTGACCGTCGCCGTCATTGACTCAGGAATCTGCAACCTGGCCAGCATCGCCCGCGCCCTCGAACGCGAGGGCGGCGCAGTAGCCATCGCAACCACTGCCGCAGCGGTCGCGAAGGCTGACCGCCTTGTCCTGCCGGGTGTCGGCAGTTTTCCAGCCGGCATGAAAGCGTTGCACGAGCGTGGTCTCGTCGAGTGCATCCATACGCATGTGCGCAAGGGCAGGCCTCTGCTGGGCATCTGCCTTGGCATGCAGCTGCTGTTCGAAACCGGCGAAGAGTTCGGGCACACTGCGGGGCTGGGGTTGATTGCCGGGCAGGTGCGTGAAATCAACGCGCACGGGCTGGCCGTGCCCCACATGGGATGGAACCGCCTTGAGCCCACACGCGATGACGCCTTGTTGCGCGGCCTGCCCGACGAAGCATTTTTCTACTTCGTCCACAGCTTCGTGTGCGTGCCGTCGGAGGCCGCGTCGGTGCTCGCGCAGACCGACTACGGCGAGCGTTTCTGCAGTGCAGTCAGGCAGGGCAACGTGTGGGGCCTTCAGGCTCACCCAGAGAAAAGTCAGAACTGCGGTGCGCTGTTGTTGCGCAATTTCCTGAGCCTTTCGGCATGACGGCACGGGCACTGCCTCTGGACTCAAAAGAGCATACGCTGCACTCTGGAAACCAACATGGCATTCACCATCTACCCAGCCATCGACCTGCGACACGGCAAAGTTGTGCGCCTGGTCCAGGGCAAAGCCGACGCCGAGACCGTGTACGGTGACGACCCCGTGGAGACAGCGGCGGCGTTTCAGGCACAAGGTGCGCGCTGGCTGCACGTGGTCAACCTCGATGGCGCGTTCGGCGAATCCACCGAGAACCTGAGCGTACTCAAGGCGATTGCCGATGATGTGGGCATCCCGATCCAGTTCGGCGGCGGCCTGCGCAGCATGGCCGACGTGGACAAGGCACTGTCGCTGGGCGCATCCCGCGTGATTCTCGGTACCGCCGCCGTGCGCAACCCGCAACTGGTGCGTGATGCGGCTGCGCGGCTGGCCGGCAGCGTTGTGGTGGGCATCGATGCTCGTGACGGCAAAGTCGCCGTCGAGGGCTGGACCGAAACCAGCGACATGGCAGCACCCGAGCTTGCGCGCCGCATGTTTGACGCGGGCGTAAGCCGCTTCATCTACACCGATATTGCTCGTGACGGCATGGAAGTCGGGCCGGACCTTGAAGGCGCCAAGCCGCTGGCCGCCATCGCTTGGGTGATTGCATCAGGCGGCGTAGGTAAGCTGGAACATGTCGCGGCAGCCAAGAAGGCCGGCGAGCAGATTGACGGGCTGATCATCGGCAAGGCGTTGTATGAACACAGATTTACGCTAAGAGATGCGCTGTTGGCGTGATTGAGGAGCAAGCATGAGCGATTTCATGGTAATCCCGGCGATTGAACTGCGCGGCGGCTTGGCCCTGCGCTATGAATCGGTCGGCATGGGCACGCGCGCCAACCGCGTGGACCCGATCAGCCTGGCGAAAGAGTATGTCGAGGCCGGCGCGCCGATGCTGCACCTGTACAACCTCGACGGCCCGTTCATTGTCAGCGCCGTTGAACACTCCGGCAGCGTGCTTGCCGGCGCCGAGCGTAACCTGACCGTGGTGGGTGAGCTTGCCCAGACGTTCAAAGTACCGCTACAGCTTTCAGGTGGCGTACGCGACTTGGACAGCTTCAAGGTCGTAACCCAAATGGGTGTCAAACGCGCTGCCTTCGGCAGTGCGGCCATGCGCGACCCCGCCATGTGCAAACAGGCGCTGGCGCTGGATGCCGCTGCCGTGGTGGTGTTCCTTGACGTGAAGGATGGCCGCCCGGCCAGCCAGGAATGGATTGACAGCCCAACGGTCACCGCGCCTCAGCTTGCGGCCGCCATGCGTGAAGCCGGCATCAAGTCCATCATCTACCAGGATGTGGACGCAGACGCTGCAGGGGCCGGCCCCCGCGCCGCTGACGCCGGCGCCGTGGGCAAACAGGGCGTGCAGGTGATTTTGAGCGGCGGCGTCAGCACGCTCGACCATATCAAGACCTGCGCGGCCACCAGCGGTCTCAGCGGCGTCATTGTTGGCAAGCCGCTGGCGATGAAGACGTTCACGTATCAGCAGGCGCTGGAAGCCGCAAAGGCCGGCTTGGCAGCGCGCAAGTAAACATGCTCGCGAAGCGCTTGATTGTGTGCCTGGACGTCAAGAACGGCCGGGTGGTGAAGGGCGTGAACTTCGTGGGGCTGCGCGACGCCGGCGACCCCGTGGAATGCGCCGTGCGTTATGATCGCGAGCAAGCCGACGAGCTGGTGTTTCTCGATATCACGGCCAGCAACGAGCAACGCGACACGGTCACAGAGCTTGC
This sequence comes from Planctomycetota bacterium, assembly GCA_020849795.1. Classification (GTDB taxonomy): domain Bacteria; phylum Planctomycetota; class UBA8742; order UBA2392; family UBA2392; genus JADJRK01. The sequence continues at coordinate 44,513 of JADZFR010000038.1, read as the reverse complement.
ACGCAAGGTTGCCCTCGAGATCAGGATTCCTTTCACCATCGGCGGCGGGGTGCGTACCGCCGCCGACTTTGAGCGCCTGCTGCGCGCAGGAGCGGACAAGGTCAGCATCAATTCGGCAGCCGTCAGCAACCCAGAGTTGATTCGCGAGTGTGCACAACGCTTTGGGCGCCAAGCCGTGGTGCTGGCCGTTGACGCGCGGCGCCAGCCCGACGGGTCGTATCACGTGTACGTCAGGGGCGGGCGCCAAGACACTGGCCTTGATGCCTTCGACTGGATCAAACGGGGCGTAGAGCTGGGTGCGGGAGAGATCCTGCTGACCAGCATGGATCGCGACGGCACAGGTGCCGGCTTTGACCTTGATCTCACCGCGAAAGCAGCGTCAGCAGTGAATGTACCTGTCATTGCGTCCGGCGGCGTTGGTACACTGAAGCACTTGGCCGAGGGGTTACAGGCCGGCGCATCAGCAGTGCTGGCGGCTGGCATCTTTCACTTCGGCACGCATACCGTGGCGGATGCGAAAGAGTACCTGCGAGACCACGGTGTCAACGTCAGGCCGGTGGATGCATGAGCGACTATACCGAACAGGCCCCGATCTCGGGCGTGCGCTTTGACAGCGCGGGTTTGCTGCCATGCGTGCTGCAGGACGCCCGAACGGGCGAGGTGCTTACGCTGGCATACATGAACGCCGAGTCGTTCAAGTACACGCTGAACACCGGCCTGGTCACATTCTACTCTAGGTCGCGCAAGCAGCTTTGGGTGAAGGGCGAAACCAGCGGCAACATCATGCGCGTGGCAGAGTTGAAGCTCGATTGCGATGGGGACGCATTGGTAGCTCGCGTGCTGCCCGAGGGGCCGGCTTGCCATACTGGCGAGCCAAACTGCTTCTTCCAGACCGTGTTCAAGAACAAAGCGGTCATCGGCGAGATCGAACAGGCGCAGCAGCCCGCGGGCTGGGGCGCTTCACTGGGAAACCTGCTCGAAGAGGTGCGCACGCTGCTTCAAGAGCGAAAGGCGACCCTTCCCGAGGGCAGCTACAGCACCTACCTGTTCAACAAGGGCATCGACAAAATTCTCAAGAAGCTCGGTGAAGAAACCGCCGAAACCATCATCGCCGCCAAAGGCGACGACAAAGCCGCACTCAGTGGCGAGATGTGTGACCTGCTGTTTCACTTGCTGGTGCTGATGGTCGAGAAGTCCATCAGCCTTGAGGATCTGCGCCGCGTCATGGAGGCGCGCCACCGCAAGGACGACAAGGGCAACACCGGGCAGATCAGTGCCGGCGAGGTCAAGGTCAGCCGCCCGGCTGGGTGCGAACCGCTGGAGACGCGGCTGCTGAGCCAGCTTGACCCGGTGCTGCACCGCGACATTCTGCGCGCACTGGAAGTGATGTATCGCGCCCATAAGGGCCAGAACCGCGACGAAGGCACGCCCTACGCCACACACCCGCTTGGTGTCGCCCTGATCGCTGCCGAAGAACTCAAGCTGCGCAGCCGTGACGAGATCATTGTCGCCCTGCTGCACGACGTGCTTGAGGACGACATGAAAACCACGCCGAATGAATTGACTGAGAAATTTGGTGAGAGCGTCTCCGGGGCGGTGGTCCTGCTGACCAAAATGTACAAGCGCGACGGCTCGCCCAAGGACATGGGCCTTCAGCGCTATTACCAAGGGCTTAGGTCAGCACCGGGCTGGGTGCGTGCGCTGAAGATGTGCGACCGCATCCATAATCTGCGTTCACTGCCGAGTTCGGGCCGCAGCGCTGCCGACATTCAGAAGTACCTGAAAGAAACGCGCGCGAACCTGCTGCCACTGGCAGCCAGCAGTATGGACCAGGGTCTGCTGCGCGCAGGCGACCTGCTGCTCAAAGAGCTGTACAAGTAGCGCAGTCGGGCTATGCCCTCGAATCATCCGGGTTGCTGTCGTGCTCGGGCAGGTCGGCTTCGCCGATGGGCTGCAACTCGCCCTCGTTGTGGTCCCTGCCCTTGAACAACGCGAGGAAGTCGTCCATCAGCACGTAGAAGCTGGGCACTACCAACAGGCTCAGCAACGTGGCAATGAACATGCCGCCGATAACGCCCAGTGCCATAGGCCGTCGGATTTCGCCGCCCGGGCCCAGTGCCAGTGCGGCCGGCAGCGCCGCCATCATGGTCGCAAGGCTGGTCATCAAAATCGGGCGCAGCCGAACCGGCCCAGCCTGCTGCATGGCCTCTCGCGCCGTTAGTCCCTTCAGACGCAGTTGGTTGGCGTAGTCGACGAGAATGATCGAGTTCTTTTTGGCGATACCGAGCAGCAACAGCAGGCCGATCATGCTGAAGATGTTCAATGTCTGGCCGCCGACGAAAAGCGCCAGCGCCGCGCCCGCGATGGACAGTGGCACGATGGTCAGGATGGTCAACGGGTGAAAGAAACTGTTGAACTGGCCGGCCAGCACCATGTACGCCACCAGCACACCCATCAGCAACGCAAAGATCAGACTGCTGAACGCCTGTTCGTACTCGGCCCCGCTACCGCTCATGACAATGCGATAGCCCTCGGGAAGCGTTTCCTGCAACGACTGCGCGTACTTCAGCGCCTCGTCCTGGGTATGACCAGCCGCCACGTTGGCCGATATGGTGATGCTGCGTTCGCGGTCCTGGCGAATGATGCTCTGCAGAACAGGCACTTCTTCCTGCTTCACCAATGCGCTCAGCGGAATGCGCTCGCCTGTCTTGGTGCGCACTCTCAGGCGGTTGATGTCTGCCGGGCTCTGCCGCTGGTCGGCTTGCAGCCTCAGTCGTACATCCAGCCTGCGGCCTTCGCTGCTGAACTTTCCAACACGGACGCCCCCAACCAGCGCATTCAGCGTGACCGCGACGTCCTCCATGGGTACGCCAAGGTCAGCCGCACGGGCGCGGTCAGGCACCACGCGCAGTTCCGGCATGCCGACCTGGAAGTCGGAGTCGACGTCCACTGCAACTCCGCTGCCCTTAAGGTCCTCGGTCAACTGCCGCGAGAGTTCGCCCAGCTTCTCGAAGTCCGGGCCGCGCACACTGAACTCAACGGGGTAGCCGCGGCGCGCCGAGAAGCCCTGCTGGCTGAGGTCCTGCACGTTGGCCTTCAGGCCGGGGTACCTGTTCATCTCGCGACGGAAGTCAGCGGATATCTCGTTCTGCGACTTCTCGCGTTCGCCGGGCCCAACAAGCGTCACAAACATGATCGCTGTATTTACATCACCCCCCCCGAATCCGCCGACGATCATCATCACGCGCTCAACATCTTCATGCTCTAGGGCATATTGCTCTGCCTTCTTGAACAGGTCGTCGCTGTCTTCAAGGCTGCTTCCGATGGCAGTTTGCAGCCGCACCATCAGGCGCGACTGGTCCTGGCTTGGCACAAACTCGCTCGGCAGCGAGGCCATGAGGTACAGTGCGCCCGCGAATACCGCGGCAGCCAGCACTAGCGCGATCCATGGCATTCGAAGTGCAGGGCGCAAGGCGCGGGCGTATGTGTTCTTCAGGCTCGTGAATCCCTTGTCCACGGCAGTGCCAACCATGCCGCGGTTTTCTTTTACGCTGCGTTTGAGCAACTGCGCGCACCTGGCAGGCGCCAGCGTAATCGCCTCGACATAGCTCAACAGAACCGCAAGCGACAATGTAACCCCGAACTGAAAGAAGAACTTGCCGACCACGCCGTCCATGAACACCACGGGGATAAAGATCGCACAGATGGCCACGGTGCTGGCCAGCGCCGCGCCCGCGATTTCCTTCGTGCCGCCGATGGCGGCTTTGAAGCGGTCTGCACCTTCTTCACTGTGCCGATAGATGTTCTCCATGATCATGATCGCGTCATCGACCACGATGCCGACCGCCAGCGCAAGCGCGAGAAGGGTGAAGGTATTCAGCGTGAAGCCCAGGAAATAGATGATCGCAATCGTTCCCAGCAGCGACATCGGAATGGCCAGTATCACGTTCAGGGTGCTGCTGATGCTGCCCAGAAAGATCCAGCACACGAACGCGGTGAGCAGCACGGCGATAATCAGCTCAAACTCAATCTCGTGAACCGACTCTTCGATGTAGACGGTGCTGTCAAAGTTAACGCCCAGTTCCATGTTCTCGGGGAGCGTGGGCCGGATCTCGGCCATCGCTGCCCGAACATCCTGGGCCACCTGCACGGCGTTTGCGCCACGCTGCTTGCGTATGCCCAGCCCTTGCGCCGGGCGGCCATTGAAGCGCGACATGCGGCGCTCGTCTTCAAAACCGTCCTCCACCATGGCAACGTCGGACAAGTACGTCGGGCGGCCCTCGACCTCGCGCACGACAATCGCGCGCAACTGGTCAAGCTGAAGCGCTTCGCCAAGCACGCGCACGTTGACCTCGCGCCCGCTGGTTTCGATGCGGCCTGCCGGAAGCTCAACGTGCTCGCGGCGCAACGCTGTCATCAAATCGGAAACGGTCAGGCCTTTTGCATCCAGCTTGTCGGCGTCTACCCAGATGCGAACATTGCGCTCAAGGTAGCCGCCCAGTGAGACTTCGCCGACGCCTTCGATGGTCTGCAGCTTCTCTTTCACGCGGTAACGAGTCGTGTCGGCAAGTTCCTGGCGCGAGTACGGCCCGGCCAGCGCCACGTACATGATGGGCCGGTCTTCGGGGTTGCTTTTGCGAACGCTGGGTGCCTCCACGTCGCGCGGCAGGTTGCGTTGCGCCTCGCCAACGATGTTCTGCACGTCCTGCACGGCTGCGTCGATGTCTTTGGACAGGTCGAACTCAACCGTTACCTGGCCACGACCCTGCCGCGATGTGCTGCTGATGGACTTGATGCCCTCGACCTGTACCAGCGCCTCTTCAAGCACTTCCACAATGTCGCGCTCTACGGCCTCCGGCGATGCGCCCTCCCACGTCACGCTTACGCTGACCGTCGGGTAGTCCACGTCGGGGAACTGGCTGATGCCAATCTTTTGCGAAGCGATCAGGCCGAACACAATCGTCGCGCCCATCAGCATCCAGGCCAGCACCGGCTTCTGGACGCAAAGTTCGGTCAACTTCATGGCTGGGCCTCCGGAGTGCCCTGCACGCCGCTGATGATCGCGACTTCGGCGCCATTGCGCAGTCCTTCGGCCCCGCGTACCACCACCTGCTCGCCCAGCTTAAGGCCCGTGCGCACCTCGATGCGCCCGCTGGCGGTACGCAGCCCGACTTCGATCACGCGCTCGACCGCCTTGCCTTCTTCCACCACGTACACAAGAAAGCCACGCTCGCTGGGCCTTACCGCAGCCTCGGGCACGGTTGGCGCGCTCTCGCGCGAACCGACCGGCACGGTGACCCGCGCGAATGCGCCGGGTGTCAAGCCGGGGACGTCCGCTTTGTTCACTTCGGCAACGACCGGCACCATGCGTGTGGTCTGGTCGGCATACGCAGCCACGTGAATCAGGCTCGCGCGGTACTCCTGCACCTGCCCGCGAATCGTAAAGCGTGCCGACATGCCGGTCTTGAGCGAGCCCGCCTCATCTTCCGGCACCGCAAACTTCAGCAGCATCGGGTCAATGCGCAGCAGGCGGGCAATCACGGTGCCCGGTTGTACCCACTGTCCGGTCTGGACAAGCCGCGCCTGGATGGTGCCGGCCATGGCGGGGCGGGGCTTGGAATGCTGAAGGTCGAGTTCGGCCTGGGCAAGTTCCGCTGCGCGCTGGCGCTCAGTTGCCTGCGCAACGGCGACCTTGGTGCGCCAGAGTTCAATCTCTTCCTTCGAGAAAATGCCCGGTTTGTCGCCCGCGGGTTTTTCACGCCTTTCCAGGCCGTCGCGGGCGTCTTTGAGCTCGGCTTGGGCGCGTTCGTGCGCCGCCTTGGCAGAGTCATGCAGGTATTGAAAGCGCGCTGGCTCAATCTCAACGAGCATGGTCTCGGGCGTGACCTGCATACCCTCGCGGAACAGCACCCGTTCCACCACGCCCGAAAGACGCGACGTGACCAGCACTTCTTCGAATGCCGCAACTGAGCCGACGGCGCTGACGATGTACTCGACGCGCTCGCCCTTGATTTCTTCGACCTGTACAGGAAATGCCCGAGCGCCAGCCTTGCTGCTGCCCTGTTCGCCGCCGCCGCAACCGGTGATGACCAGAAGCAATGCAAGTGTGCCAAGAGCTGCGGTGATGCGAGCCATAGACGTTCCGGGTTCTAGTTCGAATCTTTAATACATAATGAAGGCGCAAATCCTTCCTTGATTCCAGAGAAACCCGGCCGTTGTGCCGGCGACGCAGTCGGCTATCTTCACCGGCACGGACGTATAGCTCAACGGTTAGAGCATCTGCTTTACACGCAGAGGGTTGGGGGTTCGAATCCCTCTACGTCCACCAACGAAACGTCGTGGTCGCGCGGTCAAGACTGATCGCGCGACCGCTGCGTTTGCGCCCCAAGTGTCCTGTCGGGTGCTGCTCAACTGCCTTGCAGCCGCGCCACCAGTTCTGCCAAGTCAGCGGCATCTCCCTTGCTCGGGCCAGGCCATCCCCCGGGCTTCGGCTGGCACTGCTGGGCTGCCAGGGCGTGCCGCAGAGCGTCTGCGTGATTGCCAAGCCGGTCGGCTGTTACAGCCATCCAGTAGAGACTTTCAAACTCAAGCCGATCGGGCAGATCCTCTGTTGCATTCGCCTGATGCAGCAGTTTGGCACGTTCATAGACTTCTGCATAAACGCCCAGTTGCATCAGCGGCCGGAAGGTCCGCTCCTCAGCGTCCCAGTATCCGGCGGGGTCACCGATGTCCTGGTTGACCCGGCCGGCTTCCACGAGATCCCGGAGCATTGCCCAGGGGCGGTTGAGCATGTGGTTTGCGTCGGCTCGATTGATCAGGGCGTTGGCAACGCCCCGCATGGCGCCGCTTTTGCGCAGCAAGCGTTCTGATTGGGTCAGCAGTGACAGCGTTTCGTCAATTCTGCCCTGCCGCTTGCGTATCAACGCCAGGTTCAGAAGGCCAAACCCCTCGGCCGCCGGCAGGCCGAGCTCGCGCGCGGTGCGCAGGCCCATTTCATGCGATTCGGATGCTTCGTCAAATCGCTCCATCAATCCCAGGGCCACGCCCATGTTGTCCAGGTTCGTGGCAACGTTCTGCATCATGCCGAGTTGCCGGTTGTGCTTTTCGGCGTGCCGATATGAGTCAATCGCCTCTGCAAGCCGGTTCTGGCGTCGCAGCACCACCCCGCGATTGCCAAGAATTGCGCCCAGCAGTTTCTGGTCGCCGATGCGCGTGGCAATCTCGTACGCCTCAGTCAGCATCGAGTCGCCTTCCTGCGTTTGCTCCGACATGATGCGGCTGGCGCCAGCGCGATTGAGCGCAGACGCCAGCAGTGTGTCCGATGCAAGCCCGCGCGCAAGCGCAACGGCACGGTCGAAGTACAGTTGTGAGGCTCTGGCCTGCCCACGCTGGAACAGCAGAGCGCCCAGTTCGTGCATGACAGCGAACTCGAGTTCAGGCTCGCGAAGGGACTCGGCGATTGCGCGGGCCTGGTCGCTGTACGTCAGCGCCTCGGGCACCTTGCCCGTCAGATAGGCCAAGCGGCTCAGATGCAGCAGCAGCCGGGCCTCTTCGCCGCGCATGCCGTGTTTTCGTGCTTCAGACAGGCCCTTGTGCAGCGCAAAGGCAGCCTGGGCATAGCGCGAAATGTCCAGCGCGGCCTCTCCGCACTCGCGCAGGGCCTGCACTCGAGTTGCGCGATCCGAAAAGGGACAGTCCGCCAGCGTTTGCAACAGTTCCATGGCACGCCCAAGGTCAAATCGGCGAAGGGCAACACTGGCTGCCAGTTTCAGGTACCTGACTTCCTTGCGGCCAAAGCTCCGCGTTCGTGAATCGATCGCTAGGTCGGCGCGCGCCCGCAAGGCATGCTGGGCAAGTTCAATGGCGCACTCTTCCAGTGCGCCTTCGAATAGCTGCTCAAGAACCTCCAAGGCGTTTGCATGCAGTTCTGAGCGCTCGCTGGGCGGCTGCAGGCTATACGCGACCTCCTGCAAGATCGCGTGTCGAAACAAATAGTCTTGCTCTGCGCAGTGGTTCATGGCGACGCGAAGTATAGCCGCGATTGGCCGCTGCCGTTATCTTCGCTCCATGGCTGAACGCAAATCCATCGGTCGTGTGATCGTTGACAAGGCCCTGTTGTTGGGCCTGTCAATTGTGATCCTGGCGCCAATTGTGGCAGCGTTTGTGCTGCTGGGCGACGGCCACCAAGGCATGGTCACGTCCCGCGCAGAACTGGAAGACGTCCGTGACGATGAAGAGCTGGTTGTCAGTCGCAACCTCGACGACGACGCGCTGGAGGAACTGGGCCGACTCAAGAACCTGCGCGAACTGCAACTACATTACTCCGACGTCACCGATGCAGGCATGGAGCGCGTCGGAGCATGCAGGACCCTGCACAAGCTCGTGCTGACCGCCGAGCACGTGACTGACCGCGGACTGGGCCAGCTGGCGAACCTGAAGTCACTGCAAGAGCTGATTCTGGCGGGCATGCCTGCAATCACAGACGACGGACTTTCGTGTTTGCGTGAGATGCCGGAATTGCGCCGCCTCAGCATCATCCGATGCCCCGGCATTGGGCCGCATCTCGGCAAGCGGCTTGAGGGGCTGCATCTCGAATTTCTCGACCTTGAGCAATGCCGATCGGTGGGGGATGCAGCCGCGTTGGGCATCGCCCAGCTGCGCGACCTGAAGCACCTGAACCTGAACTTCTGTGAGGCACTTGGGGATGCTGGCATAGACCAGATCGCTGCGCTGGCAAAAGTGGAAGTCCTCACACTGCACGGCGTAAGCCGCATGTCGGACGTTGCGCTTGCATCTATCGCACGATTAAAGGGTCTGAAAGTGCTTCACTTGCCACTGCACACGGCGCCAATCACGACCGCCGCCATCGAGAAACTGAAGGCGGCCCTTCCAGGCTGCGAAATCAACCGCTGAGGAAACCATGCAGGAACCGTGCCCCGTGACTCGCAAGCATCTGCTGTACGTCGCCGAGCGCACCCGCGGCGACGACGACTTTCTCGTCGCGCTGAAAGAGGCCGCAAGAGCCGACGACATCCCTGCAATCTGGATCAGCCCGGCGCAGGCCAGCCTGATGCAAATCGCGCTAAAGCTGAAGGGCGCACGCGATGTGGTGGAGGTTGGTTGCCTGGCCGGCTACAGCGCAATCCAGATGGCACGCGCCCTGCCAGAGGGCGGACGCGTGCGCACCATTGAGATACTGCCCAAGCACGCAGCATTTGCCCGCGACTGGATCAACCGCTCGGACGTCGCCGGCAAAGTCGATGTGCTTGAGGGCGCCGGAGTGGACGTGCTGAAGACGCTGGCCTCCGACAGCGCCGATGCCGCGTTTCTGGATGCTGACAAAGAAAACTACCCGCGCTATCTGGACGAGTGCATGCGTATTGTGCGCGCGGGCGGGTTGATCATGGCAGACAACGCGTTTGCCTTCGGGCAGTTGTTTGACGAAGTGCCACAGGAAAGCGGCGTGCACGCGGTGCGGCGCTTCAATGACTACATGGCTGCCAAGCCGGGGTTGCACGCCGTGATCGCGCCGATCGGTGACGGCTGCTGGATCGCGGTCAAAGAGTGAGCTTGCTGCCGCAGTCGTGGTACGCCCGTAATGCGGCCGAGGTTGCGCGGGACCTGCTGGGGCGGCACCTCAAACGCGGCAACGTGGTTCTGCGGATCACCGAAGTTGAAGCGTACCTGGGCCCCCGCGACAGTGCAGCCCACACACGCATGGGTCGCACGCCGCGCAACGCGCCGATGTGGGGGCCCGGCGGGCACGCCTACATCTATCTGTGCTATGGCATCCATAACATGTTGAACGTCGTCACCGGCGACGGGGATGGCGCGGCTGTGCTGATCCGCTCGTGCGAAGTAGTGCGCGGATTGGCGGTGGTCAGACGTCGAAGGCAGGGGGCGGAGGGGCCATTGCTGGTGGCGGGCCCGGGCAAGGTCGGCCAGGCGCTTGTCTTGTCGACGCAGCTAAGCGGACAGGCGCTGTTCACACCCGGCGGACTGGAGTTGCGCGAAGGCACGCCCGTCGCGAGCATCCGAAGCGGCGCCCGCATCGGCATCGCGTACGCCAGCCGAAAGGACGTACACGCCCGCTTGCGGTTCGCTGATGGCGAATCGCCCTGCGTCACTTACCGCAGGGCGCTTTCCTGACTCGGGCTAGTTCTTGGCCAAGGCGGCATCAATTTCTTTGCGCAGTTCAGCGTCGTCCGGCGTGGTCGTGGGCTCGAAACGCTTCAGCACGTTGCCGTCCTTGCCGACGAGATACTTGGTGAAGTTCCAGTTGGGTTCCGCATGCTTGGCCGTCAGGAACTTCCAGACGCTGCTTTGGCCGGGGCCCTTCTTGACCTCGACCTTCTCAAACAATGGGAACGAAACATCGAACTTGGTGGTGCAAAAGTCGCGAATCTGCTGGGGCGTGCCGGGCTCCTGTGCGCCGAACTGGTTGCTGGGAAACCCCAACACCGTAAAGCCGCGATCAGCCATATCTTCGTAAAGCTTCTGCAAACCCGCATAGTGCGGCGTAAGCCCGCATGCGCTGGCAACATTCACCACCAGCGCGACTTTGCCCTTGTACATGGAAAGGTCCGCCGGCTTGCCCTCGAGCGTGTTGGTCTTGAGTTCATACAGGGACATGATGCTTCTCCGTTTACGCAACGCCCTGACGATAGCAGGCCGCTCATTGGCCTCACACGCAAACCTATGATACGTTGGCGTCCACCCATCGAGGTACCTCATGCCGCATCGCCTGGCTGTCTATCCCGGCACTTTTGACCCCTGTACGAACGGGCACGTGGACGTGATCCGTCGCGGTGCCGCCTTGTTTGAACAACTTGTGGTCGCTTGTGCAGTCAACATCACCAAGTCGCCGCTGTTCAGCCTTGAAGAACGCGTAGACATGCTGAAGCGTGTGACCGGCAATCTGCCCAATGTTCGCGTCGAGAGTTTCACCGGCATGGTGGTGGACTACGTTCGCGGCCTCAACGGCAAGGTCATCCTCAGGGGCCTTCGCACGTTCAGCGACTATGAAAACGAAGTGCAGATGGCCTACGCCAACCGCACCTTCGCGCCCGAGATCGAAACCGTGTTCGTCTGCGCGAGCCTGGATGAAAGCTTCATCTCTTCGCGCCTGATCCGCGAAGCCGCCGCACTGGACGGAGACATCTCAAGTTTCGTTCCTGCATTGGTCGCCGAGCGCCTGAAAGCCAAGACAGGGGCGCTCAAGGGCCAAGTTGAGCGCCACGGCAAGGGCCAATAGCGGCAGAGGGTGCGCGGGCATTGCCCCGATAACACCTTGCACCTGTGCGAGGCCATTCACACAATGCCGCCGCACCAAAGTGAGCCGCGACAGCGTGGCGTTGCGCCCCAGTACGATAGGAACGAATCCATGAAGATTCACGAGTACCAAGCCAAAGAAGTGCTCAAACGCTACGGCACTCCCCTGCTGCAGGCTCGCGTCGCATACTCGGTAGCTGAAGCAGTCGAAGCTGCTCGCACCATCGGCGGCGAGGTCTGGGTCGTGAAGGCACAGATTCACGCCGGCGGGCGCGGCAAGGGTGGCGGCGTCAAACTAGCAAAGTCGCACGAGGAGGTGCGGGCCGCGGCAGAAAAGATTCTGGGCATGCAGCTTGTTACGCACCAGACCGGCCCGGAAGGCAAGAAGGTCAACCAACTGCTGATTGAAGCCGGGTGCCAGATCGACCACGAGTACTATCTCGCTGCGGTCTTGGACCGCGAAACGGCTCGCGTGTGTCTGATGGGCAGTTTTGAAGGCGGAATGGACATTGAAGAAGTAGCGGCCAAGCGACCCGGCGCTATCAAGAAGGAGTTTTTCGACCCAGGCGAAGGCATGCACGGATTTCAGGCGCGCAGGCTGGCGCTGGCGATGGGCATACCGGCCAAATCGGTGAACAAGGCGGCGGGACTGATTCTGGGTGTTGCGCGCTGTTTTGTGAATGAAGATGCCGCACTGGTTGAGATCAACCCGCTGGTGACCACGAAAGACGGCAACGTGATCGCGCTGGACGCCAAGATGTCGTTCGACGACAACGCAATGTACCGCCACGCCGATATCGAAGCCTTTCGCGACTTCAGCGAGGAAGTGCCTGAAGAAACCGAGGCCAAGAAGTATGACCTCAGCTACATCAAGCTCGAAGGCAGCATCGGGTGCATGGTCAATGGTGCCGGCTTGGCGATGTCGACCATGGATATCATCAAACTGCATGGCGGCGAGCCCGCAAACTTTCTGGATGTCGGCGGCGGCGCAAGCACGGAGCGGGTGACCGCCGCGTTCAAGCTGATCCTGAGCGACCCCAATGTCAGGGCCGTGCTGATCAACATCTTCGGCGGCATCATGAAGTGTGACGTGATTGCACAGGGTGTGATCGCAGCTGCCAAGGAAGTCAACTTAAAGGTCCCGGTCGTCGCGCGGCTGGAAGGCACGAATGTGGAAAAGGGCCGCGAGCTGCTGGACAAGAGCGGGCTGAAGATCCAGTCCGCCACGGACCTGACCGACGCCGCAAAGAAAGTCGTTGCCGCGGCCAGGGGTTAACCCGCGTTTCTTGACTAATGAAGTGCGGGGGCTAGTCTGTGGCCGCCCGTGGCCAATGGCGGGTGATCAGCTATTACCAGCCTTGAACCAAGGCTAGAGGGGCTCAGTGGACGTTTTCGCCAAGTGCTTTGACTTCACGCGCGACCTGGAAGTTCAGGCCGCCGGGCTTTACCCGTTTTTCAAGACGATCGAGGGAAACCACGGCTCACGCGTTGTGATTGACGGCCGTGAAGTCGTGATGGCAGGCAGCAACAACTACCTGGGCCTGACACGCCACCCCAAAGTTGTTGAGGCTGCCATTGAGGCGACTCGCCAGTTCGGCACCTCGTGCTCAGGGTCGCGCTACGCCAACGGCACGTATGTCATCCACGTAGAACTCGAAGAAAAGCTTGCCGACTTCATGGGCAAGGAAAAAGCGCTTTGCTTCACCACCGGCTACACGACGAACATGGGCACGATCAGCGTGCTCGCTGGCCGGCGCGACATCATCCTGAGCGATCGCGAGAACCACTCGTGCATCATGGATGCCACGCAACTGAGTTTCGCCGAGACCAAGAAGTACAAGCACGACGACATTGATGACCTGGAGCGCATCCTGGAAGGCTCAAGCCCGGAAAGCGGTAAGCTGCTGGTCACGGATGGCGTCTTCAGCATGAAGGGCACGTTGTGCAAGCTGCCCCGCATTGCCGAGCTCAAGAAGAAGTACGGCATGCGCATCTTCATCGATGACGCCCACGGAGTCGGTGTTGTCGGCAAGAGCGGCCGCGGCACAGCCGAGCACTACGGGCTGGAAGACCATGTCGATGTGGTCATGGGTACGTTCAGCAAGAGTTTTGCAGGGTTGGGCGGCTTCATCGCCGGCGAAGAGCGCGTCATCAGCTATGTGAAGCATCATGCCCGCCAGCTGATCTTTGCCGCCAGCATGACCCCGGCCAGCGTCGCGGCGGTCACGACAAGTCTTGACCTGATGCGCAGTGAGCCCGAGCACCTCGCGAACCTGCGCAAGGTCATCAAACGCGTGCGCGGCGAGTTCCAGCGCATCGGCTACCCCGTGGACGATGAGCCGACACCGATCGTGTACGTGAAGGTGGGGGAAGACCTGGAGGCGTTCCAGTTCTGGAAAGACCTGCTCGAGCTGGGCGTGTACACGAACCCGGTGATCACCCCGGGCGTGCCGCAAGGCCAGAGCGGCGTGCGTGCCAGCTTCATGGCGATTCACACCGAGAGCGATCTCGCCCGCATCATTGAGGCGTTCGAGACGCTGGGCAAAAAGTACGGTCTGTTGAAGTAGGCTGGATGTGCCCGGCTGGCCCTCAGGCGTTGCCCATTCCGCCTCGAAACATGAAGAACGCAGCAGCCACCAGGCATAGGCCCGCCCACAGAAAATCCAGTTTCAACGGCACCTTCATGTACAGCAGCGCGAAGGCCGCGAACACGACCATCGTGATGACTTCCTGCATCACTTTGAGTTGACCGAGGTTGTAACCGGCCTTCATCCCGAGCCTGTTGGCGGGCACCATCAGGCAATACTCGAACAGCGCGACACCCCAACTGACAAGGATCGCGATCCAGAGCATCGACGACTTCTGGTCCTTGAGATGCCCGTACCAGGCATAAGTCATGAAGATGTTGCTGCCGACCAGCAGCAGCGGCGTGTAGAGCTTGTCCATAGCGGTTGCTCGCGAAAAGAGTCTGAAGCAATCTTCAGATCACGTTGGCTTCGTCGTGCAGGCGGGTGGGGTCGCTGAAGCGGCCGAGCTCCAGCTGGGAGATGTCGATACTGGTTGCCTTGCCGTCGAGCACCAGTTCGCTGGTCAGCGCACCCGCCGCCGGCGCGTGCATCAGCCCATGACCCGAAAAGCCCGCGCAGACATAGGCTCCCTGCACGTGGCCCAGCTTGTCGATGATCGGGTGGTGATCGGGCGTGACTTCGTAGAGCCCGGCCCACTTGTGTTTTGGAGCCGCGTTCTCGAGCACCGGAGCGCGCTCCATCGCTGTGACCAGCATCTTCTCGCCGAAGTCCTCGTTGAAGCTGTCGTCAAAGCCCGCGCTCTCGGTGTGGTCGCTCATGCCGATCAGAATGCCGCCGCTTTCGCGGTGAAAGTACAACGTTGTGGAGAGATCAACCGTCATCGGGAACGGGTCTTTGATGTCGTCAAACTTGTCCGTCACGATGATCTGCCGCCGGATCGGGTCAATCGGTACATCCACGCTGCACATCGCGCCAAGCTTGCGAGTCCACGCGCCGGTGCACAGGATCACAGTGCCTGCCTTCACTTTGCCTCGACGCGTCTGCACGCCAGTGACGCGGCGGCCGCCCTCAAGCTCAATGCCCGTGACTTCAACACCGGTTTCTATCTTCACGCCCAATGCACCGGCGCGAGTGGCATAGCCCTGCGTCAAGTCATTCGGGTCGCCAAAACCGTCGCGCTGGTGAAACGTGGCGCCCTGCACGCCTTCCATATTGACGTAAGGCAGGCGCCGCGCGACTTCGTCGGGCTGCCACCACTCCACCTGCATGCCAAGCTGCGCCCACATGGCGTGGCTTTTGCGAAAGTTCTTCACGAGCTGGTCGTTGGTCAGCAGGAAGGCGTAGCCCCACTGGCGATATTGAAATGGCGTGCCGATTTCGTCCTGCCAGCCTTCAAAGCAGTCGATCGAATACATGCTAAGTCGGCAGTTAATCTCGGTGCTGAACTGGGCACGAATGCCGCCGGCGCACTTGCCCGTGCTTTCGGCGCCAAGAAAATCTGCTTTCTCAAGCAGCAGGATTGAGCCGGCTTGCCGTTTCGCCAGGTGATACGCCACGCTCACGCCGATACACCCGCCACCAACGATCACGATGTCTGCACTGTCCTGCATGGCGCTCTCTCAAGACCGGAACGAGGGGACACTAGCCCGCGGGCATCGCAAACTCAACGGTAGCTATGGTCGGGGCATTACTTCTGCGCGCGTGCGGCCAGCGCGTCCATCAGCCGCTCAAACTCATCCAGTGGACAACTGCGTTTGCCGAACATGTGGCTTCGGGCGTGGTCCGGCCCGTGAAAATCAGCGCCGCCGCTTACCAGCAGCTTCTGTTTGCGGGCGCGGCTCAGGTAATGGTTCTGCACGTCGTGGTTGTGGTCGCTGTGGTAGCACTCGATGCCATCGGCACCCAGCGCCACGGCCTCGTTGACGACCTCGTCGCCGTTGCGATACAGCGCCGGGTGCGCAACGATTGCTGCACCGCCGGCCGAATGGATTGCCTCAATCGCCCGACTGATTGGCGTAACGCGGTGCGCGACAAACGCCACGCCGCCCTTGCGCAAGTACTTCTGGAAGGCGTCCTGATGGCCCGCTGCATGCCCCTGCTCGACCAGCATCCGCGCAAGATATGGCCGCGCAAGCGAGACTCCGTCCTGCACTTCTTCGGTCTTCAACGGCACGCCGGCTGCGCGCAGCTTGTCGACCATGTCGAAGAAGCGCCGCCGTCGCCTGACCTGGATTTCACCGCACAGGGCAACCAGAGCCGCGTTCCTACGATCAACGCCCAAGCCAAGCAGGTGCACCTCGCTGTCCGCGCAAGTGACCGTAAACTCGACTCCCGGTACGAACTCAATTCCAAAACGCCTGGCAGCTGCTTCCGCTTCGCCGAGTCCTGCTACCGTGTCATGGTCGGTCAGCGCCAGCGTAGTCACGCCGCGCGAGTGAGCTTCTTCGATCAGGCGGGCAGGCGAGAACGAGCCGTCGGAGCAAGTGGTGTGGCTGTGCAGGTCTATGACTGGTGATCGTTCGCTGGTTGTCATGCTTCCACAAGGTAGAGTCCGCGCCAACGAGAGGAAAGAGGTTCTTATGAAACAGCTGGCGCTGGTGTGTCTGGGCGGCGCATTCGGGTCGGGACTGCGATACGGAACAACGCTGCTGTTGGACAAACTGTCTCCCAAGCTGGCAGCCGCGTTCCCGCTAGCCACGCTGCTTGTGAACTTTGTCGGATGTTTCGCGATCGGCGTCGGCGCGGGTCTATTGGGGCGCGACGGGGTGAAGTATGGCCCGGAGCTTCAACTGCTCCTGCTGGTCGGGGTGTGCGGCGGTCTTACCACGTTCAGCGCGTTTGCCGGCCAGACCCTGGCCTTGACCAGCGGCAAGGCGCTGCTGAACATCGGAGCTTCGGTCGGTGGGGGACTGGCTTTGGCCTGGTTCGGCGCCTGGCTGGTCAAGTGAAGAAGCACCTCCAAGCCCCCGAAACGACGCATCCCCCGCTTGCAACACCGGCCCGCCTTCCTATCCTTCCACCCCTCGCACAGCAGCGAATTGCGGGCCATGCGGCTTGCCGATGCCTGTGCTTTCCAGTCCCGGCGCGTGGAGGGAGTGGCACGCGCGCCCGGGGGTTTTCCCGCTCCCGACAGGAAATTCCATGACTGTTCGCGCTATCAACCCGCTGGTCCGTCGCTACGGGCCCAAGTCCGACGTTGTCGAGGCTGAACTCGAGTCGATCTGGAAAGAACCCGCAGAAGACCTGATGGTGCCCAGCGCCCGGCACTTCAGCGAAGACAGCCTTGTTAAAGGCCGCGTAGTTCACGTCAGCAAGGACCAGATCACTGTCGACATCGGCGCCAAGACCGTCGGTGTCATCAACAGCCGCGAGTTCGAGTCCGAGGCTGATCGCCCCAAGGCGGGCGACGAAGTCACCGTTCTTATCGAAGAACTGGAAAACGACGACGGCATCATCGGCCTTTCCAAGCGCAAGGCCGACCGCAAGATGAACTGGGAACGCGTCGTCGAGAAGCACAAGGAAGGCGACACCGTTCGCGGCAAGGTTACCAAGAAGATCAAGGGCGGCTTGCTCATCGACATCGGCGTGCCGGCGTTCCTGCCCGCAAGCCAGGTCAGCATTCGCCGCACTCGCGACATCAACGAGTTCATCGGCGACGACATGGAATGTGAGATCATCAAGATCGACCAGGCCCGCGAGAACATCGTCGTCAGTGCGCGCAAACTGCAAGAGCGCACTCGTGAACGCCTCAAGGACGCGCTGCTCAGCGAGATCGAGGAAGGCCAGATCCGCGAAGGCGTGGTCAAGAACATCGCCGACTTCGGCGCGTTCGTTGACCTGGGCGGCATCGACGGCCTGCTGCACATCACCGACATGACTTGGGGGCGCATCCAGCATCCGAGCGAAGTGGTCAAGATCAACGAGACCGTCAAGGTCAAAGTGCTCAAGGTCGACCGCGAGCGCGAACGCATTGCACTGGGCATGAAGCAGCTTGCCGACAGCCCGTGGAAGGGCATTGCCGACCGCTACCCCGTCAGCTCACGCCACAAGGGCAAGGTCGTCAACATCATGAGCTACGGCGCATTCGTGCGCCTTGAAGAAGGCATCGAGGGCCTGGTCCACGTCAGCGAAATGAGCTGGACCAAGCGCGTCAATGACCCCCGCGAAGTCGTACAACTCGGCGACGACGCCGAAATCATCATCCTGGGCGTCAACGAGGAAAAGCAGGAAATCAGCTTGGGTATGAAGCAGCTGGAAGACAATCCGTGGGACAAAGTCAGCGAGCGCTACCAGCCGGGCGCCAAGGTCAAGGGTGTCGTCCGCAACCTCACTACCTACGGCGCGTTCATTGAAATCGAGCCGGGCATCGACGGCCTGCTGCACGTCAGCGACATGAGCTGGACCCGAAAGGTCAGCCACCCGAACGAAATGGTCAAGAAGGGTGATGAAGTCGAGTGCGTCGTACTCGCCGTAGACACTGACAAGCACCGCATCGCGCTTGGCATGAAGCAACTCAAGGCCGACCCCTGGGAAGCCGAAATCCCTGAGCGCTTTGGCGTGGACACTGAGACCGAGGGCGTCATCACCAAGATCACCAACTTCGGAGTGTTCGTAGAACTTGAACCGGATCTTGAGGGCCTGCTGCACATCAGCGAACTGGCCGAGAACGAAGGCAAGCCAGAAGACGTCGTAAAGGTTGGCCAGAAAATCCAGGTCAAGGTGATCAAGCTTGACTCGAAAGAGCGCAAGATCGGCTTGACCGCCATCAGCTTCGGCGACCCCAACGAAGCCGCAGCCAGCTAGGCGAAAGAGCGCAGTAAGCACGGCGCCCGGTAATCCGGGCGCCGTTGTATTTCTTTGGCGAAGCTGCAACTATCGACCCATGGCGAGTTTATGCCTGTGCCAGGAATCAGGCGGTGGTCTTGCGGGGTTGAATCCGTAAACTATGGGCCATGCCCTCCACTTAACAGGGGGGCCGTCAGCCTGGAGGAGGGTGACGACATGCGCGCGTGGATCTACGCCTCGGCGTTCCTATTTGTGGCTGCCCTGTCGGCCCTGCCCCTGAATGCGGGCTTGCTGGACACGTTCGCCGGTAAGTCAGAAGCAGATATCGCCAAAGACTTCGAAGCAGGTTTGCCCAAGTTTCTGGAGGCGCGCCTGCAAGAACAGGTCAAGCCGCGCATGCACCTGCCCGATCCCAAGCGCAAGGGCGAGTTCCTTTTCGTAGAGCTGATCGGCGTCGACGGGGAGAAAAGCCGCTGGCAGGAACTGGTTGTCACCGGCTGGTTTCCGGACACTGTCGAATACGCCTACTCTCCACAGGGCAACATCACCGAGTATGAGATTGCCAAGTTGCCCACCCAGCAGGTCGCCAACTGGTATGTGCCGCGCTTTCGCCTGCCGCCCGAGATCATCTCCGCGGCTGTGTGGGCCGCAAACAAGCAGGAACTCTGGGTGGCCAATGCCAAGCTGGCCGAACTCGCGCAGACCGCAACTGCGCAGCGCGCCGACATCGAGGAATACGTGTGCGGCAAGCACGGCTGGACGCGACCCAAGGATGGCTTGCTGCTGGTCGAAACCCACGACCTGGCGGAGAAGCGCGACAGCGCGCTGCTTCTGACGCCGGAGGCGAATCTTGAGCGCCTCAAGGTGATGGAAAAGGACGCAGCCGACAGCCTGAAAGAACTTGAGACGATGCGCGGCGATACCAAGGGCAAACCCGGCATGCGCAAAGGGCGCCCGACGATGCGGCTGGACATTCTTCAGAAGTACGCAGAACGCTTCAAGAAGGCATGGGCAGGCACCAAGTTCATCGATTCGAAGAAGACCGTTGAGAAGTACGAGCGCCTGCTGGAAACGATCAAAGAAGACATTGATTACGTAGCCTCGGAAAAGTTCAAGGCCGAACGCAAAGGCATAGATGGCGACTGGAAGGGCTGCGCCGACCATTGGCGCGCCCTGTGCGATGTGGACCCCCACAACCCTGACGTGATTCGCCCGGCTGCCGAAGCATGCTCCAAAGTTGCCGTGATCACAGACGGCGCGCGCAAGGCCGAGAACCCCGACTACGCAGCGCTGTCTGCGGGGTTCTATGACCGGCTCGTCGAGATATTCCCAACGTCGTTGTCGTACTACAACTATGCCGGCGTCAACTGGCTGGCCGCGGCGAGCGGCAGCAAGTACGCCGACGGCAAGAAGAAGGCCAAGGCGCGCCACGAAGAAGTGCAGCGCCTGGTGGCGGCAAAGCCGAAAGAGCAACGCACCGAGAATGACCTGAAGAACCTGGAGTTTGCTGAGAAACAGCTCGAGTTGATCAAGTAACCGGCACCCAATTGTTTTGCCACCTCCGGCTGTGTTGTTACGCTTGACCCGGAGGCTGCCCAGGAGGACGCAATGAGACTTACGAGACTATCGCTTTTGGCGGCACTGCTGGCCGGATTCGCCGCATCCGCCTCGGCACAGGCGGCTGCGGATGCGCTGTTTGTCAAGACGCATCGCGGCGCCAAGGAAGCCAAGGTCGCCACCGACTGGTATGCCAAGCTGCCGACCTGGGTGCATTCGCTGACCAGCAAGAACCAGTTTATCCAGACACACCTGCCGCTTGAGTTTGTGGCCGGCAAACCCAAGCCCATGCGCACCGGTGTCAACAAGTTCGAGATCCGCGACGCAAACGACAAGCAGTTCAGCGCTTACCTGATGGTACGCAGCGGAGTCGATGGCAACGGTCGCGCCGTTTATCAGGCCACAGGTGACTTTGCCTGGGTCGGCTGGAGCGGTTGGCCAGGCCAATACATCGTTGAAAGCTATCCCGTGGAAGGCAACACCGACGTCAACGACCTGGTCGGGATGGGAGCGTGGCTGTACAGCGAGAAGCAGAACAAGCTGGCCAATCGCGTACTGTACGAGGCCCACAAGAAGAGCAGCGAGTTGTCGCCATTGATCCAGGCGTACATCTGCGAGAAAGAAAAGTGGACCCTGCCGCAAGAGGGCCTGGTCGATTGGGGCGAGTGGGATGTCGAGTACCAGAAGGAACGCTTCATCCTGGTGACACCTGAGCAGCGCGACAAACTCAAAGGCGATCGAGAAAAAGAAGCCGAGAAAGCGCACAAAGAACTGGTGGCGTTGCGTGGCGATTTCAAGGGCAAGCCGCCTCGTCGCAAGTCACCGGGCCGCCAGCTGCTGATCCTTGAGTGGGACTTCAAGCAGCTGAAGATTGCGTACCAGAACACCGACTACCTGAAGGACCAGAAGCGCCTCGACGAAATCCAGGTGATCCTGGACTCCATCAAGGACGACCTGTCGATCATTGCTGACCAGAAGAAAGTCGCGCAAGACAAAGGTGCGGCCGGACAGCCCAACGACCTCAAGGCCAAGGCCGATCACCTTGAAGTCGTGCTGCAGATTGACCCGCAAGACCTGGCTCTACGCGCCGACGTGGCCGCAGCCTGGTTTGCGTGGGCCAACCCCGCCACGCACGGCAACTCGTGCGACCGCGTGGATGGTGTCAAGAATGCCATTCCGCACTACCAGGCAATCCTGGCGGTGTACCCGACCAACACGTCGTTCCTGCTGCAGCTCGGCAAGTGCTACCAGGCCATGGAGAACAGCAAAGAGGCCCGCAAGTACTACGACCGCGTCATTGAGATCGACGGCACCAAGGGCAACGCAGTCACAGCCAAAGCGCTGATTCGCAACATGGACATCAAGGACCAGAACCGCGCCAAGGGCAAGTAAGGCACCAGACGGGGGCCCGCCATCGGGCCCCCGGGCCACTCATCCCCGGGACTCCCCTTCCGGACATACAATCATGCGCTTTCTCGCTGCACTGCTGCTAAGCACGTCTTTGTGCGCTGCTGACCTGGACCCGTTGATTGCGAAGTTCTGGCCCGACGCCGAGAAGGCTGAAGACGTCGCAACCCAGGCCGAAACAGAGCTGCTGGCATGGCTCAAGGCTTGTGCGGACAAAAACCAGTTTCCGCGCACGCACTTTGAAAACGGCGTGCCCTACGAAGTGCGCGACGCCAGCCCCAAGCGCAAGAAAGCCGAGCTGACGCTGCGCCGGCTGCAGCGCGACGTCGATGACGCCGGCAACACCCGCTACACGGCAGTCGGCGACGATCTGTCGAAGCCGCTAAGCCAGTGGCCATCGCGGTATGCCTTGATCACGTTTGCCCCCGAGAATCACACAGACCAGCAGGTTGTGGCGTTCGCAATCTGGCTTTACCAGCGCAAGTCGCCGGACAAGAAGGACCAGTTCTGCGGCAACCGGGCGCTGACGGTACTTCACCAGCGCAACACCGAGTTGCGCCCGTTGATCGAAGCGTGGGTGCTGCAACACGATTTCGAAGGCAAGGGCACACTCCAGGTCGGCGAGATCTGGGATGACGAGTTTCGAAATGAGCGAAAGGTTCTGCTCACGGATGATGCGGAAGAAAAGCTGGTCAAGGCCCGCAACGCCGCCGCACAAGCAGAGTACGCCCGCATCCATAATGAGTTCTCACGTGCACGCACTGTTACGCTTCAGCAACTACTGAGTGCATTGGACGCATGGGAACGCGATTTTGCCGCCACAGAAGAGTTCACCAAGCGCCGCACCGACGCGGGCAAGCTGAGAGCGGCTTTGGCAACGGCGATCGCCGACGCCACCGAATTGGCGGCCAGCGCCAAGACTGCCAGCGACGAAGCCAAAGAGTTCGAAGGCAAGGCCCGCAAAGACCAATCCCGCCCCAAGTGGAAGGAAGCGGCCGAGCTGTTTGAGAAGGCTCTGGCAATTGACAGCGCCAGCATGCTGCTGCTGACCCAGACAGCCAACGCCTGGCTCAAAGCTGCCGACCCCGAGTATTTCCCGGCCGAGGACCGCTGGGGCTGCACCCACGAGGACCGCATCAAGAAACACGCCATCGGCTGGTGGGACAAGCTTGCGGCCTTGAAACCGGATGACACCGCCACCCTTTTGAACCAGGGTCTTTGCTACCAGTTGACCGGACAGGTCGGCAGGGCCAACGAGATCTACAACCGGATCGTCTTGCTAGAGCCAACCGGGACCAACGCGGCCGAAGCCAAGCGTCGCATGCAGCAGATGAAGAAGAAGTGATCTGCACAGTCCCTTCAAACGGCGGCGCGCGCCCGTTAAACAGGCGGTATGCGAAACCCGCAGGCGATTGTCTCGGTTGTTCTAGTGTGCCTCGCGGCTCTCATGCTGTTGGTGGGCTGGTTTGCCGCCGATTCGGCCGAAGTTGAACCGGCCACGAGCCAGCAGGCGTTTGATCGCGACCTGGCCGAAGCCTACGTTAAAGCCGGATGCTGGCAGTGCCATTCGGTCGAAACGCTGCGCGGCCAGCTTGATGCCGAGTTCGGTGCGGGTGCCGGCGGCAATCAGCCTGTGGGGCCGGACTTGTCAGGCATGGCGCTGCAGTTTCACCCGGACTGGCACGTTGCGCATTTCTGGGACCCGGGGGCTGTGGTGGCCGGCAGCCAGATGCCCGCGCAACGCCAACTGTTTGATGGCGAGCAACTGAACGCTCGCGGCCGGGAAGTGATCGAGTTCCTGATGACGCTCGATGCACCCTCGCCGTTGCGCGCACCGTGGCCGACCGGCGAATACTCCGCGCCGCCGGGCGACGCAACGCAAGGCAAGACCCTTTTCAGACGGCATTGCGCCGGGTGCCACGGCGATGCCGGAAATGGCGACGGCCCCGCAGCACGTTGGTTTGTTACTACCCGGCCGCCGGCAAAGTTGGCTCAGGGCGAAGCCTATCGCATCGGCGGCGATGCCCGGCATGCGGTCTTTGGCACGCTCAGCAATGGTCTGCCCGGTACCGGCATGCCCAGTTTCTTTCGGCTGTCAGTGCAGGACCGCGCCGACCTTACCGAGTACACAGCAACGCTGCTGGGCAAGTAGTGCAGAGCGTGGTAGCCAACCCTTGCAGACATGGCAGTTCACGCCATAACCTGAGTACAAAGGAATCGCGATGGCCCTGTTCAGCGCAACATACAAAATCCGTTTCAGCGACGTGGACCACGCGGGGATCCTCTACTACCCGCGCTTCCTTCACTACTTCCATTGCTGCTTCGAGGACTTTTTTGAACGCGGCCTCGGCGTGCCCTACAACCACCTGCTGGATGTGGAACGCATCGGCTTTCCCACCGTGCATATGGAAGTCGACTACCTTAAGCCCCTGCGGTTCGGCGACCACGTTGAAATCAGCCTTGGCATCAACAAGATTGGGCGCAAAAGCGTCACCTGGCTTTACACCGGCGACACAAGTCGCGAAAACAAGAAGGTCCGATGCGTCGAGGCAGAACTCGTCACCGTCTGCCTGAATATGGATTCGTTCAAGGGCATCGACCTGCCGCACAAGTACGACGAGATGTTCCAGCACTGGCTTGTCCCAGACAGCCACCGGACCGGTCTGTACAAGGCAATCAAGCCCCCGGCGTAAGCGGGGGCTTGTGGTCGATAAGGCATGCGAATGAGCGGCGACACGCCAACCTTTCCCGACGCTTTCAACATGGCGGACTACTTCGTGTTTTCGAACATCGAAGCCGGGCGAGGCGACAAAGTTGCCATCATCTTTGAAGACCAGCGCATCACGTATCGGCAAGTCGCCGACAACGTCATGAAGGTCGCGCGCAGGCTGGTGGACGAAGGCCTGCTGCCCGAGCAGCGCGTCCTGGTGTGCGTGCAGGACCGGCCCGAGTTTGTCTATGCGTGGTTCGGCGCCATCAAGGCGGGCGCGACCGTCACGCAGATCAACCCGCTGCTGCCCGCCGAAGACTACGAGTACTACCTTAACTACGTAAAACCGCAGTTTGCCTTTGTCGATGAAGCAAGCATCGCCAACTTTGACGCGGCATTGCGCAAGACTCGCCACTGCAACATCAACGACTTCCGCGACAACGTGATCGTCGCCGGCCGCACGCGCCTTGAATCGCCGCGCAAGGTCTACTTCGAGCACGACAACGCCCCGCCCGCCGACAGCTACGAACCTGACAGCCACCAGAGCTTCGACTTCTGGCTGAGCTTGCCCTGCGACAAAGCCAGCCAGCCGTGGCCCACGCGCAAAGACGATCCCGCCGTCTGGCTGTTCACCAGCGGCAGTACCGGCCAAAGCAAGGGCGCGGTGCACATGCACCATCACTTCGCCTTCAACACGGAAGTGTACGCCAAAGCCTTCATCGGCATGGGGCAGGACGACATCACCATTTCAGGCCCGCGGCTGTTTTTCGGCTATGCGACCGGCACGAACTTGATGTTCCCGTTTGCCGTGGGCGCGACCACCGTGCTGTTCAAGGAACACCCAACGCCCGAACTGCTGGCCGGGCTGATTGACCAGCACAGGTGCACGGTGCTTACCAGCGTGCCGACGCTGATCAACAAGTTCATTCAGTCGCCGTCATTGTCGCGGCAAATCCTTGCAAGCCTGCGCTTCATGTGGAGCGCCGGTGAGGCGCTGCCCGCCGAGCTGCACGCGCACTGGGAAGAAATCTATGGCGTGCCGATCATCGACGGCATCGGCAGCGCCGAGAGCTTTCACATCTACATCAGCAACCGGCCCGGCGACATCAAGCCCGGCAGCCTTGGGCGCCTCGTGCCCGGCTACACCGCGAGGCTGTTCGACGACAACGACCAACCCGTTGCGAGAGGCGACGTTGGCACGCTATGGGTCAGGGGCGACAGCGTGGCGACGCACTACCACGCAGCCTACGACAAAAGCCGCGAACACCTGCGCGGCGGATGGATTGTCAGTGGCGACAAGTTCCGCCAAGACGCCGAGGGTTACTGGTACTACGAAGGCCGCGGCGACGACCTGCTGAAGGTGGGGGGCATCTTTGTCAGCCCGCTGGAAGTCGAAAACTGCCTGATGCAGCACCCTGCGGTAAAGGAGTGCTGCGTAATCGGAAAGAACGATGAAGCCGGCCTGACCAAACCCCTGGCCATAGTCGTTCGGCAAGCACAGGGAGCGCGAAACGCAAGCGAGCATGCCGTTGGGTCGGTTGAATACGACTCGCTTGCCGCCGAACTTATCGCCCACTGCAAAGCCAAACTGGTGCGCTACAAGGCTCCACACTGGGTGAAGTTTGTCGATCAGCCGTTGCCCAGAAACGACCGCGACAAAATCGACCGCAAACTCCTGCGTAAGCAGTACGGCAACTAGACATAGAGCCCAGAGCGCGCAAGCGACGGGTACAGGGGCACATCATGAACCCGCAATTCGCCCACAACACCTGGCCACAAATCAAGGCCGCGCTCGACAGCGGCAAGCCCGTCGTCGCCATACTGCCGTGCGGCGCCACTGAAGCCCACGGCAAGCATTTGCCCCTCAACACCGACAACATCATCAGCGAAGGCATGGCAAGCTTTGCTTTGCCTGCACTCGAAGATCGCGGCATCACCGCACTGGTTCTGCCCACGCTGGCGTATGCCCCGGCTGAGTACGCTGGCGGATTTGCAGGCACGATCAGCATCAGCGAAGCTGCAGCCAAGGCTGTGCTGTTCGACATCGGCCGCAGCCTGCATTCGCAAGGCTTTGAGTGCCTGGCCATCGCTAACAGCCATTTTGACCCGGCCAACGTCAAGATGTTGCGCGAAGCGGCCGACGAGTTGCGCGCGCTTGGCCTGAAGGTTGCCTACGCCGACTTCACGCGCCGAAAGCTGGCGCAAACTCTGACCGACGAGTTCAAGTCCGGGGCCTGTCACGCCGGCCAGTTTGAGACCAGCCTGGTGATGGCGTCGCGGCCCGAGCTGATTGACGAACAGCAGCGCCAGGCCACCGAAGACAACCCCGCTAGTCTGACCGACGCATTTGCCGCTGGCGCAAAGACCTTCGAAGAGGCAGGTGGACCGCAAGCGTATTTCGGGTATCCGCGCCAAGCCACGCCCGACGAGGGTGTCGAGACCTACGAGAAGCTGGCGGCTGCGCTGGTGCAATCAATCGAAGAGAGTCTTCGCTAAGCGCTCTAACCAACGGCCTCGGCCCGGTACTTACTTTTGTCCCTAAGCATTCGACCCACGGGATAGCCGGGCTCGTGGTAGAAAAAGCACCGGGCATTGGCAGCCATCACGTTCGGGTACAGCCCTTCCCGCGCGTGGTAACTGGCGCCGGCATTGATGTCATAGGCGCTGATCCAGGCCATCGGCACGTGGCTGATGGTCGGCACCAGGTCGCCGAAGAACACGCCGCTCTCACCATTACTTTCGAACCAAATCACCGCGTGGTTCTCGGTGTGACCCGCTGTGAAGTCGTAGCGTATGCCTGGCACCACCTGTGCGTTGCCCTCAATCAACTTCAATTGGCCGCGTTCGGAGATCGGCTTCAGCGATTCGGGCGTGTAGCTGGCTTTGTGCAGGTTGCTGGGGTTGATCGCAATCTCCCACTCGCCGCGTTGCAGCACGTAGGTTGCGTTCGGAAAGGTCGGCAGATACTTGCCATCTACGAGCTTGCACAGGCCGCCGCTGTGGTCCCAATGCAAGTGGGTGCACGCGACAAATTCTACGTCGGCGGGGTCTACGCCCTGGGCGCGCACCTGCTCGTCAAGCGCGGGGCCTATGCGCTCGATGCCGTAGCGCTCATGCAGGTCAGTCGGCACAGCGTGGCCGATACCGCTTTCGACGACCACCACGTGCTGCGGCGTGCGCACCAGCATCGGCCGCATGGCCATCTTCACCCGATTGTTCTGGTCCGCGGGAAGCGCCTTTTCCCACAGGGTCTTGGGCACAATGCCGTACATCGCCCCGCCATCCAGGCTCAGCCACCCATCCAGCAGGCTGGTCACTCGAATTGCGCCGATCCTTGTCTCGGGTGTTCCCGTGTAGTATGCGCTCACTTTCGCACCTTTGGCAGCCTTTCCGAGGGGTGCCCAGCGGCCTGCTCGGCCTTGGCCGCCTGGTCGTAATGCATTACGCGCCGGATGTAGGCGTTATTCAACTGCCTGCGGCTGATGATGCCCAGAAGGCGGCTTTCGTCGTTGTCACCCACGACCGGCAGTTCATCATAGTTCGTGGTTTCGAACTTGTTGGCGACGTCGGCCAGAGTGTCTGATGGATGCACTGTCATCACGTTGCGCCGTGCGATGTCAGCGGCCACCAGTAGTTGCCACACCGCGCTTGAATCAAGCACTGCGCGCACGTCGTTCAGGCTGAAGATGCCCGTGAAGCGCCCGTCGCGGTCCACGACGGGGTAGTATGCCTGGCGCGAACTCTTCATCGACAGAATTTGTTGCAGGGATGTACCTTCCTGAATCGTGTCGTAGCCCGTGAGGTCACCCAGCACTTCAGACACGCGAATCTCCTTCAGCACGTTTGCCGCAAAGTCGCCAACATGGGCAGGGCTGTCGCGGCGCGTGGCCACTTGTGTCTTGTACAGCTTGAAGCCGCGCGACAACACAAACACGATGGCGCACGTCCACAGCGCGGGCAGCAGCACATGGTAGCTGCCAGTCAACTCGCTCACGATGATCACGCTGCCAACAGGCACTTTGGCGGTGCCGGTCCAGAAGCCGGCCATGCCCACCAGTGCAAACACAGCAATCACGGCTGCCAGCGCGCTGTCCTCGGTCGGGACCAATCCGCCCGGCAGAATGTCTACCGGCAGCGCCTGGAAAAACAGGATGCCCACTCCCGCCCCGACACAGCCGCCAATCACCATGCTGGGGGCGAAATAGCCGCCAGCGCCTCCGCTGCCCACGGTCAAGGAACTGGCGAGAATCTTGCCGCCGGCCACCAACAGAAACAGCCACCACAGGCCGCGTCCGCTGAAGGCAACGTCGAGTGCTGAGTACCCATCCCCCATGACTGCAAACAGGATCTTCTGGGGCTCGCCATCGGCGCTGAGTGGTCCGCTGATCAAGTACAGCAGGATGGCGATGACGCCGGCGCAACCGGCGCCGATGGCCGGCCGTATCAGGCGCGGAACCCGCTCAAACAGACGCGCCACGAGTCGATTCGTGCCCACATACACAAACCCCGCAAGGGTGATCGCGACAGCCAGGCCGGTCAGGGGGATCAGTTCCAGCGGGTTACTGAACTGGTAGTCCGCCGCAACCTTGCCGAACAGGCTTCCCCAGCCGAAGTTCAGGCAGAATACGCAATAGCTCATGATGCTGGCGATGGTGCTGGGAATCAGCACGTCAGGCTCAAACTCGGCGTCGGAGTACAGAATCTCTGCGGCCATCAAACCGCCGGCCAGCGGCGCCCGGAACATCCCGCCAATGCCGGCCGCGAGGCCGGCCACCAACAGAATGCGGCGTTCGCGTTGTGTAAGGCCGAAGCGATTCGCAAGCCCGCTGCCCATGCTTGCGCCCATCAGCGCAATCGGGCCTTCGCGGCCCGCAGCGCCGCCGGTGCCCAACGTGATGCAGCTGGCGACAAACTTCTTCCAGACGTTGCCCGGCTGAAAGCGCCCCCGCTCGTTGTGAAAGCTTGCGATGGCAGCTTCAGTGCCGTTGTGGGTGGTGTCGCGAGTGGCCTTGAACCACAGGCCGACCAACAAGCCTCCAAGCGCCGGGATCAGCGCAAGCAGCCACACACGGGGGTTGGCCGGGTCAGGGTCAGGCAGCAGGGCATTGAGCGTCCCGAACCAGCCTCGGGACTCAAGGCCTTCCTCCGTGCTTTTGACCAAGCCGCCCACGCTGCCGAACAGGAAGTTGCGCAGGAGCTCACTGAACGCAAAGAACGACACGCCGACGACGCCGACCAGCACGCCGAGCAGGGCCGAAAGCAGCGGCATCTTTCCTTGCGCCGGGATCGAGCGGGCCGAAATCCAGTCGCCCGCGTCAAACTCACGTTCAGCCGTTAACACCTTGGGCGTGCGTTCGCTGACCATGGAAAGGTGTATAGCAGACGACGTCGGCCTGTGAACGTCAGGCATGCGGCATCAAATGCAACGAGGACGCAAACTGGGCCAGTCTGGGCCATGTTGCGTCCTCTACAGCAGCGTAACTAGCAGCGTGACTGCCCGCCGACTAACTTTCGTGAAACACGAACCAGTCAACCAAGGCGCCGTTCTCGAATACGAACTCGGCAGTAACAATGCGCTCAACGCCGCGAATGTCGGTGTGGACCATATTGTACTGGTGGGTCTCAAAGGGGCGGTGGATGATGATCTTGTCCGGCTCGCGCCCCTGGAACCACTCAAACAACTCGTTGCGGGTCTTCGCATACAGCAACTGCTCGGCAATGATGTAGTCACGGTTACCGACGTTGCGCCCGGCCTTGTAGTTCGGGTCCGCGATGCGCTCGCGATAGGCCATTTCGACCTTGTTCAGGTCCTGACGCGCGCTGTCAGCCTGGCGGCGGATCTCGTTGACGCCCATGCCCTTGCGCAGCACAGTGTCGAACTTGCGCATCAGGCGCTGCTCAAACTCCAGCAGTTCGCGCTCACGGTCCTGCGCTTCCTGGGTGTAGCTGTTCCAACTCAGCAACTGGTCATCTTCAAATCGCAGCCAGAAGTGCGTGCGGCTGGTGGTGTTGTAACGGCTGTAAAACAAATAGGTCGTGCGACCTGTGCGCCGGGTTTCGTCAGGAACTTCGATGATCCGACGCTTGGCGGCTTCAACGCTGATGCCGCGCGCAAGGCGGCGTGCCAGGTCGGCGCGGACGTCGATCCCCTGACGGCGGATCCATTGCTCGCGCTCAAATGAGCCCTCGATATCAAGAAACGTAGTGCGTTCCTTGTCGGTCATCACAGTGACGTACTGGCTCCAGGGCGAGCGTGTCGGAGCGCTGGCTGGCCCGCCCAGCGCCTCTGGCCCACGGCCCGGAAATTCCTCGCTGGACGCGCAGCCGCCGATCGCCACGACCGCAATGCCAAGCAACAGCAAGAGTGCTTTGCGCATAATCAACCGGGTTCTGTCTAGCGGGGGGAGTTCACAATATACGGGCGGCGGTGGGGGGCGCAACGGCTATTCTGCCGCTGCCTTGGTTGCCTTTTCGTGCAGTTTCTTGGCTCGGTCCAGTATCTCCGGCGGCGCATCGGGTTTGATGTCTTCGAGGGTCTTACGGGCCCCCTTCATGTCGTTTGCACCAATCTGGGCCTCTGTCTTGCCCAGAAGTGCTTCGTTGCGGCGTTCCGAGGCCCTGAACTCTTTCAGAAACGCCGTAAAACGCTTGGCGGCATCGGCGTATTCTTCGCAGCTGAGTGCTACTTCGGCGCAACGCAGCATCCACTTTTCGATGCGCCGGTCTGCCTTGTCGGCTTTTCGCACGATCTTGAGCGCGTCATCCAGGTTGTCGAGCGCACGTTTGGCAGACCCGCCCCGCGCCCATGCTTCACCCAGTTTCCAGAGTGCTTCAGGGTCCTTTTTGAGTTCCTTGTCATCCTTCATCTGCTGCTCGAGCTCGTCGATCTCCTTGCGCCACTTTTCATAGGCTTCGCGCGCCTGCTTGAAGATGTCTTCCTTGTGGGCCCCGGCCTTGAGCCGCCACAATGCCGTGTTCGCCCCGGGTGCATACACCGAAACCGTGCTCATGTCGCCGTACTTCTCGACCAGTACGGGATCGGTGCCGTGGGAGGTGCCGCCATACTGGGCCGCGTTCGGGTCCAGCTTGAACACGTTGACTCTGGCCCCTACGAAAACCTTGAAGTCCTCGTCGGCACGTGCGCGAGAGCGCAGCTTCTTGAAGACCGGGTCCGCAAGTTCGGGCGTGTCCAGCACAGACACCAGGAACACCGGCTTGTCTGACGTGGCTGCGACCTTCTTCGCATCTTCGAGGGACTTCCACTCGTCCTGGGCTGTCAGCGCAGCGCCACATATCAGCAGCAGCGCCGGCACGAGATAACGCGAGATCCTGGCCATGCCGGGTTCTCCAAACGTATGCAACCACTGATATGTGACGAAAGCGCGGGGTCGCTTACAAGCACGATTCCGCGATTGTGCTCAGGCTTCGCGCTTGTAGTCCTTGCCGTCAAAGCGGTGCAGGACCTTCTTGCCCTCTTCCTTGGTGCTCAGGAAAACGGGCCGATTCCAGATGCGGTGCACGTTGCGCAACGTCTCGCGCGTGTAACCTTCATCAAGGTCAAAGCCTTCGTGGCGGTGCACCAGCAGCAGTTCGCCGCGGTTCTCGTAGTTGCCGTCTTCGATGTAAATGTACGGCTCGCCCATGTTGGTCAGCTGGGTACGCAGCTTATTCTTGATGCCGTCAAAGTCCCGGCTGCTGATCTCGTAGCGGCCCGTCGTGGGGTTGAAGTCATAAGTGAACAGCTTGGCGCGAACGCAGAAGTCTTCGGTCAGGAACTCGTCAATGAACGTCAAGTCGTTGTAGATCTTGCGCACCTCGAAGATCTTCCTGCGCCCCTCGCCGGGGTTGGGCCTGTCCCAGTTTTCTTTCGCGCTCAAGTCGTCGCACTGCTCCCATTCCAGACCGTGCATGCCATGGTCCCAGCGATACTCGATGTCGCGGAACAGTTCGATGCCCAGCTTGTACGGGTTGATCACGCCCGGGTTGGTGCCCATCGTCATGCTGTGGTGGTCCGCAAAGTCGACGATCTCGGCTGCCGTCGCTGCCTTCTGGGTCATGATCGTGCTGTGCCAGTAGCTGGCCCAGCCTTCATTCATGATTTTGGTCTGGCGCTGCGGCGCGAAGTAGTAAGCCTCTTCCCGCACGATGTTGACCACGTCACGCTGCCAGTTGCGCAGCGGCGCGTAGGTCATCAGGAACCACAGCACGTCCTTGATCGGTTCAGCCGGAAACTTGGGCGCTTCCTGAGCCTTGCGCTCAAGCTCGGTACGTTTGCGGGCCAAGATTTCGGGCGGGTTGATGTAGCGGTCCATGTAGTCTTTGGACTGCAACTTCTGCACCTCGATCCGCACCGTCTCATCGTCCAGGTCCACCGTATGCTGGCGCTGCGGCGGCTTGGAGAAGGGTTGCAGCGGGTCAATCAGGTTCTCGAGGCTCAGGCAGGCATCAATGAAGCGCTCGACCTTGTCGCGGCCGTAGTGGTCCATGTAGCGGCGGATGCGCGCGGCGTGGTTCGCCATCTGGTCCACCATGCGCCGGTTGGTCTTGCTGAACCACAGGTTGTTCTTGAAGAAGTCGGCGTGGCCGTACACATGCGCCATCACCAGCTTTTGGGACACGAAGTCGTTGCTGTCCATCAGGTAGGCAATGACGGGGTCGTTGTTGATCACCAGCTCGTAGATCTTGCTGATGCCGTAAGTGTAGCCCTTCAGCAACTCCTCGTAGTGCATACCGAAGCGCCAGTGCGGATAGCGGGTAGGAAACCCGCCATAGGCCGCCACTTCGTTCAGACTTTCGTAGTCGAGCATCTCGAAGTGGACGTCAAAGAAGTCCAAGCCGAACTTGCGGGCGTGCTCAAGGATCTGTTGCTGGGTCTGGAAGAGCTCGGTGGTTAGCAGCATAGGCTTAAGGTACCGCAGTCACGGGGGGGCGTCGAGTACGGGACTTTTCCACATAACGTGGCTGCTCGATGGAGGTTAGGATGTGACTGAAATATCGACCGAAGAGTGAACTTTTTAATAGTGAGTCCGTTGACGTAAGTTAGGTGGGGTCTGGGCAACCTCCTGTTAACGAACAACTGAGTTCTTTGGCATTTCGGACCATTTCGTACGAAGAGGAGGCACCGATGCGGTTTCCATCCGCATGGGCGTGCCTTGGTCTCGTTATGGCCTGCACTTCCGCCACGCTGGCGGTTGTCGGCCCCATTGCGAGCCAGGACACCCCCGAGGCCGGTGATGTCGTGGGGACACGACCGGCCACAAGCCTGGAACTGGGCGAGCCCTACGACAGCACCGCCCAGCAGAATTTTGCGCAAAAGTTGACCTTTGACGAGCGTGCGGCACTGATTGAACTGGAATCTCGATTCGCGTTGGCCGAACCCGCTTGCCCACTGCCGACGTCTGAACCGGACGCCGTGTTTTACGTCAAGTTTCGCAGCCCGATGGGCGCGGAGTTTGCGCAGCAATTGACTGACGCAGGTGCCACCTTCGTCGGGTATGCCGCCTTGCACTGCCATTTCATTCACGCCCGGGATGCCGAAAGTCTGGCCCGAATCGGGCAGCTTCTGCGCGGCGCCCCGCATGTCGCGGGCACCCTGCTGCGGCGCGAAATGGACCAATGCGAAGAAAAGGCCTACGCGCGCCTCACTGATCCGTCGTTTGAGTCCGGTGAGTTTCGCGTCACCTTCTGGATGACGACCGACCCACGCGACGCCCAGGCGCTGCTTGCGGCGCATGACGCCCCGGTACTGGAAGCAAGCGTTGACGATTACGGCGAACTTGACCTTGCTACGCCGTTCATCGACACACGCCTGACAGCCACGGCCCTGAAGGCGTTTGCCCGCAGTCCGCTGGTGGCTTGGGTGCAGACGCGGCCGGTATGGGTCACGCACAACGTTGACAGCACGAACCTCTCTAACGCGCAAGCCTCGGACATCGGTGGCAGCCCGTACAACTTGAACGGCCAAGGTTACGTGGCCGGCGTGTGGGACGGCGGCCGCGCGCGCGATACGCACCAGGACCTGCAGAGTGCAGGCACGCCAAACCCGATCAACAACGGCACCAAGCGCGTGCGCAAGATGGACGGCACGTCGGAGCATTACCATGCCACGCACGTCGTAGGCACGATCATTGGCGATGGCACCGGTAATGCCAGCGCCCGCGGCTATGCGACGGAAGGCTTTGTTCTGTCCTACGACTGGAACAGCATGGATTCTGAGCGACGCACCGCGCGCAACCAGTATCGCCACGTGGCAGACAACCACAGCTACGGCAATTCGGGCGGCGGAACAGGCGGTTACGACGGCTCGGCCCAGGCCAGCGACTCGGACATTCGCGACCTGTTCATAAACATGTGCAAGTCGGCCGGCAACGATGGCAGCGGGAACAACACATGCGGTGACGACACCTGCATGAAGAATGCCTACGTCATCGGCGCCACGAACGACCCGCCGGGCGGGACGATTGCCAGCTTCAGTTCGCGCGGTCCGACCGACGACGGCCGCCTGGTCCCGCACTTTTGCGCCAATGGTGTTGGTCTGACAAGCACATACTCGTCGTCCCAATCGTCCTCAAACTCAATGTACGCCAGCCTGGACGGCACCAGCATGTCCGGGCCCAGCGTGTGCGGCTCGCTTGTACTGATCAGCCAGCTATACGATCGCGAAATGAACAACCGCTTTCTGGCACCAGACGCTGGCCGGGCGATCGTCGCCCTGACCGCGATTGACATGGGCAATGCCGGCCCCGACTACCAGTACGGCTTCGGCATTGTGGACTGCAAGCGTGCCTGCGACCTGATTCTTGCCGACAAGAGCAACGGCGGCCGCCACATCGTGCGCGGCCAGGTGCGCCAGGGCGGCATGGTTGAGTACAACTGCCTTGTCACCAGCAGCGCCACGCCACTGCGGGTTGTTTGCTCGTGGCTGGACCTGCCCGGAACCACCGGCGCCGGGACCAAGCTGGTCAATGACCTTGACCTGGAACTTGTGGAACCGAATGGCAGCACGATTCGATTCCCATACAGCGGCCTGACCGCCGCGGGGTCACAGACACACGTCTGGACGCAAACCGGCGCGAACCGCCGCGACAACATTGAGCTGGCCAGCGTTGCCAGCCCGGCCACGGGCATCTGGAAGATCCGCGTACGCGGGTTCTCGATCCCTGCCAACGCGCAGGGTACCTACCCGAACAACGTGCAGGGTTTTGTGCTGGCGTGCGAGCGCCAGATCACCACTTCCAAGATCATCATGGAAGACGCCCTCAACGCCGCCGGCCCCGTCACCATCCCCGACAATAATCCGGCGGGCCTGAGCCGGACCTTCAACGTTGGTGACACCCGCAGCATCACGGGCGTGCGCCTGTACGTTGATGTGCGCCACACGGCGCGCGGCAATATCCGCATCACGCTGACGCACCCCAGCGCCACGACCGTCACGCTGGAAATGAATGACACCAACACCAAGGACGACCTGATTGCGGTCTATCCTGACACGCGTCAGTTCGACAACGACGTGACCACGCTCCTGACGCGCCCTGCCAACGGCACATGGACGGTGGTCGTATCCGACCTCACCAGCGGGACCGTTGGCACGCTTGAGTACATAACCCTGGAGATTGACGTCGACCCCTCCGGCACGCCGGGCAACAACCCGCCCAACGCCAACGCCGGCATCGACCAGACCGTCAACGAAGGCACGTTGGTCAACCTCAACGGTACCGCCAGCAACGACCCCGACGCCGACCCGTTGACCTACATCTGGACGCAGACAGCCGGCCCCACCGTGACACTGGCCGGAGTGACCACGGCAACGCCCAGCTTTACGGCGCCACTGGTGGGCAGCAACCAGGTGTGCACGTTCCAGCTTGCGGTCAGCGACGGGCAAGGCGGCCAGGACACGGACCTAGTGAACATCAACGTTCAGAACGTAGTGGTGCCAAATACGCCTCCGAATGCAGACGCCGGCACTGATTTCTCGATCCAGTCCGGACAGCCGGGCGCTCTGGACGGCACCGGCAGCAACGACCCTAACGGCGACCCAATCACATACTCGTGGGCCGAGATCGGTACCGGATGGCTGATTCTAACTGGCGCAAATACCGCAACGCCGACGTTTACGGCGCCCACGGTTGTTGCTTCCACGCCCGTAACGATGCGGCTTACGGTGAACGACGGGCTGGCGCAGGATACCGATGACGTGATCGTCACGTTGACGCCATTGCCGACGAATAATCCACCGATTGCAGACGCGGGCCCCGATCAATCCGTGGCACAGAACGCAAGCGTGCTGCTGGATGGATCGGCGAGCAGTGACCCGGACTCTGACCCGCTGACCTACCAATGGACACAGATCGGCGGCGTAAACCCCGTCACACTGAACAACGAGACCACGGCAACGCCCGACTTTGTTGCGCCAGGAGCGAACGACGTGCTGGTCTTCCAGTTGCTGGTCAACGACGGCAACGGCGAAATTGACATCGACACGGTGACCATCACAATCGGCGGAGGCGGCGGCAGCAGTGGGGGCGGAGGCGGTGGCAAGAAAGATGGCGGTGGCTGCTCTACTGATGGCAGCAGCGGTTGGTTGTGGCTTGTGTTGATGGTCGTTGCAGGCGCGTGGCTGGGCCTGCGAACGATTCCGAATCGTGAGTGAAGCGACGGCGGGGTGCGAGGACAGCCTCGCGCGCGCTGTCAGGCAGCATCCGGGGATGTGGGGGCTTACATGCGAATTCGAATGTTCGGCGCGATTGCCGCGCTGCTTGGTTGTGTCGCCGTACTCGGACTGATGCGCGGGACCCCTGCCGCAAGCCAGCAGCGCGCGCCGGCACGCATGCAGTCAAGCCTTGAGCTTGGCCGGCCATTTGACCTGGGTGCGCAGTCGCGTTTTGAGTCTCAATTGGCGCCCGCCGAGCTGGCTCGGCAGATTCAGCTTAAGTCGCGCTATGCGCTGGCCGACGCCACCTGTCCGGTGCCAGCAGCCGGCGAAGTGTTCTACCTGAAGCTGCGTGGCGACATGACGCGCGCACTGGCAAACCGGCTTGCAGCTCGCGACGTGGCATTTGTCGGTTACGCTTATCCGCACACCCACATGCTTCGCGCTTCCAGCCATGAACTGAGCGGCGTGTTGTCCGAGAACCCGCTTGTGGTGGGAACACTGCCTGTCATGCTCGAGGACCGCATGAGCCGGTCGATGTACGACCTGTCGACGGGCGGCGACCTGGGCGGCGAATACGAAGTACTGTTCTGGCGCGACGTGACGCCCGAACAAGCGGCGCCCCTGCTGGCGCTCACGAAGGCACAAGTACTCGAAGGCGGCTTCGATGGTGCAAGCCCTCGCCTTACGCTGGCCTTGCCGCATACAGGTGTGCAGCAACTGCTTGCCAGCCATCTCATTGAGCAGATCGCGCCGCGCGCAACCCGGGTGTCCACAAACCAGACCAGCGCAGCCATGGCCAATGCGGACCCGGCCACCATCGACGTCAGCCCCTATGACCTGGACGGCAACGGGCAAGTCGCAGCGGTCTGGGATGCCGGCGTCGCACGCATGACCCATGAGCAATACGGCGGCTTGGCGGGCGTCTCGGCGCCCAGCAACTGGCCCGGCACCAGCCGCGTCTTCAACATGAACACCACTCTGCACAATCACGCGGCCCACGTGACCGGCACCATTGTCGGCAACGGTACCGGCAACGCGACAGCGCAGGGCTATGCGCCGCGCGCGGTTGCGCTGGTGCACCTGTGGAACAATATCGATGGCGGTCGGCGCGATGCCAAGCACAACTACAATCATGTGGCCGACAATCACAGCTACGCTGACTTCGGCAACGGTGGCGGCGAGTACGGCGACTACAACAGCACAACGCAGCAACCGGACATCACCAACCGCGACATCCTTACCTGCATGGTGCAGTCGGCCGGGAACTACGCCACATACTCACCGTATGGCACCAAACCCTTCGGCGCCGCAAACCCCACCTGTTCGGTGCCGACGACGAACTCACACCGCAACGGTTTCATCATTGCGGCGGCCGATGACGCCGAAGACCTTGCGAACTTCTCCAGCTGCGGTCCCGCGCTGGATGGCCGCCTGGTGCCGCAGTTCTGTGCCAACGGCGTCAGCCTGACCAGCTCGATCTCGAGCGCCAACAACGCATACGACAGCTACTCGGGCACGAGCATGAGCGGCCCGAGCGTGTGCGGATCGGTCGTGCTGCTGAGCCAGTTGTGGCGCCGCGAGCACAACGACCAGGTGTTCACGCCCGACGTTGCGCGAGCCGTGCTGGCACAGACTTGCCGCGACAAGTACCACCCGGGTCCTGACTACCATTACGGATTTGGTCTTGTCGATGTGCAGGCGGCTGCCGACTTGATTCTGGCCGACAAGGCCAGCGGCGGAAATCGCATCTTCCGTGGCACTACAAGCAGTGGGAAAGTTCAAGAGTACAGTTTCACCGTGTCAAACAGCGACCCCATACACATGGTGCTGACCTGGCTTGACGTTTGGGCCAGCGTTGGCGCAACGGTCAGCCTGGTGAACAACCTCGACATTGAACTGGAAGACCCCGTGGGCGGCATCTACTACCCGTGGCGTGGCGTCAACTCTGCCAGTACCAGCGACCACACGTATGCCTTCACCAACACCGGCGCGAACATTCGCGACAACATTGAGCTGGTGCATGTCGATGCGCCGATGTCGGGGAACTGGACACTGCGCGTCAGGGGCACGAGTATTCCGGCCAATCCGCAAACGGGCATACCGAACGACCAGACCGGCTGGGTGGTCGCGAGCAGCCACGACGTCGCTCAGCAGAAGCTGTTTTTCAATGACGCAGTGAACGGCGGGACGGCTGTGAACATCCCTGACAACAACGCCACCGGCATTTCGCGCACGTTTGTGGTCAATGACTCGCGTGTGATCACCGGCGTGCGCGTTCACACCCGCATCCATCACGAGCGGCGCGGTGATGTGTCAGTCACGTTGCAGCACCCGGGCGGAACGACAGTGACGTTGAAATCAACGAACAATGGTCAGCTCAACGGCGCATTCGACGTGATAGCAGTGTTTCCGGACACCAAGCAGGACGACGACGACATGTCGGCGCTGACCTGCCTGCCGGTGCAAGGCACGTGGACGGTGCGCATCCGGGACACGGTCGCCACGAACACCGGGGCGCTGCATTACCTTGCCCTTGAGTTTGACCTGCGCAGCAACTCCGCACCGACGGCCGACGCGGGCACCGACATCACGGTGCGTGAGAACAACCCGGGGCAGTTGAACGCCGCCGGCAGCAGTGACGCAGACGGCGACACTGTGTTTTACGCATGGCAGCAGACCGGCGGCTCGATCACCCTGACCCTGAACTCGGCTTCTGTGGCCAATCCAACGTTCACCGCACCCGGCGTCGCGCAGGACGAGGTCGTTACGTTTGAAGTCACTACCTCTGATTGCAGCGGCGCGTTCACGACCGACACCGTGCAGGTCACGGTTCAGAACAACCTGGCTCCGGTCGCCGATGCAGGCGCCGACTTTGGCGTGCTTGGCACTGACCCCGGAGCGCTTGACGCATCCGCCAGCACAGACCCGGAATCCGACCCCATGACCTACGCGTGGGTGCAGACCAGCGGCATTGCGATTGTGCTGACTGGCGCCAGCACTGCGTCACCGACGTTCACTGCGCCAGCTGTGACGGTGAACGAAGTGGCCACTTTCGAGGTGACGGTCACAGACGATCGCGGCGACTTTTCGACAGACACAGTTCAGGTAACCATTGAAGTGAACGTCGCCCCGGTGGCCAATGCCGGCCCGGACCAGGCACTGATCTGGAACGCGCCCGTAACGTTGGACGGCACTGCCAGCACCGACCCCAACAGCGGCGACGCAATCACCTGGGCCTGGACCCAGATCGGCGGCACGAACACCGTGGTGCTGACGGGCGACACTACAGCACAACCGACGTTCACAGCACCAGCCACAGACGACACGCTCAGGTTCGCGCTCACAGTCACGGACCGCTTTGGCCTAACCGCGATTGACTATGTGGTCGTGTACGTCAATGAGACCGGCGCTTTCCCGAGTTCATCGGGCGGCAGCAAGAACAAAGACGGTGGCGGCGGCGGTTGCGCAGCCGCCGGTGGGGGGGCCGTGTGGGGGACAGGCCTGCTGGCGTTGCTCGCCTGGCGGCGCCGCAAACGCAGTTAGCGCGGCCTACAGCGTTCCGAAATCGTGAAGGGCCTTGCGGACAATCGCGAGGCTCTTTTCACTGATCGGGGCCAGCGGCAAGCGTGTGGTGGGTCCACACTTGCCCATCAGATGCAATGCAGCCTTGGCCGGTACCGGGTTGCTTTCAATGAAGCAGGCGTCAATGACCGGCGCCAACCTGTGGTTCAGGGCCTGCGCCTCCTTGAACTTGCCGGCGCGCGACAAGTCTGACAGCTCGCGCACAGCTTTGGGCACGACGTTGCTGATCACGCTGACGATGCCTTGCGCGCCCAGGCTGATCATGGGCAGCGTCAATCCGTCGTCGCCCGAGAGCAGCGTCAACGGCGTAACGCGCAGTACCTCTTCGGTCTGCTTCAGGTTGGCGGTTGCGTCTTTGTACGCGACGAAGCTGGTCGGAAAGTCCGCGCACAGGCGCTGCATGACTTCGGTTGACATGGTCACAGCCGTGCGACCAGGGATGTTGTAAAGCATGACCGGAAAGGCGGGGGCCGCCTTGGCGACCGCCGCATAGTGCAAGTACAGGCCTTCCTGTTGCGGCTTGTTGTAGGCAGGAGTGTTGATCAGCGCGCCGTTGGCGCCCAGCTTTTGTGCGCGCGTGGTGGCTTCGACCACTTCGGCTGTGGCGGAGCCGCCGGTGCCAGCCAGGACCGGCACACGTCCTTTGACGCGCTTGATGACACGTTCAATTACGTCGCAGCGCTCGTTTAGCGTCAGTGTGATGGCTTCGCCGGTGCTACCACAGGCAACGATTCCTTCGATACCTTGTTCAACCTGGAACTCGACGAGGCGATCCAGCGCCTCGAAATCGATGCGGTAGTCCGGCTTGAAGGGTGTGACCAGGGCTGTAATCGCGCCACGGAACATGGATCAACCTCTCGCAACGGCAACCATTCGACCGTACCACCAACCGTGGTGAAGTCAAACAGGGGGCTGGTGCGTTTGCATGCCTTGCTCCCGCACCGGCAATCCATGGCAGCACGGGTGAGAAACGGCAGGCGGCGACCGAGTTGGCCGCCGCCTGTATGGTTTGCTGGCAAGGCTACTTGTCCTTGTCCTTGTCCTTCTTCTCGCGCTCTTCTTTGTCCTTCTTTTCCTTCTCTTCCTTTTCCTTCTTTTCGCGTTCCTCGCGCTCTTTTTTCTCTCGCTCTTCCTGATCCTTCTTGTCCTTGTCTTCCTTCTCTTTCTTCTCGCGCTCTTCGAGCTCCTTCTTTTCCTTCTCGGCCTTCTCCTTCTCTGCCTTCTCGCGGTCGGCCTTTTCCTTGTCTTCCTTCTCTTTCTTTTCCCGCTCTTCGCGCTCTTTCTTTTCCTTCTCGGCCTTCTCTTTCTCTGCCTTCTCGCGGTCGGCCTTTTCCTTGTCGGCTTTCTCTTTCTTCTCCCGCTCTTCGCGCTCTTTCTTTTCCTTCTCGGCCTTCTCCTTCTCTGCCTTCTCTTTGTCGGCCTTTTCCTTCTTCTCGCGTTCCTCGCGGTCCTTCTTCTCTTTCTCTTCCTTCTCCTTCTTTTCGCGCTCTTCCTTCTCTTTCTTGGCGCGCTCTTCCTTCTCTTTCTTGGCGCGCTCTTCGCGATCCTTCTTCTCCTTCTCTTCCTTCTCTTTCTTCTCCCGCTCTTCGCGCTCTTTCTTTTCCTTCTCGGCCTTCTCCTTCTCTGCCTTCTCTTTGTCGGCCTTTTCCTTCTTCTCGCGTTCCTCGCGCTCTTTCTTTTCTTTGTCAGTCTCGCGCTTGTCCGGATCGGGCTTCTGTTTCTTCACTCGCGGGCGATACACGTACACGTTGTCGCCGTCATCTTTCCTGCGGTCGGCGGCTTTGTGGTCCGACTCGTCCCTGATCTTGCGGCGTGGCGCCTTCTGGCCCGTGAACTTCTCGCACTCCTCCTGCCGGATGGCCCGGTTCATGGGGCGGCCATTCACTACTGTCAGGCTGCCCCGCACACTGCAGCGGCGCAAGATCACCACCGTTTCGCGCCGGCTCACGATCACCAGGTGCAACCTTGTCGACGCAAAGTGCCTGTGCTCCACGAACACCCAGCAATCGTTGTCGATCTCCGATTCCCAGTGCCGGCCTTCGTGACGGATACCATCCCGGTCCGACCACTCGCACGACGGCGACAAAGCCGCCCAGCCCACATATCCACCGCCCTCGCGCCAAACCACCCAGCCGCCGCTCCACTCATGGCCAGGCACCCAGTGCCAGCGGTGTTTGTAGTAAACCCAGCGCCCGTAGTGCTCGCAGGCCCAACCCCACTCGTAATCCGACACCCAGTACCAGCCATAGTCGTCCAGCCAGACCCAATGGCCGTGGCTGTAGGGGCGCCAGTCGTCATCTACATCGTGTGGGTACCAGCAGTCACCGTAGCCCTCGATCTCGACCCACGTGCCGTGGGGGGCCAGGGGCTCGCGAAACTGCACGATCTCGATTTCGATCGTGATGTTCGTTTCGGGCTCGCGCTCAGGTTCCCGTTCGGGCTCGCGCCGCGGCTCGCGCTCCCGGTCGGACTCGACAATGACCGTGCGCGTGTAGCAGCCGGAAAGCGCGAACATCGCGAGTGCCGTCAGCGATAGTGCCCATAGCCTCTTCATTGTCAGTCCTCCGTGAAGCCGCGAGTATACCTGTGGTTTTGCCCGTCACGCCACCGAATGCGTGACGCAACAAGCCAGAATTGCAAGCGCTGTGCCAAGTGTTGCCCCGAAGCCTGCCAACAGCGGCTTCCCGCGCCATGGCGCGGGTTTGGCGTTCAAGCTTGAAGAGCGTGCCGCGCCACAGCCGCCAGAGAGTTGGCGGATACGCCGGCGAAGCGCCAGTTATCAGGCAGAGCACACGCACTGGCTGCGGCATACCACGGGCGTGTCGGGGCTGCCGCTACAATTCCGGTGGGGGAGCGGCATGGATATCGTGGCACGGCGGCGACGAGCGCAGAAACTGAAGTACCCGAAGAACTGGAGAAACATCAGTCGGCGCGTCCGTTTTGAGCGAGCCAACGGACACTGCCAGTGGTGCGGCAAGCCGCACGGTGCCGAGGTACTGGTGGGCGCCGAGAACTGCTGGGCAGGTGCCGACGGCCAATGGCGCAACGCTCTCGGGAAGACCATTCCCGGCCCGCTGCCGTGGCCCAAAGACTTCTGGTGGAAGTACGTGATTCACCACGGCGGCCAGATCCCGCAGTTGCGGCAAGCGGTCGTGATCCTGGCCACGGCACACCTTGATCACGACCCGACAAACTGCGCCGATGAAAACCT
Source organism: Planctomycetota bacterium (assembly GCA_020849795.1). Classification (GTDB taxonomy): domain Bacteria; phylum Planctomycetota; class UBA8742; order UBA2392; family UBA2392; genus JADJRK01. The sequence continues at coordinate 810 of JADZFR010000038.1, read as the reverse complement.
GGCAGCGCTGTGCCAGTTCTGCCACGCTGCCTACGACGTTGACCAGCGCAACTGGTCGGGCAACATCACGTTGGATTTGCGGCGCGGCCAACGGGTACTCTGGAGATAAATGCCTCGCTTCTTGCTTGGAAATCTGACCCGCTTCTACGCCGAAAGCGGCGGAGTGGGGGACTTGCACCGGGATGAGGACCCTGAAGTCATTGCCAGTGCCGTCAGCGCGTGGCGCCATTGGCTCAACAAGGAACTCCCCCACGCTCTCGATTGGGACGAGTCCCCCACGGCGCCCTTTAGCGCCTCTGCAGTGGGGGAGTCGGAGTGGGAGGCACTGTGCCATGCCGCCGGCAACCCCGACCAACTGACCAAGCCAACCCTGTGGCTGCCCGGCGACCATGACTTTCTGTTTCAGGCACGCGACCTTAGAGAAGAGCTGCGTTGGGTCGGTTCGGCCGTTGAGTTGCTGCGCGGGCTGCAGGCGATGAACGCGGAAGGCGCCGGGGCCGCACTGGAAGTTGTTGAGGCACTGGCAAGGCGGTCCGTCCGGTTCAAGTTGCCGCTGATCCGGAGCTGACCCAGGGTAGATGGGCAGTAGCCCTCTACATCAAGCGCGTTCCAGGGCGAAACGCTCAGAATCGGCCCAGGATCGCTCGGGCGACCCGGGATGGACCTCTCATAGCTTTCGAAGCACTGCCAGCGACGCGCCTTCGATGTGCACCAGCCCGGCGAAACAAAACCAGCCAATGATGGCAGCAACCACGCTTGAAATCGCCCGGTCCATAACCGACCCCAGTTTGCTACGTCCGATAATCGATG